>NZ_JBSFCK010000024.1:0-90674 GCF_053593435.1 Streptomyces sp. NPDC002306
TTGTCCCCCCCACTGGGGTGCCCCCCCGAATCCTTCCCCCCCGGGCAAAACCCCCCCGTCTGGGGGGGGGGCCCCGGCCGCCGGGGCGCCGCCCCCACCCCCATCAGGCGTGATGACTGTTGTTTACCAGCGGTACCAGCGGTTTCGCCTGCCACCCGTGCCCGCGGGGCGGATCACGAATCCGAGAAGCCAAACGACCAGGACGACGGCTGCGATCCACCACAGAACCTTGAGCGCGAAACCGGCGCCGAAGAGGACCAGGGCGAGCAGAAGAACAAGAAGTACGGGAACCATAGTTTTCAACCTCCGTCGCCTCATGTGCCCCGCGAAACGACCTGCACTCCTGCGCCCTCACGCATTTCTGACCGGACACCAAAGAATTGACGCAGAAGCTTCTGTGGGACAACTTCCCGGTTTCAGGCCGACGTCGGGGGTGACCCGGAGGGGCCCACAATTTTCGAGTGGGAGTTCAGACGCGGGGCGCCCGGGTCGCGGTCTCCAGGTAGAAGGTGTCGATGCTCTGCACGGCCTCTTCGAATTCCACCAGGTTGACGGGCTTGGTCACGTAGGCGTTGGCGTGGCTGTTGTAGGCGTCGGCGACGTCGTCCGGCGCGGATGACGTGGTGAGGACGACCACGGGGATGGTCTGCAGGTTCTCGTCGGTCTTCAGAACCCGAAGCAGGTCACGGCCGTTCATCCGGGGCATGTTGAGATCGAGGACGATGAGGTCGGGACGTACGCTGCCCCGGGTGCGCAGGTGCTCCAGCGCGGCGACGCCGTCGGTGACCCGGACCAGGTTGCGGGCACCCCGCTCCGAGAGCGCTTCCTCGATGAGCAGGGCGTCGGCGACGTCGTCCTCGACGAGCAGGACGTCGAACGGGCGGGCGGGCGTGGCCGGCATCGGGTGCTCCGTGGGTGCTTCGTCAGAGTGGTGGAAGAGTCCCGGCCAGCGGCGCCGGGCTCCTTGGCGTGTCATGTCACTCGCTTCGCCGATCTGCGGGTAGCCGGCGCCGGCCCGGGCGGCGTCCAAGGCCGCGGTGCGCTGGAGGCGTTCGGCCGCCCGCTGAAGGTGCGTCAGTACGTGAAGCCGGGTCAGGGCCCGCGTCGGTTCGTCGGATGTCGAGTGTGGGGTGTCCGCGAGCAGTTGGAGGGTGAGGCGCCGCGCGAGCTCGTCGACGGCCGCGTCCGCACGTGCGGACTTCTCCTGCGTGCTCGTATCCACATCGAAGTTCCTGCCAGGCATACCGGGCACACTAGGCCCCATACCTGTCTCACGACAACAACTGTTGTCGAGTGCGCCTACAGTGTGCGCTGCGCCGTCTTCCAAGGCGGCCGTCACGGCGGAGGGACAGAGGATGACCGGCGACGAGAGGCTGCCGCGTGCGCGTGGGCTGTCCACGTGGACGACCCGGCAGTGGCTTCGCCGCGGAGTGGCCCTGTCCTTGACCGTCCTGGCCCTGCTCGGGGCCACGGGGGCGTGGGTCCTGGGGCGGACGGCGTCGATCAGCGATGATCTCATCGACGTGAAATCTCCCGCGCTGACCACGTCGATCCGCCTTGAAGCGGCTCTCCTCAACCAGGAGACCGGCATCCGCGGCTACGGGCTGACCGGCTCGCCGGACTTTCTGGGGCCCTACAAACAGGGACTCGCCGAGCAGAAGACGCACACCGCGAGGCTCTCGGAGCTGCTCAAGGGCGACACCGACGGCCTGCGCGATCTGAAGGTCGTGAAGGACGCCGTCGGAGCGTGGCAGGAGCGGATCGCCCGCCCGATCGCGGCCTCACCGCCCGGCTCGCCCTCGCCCCTGGCCACCGAACGCGCCGCCGACGGCAAAAGGACCTTCGACGCATTGCGTACGGCCATGACCACCCAACAGGAACGGCTGCGCGCGGACCGGGTGCGGGCGCGAGAGGACCTCGCGGCCACGATGAGGCTACGGAACTGGGTGTTCAGCGCGATCGCGCTCCTCATCGTCGTCCTCGCGGCAACGGTCTTCGAAGCGCTGCGCCGGGGCATCACCACACCGCTGGAGCGGCTCGGGGCGGACGCCCGCACCGTCGCCGAAGGCGAATTCGGCCACGCCATCACGCCGACCGGTCCCGCGGACCTGCGGCGGCTCAGCGGCGAGATCGACTTCATGCGCAGGCGCCTCGTACGGGAACTGGACTTCACCGAGGAAGCGCGGCTGCGCCTCGACGCGCAGGCCATGGATCTCCAGCGGTCCAACGCCGAACTGGAGCAGTTCGCGTACGTGGCCTCCCATGACCTTCAGGAGCCCCTGCGCAAGGTCTCCAGTTTCGCCCAGTTGCTGCAGCGGCGCTACGGAGGTCAGCTCGACGACCGGGCGGATCAGTACATAGGTTTCGCGGTCGACGGGGCGAACCGTATGCAGACCCTCATCAACGACCTGCTCGACTTCTCGCGGGTGGGCCGCGTCCACCGCGACCACGAGAGCATCGACCTCAACTCGGCGCTGCAGCAGGCCCTTTCCGCCCTCAGCGTCAGTATCGAAGAGGCGGATGCGGTGATCACCCAGGACCCGCTGCCGACCCTGGTCGCCGATCCCACGCAGATCGGCATGCTGTGGCAGAACCTGATCGGCAACGCCGTCAAGTTCCGTCGCCCGCAGGAACCACCGAGGATCCACGTATCTGCCGTGCGGGATGGGGAGTTGTGGCGGTTCGCCGTCACCGACAACGGCATCGGCATCTCCACCCAGTACGCGGAGCAGGTGTTCGTGATCTTCCAGCGGCTGCACACCAAGGACGCCTACAAAGGAAGCGGCATCGGCCTGGCGATGTGCAGGAAGATCGTCGAATTCCACGGCGGGACCATCGGCGTCGACCCCGAGTACGCGGACGGCACCCGCATCACGTTCAGCCTAATGAACGAGCCGCTGGAGACGGGCCTTTCGTCCGCCGCTCCGCAGGAGACCTGACCGGACGCGCAGTTGGAGCGCTGTCCGCGACGTGCCCTCCTGGGCGGCCGGTAGTCGAAGAGGCCGCAGTGGGGTGGGGCACTGTCGTACAGGCCGTTGCCGGACAGGCAGGCCCCCGTGCCGGCGGACAGGCAGGCCCCCGTGCCGGGGCTACTGCGCTAGCCTGCGCTGCGCTTACCGGGGGACCAGAGCAAGGGCTCGGCGGAAAAGGGCATCACGACACCGGTCCCCGAGGCCGATCCCAGCGTCCCAGCGGGACGAAGGACGCTTCGGCCACGACGGGCGTAGACCCTCAGGACCCACCGAGATCGCCCACGTCGTCGGCCTCGGCGGGGAGGATCGCGCGGGGCGTGCCTGCCGGTCCTGAACAGGCTCGTTCGGGGTACTTGGGCCGGAGGGGGGGACGTACTCCGTGCTTCTGAGCATGACGGCCGTGGCGATGGCGATGGTGACGGCACGCGTCGGCCTGCCCGCCGTCGCGGGAAGGAGTGATTCACATGAAGGCATCAAAGATCGCCTACAGGCCGGTCGGTCTCGCTCTGGGAGCGGCCAGCGGCATGATCGCCGGGGCGATGTTCAAGCAGGCCTGGAAAGTGTTCCGCCACGATGACGACGCCCCCGACGCCACCGATGAGGGACGCACCTGGCGCGAGGTGCTGCTCGCGGCCGCGCTCCAAGGTGCCATCTTCGCCGCGGTCAAGGCAGCCGTCGACCGTGCCGGAGCCACCGCCACTCGTGGCCTGACCGGTACATGGCCAGGCTGACCACCGTGACGCTGTTCTCGCGATCACCCCGTCGGCCGCAAGGGCGGCTGACGCGCCTCCGACAACCGGGTCCCGAAATTCGTCGGTTCCTCTGAAGATCGACGCAGTTCCGGGTGGGGAGCTGTGCACAGGGCAGTCGGAGCGTGGCGTCGAGTCCGTACGTCGCACGCGAACCCGGAGGTACGCGGTGCCCCAGAGGGTCGAGACCTCGTCCACGCTGTCGGTTCTGTCCACGGCCACGTTGCCGGACGGCCTGATGGCGCTGCCGGGCGCCTACCCGCCGCAAGCGGACACCGTGCTGCTCGCGGAGGCGCTCGCCCACGAGGATGTCCGGCCCGCCGCGGACGTCCTGGAGATCGGTACGGGCACCGGCGCCGTGGCTCTGCGCGCCGCGGCCAGGGGAGCCCGGGTCACGGCGGTCGACATCTCGTGGCCCGCGGTTGTCACGGCCCGGCTCAACGCCTGGCGTCACCGGCTCCCGCTGCGTGTCCTGCACGGCGACTTCGAGGCGCGTACCAAAGGATGCCGGTTCGATCTGGTCGTCGCGAACCCGCCGTACGTCCCCGCCCCGAGCGACCGGCTTCCCTCTCGTGGACCGCAGCGGGCCTGGGACGCGGGTCCCGACGGGCGCGGGCTCATCGACCGTATCTGCGCGAGCGCCCCCTCTCTGTTGCGTCGCGACGGGGTCCTGCTCATGGTGCACTCAGGGATGTGCGGGGCGGCGGAGACGCTCGACTGCCTCGCCAGGCTGGGGCTGGACGCGGAAGTCAGTGCGGAGGCCTCGGTTCCGTGGGGCCCCGTTCTGCGCTCGCGACGGGCCTGGCTACAGCAGCAGGGTCTGGTGGCGGAAGCCGAGGAATGGGAAGACCTGGTGATCATCCGTGCCCGGTACCGCTGACCGCCGCCCGTGCCCGTCGTCCGTCACGGCGCCCGCCCGCCGGGTGTCCCTGGAGCCGCAGGGCCCGGTCCTGGTCGAAGGACCGGTCGAGATCGTCCTGGACGACGGGACGATCGCCCGGTCCGACCGCTTCATGGTCGCGATCTGCACCTGCCGCCGCAGCCGTACGTACCCCTGGTGCGACACCAGTCATCGCCGTCGCGAGCGGACCACGTCGCCACCCGAGGACAGGAAACCGACATGACCCCTCGCGCCTCCGGCACCCCTACGGCGACCGCCGTCGGCCCGCGCCTCGTCGAAGGGCGGGGCGAACTGTCCGGCGCGGTGACACGGGCCCTGCGCTCCGGCGGCCCCCCGGAGTACGCGGCGGAATCCATACGCAGGGCCGACCCCTGGGGCGAAGACCTGCACCTCGCCCTCTACCTGCTCTACGAACTGCACTACCGTGGCTTCGACCAGGTGGACGACCAGCGGGAATGGGACCCCGACCTGCTGCGGATGCGGGGGGCCATGGAAGCGGCCTTCCTGCACGCCCTGCGCGGCGAGCTGGTGGACGGTCCCCGGTCGGTCGAGGACGCGTTCGCCCCGCTGCTCGTCGAGCCCGTCGACCTCTCCGGCAGTCTCAGCCACTCGCTCGAAACCGGCGGAGAACTCTGGCAGTTGCGTGAGTACGCGGCCTTGCGCTCCCTGTACCACCTCAAGGAAGCCGACCCCCACGCCTGGGCCATCCCCCGGCTCACCGGCAGGGCCAAGGCCGCGCTCGTCGCCATCGAGTACGACGAGTTCGGCGCCGGGCGCCCCGACCGCATCCACGCGCGGCTCTTCGCCGATCTCATGACCGATTTCGGCCTGGATCCCTCGTACGGCCGCTATCTGGACCAGGCACCGCCGGCGCTGCTGGCGACGGTGAACCTGATGTCGCTCTTCGGCCTGCACCGCGCGCTGCGCGGCGCGCTCGTCGGTCATTTCGCCTGCGTCGAGGTCACCTCACCTCCGGGGTCCAGGCGGCTGGCCAAGGCCATGAAGCGGTGCGGAGCGGGTCGCGCCGCCGAGCACTTCTACGCCGAGCACGTCGAGGCCGACGCCGTCCACGAGCAGGTGGTACGGCACGAGGTCATCGGCGGCCTCCTCGCCGACGAACCGGAGCTGGAAGAGGACATCGCGTTCGGCTGCGCGGCGACGGTCCTGCTGGAAGACCGTCTCGAGATTTACATCCGCGAAGCCTGGGGTCACGGACGCAGCGCACTGCGGACCGCTCTGCCCGAGCGCTGACCGAGGGTGCACGCGCTGCGACCGGCTTCACCGGCTTCGAGGACCCGGCCGGTGCCGACGGGCCGGTTCTCGTAGGAGACCCGGCCCGTCGGCACCGGGAGGGAAGTCAGTTCAGCTCGGCTCCCCGCGCCGCTGCTTCTTCCTCCGTGTGAGCCCGGCCGGTGGCGAGCGTGCCACCCGAGCTCTCCAGGTGCGCGCGCACGAACCACTGGAACTGTTCCAGGTCACGCAGCTGCCCGATCAGCAGATCCTCGGTGGCCGGGTCGATCTCACCCGCCTCCTTGACCGCCGCGCGGACGCCCTCGGCCACTCCCGTGTAGACCAGGTCGAGCGCGCCGAGATGCGCGATGGCGTCGGCCCGGCCGATGGAGTAGTCGTCCCAGGTACGCTCGGAGACCAGTGCGCCCGGAGTTCCCTGTGCGACCCCGCCGAGCGCGGCGATGCGCTCCGCCACGTCGTCGGCCATGTCCCGGACCCGGTCGACTTGCGGGTCGATCATCTCGTGGACGGCGATGAAGTGCGGCCCGACCACGTTCCAGTGCACGTGCTTGAGCGTCAGGTGCAGGTCGTTGAGCGCGTGCAGGCGAGTCTGGAGGGCCCCGATCAGTCGGCCTGCCGCCTCGCGCTGGATGCCGGGCACCGTGTACTTGGGGGTCAGGTCCTTGGTCATGGCTCACCTCGGTTGTCGACGCCGTTTGCGTATCAACAGCACGGATGCCCCCCTTCGACCGTCCCAGACCTGGGACGCCGCCGGCCCGGGTGCGTCGCCTCGCCAGTCACCTGGTCCGGGACCGACCTCGTCGACCAGCCACTGGCCGGGACGACGAGGAGGGGCGGCCCGGCCTCGCGGGATGCGTCCGGATGCGGCGGTCGTGGCCGCGGGTGATGCTTGCCGAGTGACCGAACGTTCCGTGATCGTCTACCCGCCCGTCAAAGGCGAGGGACGCCAAGTGCGTGTGGATCAGACCTCCGTGGGGACGGCATGCAGTCTGCGCGACTTGGCGGAGATCATGCGCCGGGCGGGGTGGGCAGGCGTGGATGAGATCGACGTGGCGAACTCGCCCGTCATCGAGTGGCACGGCGGTGGGCCCGAGGTGTGGTGACGGCACGACTGGAACGGCCGGCCGGCGGGCGTCGCGGCACAGGGGGCCCCGTGACCGCGCTGCAGATCCTCTGAACCGCCGAGCGCAACTCGGGCCCTTGCCGTCCTTGCCGTCCTGAGCCGGCCCCGCGACATGTCCCGATGCGGCTTCGTGCCCGGACGTGTTCCGGGGGTACGTGGTGGGGTGTGGACGAGCGAGAACGGAATCTTTCCGAGGCCGAGGATCTGTTGGCGGGGCTGAGCGTGGACGATCACCGGCCCGAACAGCCGGTGCTGCTGGACTCGCGCGGTGCCCCGATCCGGACGTGGCAGGAGAACTATCCGTACGAGCGGAAGATGAGCCGGAGGGAGTACGAGCGGGCCAAGCGGATCCTGCAGATCGAGCTGCTGAAGCTGCAACGCTGGGTGAAGGACACCGGGGCGCGCCTGGTGGTGATCTGCGAAGGCCGGGACGCCGCCGGCAAGGGCGGCACGATCCAGCGGTTCACCGAGCGGCTCAATCCGCGCGGAGCCCGGATCGTCGCCCTCGACAGGCCGACCGACCGGGAGTCGGGGCAGTGGTACTTCCAGCGCTACGTACCCCACCTGCCGACCGCCGGTGAGATCGTCTTCTTCGACCGCTCCTGGTACAACCGCGCCGGGGTCGAGCGGGTCATGGGCTTTTGCACCGACGAACAGTACGAGTTGTTCTTGCAGCAGTGCCCCGCCTTCGAGGACATGCTGGTGGCCGACGGGATCACGCTGGTCAAGTTCTGGTTCTCGGTCTCGCGCGCCGAACAGCGCACCCGCTTCGCGATCCGCCAGGTCGACCCGGTCCGGCAGTGGAAACTGTCCCCCACGGACGTGGCTTCGCTGGATCTGTGGGACGCGTACACCGCCGCCAAGATCGAGATGTTCCGGGCCACCGACACCGCGCGTGCGCCGTGGACGGTGGTGAAGAGCAACGACAAGCGACGAGGCCGGCTGGAGGCCCTGCGCAGCCTCCTGGCGCGCATCGACTACGACCGCAAGGACAGCGCGGCGGTCGGCCGCCCCGACCCGCTGATCGTGGGCGCCGCAGACACCCTCCTGGAGGCTGGGGAGGAAGACGCCGATCTCTCTCCCACCCCGCTGGCCGGCCGTCCACTGGGCCCCGGGCGCCACCCCCGGCATTCGCCCTCCGCCGAAAACTGACGCTCATGGTGCCGAGGACGCGTCAGGGCAAGGCTGGGGCCCGCGGGAGGAGAGGAGCGGTGATGCAGTGGTGATGCGTCGGTCCGTGCAGGGAGGTGTGGGGTCGGCCGGCCAGGGGGACTTGGTGGGCAGACCGGTGCCGGCGGTGCTCCCTGGGGAGCCGGCGTGGTCCAGGCTTCTCTGGTTCGGCCCGTGTGCCGGAGAAGCCGCCTCATGACCTGCTGGCTGTGGCGGGGCCCATGACCTGCCGGGCTGGCGGAGCGCCCTGCCCGCGGACGTGGCGGGTGATGCCGCGCGTATCCGCCGCTGGGTGGGCGTTCACGTGGTCCACGCCTGTGGGCCGCCGCCTTTCCACTCGATGCGGTCCCAGCTCGCGACATCGTCCGGCTCGATCCCCTCGATCCCCTCGATGCCTGCCCGCCGCAGGAACTCGGCCACGTCGAGCAGGCTGTACGCCATGCCGAGGAATGCCTCGCCCACGCGTACGCGGCGGCCGCCGTCCTCGGCGGCCGGGTACACCACGACTGGGATCGCAGCGGCCATGACTCCAGCCTGACCCGTCCCGGGTGCCGGCGCGCGGGGGATGGGCGGCGGGCGCCATCGCTCGTGGCGCGCTGCCCCGGCCGGTGCGCTCGCGTGCGTACGAGCAGGTGCGCGCGAGGGGTGCGTACCAGCGGGTGGGCATCCTGCTCACGGCCGGTGCGATCGAGTGCGTACGGCTGGGTGCGCCCGGGGTCAGCCCGTGACGGGGTCAGCCTGTTGGGGGACGCGCAAGGCGAGCAGGGCGGTGTCGTCGTTGGCCCAGTCACCGCTGTGTTCCGTCAGCAGTCGGCCGAGGCGGGTGACGATGCCCTGGGCGTCCAGGCGACCGCAGTCGGCGAGTGCGGCGGCCAGGGCGGCCTCGCCGAACAGGGGACGCTCGCCGGAAGCGGCGGTGCGGCGTTCGCGCGCTTCCGTGGCGCCGTCGGTGTACAGGAGCAGGGTGTCGCCGGGGGCGAGGCGGAAGCGGACGTCGGTGAGGTGCACGTCGGGCAGGATGCCCAGCAGGTGACCGGGCCGGCCGACCTCCTGGATACGGCCGTCGGCACGGCGGATCAGCGCCGGGAGGTGTCCCGCCGTGCACAGGCGGCCCGCGAGACCGCCGGGAGTGGCGCGGAAAGTGGCGTAGACGGCGGTCAGGAAGCGTTCGCCCTTGCGCTGATCGATCAGGGCGGAGTTCAGATGGCGCAGCACGGTGGCGGGGGAGAGGTGCTGGGTGGCCTCGGCGCGCAGGGTGTACCGGGCCAGGGCGGTGACCTTGGCGGCTTCGGTGCCCTTGCCGCAGACGTCCCCCATCACGGTGCACCACCACGGGCCTTTGGCGTGGAAGAGGTCGTAGAAGTCGCCGACGACGGTGGTGCCACCCGCCGCGGGCAGGTACGTGGCTGCCGCCTCCAGCCCGGGCACCTTCGGCAGCGCGGGGGGCAGCAGGCTGTCCTGGAGACTGCGCGCGAGCGCGCTGGAGCTTTCCAGGGCGCTCTCGGCGGTGGCGAGGGCTTCCTCCGCGGTGGTCAGGGACGTACGCAGGTTGATCTCGTTGCTGACCGCGCGGGCCATGGTGGCCAGCGAGCCCAGCTCGCCGGGCTGCCAGACGTGGGGGTTGTCGTCGATCACGCACATGCTGCCCAGCACCTCACCGCCGGGGCCGAGGATCGGGTAGCCCGCCCAGGCGCCGATCTTCATCGGCACCACGGAGGGGTGTGCACGGGTGCGGGGATCGACTGCGGCGTCCTCGACGACGAACGGGTCCCCGGCCAGGCCGACGAGGAAGTAGCAGAAGCTCTCCTCGACCGGGTTCTGCCGTGGGGCCGGGTCCTGGACGGGCACTCCGACGCAGGACTTCCAGAACGAACGTCGGCCGTCGACCAGGGTGATGAAGGCACGCCGACAGCCGGTGACCGCCGCGGCGAGCTGGGCGAGGTCCTCGAAGGCTGCCTCGGGTGGGGTGTCCAGCAGTCCCGTCGCCGCCACCGCGGCCAGACGCCGTGGGTCCGAGAGGGCCGCGGGCAGTCCGTCGCCGCGCAGGCCGCCGGGATACGTGACGTCAAGCATGCGGTACCCCCTGATCGGTGCCCGGGTTCCGCAGGCGTCATGACGGCGGCCACTACCACCGGACGTCAAAAGATTTGACGTGCTGTTCCAGCCTAACGCGCGAGCAGGCGCCGGGAGCTGGTTCGTGCTGCTGTCCTGTGAGGTGGGAGCGCCGCGGGACGGAGGCGCGCGGTGGCGCCGACTTGGGCCGGGGCGCGTCAGTCCTGAAGGGCCTGGTCCAGGGTGGGGTAGCAGGGGATGAGCAGGTCGAGGCCGACGAGTTCCATCACCCGTCGCAACGGTGCCTGCGCACCCGCGATGCGCAGCCATCCCTCGGTCGCGGCGGTGGGCCGGTAGGCGGCGATGAGCGCGTTGATGCCGCTGGAGTCCATGAAGGCCACCCCGGCGAGGTCGGCCACGGTGCGGGAGGCGACGTCGCCGTCCGGTGGGACGAGTGCCCTCTCGGCGCGGTCACGGGTGGCGTGGTCCAGGTCGCCGTGGAGTGCCACGACGCGGACGCCGTCGACGAGGGCATGCCGGACCGAGAGAAAGCCGGGCTGTGCGGGCTGTGGTGTGGTCACGTCGTCCTCGCCTGTGGTCGCTGATGCGGCCCGGGTCCAGGCACGTACCGCAAGCTTGCCCCGGTATCGCGAGAGGACATACGCGATCGGTCAGACCCATCTGGAGAAAATCGTGTGCTTCCGGTCGTCCCGGGTAGTCGAACGCACCAGGCGATCGAAGGCGGGCAGAGGATGGAGCCAGTCGGCCGAGGTGACGAAGTGAGTCCGCACCATGCTCATGCCCTGGCCACCGCGCTGCCGCTCGACGGCGCGGACTCCTCCATCGCCCAGGCGCGCCGGCTGGCCGCCGACTTCCTCGCCCGCGCCCGTGCGGACGGAGAGGTGACCGTCTCGGCGCGCGCGATGGACGTCACCCAACTCGTCGTCAGCGAACTGGTCACCAACGCCCGCAAATACGCCCCCGGTCCCGTCCTGATGGAATTGCGCATCGCGGGCGGCGCGGTGGAGGTGACCGTGCAGGACAGTGCTCGCGTCCGGCCGGTTGCCTGCTCCGGCGATGCCCGCAGGCTCGGCCGGCACGGCCTGGAAATCGTGATGGCCGTCGCCGAACGCTTCGACGTCCACCTCGATCCCGAAGGTAAACGCGTCACCGCGCACATCGCCCTGGCCGAGAACCCCGCGCGCCACTGACGTACGGGAGAAACGGTTCCGCAGGCTTGCCGTTGCCGTTGCCGTTGCCGTTGCCGTTGCCGCTGCCGCTGCCGTTGCCGTTGCCGCTGCCGCTGCCGCTGCCGCTGCCGCTGCCCGGCCGGTTCCGGCGGACGTGGAAGAAGCCGCCTCTCCCGTACGACGTGCCTGTCGTCCGCCGGTACGGCCGCCGGCTACACGCGCGCCTACACCTCGATCTGGGAGCCCATGATGACCGTGCGGTCGCGGGGGAGGCCGAAGTGCTCGGCGGCGTCGGCCGTGATGTAGGAGGTGGCGATGAACAGCCGCTTGCGCCAGGGTGCCATCGTCGGTGCCTTGCCGCGCTGGAGCTCGATCTTCGACAGGAAGTACGACGCGTGGTCGTGCTGCAACGGCCCTTCGGTCTGGGCCGGGTCGAGCATCGCCAGCGTGCCGGGCACATCCGGCGTCTCCATGTACCCGAACCGGGCCGTGACGTGGATTATCCCGTCGTCGCTGTAGCCGAGGTCGTCGATGTCGATCCGTCGGTCGGACGAGACACGGGGCACGGGCTCGGTCTCGATGGACAGGATCACGACTTGAGCGTGCCGCACGTGGTTGTGTTCCACGTTGTCCCGCATGGCCAGCGGCGCCGTCTCCTTGCCGCGGTTGAGGAACACGGCCGTGCCGGGGACCTGGAGCACCGACGTCTCCCCGCTGCGGAGGCTGTCGACGAACTCGCGCAGCGAGCCCTCGTGGCGTGCTCGTTCCGCGGTGACGATGTCGCGGCCTCGCTGCCAGGTCGTCATGACGGTGAACGCGGTGACGCCGATCAGCAGCGGCAGCCACGCGCCGTGGATCAGCTTGGTCAGGTTGGCGGCGACGAACAGCAGGTCGACGAAGAGCAGTAGCGTCGCGCCGATCGCGATCAGCCAGGTGGGCGTGCCCCATTTGGTGCGGGCGATGTAGAAGAACAGCAGGGTGGTGATGGTGATGGTGCCGGTGACCGCCATGCCGAACGCGTAGGCCAGGGCCGTGGAGCTGCGGAAGGCGAAGACCAGGGTCAGGACCGAGACCATCAGCAGCCAGTTGATCCAGGGGACGTAGATCTGGCCGATGGTGGACTCGGAGGTGTGCGCGATCCGCAGCCTCGGCAGGTAGCCGAGCTGAGCCGCCTGGGAGGCGACCGAGTAGGCACCGGTGATCACCGCCTGCGAGGCGATCACCGTGGCCGCCGTGGCCAGCAGAACCATCGGCCACCGTCCCCACTCGGGCACGAGCAGGAAGAACGGACTGCTGATGTTGTGCGGATCGTCGAGGATCAGCGCGCCCTGGCCGAGGTAGCTCAGGATGCAGGCGGGGAAGACGAGGAACATCCATGCGCGGGTGATCGCCCGGCGGCCGAAGTGCCCCATGTCCGCGTACAGCGCCTCCGCGCCGGTGACCGCGAGGACCACTGCCGCGAGCGCGAAGAAAGCGGTGCCGAAATGGCCGAGCAGGAAACCCAGCGCGTAGCTCGGCCACAGCGCCCGCAGGATGTCCGGGTGGTCGGCGATGCCGACGACTCCGCACGCGCCGACGGCCACGAACCAGACGATCATGATCGGCCCGAACACCCGGCCCACCGCGGCGGTTCCCCGGCGCTGCACCAGGAACAGCAGCACGATGATCACCGCGGTGATGGGGACGACCGCGCTGCCCAGCGACGGCTCGACGACCTTCAGCCCCTCGACCGCGGACAGTACCGAGATCGCCGGTGTGATCATGCTGTCGCCGAAGAACAGCGACGCGCCGAAGATGCCCAGTGCGGCCAGTACGGCGGCCGTCCGACGCCCGCGCTGTGAACTCCACCGCCGCAGCAGCGTGATCAGCGCCATGATGCCGCCCTCGCCGTCATTGTCGGCGCGCATCGCCAGCAGCACGTAGGTGACCATGACGATGATCACCACCGACCAGAACACCAGTGACACCACCCCGTACACGTTCTGCGTGCTGACCGGGACCGGGTGGGGGTCGCTGGGGTTGAACACGGTCTGGAGCGTGTAGATCGGGCTGGTCCCGATGTCACCGAAGACCACCCCGAGCGCGCCGATCACCACGGCGAGCCGCACCGTGTCGCGCACGCTCGCACGACGTGCCTCCGGCGGCGGTACGGACGCCTCGTCCGCCGCGGCCTCGTGCCGACGATCGGGCATGGTGATCCTCCTCCTCGCGGACTGCGATGCCGCAGGCCTGGTGCATCGCAGCGGACACTACCGATTCACCGGAGCAATCGCCCACAGTGATCGCCCACTTCGGCACCACTGACGACCGATCTGGACCAGATGTGCGCCGATCACGCGGCGGAGACGGCGTGAGGCGGCGGGACCCCGTCGGGCGCGGCGCGGCGGATGGCCCCGAGGGAAGGGCCAGCCGGTCGGCCGGCACCGAGGCCCGCGTTCCGATCGGCACCGCAGCCCGTGTTGCGGCCGGTTCGGCTCAAGGGCCGGTCGGATCAGACCTCGGGCCGGTCGGTCCACGCTTCCCACAGTGCGGCGTAGGCCTTGTCCGTCGTCAGGAGCTCGGTGTGTGTGCCGGTGGCGCGAATCCGTCCGTCGGCCATCAGAACGACCCGGTCGGCGGCGACGGCCTGGGAGAGCCGGCGGGCGACGACGATCGAGGTGCGGCCGACGAGCACGCGGTCGACAGCCGATTCCGCGGGGAATGCCGCGCGGTCGAGGTCCAGGCCCGCGAGGGCCAGTGCGGCACGCAACCGGTCCTCATCGTCGGCGTCGACGTCCCCTACCTCACGAAGGTGTACGAGAACTGGAGAACTCGGACTGGGACGTCATCCAGGGCGGCTTCGACGTCGGCAACTACGGGATCTGCAGCACCACTTCGGCCGTCGGTGACGTACTGAACCGGCTGGGGGCGCACTTCGCCTCGGCGTCGGACGCGGTCGAGGACGGCAGCACCAAGTCGGTGTCGTACGAGAAGGCCGACCTGCTCAAGGACGCGGACTACGTCATCTACTGCACGAACAACGACGGCTCACCGGCCAACAACATCCAGAAGCTGTTCGACCTCGGCACCTTCAAGGACCTGCCCGCCGCACGCGACGGACATGCGGTCGGCACCGCCGACTTCCTGCCCGGCTCCTACTCGGATGCCACGGGCGTGGTCGAGGGGGCCATCACCGCGGCGCGGTGATGGCCCCCTCCGGAGATCACGCAGGCCCCACGGGGCCTGGACGAGGTACGGCTACTGCGCGCCGCTCTTCTTCAAGGCCAGACCGTCGCCCTACATGTGCCGTCGCCGTGCGGCGGTGGCCGCGTCGACGAGTGCTGCCATGTGCTGAGGGGGCGAGCGGTCAGCGGCCGAGGGCCTTGCGCAGCTCGTCCTTGTTCATGGTGGAGCGGCCGTCGATGTGCCTCTCCTTGGCCTCCTCGTACAGCTGGTGCTTCGTGGGTCCTTGCGAGGTGCTGCGGGAGCGTCCGCCGGGCTGTGCCGCGCGCGCCGCCACCTCTTCGGCGAGCTGGTCGGAGACACCGTGTTCCTTGGCGTTTTCCTTGATCTGCTCGTACTGCCGTTCGCGTTTCTTGCTCGATCCAGTA
Organism: Streptomyces sp. NPDC002306; assembly: GCF_053593435.1. Taxonomy (NCBI): domain Bacteria; kingdom Bacillati; phylum Actinomycetota; class Actinomycetes; order Kitasatosporales; family Streptomycetaceae; genus Streptomyces; species Streptomyces sp. NPDC002306. Next base: position 14,999 of record NZ_JBSFCK010000024.1, read on the forward strand.
GGCATGATGCCTCCTACCAGCGATCGGATTCCTGGTGTGCCGGGGTGTCCGCCGTGCAGGGCACCACATGCATGCGCACCCCGTGTGCATCTCCACTCAACGCCCTGCGCACACAGCGCGCCAATTCGAGACGGCGGCTCACGCGAAGCTTCCCGCGTCCCGGATGCCGGTGGCGGCCATCGGCCGGAGTCCTGGTGCGGACGAAGCGCGGCACCGATGACCATCGCCTTCGCCCGTCGGGCCCTGAAGGCGATTCGGTTCCGGACAGGACCCTGCCGCTGTAACGGTTCTCACGGGCTGCGGGGCCCGGTGTGGTGTTGACGGTGCTTACATTGCGGGTTAGCTTCATGTGAGCACTGTCAACATGTGAGTGAGGGAGCTGCGCGGATGTCATCGCCTCAGCAGGAAATGACCAAGGTGGACCTGGGTGGCCGTACGGTGAGAGTCCCCAAGGGGGGTCTGTACGACCGCTATCGGATGGACACGGATCTCGACGCGGTCGCTCGTGATCCCCGCGTCAGCGGAGTGGACTTCTTCCGGCGGCTGCCGAAGGCGAAGGTCGACTCGGCGATCGGCCCGACGCTGACGCCGAACTTCTACTACCGCATCTCGACCGCCCGGCTGACGATGCTCGCCCGCTCCCGCGCGATCCGCGCCCGGCTGCCCGAAGAACTGGCGCCGCTGGAAGTCGCACCAGGGGTGGGGCTGGTCTCGGTGATGTTCTTCAGCTACGACGTGTGCGACATCGACTCCTACACCGAGGCCGCCGTCGGGATCGCCGTGAAGCCCGCCCGGCACGGCAGGTTCGGCTTCTTCGACCTCGTCGCGGGCCTCAAGAACGAGCACCTCGACTCCTACGTGCTGTCCCTGCCGGTGAGCACGGAGATCGCCCAGGTGCGCGGCCACGACGGCTACGGCTTCCCCAAGTGGGTCACCCGGCTCGATGTCGACATCGACGCCCAGCGGACGAGCGCACGCGTGGCCAATGACGCCGGCGGAACGGACCTGTCCCTCTCGGCGGTCACGCCGGCGCAGACCGCGTATCCGAGCGGAGAGCGGGTCTCGGCCCTCACCTCCTACACGTCCATCAACGGCGCGTGGCACTCGACGCTGAGCCAGACCCACGTACTGTCGGCCGGCACCGCGCTGCTTCCACGCGCTGTCCAACTCCACGTCGGCGAGGGCCGTATGGCGGATGACCTGCGGTCGCTGCGCCCGATCAGGGCGGTCCAGTTCGACGTCGTGACCGAGGGGCAGCTCGCCCTGCACATGCCGGTCCCCACCTCGGTCCAGAGCCGGAAGTAAGGAGCCCCGTCATGGTCACCGACCACACCACCCGTCCCGCCGCCGCCACACGCGGCACCGGGCTGCCCGCCTCACTGGCTCCGGCCCGGATCGAGCGTCTGGCGGCGCGCGTCACCGCCGCGGCGGACGCCGTGCGGGTCACCACCACCGCCCCGTACACCGGTGTCCCGCTCGCCGACCTGCCGGTCTCGACGCCCGCGGACGTCGAGGACGCCTTCGCGCGGGCCCGCATCGCCCAGAAGGCCTGGGCCGCCGTATCCCTGACTCGGCGCAAGAAGATCCTGCTGCGGTTCCACGACCTGGTGCTGGCCCGCCAGGACGAGGCGCTGGACCTGATGCAGGCCGAGAACGGCAAGACCCGCCGCGACGCGTTCCTCGAAGTGCTGGACACGGCGATCACCTCCCGCTACTACGCGCGCAACGGCGCCAAGTTCCTGCGGCCCAAGCGCCGTCGTGGCGCGATCCCGGTGCTGACCCACACCACCGAACTGCGCCACCCCAAGGGTGTCGTCGCGGTCGTCTCCCCGTGGAACTACCCGCTGAGCATGGCCGCAGGCGACGCCATCCCGGCCCTCATGGCGGGCAACGCGGTTGTCCAGAAGCCCGACACACAGACCGCCCTCAGCGCGTTGTGGGCACTGGACCTGATGCACGAGGCCGGCCTGCCGGCCGGGGTGTGGCAGATGGTGGTGGGGCGGGGCAGCTCCATCGGGGACGCGCTGATGGCCAACGCCGACTTCATGATGTTCACCGGTTCCACCGCCAGCGGACGCAAGATCGCGCGCGACGCCGGCGAACGGCTCATCGGCGCATCCCTGGAACTCGGCGGCAAGAACCCGATGATCGTCCTGGACGACGCCGACATCGAAAAGGCCGCCGACGGAGCGGTCGCCGCCTGCTTCCCCTCCGCCGGTCAACTGTGTGTCTCCATCGAGCGCCTGTACGTGGCCGAGTCCATCCGGGACCAGTTCGTCGCCGCGTTCGTCGCCCGTACCGAACAGCTCAAGATCGGTGCCGCCTACGACTACGGCGTCGACGTCGGCAGCCTCACCACCCCGTCCCAACTGGACACCGTCACCGCCCACGTCGACGACGCCGTCGCGAAGGGCGCGACGCTCCTCGCCGGCGGCAGGCCGCGGCCGGACCTGGGTCCGCTGTTCCACGAGCCGACCATCCTCACCGACGTCACCCCCGACATGACGCTGTACGACCACGAGACCTTCGGTCCCGTCGTCTCGGTCTACCCCTTCAGCACCGTCGATGAAGCGGTCGCACGGGCCAACGCCACGCCGTACGGCCTCAACGCCAGCGTGTGGACCCGCGACGGAGCCCGGGGCCGGGCGGTGGCTGCCCGCGTGCACGCGGGCACCGTCAACGTCAACGAGGCGTTCGCCGCCGCATGGGGGAGCATCGACGCACCGATGGGTGGCATGGGCGACTCTGGACTCGGCCGCCGCCACGGCGCCGACGGAATCCTCAAGTACACCGAGGCCCAGACCGTCGCCCACCAGCGCGTCCAAGGGTTCTCCCCACCGGCCGGGATCTCGCCCGAAACCTGGGCCACCCTGCTGACCGGCGCCCTGAAGGTCCTGAAGGCGGCCGGCGTTCGCTGAAGTGCCGGAAGCCCGGCGACCGCGGCTTCGATCAAGCCGCCGTCACCCTCGATGCACGTGCGAGCCGCGGCCGTACGTGCATCTCCGCGTCGGGGAGCGGATCGGGTGCGGGGCTTCCCGACAGCCGGCGGACCCCGGAGTGACGCCGGCGGTTCTGTGACGGCGTGACCCGCGCGGAACCTGCTTGAGCGGCGCCCGACGAGCGACCTCCAGCGTTCCGGCGTCGAACCGAGGACCTGGACAGCGGGAGTGGCCACCTGCCTGCGTTTCATCTCACGCGGCGGATGGCGAGGGGGGTTTCACGGGGGAGGGGTCCGCGTGGCGCCGCTCTCCATCGGGCTGGTCACCAGCCATTTCCTGAACGCCCCGAGCCGTCGGCCCCCTTCGCTCGTGATGAGCGCGGAGGGCGCGGCCGGTGGTTGGTACGGGTGCGGGTACGGTTCGCCCGAGGGCTGGGCCGACTACGCGCGGCTCGCGGTGTCGGCTTCCCGCGAGGTGAGCCACGCGCGGTAGTGGCGCAGCGCCTGTCGCTGTCGGCGCCGTTCGGCGAGCAGGGCGTACACGGGGTGGGTGTGGGGCCTGGGACTGCGTCCGCGAGCCAGGCGGCGCAGCTGGTGACGGACCTGCGCCATGCTCGCGGCGGAAGCGAGGGCCTTGTCGGACCAGGTCACCGGCCGCGGCTGCCGGTCGGCCTCGCGGTCGTCGCGCCAGAGGTCGGGCAGATCGGGAGTGAGGGCGAGGGCCGTGCCCATCCCGACGAGCGCCACGCCACTGGCGAGGACCTTCTCGGCGGTATCGCGCCGGGTGATGCCGCCGGTGAGCATCAGCGGAAGCGGGCTGGTCGTGACCAGATCCTTGGCCAGGTCCAGGAAGTACGCCTCACGGGTCCGGGTGCGCGCGTCGGCGGGGCGGCCGGACATCGCGGGGCTCTCGTAACTGCCGCCGGAGAGTTCGACCAGGTCGACGCCGAGCGGTTCGAGCATCGTGATCACCTGCCGCGCGTCGTCGGCGTCGAATCCGCCTCGCTGGAAGTCGGCGGAGTTGAGTTTCACCGCGACCGCGAAGGAGGGCGAGACCGCCGCGCGCACGGCGCGGACGACGTCCAGCAGCATCCGGGCCCGGTTTTCGAGGGATCCGCCCCACTGGTCGGTGCGCTGGTTGACGAGGGGGGACAGGAACTGCGAGAGCAGGTAGCCGTGTGCGGCGTGGATCTCCACCCCGTCGAACCCCGCCTTCTCGGCGCGGTGGGCCGTGACCGCGTACCGGGTCACGGTGGCCTCGATCTGCTCGGGGGTCATGGCGGCGGGGCGGCCGAAACGGCTGCTGTGCCTGCCAAGGTCGACCCCCACCGCGGACGGGCCCCACACGACGCCGGGCATGTCCGCCTGGATCTGGCGGCCGGGGTGATTGATCTGCATCCACATGGCTCCGCCCCCGGACTTGCCGGCCTCGGCCCACTCGGTGAACGGCTCCAGCGGCGCGGCCTCGTCGAGCACGACACCGCCGGGACCGGTCAACGCCTCGGCGTGCACCATGACGTTCCCGGTGATCAGCAGTCCGGCACCGCCACCGGCCCAGTGCCGGTACAGCGACAACAGCTGACCGTCGGGCAGCTGGCCCGCGCCGGCCATGTTCTCCTCCATGGCCGCCTTCGCGATCCGGTTGCCCAATATCTGCCCGGAGCGCAAGGGCAGCGGTGAGAACAGTTCGCTGGTCATCCGGGTACTCCTCGTCATCGATTACAATGTGTACACCGTTCACATTAGGCGAGCAATGTGCGCGGTGTAAACATGAGAGAGGGTGTCCCGTGCCACAAGCGAGCGACTCGTACCATCACGGCGACCTGCGCGCCGCCTGCCTGCGTGCCGCGCGGGAACTGCTGGAGGAGGACGGCAGCGCGGGACTGTCCCTGCGCGCGGTCGCGAGACGGGCCGGCGTGTCGGCCACAGCCCCCTACCGCCACTACGCGGACCGCGACGCTCTCGTCTCCGCCGTCGCCGCCGAGGGATACCGCGAACTCGGCGGCTATCTGTCCGCGGCCCATCCCTCTTCGACGACCCCCGACAACCTCGCCGCGATCGCCGTCGCCTACGTCCGCTTCGCGCTCGACCACCCGGCGATGTTCCGGGTGATGTTCGCCGAACCCTGCGATCCCGACAACGAGGAACGGGCCGCCGCGACCGCCGCCCTCTCGGAGTACGTCCGTGACATCGTCCGCGGCGCTTTTCCCGGCGCCGACCCCGAGGTGCTGGCGACCCCGGTGTGGGCCCTGGTCCACGGCCTCGCATTCCTGCACCTCGACGGCAAGCTCGACACCTCGACCCCCGAAGTGGTCGCCCATCAGGTCCGCACAGCCGTTTCCGCGCTGCTCGCCATCTCCCCGATCACCTCAAATGCGGCTGCGGCTGCGGCGCCGAAGCAGACGAAGGCGTGAGGAACGTATGACCGCGCGACCGCCCGGACAAGCGACCGCAGCCTGGGCGACTCGCCCGGTCAAGGGGCGGGGACGGCGCGCACCCCACGTCGGGTTTTCCGTGTGCGGTCGCCGCACGACGATGGTCCGCCGCTCAGCGGCGGACCATCGTGATGGGGCCTGATCGGAACCGAAAAGCCTAGCGGGCGGTGCGTCCGCCGGGCACGGGCAGGTGCTCGCCGGGCACCACCGTGGGGCCGGCCACGGGCCGGCCGGTCGCCGTCGGCGTGGTACCGGCGGCCAAGGACGACCGTGCCGTGGTGGACGCCGACGGAACATCACCGTTCGCGAACGAGTAGGTGGTGGTCCAGGCACTGCTCGCGGCGATCGCGGAACTGATGGAGGTGCGGTTGGCGACCGAGTACGACGTGTTCCCGCCGAAGGTCTGCACGCCCCAGATACTCGCGGCCTCCTCGTTCAGGTACTTCCCGGCGGGCGCCGAGAGAGCGGACGCGGCCGACCAGAGCATCGGGCCGTAGGTGGCGGCGGCGCTGCCACCCGCGGCCGCGTTCTGCCAGTTCTGGGTGTCCTCGACGGTGGCCACGGTAGGCGAGGTCCACCAGAACCGGGCCAGGTTGGCGGCGACGTCCTCGTGTGTCTTGCCGCCGATGGTCCAGAAGTTCCAGACCTTGGTGAACGTCGTGTGTTCCATCGCCCAGGCCGCGTTGGGGCCGACCGTCACCAGATTGGTCTTCTTCGGGTTCAGCGCGTTCAGGTAGTTCTTGACCGAGGACGGGACGGTCCTGCCGTTCGTGAGGATGACCACTCCGGTGCCGCGGTAGCCCAGCGCGCCGGCGGCCGACGCCGCGGCGATCGGGTCGCGGTACTCAGCGCCGTCGGCGACGAAGATCCAGCTCGGGGCCGCGGTGATCTGCTTGGCGACCCGGACCGACAGCGCCGAGAGGTCGGGGGCGTCCAGACGCAGCGCCTTGTAGCCGAGCGCCTGCACCTGGCTGGCCACCTTGGTGGAGAGGACGCGCGTGCTGCCGTTGAGGTAGACGGTGGCGCCCTTGGGAAGCGTGCGCTTGAGCTCCGCGGCCGTGGCGGAGTCCAGACCGCTGCCGGACGTCATCAGGACCGGGCCCTGCTTCTCGGGGGCCAGCGCGACGGCGGGCGCCGAGTAGGTGGCGATGCCCTTGTTGACCAGCACCGCGGACCTGGCCGCGATCAGGCCGGGCACATGCGTCCCGCCCGACTTGTCGAACGTCCAGCGGGAGGCGGCCGCGTCGATGCCGACGGAGCCCGTCCCGTACACCCGCACCAGGGAGTTCTTCCGCAGCGGCTGCCAGGCGGGTCTGCCGCCCTTGCCCGCACCGGTGACCTCGGTGGACGTGCCGCTCGCGAGGTCGAGCAGCCGTACCGTCTGCACGTCGTCGGACCAGCCGGCGTGCGAGGTGTGCGCGTCGTAGGCGATCCGTCCGCCGGCCGGGTCCCACGTCGGGTTCAGGTGGTCGGACGCGTCCGTGGTCACCTGCTGGATGTTGCCGCCGCTCGCGTCGGCCGTGAACAGCTGGGTCCAGTCGTCCACGACGCGTGTGAAGGCCAACTTGCCGCCGTCCGCCGAGAACACCGGCGACGAACCGGACGCGATGATCTTCTTCAGGGCCTTGGTGGCGGGGTCGTACGTCCAGATGCCCTGGTTGTCGTAGCAGCCGTAGTTGTTGCGCCGCTCGAAGGCCAGGGTGCCCGTCGGGCTCGCCGTCGGGTGGAGGTCGCAGACCGTCGAAGGCTCCTGAGCGCTCGTCAGCAGCGGCTCCGGGGCCCACGAGCCGTCCGAGGGCCCGTAGGCGAGCTGGCCGTCCGTGCTGAACACCACGTACCGGCCGTCCAGCCAGAACGTCGGGTCGTCGTACGACGCGCTGGAGCGCACCTTGGTCGCCCAGGGCAGGGTGATGAGCGAGGTGGCGCCGGTGGCCCGGCCGGTGGCCAGCTGGCTCCATCCGGCAACCAGCCTGCTGCCGTCCGGCGCCCAGTTCGGGCTGTAGTGGTAGTTCGGGATGTTCGGGACGGAACGCAGACCCGTGCCGTCGGCGTTGACCACCTCGACGCCCGAACCGCCGTACAGCCCGATCTGACCGGCGGTCACCTCGCCGGCCGTCGCGGGAGCCGCCTGCGCGCCTGGCGCCAGCGCGCCGAGCAGACCGGCCACCAGCGAGGCGGCCGAGGTGATCGCCGCGAGGTCGCGGCGCTTGCGAGAGTTCAAGAGAAAGCCCCCCAGAAAGAGTCCCTGTTCGCCTGCCGAGCGCCTCGCCCCTCGCGTCCAGGTGCGCGGATACGCAGCCCCTGCGATCTCGGCGCGCGCTCATGCGCGCGGCGCTCCAGGCCCCCGGAGATCACTCGTCAGCAGACGGACACTATGTGATGGCACGCGATCCACCGCCAAGCGGATTTGAACGCTGGATGAACAAATGTGTGTGTCGCCTGTGGCCGATGAGGCGCTCTGCTGTGCGGCAGCGACGTCCGGTCCATCGATGGCGACCCGCGCCCGTTCTCCAGCGTCGGCGACGAGCCCGACGAACACATCCGTGACGAGCCGCACCACCGACAGAGCAGGCTGGGCTGGCTCACCGGAGGTTCGGTTCGTCGGTGGGCTGGGGGACGTCGCCCTCGTGACCGGGCTGGGAACCGACGGCCGGCGTTGGCAGGCGTGGCTGAACCCGGATGTCGCCGCGGCACTCCTCGTCGAGACACCTGAGGATCTGGACGACGAGGCCCTGTGGCTGGACACACCTGAATTCGACGAGGCCGTGAAACGCAAGCGCGTGGAGATCGAAGCGAGTGTCCCAACCGGCGCTGAAGGCGCGCTCGCTTGGGCGGAAGCTGCCGGCATCCCAACTGGAGGGCAACAGTCCCGGATCGAGGAGCTGCTTCGCTCGCGAGAGACGTTCGTGGAGGACATCTTCGACGCGCTGCTCGGCGAGTTGGGTTTTCCTCGGGCCACCCGCCCCTCGACAGGTCCGTAAGGAGCGGAGTCGCACCGCTAGGTGAAGTCCTCCGCCGGTGGCGACGGTGTTATCCGCCGGAGGGATTCCCGTACGACCCTCGCGAAGGTTCGCGGCCACCTCGACACATCCGGATTCAGCGCGTCGGATGATGCCATGACGGCAGGCCACACGACAGCTGCTGGACCCGGGAAGGTAGGTGGTCCCTCAATCCGCCGTGGCCAGCTCCACCGCCGACACGACGTCGGCCCGGGTCGGTGCCCCGGAGGCGCGGCGCACCACACGGCCGACGGGGTCGAGGACAAGCACGGTCGGTGTACGCAGCACGTCGACGCGGCGGACCAGGTCGAGCCGCGCTTCGGCGTCGATCTCCACATGGCGCACGCCAGGTGTGCCGGCGGCCACGTCGGCCAGCAGGCGCCGGGTACCGGGGCAGGTCGCGCACAGGGCCGTGGAGAACTGCACCAGGGTCGCCCGCTCGCCGAGCGGCTGACCCAGCTCACCGGAGGACAACTGCAGCGTGCCGTCCCGGCCTTTGTCGCGCAGTTTGCCGTCACGACGGGCGCGGACCAGCCCGAAGACGGTCGCGGCCGCCAGCGCGAAGGCCGCCACGAGCAGCCCGGTCGGATCGTTCATGACAGCCTCACCCGTGGCTCAGCCGGGCCCGGCCGCGGAGCGCGAGCAGGTAGAGCTCGCAACCCAGGCAGTAGCCGAAGGCGGCGTTCAGAAAGGCGGCCATGAGGGCCGCCGCGCTCGCCGTGATGCCGAGCCAGGTGGCACCGGAGAGGTAACCCGCCGCACCGACGACCGCGAAACTCAGGCCGACCGCCTGCGCGAACCGTGGCGGTCGCTCGTCCTCGAGCTCCCGCGGCGGCCCGAGACGGGGACGCACCAGCCGACGGTAGAGCCAGCCGTACGGGGAATGGCGCATCCCCAGAATCGCGGCGAGGGCGAAGACGACAGCCTGCGCCGCGAGCAACACGCCGCTGCCCGTGGCCAGGACCACGAGCAGGACAAGGGTCGTCAGTACGGCGGCGAAGCGCGGCCCACGCGGGTCGAGTCGCACGGGTACAGCGGAGGTGAGGTCAGGCATGGCGAACTCCGGGACGATACGAAGGGATCCTGGCGAATCGGGCGCGCGGTCAACGACACGCGGCGGACCACACCCGACCGAAGTCGATGTGAGCCCTGATGACCAGGAACGTCGCGGAGAACATGCGGTCATTGCAGCAGCCACACCCGCCGCGGTCAATCACCGCTCACCTGCTGGACATGCGGGCCGACCGCCGAGGGCGAGCAGGAGCACGACACCGCGGTGCCGCGTGACGACCACGGCCCAGCCGCCGAGGAGCCCTGGGGCCACAACCGCCACGGCGGCAGCCGAAACAGACCCGCACACCTCGCGCCGGGACGGCCGCCGCCCGCAGCCAGCCCGCCAGGTCAGGCCGGTCCCGGCGGGCGACTGGGAAGCGGGTCCCTCGCGGTGCCCGGCAGCTTCCTACTGGCCGAGCGTCTGGTCGCGCTGCTTCTTGACCTGTTCGGTGAGATCGCCGGTGTCGGCGGCCGGCGGGGCAGTGATCGGACGGGTGGTCCCGAACTTGAGGAAGTCCATGGTCACCGTCATACCGCCGCCGAGCTGCTGCACACGTACGGGCAGGTCGTTCGCGTCGACCCAGAGGTCGACGTCCATCTTCCCGCCGGTCGCCGCCATGGAGTTGAGGGCCGCCTTCTTCTCCTGGGCGGTGAGGTTGGACGCCTTGATCTGTGCCGTGCCGACGCTGCCCCGGTAGTGGGTGGCCTTCTTGCCGCGAATTGTCTCTTCGCCGAGGTCCTTCACGTTCTTCGAGGCGCCGATGTAGCGCAGGCCTGCCGTGGGGTCGGCGTTGGCCGCCATGTTCTTGGCGCCCGACTCGCCCATGATGGCGGAGACGTCGATGCGCATCCAGTGCTTGCCCTTGAGCGCGCCACGGGGCTGCGGGTCCACCTCGTAGAAGTACGCCCCGTCGACCAACTTCATCGTCATTGTGGGGTCGTCCTGCAAGGACTGCATCTGCGCGTTCGCCGTGTCCATCTCGACGTCGAGCGCGGCGCCGTCGCCCCAGGAATAGGTGCCCTTCATCGAGATGGGCTTGCCGCCGGCCGAGGTTATCGCGACGGTCGACTCCACCTCGGCCGAGCCGAGCTTCGACGTCTTGTCGGATGCGCGGGTCAGCGCCGCCATGATCGTGTCGGCATGGCTGACGGCGTTGGCGGTCTGCTTCGCAGCTTCCGAACCGCATGCGGTGGTCGCGGCCAGCGCGGCGACGGCGATGCCGGCCCACGTCACAGTCCGGATGTGCTTCATGTGTCCCGCCCCTTGTTGTGAGGTTCTTGTGCCCTCGGTGAGGAGGAAAACGATAGTCGCGATCTTGCGTGGGTCCGCAGCGGCCCGGCTTCGTCCTCCCCGGCCCGCACTCTCCGACCGCGCCGAGGCCGCTACGACCGTACTGAACGCTCGAACCGCTCCCGAAGGCTCGTATGCGAGAGGGAGGTGTAAGGCCTTGGGGGTGGGTTGGGCGCGCCGCTGGGCGATGGGTCAACTCGATTTTCTGGCCTCAGTGTTGGCAGCCGTTGTGGCCGGACCGGCGGTGCGGTCTCTTCCTGAGGGAGGGCGTCATCGTCAGCGAGCGCCGGCCGCCGGCCCCCGCAACGCCCGTGCGGGGGCTCGGACCTGGACGCGGCGCTCACCGCGCGCCGACAGGAGTAGTCGGTGCGCCGACTCTTGTGTCAGGTCACGGGGTGGTGGTCCTGTCGGCCTGGTCGAAGAACTTCATGGCCATGAACCCGTGTGCGTAGCTGCCACCGGCGCGCAGGGCCGCGGCGGTCATGATCGTCTCGGCAAGTTCCTGCTGAGTTGCCCCCGCGGTATGCGCGGCCTTGGTGTGTGCCTCGATGCAGTAGGCGCACTGGGTGGTCAGCGCCACGGCCACGGCCATGAGCTCGGTGTATTTCGGCGGGATGACATTGTTGCCGCCTCGTAGGACCTGGTTGTCCCAGGCCATGAACGCCTTGAAGGCATCGGGGGCGCCTGCGCGGATGTGTTTGGCGTACTGGTGGTCGGTGTGCTCGTGGTAAGACACAACGCTCCTGATGTGTCGGCCGTGTGGGGTGTGGTGGCCCGGCAGCCGGTCGGTGTGTGGGGGGAGTCGACGAGTGATCGCCGGTCAGTAGATGTTGCGTCCGGCCCTGACGCCGCCGTCGACGTCCCAGGTGGCGCCCGTGACCCAGTCGGCCTGGTCGGACAGGAGGAAGGCCACGGTCGGAGCTACGTCGTCCGGGGTTCCGATCCGGCCGAGGGGGTGGAAGCTGTTGAGTCCGTCGAGCGTGGCGTCGATCTCATCCTTGGGGATGAAGGCCTCGTAGATGGATGTGCGCACCACGGCGGGAGCCACGGTGTTGACCCGGATTCCGTGCGGAGCGAGCTCCATGGCCAGGTGCTGGGTGAGGGAGTGCAGCCCGGCTTTGGCCACCGAGTACGCCGAGGACGGGGTGGCGGCCATCGCCTGGTGTGCCAGCATGCCTCCGATGTTGACGATGGCGCCCTTGTTGCCGCGGGCGATCATGTTGCCGGCGACGGTCTGGGTCACGAAGTAGAAGGCCCGCGTGATGGCCTGGTAGCGGTCGTAGTCCTCCTGGCTGTGCTCCAGGAATGTCTTCGGCTCGAAGACACCTGCGGCATTGACGAGCAGGGTCGCGTCGGCGTGCTGCTCGGTGAGTTCGTCGCGTAGGCGATCCACTGCGGCACGGTCGAACAGGTCGGCGGCCAGGCCCACGGCCTTTCCGAATTCGGCCAGCTCGGCCGCGGCCTTTTCGGCGCTTGCGTGGCTCCGGCCGGTGACGACGGCGCTGCCGCCGCCCTCGAGTACGCGGCGGGCGGAAGCCAGCCCCATACCGCTGGTGCCGCCGATGACGACGACCTTCCGTCCGGTGAAGTCGAGCGCGTTGGTGGACATGCTGTGTGCTCCTTACATGCGCTTCGCGTCGGTTCGCGGGAACCGTTCGGGTTCGGGTTCGCGTTCTGTGTAATATCTGGATAAAAGGGACCGTGTGGGCGTGGCTCAGACGTGGGAATGGCGGTCGCCCCGCCTGAGCGTGGAAGTGTCCGTGCTCCTTGCTTGCGCGAGGCAAGCGAGCGCGAGCACGTGATGCCGCGAGCCGTCCGCGACTCTCGAAGAGCGCCGGCTCGGGGCGGCGGTCCGGAACCTCGCGGCGCCGGCCCGTCTCCCCGTTGTCCCGGGGAATGCCTCGACTGTAGGACGCCCCATGCGGAGGCGGTAGAGGACAAGGGCGAATGCGGGTATAAGCGATGGCTATGCCCCGGACGAGAAGGCTGAAGTCGTGAACATCGAGACGTTGCGCTACGCCCAAGCGGTGTCCCGAACGAACTCCTTCAGTGCCGCCGCGCGCGCCTACGGTGTCACGCAGCCGGCGCTGTCGAACGGCGTTGCCCGGCTGGAGGAGGAGTTCGGCGTCAGGCTCTTCAGCCGCTCTCCGCGGGGAGTCAAGCCGACGCCCCATGGCGCACGGATTCTGCCGCTGATCGACCGCGTCCTCGACGACCTCGACACGCTCCTCGCCGAGACCCAACGGCTGGCCCGCCCGGTCACCGAGCCGATTCGCATGGGCGTGTCACCGCTGATCGGTGCCGAACTGGTGGGACGGGCGTTCCATGCGGCCCGCACTCTCAGGCGTCCGTGCGAGGTGGTCCTGCGGGAGGCGGATCAGGAGCCCCTGAGCAACGACCTCCAGGCGGGCCGGCTGGACATCATCCTTGTCCCGGCCGTGCCTGGTCTGCCCACGTTCCGGCACCGCGTGATCGCCCGGGAACCGGTGGTCGTGGTTGACCCCGCCGCACCAGGAGGCGAGGGCCCGGTCGAACTGAAGGATGTGGCGGACGCCGCCTACATCCTCGGCCCCAGCACCTGTGGCCTGACCACCTTCACGACCGAGCTCTTCGACGACAACCACCTGGCATTGCGTACCTACCCCGGAGAGGCGGCCAGCTTCAGGGCCGTGGACGAGTGGGCCGCGATAGGCCTGGGTGCGGCGCTGCTGCCACGCTCCAAGATCACGCACGAGCACGCGAGTTGCCGCCCTCTGCTCCTGGCCGGGGTGCCCGTCGACATCGCCTATGAGGCCGTCTGGGATTGCGACACCCCGCTCGGAGCCGACCTGGAGGAACTGGTCAACGCTCTCACCGGGTCCGACGGCCCGACCGGGAACGTCTGACCTTTCACCTCTGCGAGCCGAGCATCGGCGATAGGTCATCACCGCCGCAATCGCGCTGAGTTGCCTCCGGAGAGGTACGGCGGTGTACGGGTCGAGAGCCTGAGCGCCGCCCGCGATCTAGGGCAGAGCTTGGGCCTCTGGTCTCAGAGTGCGCGCGAGACTGGGCCGAGAGACACTGGAAAGGGCGTGTCTTGTGTGAGCCTCTGTAATTCTTGCGCCCCAATAATAGCGCCCAACTATGGTGACGCCTGAGGCCTCGCCGATTGTGGCAGGCGGGCGATTTAGGGCGAATCTGTTTCAGCGTAGTCGAATGTGTCGAAGGTCGAACAGTAGGAGGCGAATCGACTTCAGCATTCCGTCCGGTCAATTGCTATCGCATTCTTCCGGAAGTCGATTCCACGAAGGTGAAAAAGATGGATCTGAAGCTCGAAGTCGTTGTACTTCCCGTCTCCGATGTCGATCGCGCCAAGAGCTTCTACGAGACGGCGGGGTTCCGCATGGACGTCGACAACACGTTCAGCGACGATTACCGGTTGGTGCACCTCACCCCGCCCGGTTCCGCGTGCTCGATCATCTTCGGCGAGGGAATGGTCACCGCCGACCCGGGCTCGAGTCAGGGCCTGTACCTCATCGTCTCGGATGTCGAGGAGGCGCGCGCGGAGCTTGTCGGCCGCGGGATCAAGGTCAGCGAGGTGTTCCACGACGCCGGAGGACTCCTCCACCACGGCCACGAAGCCGGTGACGCCGTCCATCGAGGCGCAGGCCAGGAACGGATCGCCGGCCCCAACCCCGACCGTGCGTCCTACGCCTCCTACGCCACCTTCACCGACCCGGACGGCAACGGTTGGGTGCTCCAGGAGATCACGGAGCGGCAGCCTGGCCGGTGATACCGGCGGCGCCGACGCCCGTCGCTTGCCCAGAGGGAGAACGGGCCGCTTCCCGTTCTCCCTCTGGGCAAGGTGCGAAGCTCAAGAATGGCGGGCGGCAGCACTTTCCGCCGTATGGCAGGTGTCGCAGGTGAGTCGCCTGGCCTCGGGTGCCGGGTGGGAGGATTCCCTTGCTCCGGAGAGCGGTTCACTGGTGGCATGCGCGTGCTTTCCGCAGATCCCAGCCCCACACCGTGCACATACAGCTGCCGCTACGGATGGACTTACCGGTACGGTCGAAGCGCGACTCTCGAGAATGCAGTCAAAGCAATGCATGACAACCGGCCTTCCTGGGTTTCGAGGTCTGCCGCCCCTTGTATAGTATGCTGCGCCGGTTTAGGGCGCACCCGTAGATCCGTCATAGGGAAACGCCGATGGTTATCCGGCGGAAAAGATTAGCGAAGCCGCTTATGAGGCCCTGGCGGGTTCTGGATCGGTCTCCCCGTCGCACCTCGGGGTCGCCGTCCGGGAATGGCTGAGTGCGGGGTGGCGAGACGCGTTGCACGTTACTGTCCGTCAGTCCCTCAGCCCGTCAGCGGCTGCCAGGCTCATGCGGTGGCCACGCTCAGTCGACGAGGCGGACGCGTGACGAGCCGAGACCCGTCACGTCAACGCGAGCGCCCGCTGGACGTGGCCCATTCCCCTCAACGGGATCCGCCGTCAACGCCGTCTGCTCGGAGGTCGGCATCAGCAGTGCTGTGCGCCGGGCCGGTCCTGCGGACGTGCAGCACGCTGCCGTCCAGGGGCAGCGGAGTCCGGTCCACCAGGGTGAGGCCCGCGTCGGCGAACAGTCGGGCGTAGTGGTCGGCGCGCCGTTCGCGGCCGCCGACGTTGCACATCATGTGCAGGTCCCAGGCCGTGGCCAGCGAGGCCGAGCCGTCGGCGGGCAGGACGCGTTCTACGACGAGCAGATCGGCGGTGTCGGTCATCGCGCCGGCGCAGTGGCGCAGGATCTCGAGGCAGCGGTCGTCGTCCCAGTCGTGCAGGACGCGGGACAGGACGTAGACGTCGCCGCCCGCGGGTACGTCCGCGAAGTCACCCGCCCGGAAGGTGCACCGCGCCGTGTGACCCGCCGCACCGAGCAGGCGGCGGGCCGTCTCGACGGTGTGCGGGCGCTCCAACAGCACGCCGAGCAGGCGAGGGTGTGCGGAAAGGATTCGGCCGAGCAACTCTCCGTTGCCCCCGGCGATGTCGACCACGGTGGCCCCATCGGCCGCCGCGGTGAGGACCGGGTGGGCGGGCAGCGGGTCGAACATCCGTGCACCGGCGGCCATCGACTGGTCGAAGAGCTCGGCGAGTTCGGGATCGCGGGCGAAGTGGTCGAAGTGGTTCTCGCCGAAGCGCTGCTCGAAGGCGACCTGTCCCGTGCGCACGGTGTGTCCGAGCCCGGCGAAGGACTCGTAGAACGGTCCCCCGTACATCAGCGCCAGCGGCCGCATCGACCCTTCGGCGTCCGCGCGCAGCAGCTTGCCGGTCTCCGTGAGCCGGAAACCGTCGCGGCCCTCGCTCACCACGCCGAGCATGGTCAGGTAGCGCAGCAGAGTGGCCAGGTTCGGCGCGAAGGCACCGACGTGGCGCGCCAGTTCCGCCACGTCGACACCCCGCTCCTCGTCCATCGCTTCGGCCACCTCCAGCCGTGCGAACGTGGCCAGGGCCTGCGTGGTCCACGCCCCGGTCAGCAGACGCACCAGGGCCTCGGCGGGCTGTCGCCGGCGGTGTTCGTCGAGGTGGGGGGCGAGGATGTCGCGGTGGTCGCCGGGGACGTACAACTCCACCCGCCGGTAGGCGGCCTTGGCCTCGGCGGGCGCGGTGAAGTAGAAGACTGTGCCGTTCTCGTGCGGGTTGTAGCCGCCGCCGTCGGGGGTGGCGCCGTACTGCCCGAAGGCCGCGCACAGGCCGCGCAGCACCAACGGGTCCGCTGCCTCGACCTCGAAGGCGACATGCGCCTCGTGCTGCTGTTGTCGCTCGTGCGCGGCGAGCGTGTCGAGGTCCGACCCCGGCGGCACGGTCAGCGCGAACACCTCGACCACGCGTCGCGCCCCGTCCAGACACTCGACCGCGGGGCGCAGGACGCCGACGTCGAGCTCCGCCGCACCCCGCTTGTGCCGTACGGCCAGACGCTCGCGCACGACGACACTCGGCCGAGGCGGCGCGTCCGCGACGAGACCGCAGTCGGCGAACGTGACGTCCAACACCGCCTCGTCGGGCGGGAACACGAGCAGCGCCGCGTGCGAGAACTCGCAACGCTCCACCAACGCCCGCAGCTCCGGGCCGTCGAGCCCGGGAAGCAGGAGCGGAAGCAGCGTGGCGGTGTCCTGTTCCTTGACGAAGTCGACCGTCGCGCGCAGGCGGGACGTA
Organism: Streptomyces sp. NPDC002306; assembly: GCF_053593435.1. Classification (NCBI taxonomy): domain Bacteria; kingdom Bacillati; phylum Actinomycetota; class Actinomycetes; order Kitasatosporales; family Streptomycetaceae; genus Streptomyces; species Streptomyces sp. NPDC002306. Next base: position 31,884 of record NZ_JBSFCK010000024.1, read on the forward strand.
TCGCCCGACAATGCCGTGATCATCGCGGGGGATCCTCATTCCGGGGTTCGGATGTGTGCATACGGACGTACGCGGGTGCGGAGTTGGGGGATGACGGGCTACACGCCGACGTAGTGCTCGGCGAACCAGTCCTGGTGGCTGCGCGAGGTGCGCAGCGAGGTGAGACGGGAGCGGCGCAGGGAGTTGTGGAACAGCGACTCGCCGTCCGCGCCGGACGGGCCGTGCAGCAGCCCGATCATCCAGTGCGAGAACTCCTGCGCGCGCCAGATGTGCGTCAGACAGCGCGCCGAGTACGAGTCGAGGCCCTCGGGGTCTCCGGCCGTGAGGTCGTCGATCAGGGCGCGGGCCAGGATCGCCGCTTCGAGCACGGCGAGATTGGCGCCCTTCGCTGCGGACGGGCTGATCAGAGCGGCGGCGTCGCCCGCGAGGAACAGCGCGCCGTGGCGCAGCGGTTCGAGCACGTCGGACTCGAGGTCGACGACGGAACGCTGCGCGATGTTCCCGCGACGCAGCGGTCCGTACTCCCGCGCCCGCATCCGCAGTTCCAGTTCGTCCCAGATCCGCTCCTCGGACCAGGTGTCGGCCGGGGTGCCGCGCTCGCACTGCAGGTAGTAGCGGGTGACTTCGCTGGTGCGGGCCATGTGCCCGGCGAATCCGCGTTCGTGGACCGCGTACCCGACGGCGTCCATACTGGGCGGCGCCTCGGCGAGCAGGCCGAGCCAGGTCACGCCGTGATCGCGGTGGTGGCGGACCGAACCGTCCGGCAGGGAACGCCGGGCCGCGCCGTGACGTCCGTCGCAGCCGGCCACGTACCGTGCCCGCCACAGGGCCGGCCGCCCGTCCGGCTCACGCACGGCCACCTCGGGCCGCTCGCTGTCGATGTGGCGCACGGCCATGGCCTCGGTGGCGAAACGGATCTGTCCGCCGTGTTCAAGGAACCGTGTCAACAGGTCTGTCACCAGGTCCTGTTGGGGGTAGACGGTGTGCTGTTCCCGCTGCCCGAGCTCGCTGTAGTCCAGCCGGAACCGGCCGTCCTCGGTACGGAACTCGCAGGTGCTGTGGGCCAGCCCGTGCCGGTGCAGCCCCTCGGCGAGGCCGTGCCGGTGCAGGATCCGCACGGTGTTGGCGGCCAGGAATCCGGCACGTGCCCGCGTCTGCACGTGCGTGCGCTCGGCCCGCTCCAGGACGACGCAGTCGATCCCCCGGTCCACAAGGATGTTGCCGAGCACGAGCCCGGCCGGCCCGGCGCCGAGGATGACCACATCGGTCGCGTGGTCGCCCGGATGCCGTTGGCTTTTCCCGTCTGTCACGGAAACACATACTAAGTGGCTGAAAATCGGTTCTCGCGCCGAAGTCACCTGAATGCCCTGGTTGAACGGCGAAGGGATACTCACTCCGGACAGGCCCAAGTAGGCCTTGGCCGGGCGCGTATGGGCATGCGTGTGTCGTGGTGGCAGGCGAGGCGGCCACCGGCCCGCCAGGAAGCCGAGGGCGCCGAGACGGTAGATGACGGTGACGCCACGCTGGCCTGCGCCGCCAGCTTGGAGGGGTCGCAGTCCTGTCCGGTGCCGGTGACCAGGCCGCCGCCCTGGAACCACACGATCACCGGGCGGCGTTGCTGACGTAGCCGCCAGGCGCGGTCGCGCCGAGCACCGCGCCGCCGTCGGCGGTGACGATCGGAGCATTGCCGGAGCCGGCCAAAGCAGTGCTCCCGTGGCCTGTCTCCGCGGCTCGCGGTCGAGCCGCCCGGCATGGTCGAACCGGAGCTCGCCGAATTGGCCCCACCGTGTATGAGCCGTACCGGCGCCGTCGCAGGGGAACGGGAGGTGCCTGGGCGCCGCACCGGACGGTCTGCGTCACGACGCTCCCGTCAACCGGGCGATCAGCACGGCCGGTTCGCGTTCGCCGGCTTCATGCCATGTCACTGCTCGACTGCGTGCTGATCACTGCGGTCCGACCCACGGCTACTACCTGGACGTACCGTTCGCGGAGACCCTCGCCCGGCACGCCACCAAGCTGATCGCCGACGAGGTCGACGAGATGCAGTTGCGTGACTGGTACCGGCCGCGTGATCTCCTGCCCGGTGACGCGGAGACCTCATCGGCGCCGGAAGCGCCCGGCACGAGACCGTCGACCGCATCATGCGCGAGACCGGCCTGGCCCGCCTGCCCGCCCTGGAACGCTGACCGACACCGGCCGGCGCAGGTAAAACCGCGAGGTCAACCACGCCATCAGCAGGAACTGGCGCAGCATCTTCCGCCGCGCGTGTTTGAGCCGCGGTGAGGCGTGCACGCGCCCGGTATGACCCATTCGAAGCGGGAGACAGAACGAAAGTACGAAGCGTCGTCGGCTGATGACACCTCGTGGCTGCCGGACCTCGTCGGCGTCGACGACATCGACTCGGTCCTGGAGAAGGGCACCGACGAGCTGGACGCCGTGTACTACGACACCGACGACCTGCGCCTGGCCGGTTCAGCGGCCACGGTCCGACGGAGGACGGGCGGGTCCGACGCCGGCTGGCACCTCAAACTGCCGATGTCCGGGGACAGCCGGGAGGAGGTCCGCACACCGCTGTCCGACACCCTTCCCGACATCCTGTGCGAGCTGGCACTGTCCCGCAGCCGGGGGGCCGAGCTGCGGCCGGTGGTCCGTATCAGGACCTCCCGCCGCACCCTGCACCTCGTCGGCTCCAACGGCACGGTCCTCGCGGAGGTCAGCCTCGACGAGGTCCGCGCCAAAGCCCTCCTCGGCACGACCGCGAAGGCATCGTGGACGGAGATGGAGATCGAGCTCGCCGAGGACGCCGATCCCGGGCTGCTCGACATCGTGGAGAAGTCGTTGCGCAAGAACGGCGTCGAGCGTGCGGGCCATCCGTCCAAGCTGGCCCGCGCCCTGGCGGAGACGGGAGCGGGGGCGCCGCGTCGGACGGACACACGTGCCGGGAAGGTCGTATCCGGCTCGGCCGCCGAGGAACTCCTCCGGTACGTGGACGAGCAGGTACGCGCCCTCGTGGAACTCGATCCCGCCGTGCGCCGAGACCTGCCCGACGCGGTGCACAGGATGCGGGTGGCCTGCCGTCGGCTGCGCAGCACCCTGCGTTCCTACCGGGCGGTGCTGGAGCGCAAGGTCACCGATCCGATCCGCGAGGAGCTCAAGTGGCTGGGCGCCGAGCTGGGCGTGGAACGCGACCAGGAAGTCCTCATGCAACGGCTCGGCTCACACATCGCGGACGCGCCCCGGGAACTGGTTCTGGGGGCCGTCGGCGCGCGGTTGCAGGTGTGGAACGTCGCCCGCACCTCCGAGGCGCGGCAGCGGACCCTCGACGCCCTGAATTCGCCCCGCTACCTGCGCCTTCTGAACTCTCTGGCCGCGCTCACGGAGCAGCCCCCACTGCGACGCAAAGCCGTCCTCAAGCCGGAGAAGGTGATGGTCAAGGCGATCCTCAAGGAGTACGAGCCGCTGGCCGACCGGGTCGCACACGCCGGCGAGCTGTCAGCGGGGACGGAACGCGACGCGGCCCTTCATCAGGCACGCAAGGCCGCCAAGAAGACGCGGTACGCCACCGAACCGGCGCGTGCCTCGCTCGGTGGCCCCGCCAAGCGGCTCGGCAAGCGCGTCAAGGCGGTGCAGAAGGTGCTCGGGGACCATCAGGACAGCGTCGTCGCGCGGGACGCGCTGAGACAACTGGCCCTGGCGGCGCATGCGGCGGGAGAGCCCAGCTTCACCTGGGGCATGTTGTACGGGCAGGAGCGAGCCGTGGCCGACGCCCGGGAACGGGAACTGCCCGCGGCGTGGGCCGATGTGTCGAAGGCCGCGCTCCGCAAGGAACTCGTTCGCTGAGAATCCACCTTCGTTGAATGGGCCACCGCCGCACCATCGCTGCGAGTCCAGCGCCTCCCGGCCGACCGGGTTCCGACCCGGTTCAGGAGCGGCGACGAGGGCGATACCGGCGCGATGCCGGTCCGCCTTCGTGGGTCCCGTGGTGAACGGCGGACGACGCGGCCGTGACCGATGTCAGCGGCCGTCCTGAGAGGCGTCACGGTTGGGCAACACCCCGCTCGCGGCCATGGCCGTGCGCCTTCCCGACCGCATCATGAGAGCCGGTGGGGACGGACAAGGGGGCGGGGGAGCAGTGGAGTTCACGGTCGAGCGGACACTCAGACGACGGGGCCGGCGATGGGTGGCCGGAGGTGTCGTCGCTGTCGTGGGAGCACTGGTCTGGCTCGCGCTCTCCCGGCAAGCCGGGGGACCGGCGGTGGTGGGACTCCTGGCGCTCGCCGTCGTCTACGCCGGGGCCAAGGACCTGGGCAAGGCCCGGCTGCCGTTCCGGTTGCGCGTCGACGGTTTCGGGATCACTCTCCACGACGCGGAACTCGCCTGGGAGCAGATCGACGCCGTCTCCCTGTGGCACCTCCCGAACACCGGTGAGAACAGCGACACCACCACACCGCCCAAGCCACGCCTCACGCTCTGGCCGGCGGCCGGTGTCACGCTGCCCCGCAAACCCGACCGGACGCTCGAAAGCCGGCTGCGCTATACGATCGTCGACTGCGAGGACCTCGACCAGAGCGTGTCCGCGCTGACGACCGTACTCGCCGAACACGGCGGCGCCGCCTTCGAGACCGCGCCGCGCGCCGTGCGTCCGCCGATCCCCGTCACCGTGTCCGGGCTCCGCGTGCCCGGCGGGGAGCGCGAGTTCGTCGACCGGCGAAGGGCCGGCACCTGGGCACTGATGTGGGGGGCGCTGACCGTCGTCCTCGGATACACCTTCTGGGAACTCGTCCACGGCCGAGCCGTCGGCCCCGAGCCCTTCACCGCGCTGGGCCCGCTCGGCGCGATCGGCTGTGCCTACCTCGCGGCCCGCTCCTACCGGCGCTGGCGCAAGCCCTTGCGCCTGCGGGTCGGCCCGGCCGGCGTCGGCATGCGCGACGTCACCCGCGAGGAATCGTTCTTTCCCTGGCAGGACATCGCGGCCATCACCGTCGGCCGCCCGCCGACCAGCACCGACCCGCGTCCATGGCTCGTGGTGTGGCCGCTGCCCGGGACCCGGCCGCACGACAACCCCACTTACCTGGCCGACGGACACAAGGCATTCGCCCTGGTGCGCCTGGACCGGCTGCCCGGCGGTGCGGACGCGGTCGTGCCGGTGGTGCGGGCATTCGCGGGGGAGCGGTACGCCGAGACGGCATGAGCCGACGGTGAACCGCGGGTGGGCGAGGCCGGTGCTGCGTACGGCCCGCTGGACGGCGTCCCGGGCCGGGCCACCGCACCTCATCGCCGACGTCGCCGCGGCACACGCCCCGATGTGACCGCCCCGGGATCGACCGGCCGCCTCACCGCGCCGTCACTCCCGTACGTCAGTGGCTGACCGCGACCGCCACGCGGCCGGACCGCAGTGACGTCCGCCTGAGCGCCGGGCTGCCGAGGCTGTGCGCGAGGGTGAGGAGATCGTCGTCCGACAGCACCCGCAGCCCGTGCTCCGCGAGCAGCGCGGCCATCTGCCGCGGTTTCCACAGCGAACGCCACGGCTCGCCCGACGTCACGGCACTGCCGAGCACACGCGTCAGGAGCCGTCCTACGGCCGCTCGCGCCGACGGCGTCTGGTAGTTGACGACGAGCGCGCTGCCCGGGGCCGTGCGGGCGGCGAGCGCGGCCACCGTGGCGCGCACCTCGCCGCGCGCGAGGTAGGGGACGACGCCCTCCCACAGCCAGGTCGTCGGAGCGGACGGGTCGTGCCCCGCGGCATCCAACGCCGCACCGAGATCGTCGACGGTGAAATCGACCGGTGTGAAGCGTGCGGAACGGGCCGTCACCGGCAGCTCGACGGCGATCCGACCGCTCTCGTCGGCCCCGGGCGGCACGGCGGCGGCCTCGGCGAGCCGGGCACGCTTGTCCTGCTGGGAGGCCGGATGGTCGACCTCCCACACATCGGTCCGCGCGAGGTCGGGCAGCCGCCACGCGCGGGTGTCCAGACCGGCGCCGAGGATCACGAGCTGGCCGGTGACGTGGGCGCGCACGGCCTCGTCGATCGCGACGGTCCGCGGCACGACCACCTCGGCACACGCCCGCACACTTTCGAACGTGACACGTGCCTGCCGGCCCTGCGGCGCGGTGCCCGCGCGTACCTCGGCCACGGGCACCCGCTCCGCGTCCCGCAGCAGCCGTATCGCCAGCGGATCCGTGAACCGGCCGCCAGCGGATGTCCCGTCCGCCGCTGCCCGCCCCTGGCAGACCAGTACCGCGGTCCGGCTCGCCGCACGCCCACTCTCACTCATGGAGCCGCATTCAACACCACGCCCGCCCGACCTGGCCTCAGCAGGACGCCGCCGACCCGGCCCCAACAGGAGAGCTACGACCAGGGCGGTCAGACTGGAAGGGCAGGAGGCAGAAATTCCGGTAACCCGCGGAAGCAAACCCGCATGATTCCAAGGTCCGGCCCGGACACGAGGCCGGCCGACCGCCAGGAGCAACACGGCGTGACCACCCCGCTCCAGCCCCCGAAGCCGTCCGGCGTCCACCGGACGCGAGTCGAATGGATCGACACGGACGCGGGAGGCATCTACCACAACAGCACGGTCGTTCGATTCATAGAGGCCGCGGAGGCTTCTCTCATGGACGAGGCGGGCCTGCACGGCTACTTCCCGGTCGCGCCTCGCGTTCACTACGAGGTGGACTTCGAGGCGCCGCTCTTCTTCGGCCAGGAGGTCTGTACGGTCGTCGAGCTGACCCGGATCGGCACCGCCTCGATGACCTTCACCTTCGAGGTGTGGGGCGAGCCGTTCCGGGGGCTGCCGGGACGCCGGGCCGCTCGCGGCCGGTATGTGACCGCCCACAGCGACCGTAACCACCGTAGTGGTGCCAAGAGCACACCCTGGCCCGAAGAGTGGATCACCGCGCTGCACGCATCGGCGTCATCGCGGGAGGGGCCTCCGCCGCGCTGACGGACGCGAGCGCCACGAAGCGTCCACCCGGGCCACGGTGGCCGCGGGCCGTTCAGGAAGGTGCTCGTGCCTCTCCTCGGCGTGAACACCGCGAGAAAGGCGACTGATTGACGGGCACGGACACCTCACCGTCGACACCAGCGACATCGGATGCCCATCGGCGCCCCTCGGCCGCGACACGACACGCACCTTGGAGGAACTATGAGTGCCACCTCGGAGAACGCCGCCACCGTCACGGTCGAGCGGGACGGACACGTGCTGCTGATCGGTTTGAACCGCCCGGCCAAGCGCAATGCCTTCACCAGACAGATGATCAGCGAGCTGTCGATGGCCTACGGACTGCTGGAGTCGGACGAGGACGTCTGGTGCGGAGTCCTGTTCGGCCATGGCGACCACTTCACCGGCGGCCTGGACATGCAGGATGTCGGCGGAGACCTCGCTTCGGGCGGCTTCGCGGTCCCGGACGGCGGCCGTGACCCGTGGCGGCGGGACGGGACATGGTCCACGCCCCTCGTGGCGGCCGCGCAGGGTTGGGTGATGACCGCGGGCATCGAGTTGCTCCTGGCCGCCGACATCCGTGTGGCGGCCCAGGATTCCCGCTTCAGCCAGCTCGAGGTCCGCCGGGGGATCTACCCCTTCGGCGGAGCCACCTTCCGCTTCCCCCGCGAAGCGGGATGGGGCAACGCCATGCGCTGGATCCTGACCGGCGAGGAGTTCGGCGCCGCCGAGGCACACCGCATCGGACTGATCCAGGAAGTCCAGGCCGACGGCGCCGCGGCGATCGAGCGCGCGAAGCGGATCGCACGCGTCATCAGTGAACGCTCGGCTCCGCTCGGTGTGCGTGCCGCGTTGGCCTCGGCCCACCAGGCCCGCGAAGAGGGTGATGCCGCGGCCGTCGCTCAGTTCAAGCCCGACCTCGCCCGGCTCATGACCTCAGCTGACAGCGCCGAAGGTGTGAAGTCCTTCGTCGAACGCCGCGACGCCGTCTTCACCGGCCACTGAGGCCCGCACCGCCACCCGCGTGAGCGGCCTCCCGAGCGGCGAAGGAGCCCCCTCCCGAGCGCACGCGCGGTGTTGCGGCGAAGACAACTCACTCACGAGCGCACTCGCCGACGGGCTGCCGACAGCGAGCCGGACTCGTCCCCGGTGGGGCGGGGCGAGACCGGCTCCGCTGGGAGGCGTCCGCGGAGCGCTACGGCAGGCTGATGCCGGCCACGGTGCCGTTCTGGTCGCCCACGACCAGGACGTTGTCGACGATCACCGGCGTGCTGAAGGAGTACGCCAGGCTGTGCTGGAGGCGACCCCGCCGTGTCCCGTCGGCCAGGTCGACGCCGAGCAGTCGGCCGTCGGCCGACTGAGCCCACGCCGTCGTGCTGTCGACCGCCACGCCGGCGTTGAACACCCGTACAGCCAGATCGGCCTGCCAACGCTTCGTGCCCGTCGCGAGGTCGATCCGGGACATCACGCCGAACTCGGTGGTCAGCAGGGCCGATCCGTCGTCGAGGACGACGGCGGGCGCGTACATCGCGCTACCGGCCAGCTTCCACAGCAGCGCGCCCGTGGCCGCGTCCAGCCCCCAGGACCCGGCGACCGACCCGACGACCACCACTCCGTCGCCGACCGCGACAACGTTGTCCCAACCGCTGTAGAGAGCCACGTGGTTCTCGGTGCCCGTAGCCATCGCGAAAGACCACAGCTCGGCGCCCGTCGTCACGTCGTGGGCGCGCGCGTACCCGTCGTCCGCGGCCGTGAAGACCCTCCGACCGTCAACGGCGGCCCGCCCCGACGAGAAGCCTCGGTCGGGCACCGACCAGAGACGCTCTCCGGTGCGCGCGTCCACCGCGAACAGCGACTGCCCCGCGGAGAAGAACACCCGCTCCCGGCCGTCGACTTCAGCCACCAGCGGCGCGCTCAGCACGGGCGCACCCGCGTCGAAGTGCCACTTCCGGTGCCCGTCGGCCGCCTTCAGCGCGTACAGCCGGTGGTCCGACGACGGTACGAAAAGGGTGCGAGCCTCGGCGTCGACCGCGGGCTTCCGGTACACCGGGCCCACCTGCGCGGACCACAGGGGCGAGGGGCGCTTGTGGTCACCCGGGCGCAGCGCGACCACCTTTCCGCTGGTGGAGGCGGCCACCACAGCGCGCCGGGAGCCGACGGCGGCGAGGGCGATGCCGCCCTGGACCGCGCCGGGCAGCCGGTAGCGCCACCGCGGCTGGGGGTCGGCGGCGGTGCGGTCCACCTCGAACCGTGCGGTGCCCTCCCACCAGGTCCCGTCCGGGCCGGTGACCTGGAGCCGCAGACGCTGACTGCCCGGTGCGAGCGACGAGACGTCGATCGAACCGTTCCACTCGCGGCCCTCTCTGGCGGTCAGGCCGTGCCACACCGGAGTGGAAGTGCCGCCGAAGACACTCTGCGGGTAGAGGTCGACCGCTACCTGAGTGGGCTGAGCGGCCGCTTTGAGCTTGACGGTCACCGGCAGTTGCCCGGCGGCGGCCTTGCCGAGAGAGACCCACTGCGGGCGCTGCGGGCGGCCCGGTCCCTCACCGGCCAGAGGCATGACCGTCACGGGTACCTCGGTCTCGGATCCGTCGGCGGCGACGCTGACCCGGCTCACCTGGAGCAGCGGCGTACCGTCGGCGGCCCGCTGACGCTCGACCCAGTAGTAGAGGGCGCCGTTCTTGACCGCGTTGAGCCCGACCTGGGTGAGGCCGTTGAACTTGGTGACCACCTCCTTGTGGATGTGGCCCGCGAAGACGCCCCGCACGTCGTGGTCGGCGAGGACCTCCAGTACGGCGGCCTGGTCGTCCACGTAGTAGAAGTTGTTGCCCATCGGGAAGTGCTGGAAGAGCACCGCGGGTGTGCCCGGCCGCATCCGCCGCAGGTCGGCCCTCAGCCAGTCGAGGCCGCCCGGGCCGTAGTGACCGGGCTCCTGGAGGACCTGGGTGGGGTCGAACCCGATGAAGTGCACTCCGCCCGCGTCGAAGGAGTACGGGGCGGGCCCGAAGTGGGTGTGGTACTCCTCCTTGGCGGACGCGTCCCACCGCACGTCGTGGTTGCCGGGGGAGTAGTGCATCTTGCCGTGCAGGGAGGGCGGCAGGATCTCGGCGTAGCGGTCGAACTCGTCGGGCCGCCCGGTGTCGGTGATGTCTCCGCAGTGCAGGACGAGGTCCGGGGTGCGGGCGGCTATCGAAGCCCATACCTGGGTCAGCCGCTGCGTGGTCAGAGGCGAGTCGACATTGATATGGGTGTCCGTCACCAGGGCGAAACGCAGGGTGGTGTCGGGACCGCCCGCCGAAGCCGTGTGGGCCGGCGCGGCCGTCGCCGGTGCGGCGCCCAGAAGGGAGCCCATCCCGGCAACGGTCAGCGTGGCGCCCGCGGCGAGCCCCAGGAAGTCACGGCGCCCGGTATGGGCGTGCCGGCACTCATCATGTGAATAACTGGACAAGGTGTCCCCGATCGCGTGAGTTTGATCAACGGACAGAGGGTGATGCGAGCGGGTGACGGCGCTGTGGACTTAGATGGTCCATGAACGCAACATGGGGTGGCCGGGCTTGGCGCGGTCGGCGGAAGCCGGGGGCCCACGGCCGCGAGAACCGGCCCAACTCGTGGCACTCGCAAGGGGAATACGACTACCCACGACTACCCAGCGGGATGATCCCCGGCTGCGAGGATTTTGCCAGATTCGCATCCATGCCAGGGCCGCATCCACCTGTACGCGGGCGGCCTCGTGCCGAAGTGCCGGTAGCTCGGTAGCTCCGGAAATGCCAGAAACACCTACGCGAAGAGGTCGATATCGGGTGCCCGAACGAGATCCCGAAGGCGGCGTCGGCGTTCTCGCGGCCGAGCCCGACCGGTCCACACGCACGCGCACTTCGCGCGGGGTCGCGTACGGGCTCCCGCACGGGTGCGCGTGCCCGCGTTCGGCTCGTAGCGGTCAGTCGGCTACCAGGATCTCCACGCCCAGTGCCGAGAGTTGCTCGACGACCGGGTCGTGGGAGTCGGCGTCAGTGATCAGTCCGCTGACTCTTTCCCAGGGCAGGACGCGGAACCGTGAAGCCGTGCCGATCTTCTCGGCGGAGGCGAGGATGTAGGTGTCCGCGGCCCGCGCGGACAGGGCACGTTTCATCGCGGCTTCCTCGGCGTCAGCTGTCGTCAGTCCCGCCTGGGGGTGTACGCCGGTGACACCGAGCAGGCAGAGGTCGGCGGAGACGTTCTGCGCCGCCTCGACCGCGGCGGCGCCGCAGGTGACCGCCGAGTGCTTGAAGACGCGGCCACCGAGGAGGAAGAGCTCCGCCCGCGGATGGTCGAGCAGGGCCGCGGCGATCGTCGGGCTGTGGGTGATCACGGTGCAGGCGAGATCCTGCGGGAGCGCCTGGGCGACGGCGAGCGCGGTGGTCCCGCCGTCGAGAATCAGCGCGCCGCCGGGCCGCACCAAGCCGGCCGCCACCGAAGCGACCTTCCGCTTGCCGTCCGGGGCCACGGCCTGCCGAGCGGCGTAGTCCACCACCGCCGGCGAAGCGGGCAGGGCGCCGCCGTAGACCCGCTGGCACAGTCCCTCGGCGGCGAGATCGCGCAGATCGCGCCGCACGCTGTCCTCGGAGATCCCCAGTTCGACGGCGACGTTCTTCGCCACGATCTTGCCCTCGCGAGCGAGCAGACCGAGCAGATGGTCGCGTCGTTCAGCAGCCAGCATTCACGTTCTCTCCCGTTCTTGCACGTTTCTGCATGTACTCTAGCGCCTGTGACCGACCAGCGCATGCTCATCCTGATCGCCGGCCCCTACCGCTCCGGCACCGGCGGCGACCCGCAGGCCATGGCCGCCAACCTCGCCCGCCTCGAAGACGCCGCCTGGCCGGTCTTCGCCGCGGGCCACCTCCCCGCGATCGGGGAATGGATCGCCCTGCCCGTCCTGCGCTCCGCCGGCGCGGACCCCACCGACCCCCTCGCCGACGACGTGCTCTACCCCACCGCCGACCGCCTGCTCGCCCATGGCGACGCCGTGCTGCGCCTGCCCGGCGACTCCGCCGGAGCCGACCAGGACGTCGCCACCGCCCGGCGCCGCGGGCTGCCCGTCTACCACGACGTGGCCGAGATCCCCCACTACGCGCCGCAGGAGGCCGCGTGACCAGCCCGGCGAAGGGCCGGGGAGGGGCTGCCCGCCCCGGCGGGAGCGGCCCCCGCGAGGGTTCGGGCCACCCCGGCATCGACACCCCCGACCATCGCGGCCGCACCGGCCTCGACCAGGCCGGACGCAGCCTGGACGGCAATCCCGACGTCGTGATCCGCGACGTCGAACTCACCTCCCAGGGCTGGCATGTCCTGCGCCGCACCACCTTCGACTACCGCCGCCACGACGGACGCTGGGAAACCCAGCAACGCGAGACGTACGACCGCGGCAACGGCGCCGTCGCCCTGCCCTACGACACCGAACGCGGCTGCGTCCTGCTCACCCGGCAGTTCCGCTACCCGGCCTACGTCAACGACCACCCCGACGGCATGCTCATCGAAGCGGCCGCGGGGCTGCTCGACGCGGATGACCCGCCCGCCGCCGTCCGGCGCGAGAGCGCCGAGGAACTCGGCGTCACCCTGGGCCAGCTCACCCACGTCTTCGACGCCTACATGAGCCCCGGCTCCGTCACCGAACGCCTCCACTTCTTCGCCGCCCCGTACACACCCGCCGACCGCACGGGCACCGGCGGAGGACTCGAGGCGGACGGCGAGGACATCGAAGTCCTCGAACTGCCCTTCGCCGAGGCCCTCGCCATGACCCGCGACGGACGCATCACCGACGGCAAGACCATCATGCTCCTGCAATGGGCAGCTCTGGACGGTCCGTTCGCCCGCGCAGCGGACACCGGCCGACTCCCCCGGGACGGAGCTCGGCCGGCTCCGGCGTGAGCTCGGTACCGCACCGGGCACAGCGGCTCGCCCGCCGGCGCTCCCGGGGCGGCCCGTGCCCGCGGAGCGGGAGCGTCCACGCTCGGACCGGCTCGTGAAGTCCGACTCGGACGCGGCGGCGGACGTCGCTCGGGTCCCGTTGGGGGAGTCGGCCGCAGGGGAAGCCAGCCGCGGGGGAAGGCCGGTTGGGAGAGGGCCGGTTGAGGGAGGGCGGTCTACAGGAGGCCACCGCGCTGTTCGAGGCCCTGCTGGACTCCGCGAGCGAGATCGCCCTCTCGGTTGTCCGCCTGCCCGTGCCCACCTGGACGCGATCATGCTTCGGAGGTGCCAGTGCCAGTGCCATGACCGGGAAGGTTCACCGGGTCCGTTGGTCCGCGCGTGGTACGCCTACCATCGCGTCCATGTCCGAGTCCGAGCACGTCCTTGAGTGGTTGCAGAACTGGTACGCCATGCAGTGCGATGGCGACTGGGAACACGAATGGGGCGTGAGGATCGAGACGCTCGACAACCCGGGATGGTTCGTCAAGATCGATCTTGAGGAGACGGAGTTGGCTGACCGGGAGCATCCTCATCAGCGCGTTACTCGAGACGAGCATGACTGGGTGATGGCGTGGACGTCCGAGCAGACTTTTCACATCGCCTGCGGCCCCGGCAATCTGACCGAGGGACTCTCGTTGTTCAGGATGTGGGCGTCGGAGAGTGTCGCGGAAGACCTCTGAGCAGAGCTTCGCACGCCGCGAGTGCGGGCCTGCCACCCCACGGATGCCCCTCTCACCGCGGAGATGAGCGCGCTCCGTCTGCTGGGCGGCGAGGATGCCGGGGCAGCGGGCATTCGCCCGCCGCCCGAGGCCAGCAGCATCATCGCGCGCCGGTAGCGCGCCGAACTGATGCTGCCACGGCGCGCAATCGTCTGCGGCTTCCGCCTCTCCTGGTCGGTCGGCCTACGCACACGGACAGGCTCAGCCACCACACCCCCAACGAGCGGTCACGGGCCCCTCCGCAGTCGGAGGAGTCCGTGACCTTGCGAGGCTCTGCGACGGCGGGTCAGCGGACCGTCCGCGCTGCCTTTTCGATGACGCGGGTGACGGCGTCAGGGTGGGACACGCTCACCGCGTGGGAGGACCTGACCTCCTCGATGTGGGCATGGGCGCGCTTGGCCATGTAGACCTGGAGCTTCCGGGGGATGATCTTGTCGTTGGTACCCACCAGGGCCCAGGTGGGGGTGGTCTTCCAGGCAGGCTCACCAGACGGTTCGTTGAGGGCGGTACCGGTCCCGGGACGTTGGGTGACCGCCATCAGGCCGGCGGTGTGCGCGGAGACGTCCGCACCGAACGCCTGGTGGAACTTGGACTGGTCGATGTAGAAGTCGAAGTCCTTGGAGCCGTCGGGGTTGGTGATCGGGACGGGACGCAGAACCGTGCCGATGACACTGCCCTCGAACTTGCTCACCAGCTCGTTGGCGCTCTCGCCCTTGTCGGGGAGGAACGCGTCGGCGTACACCAGTGCCTTGACCTTGTCGGAGCCGTAGGCGGCGTTGGTGATGACCGCTCCGCCGTAGGAGTGCCCGACAAGGACCACGGGCCCGTCGACGCCGGCCAGCAGGTCCTTGACAGAGGCGGCGTCCTTGCTCACACCCCGCAGCGGATTGGCCGCGGCCACCACCGGATAGCCGTCCCTCTTCAGCTTCTTGATGACGTCGTTCCAGCTGGAGGAATCGGCGAACGCGCCGTGGACGAGGACGACGGTCGGCTTGCCGGCCTTCGAGGAAGTGGGCTTGGCGGCGCTCGCCGGACCGACCGCCGTGGCGGCGACACCGACGGCTACAGCCGCTGTGGCCGCGAGGGCGAGGGGTGTGCGGGCACGCCGAGAAAGCGAATGACGAGACATGAAGAGCCCTTTCGAGGCGAAGGTTTCGGCCATGTCCGGACAGTTGGAGATGGCCGCGTAGTACGGCAGGAGATGCCGCAAGTCATGGAGAGGCGGATCGTGGGCGGCAAGCGGGACCATGTCCGGGGCTTGCCAGGAGCAGGCGCCGGCTCGGTGAATCGATCGGGCCCGACGGTCCCGCGCGCGGGTGGGCAGGCTGCCGAGCGTCGATGCTGATCGGCCCGCCCGCACCGCTCACCGTGCCCGTAGGGTCGATGACAGCGGAGGAAACGGATTCGGATGATCACTGTTCTGCGCTCGTACGGTCCCTCGCGTTCACGAGCGACAAAGCGGTGCACAGCGTCGGTGCTGTGGGTCCTGCGGACGCCGCGACTGAGCTGCGGGCAGTCTCAGGTGCCGCGGGCGGCGGTGGGTGGGGCGTGAGCGGCCCTGTCGTTCGGAGTGGTCGTGGCCTGGGTCAGCTCGCGGGCGCAGGTCTCACTCTCGTCCCGCGGTACGTCGTTCTCGTCGACTATGACGAGCGCGGTCGGCTGCCTGGCCATGAGGGTCAGGGCGGCGGTCGTATGGCCGCTGACGGGGCCGCCGGGCACCGCCAGGTGCGAGGCGCGCAGGCTGCCCTTGGCGCTCTTCGCGGTGATCCGTCGAGCAGCCGCGTATGCCTGCTTGATGGCGGCAGGGTACGCGGCCTGCGGCGAGCGGCCATACGCGACGACGGCCGGCTCGCGATGGGTGCCCGCAGACGGCGCACCTGGAAGGGCGCCGTGATCCACTCATCCGTCACGTCCGGCTTCGCCACCAGCGCCACCTGCGGGTCGTCCAGCCCCTTCCGCGCATCTCCCGGACCGACCTCGTACAGCAACGGCGGGTCGGCCGTCGCGGCCGCAAGCCTCTGAGCTGCGGGCTTCAGGTCGGGCATGGTCATCACCGCACTCCTCGGGTCGGCGGGCTCGTGCCCGCTTTCACACCTATGACCGAGTGCGTCCCAAATGTGTGACACGTACCGAAGTGCGTCTCCCGGGATTCGGCAGCGATCTTGGGTCGGCGGTAGCTACCTGGGGTCGGGTCGTCCGGTCACCAGCCGGGCGGATGGCGCGTCGGGTGGGGCGGGTGGCGCGGCCGGGAACGACACGACTCGTGCGCTTTCGGTGTGCAGGCGGACAGCGCCGACTGGCCCATCGGGTTCGCGCGGACCGGATTGGTGACCCCGACCCGGACCGGCCGCTCCGACACCCCCTGCGCCGTGATCCACGGTGATGTCCCGCACGTCGCGGCACCGCTGGACTCACCGCGCGGCCACGTCATCCTGGTCTCGTGCCTGCCGGTGCGGGGCGCCCCCGTGGGCACCCTTACCTGCCTGTTAGTCCGGCGACCCTGCCCCTGGGTCTCCTGACCGGCACCGCTCGCGCGGCTACCGTCCCGACGGTGAGTATGTGGACTTCTCTGGAACCCGCGTCCGCGACCGTGGACCCGGGCGCGAGCACGCGCGTACGGCTGCGCCTGCGCAACACCGCCGACATCGTCGACGAGTACCGTTTCGAGCCGGTGGGCCCGATCGCGCCCTGGACGACGGTGGAACCGCAGACGCTGCGGCTGTATCCGGGGACGACGGGCACGGTGGAGCTGACGTTCGCGCCGCCGCGGAGTCCGGACGCGGCGGCGGGCCCGAATCCGTATGCCGTGCGGATCACGTCGACCGGGCACCCGGAAGCGACGACGGTCCCCGAGGGGAACCTGACGATCACTCCGTTCGCCGAGCTGCGGGCGGAGTTGGTGCCACCGACGGTCAAGGGGCGCTTTCGCGGGCGGCCGAAGCTCGCGATCGACAACCTCGGCAATACGAAGCTGACGGCGTCGGTCAGTGGGAGTGACAACGGGGACCACCTCGCTTACGAGATCCATCCGGGCAATGTGCAGATCGAGCCGGGGCGCGCCGCCTTTGTGAAGGCGACGTTGAGGCCGCGGCAGATCATCTGGTTCGGGTCGAAGGAGCAGCGGCCGTACACCCTTGCCGTCCTGCGGTCGGGGACGAAGCCGCAGCCCGTGGAGGGCACGTATGTGCAGCGCGGGTTCCTGCCCCGGTGGCTCGCGACGTTCCTGGGTGTCTTCATGGCGCTGGCGATCACGTTCGTGATGCTGTGGCTGGCGTACAGGCCCCAGGTCCGCAGCGCCGCCACCGAGAAGCTCCAGGAAGCCGGCGTCAGCACCCTTCCCGCGCCCACGCCCAGCCCGCCTGCGCCACCGAGTCAGGCTCCCGCCCAGGAGCCGACACAGGCCCCGGCGCAGCAGTCGCCCGCGGCCGGCGACGGAGGCGGAGACGGCGGCGCGGTGGCGAGTCCGAAGGCGACGAAGAAGGCGGCGACGGGGCCGCTTCCCGCGTCCGGGGTCGTCCTCAGGAACGTCACGACCGAGAAGTGCGCCGACATTCCGGGCTACGAGAAGGGCCAGTCGGCAGGGCCGGTGCGGGAGTTCACGTGCGACGGGACCGCGCACGACAACCAGCTCTGGAACCTGGAGGTGCGGGAGAGGGGCGTCGGTCCCCAGAAGTCGGACCTGTTCCAGATCCGCAACGTCAAGGACCAGATGTGCATGGACCTGCCCGACTACGGCGCCAAGCCCGCGCGAACGGGCGTGTACGAGTACCGGTGCGACGGCACGACCGCCGACAACCAGCTGTGGTGGCTGGACAAGCAGGACGGCGGCCACTACTGGATCCGCAACTACTCCAGCAACCACCTGTGCCTGGACGTCTCCGGCTACGGCACGGGAGGCAACGACACCGCGCTGACGATCTTCACCTGCAGCAATGCCGACGACCAGGAGTGGGACATCATCCATCCCTCCTGACGGAGCGATGTGCGAGGGCACCAGCCGCTGGCGGGGGCGGGGGATGCCGGGGGGCCTCCGGCCATGCTGCGATCGTCTGCCATGCTGCGCGGGCGATCTTGCACGGATCAGCAGCGTATGACCGGGGGAGACAGGACGGCGATGACGGAATCCGAGGTGAGCGGGGTCCCGGCCCCGGAGGCGATTCGCTTCCGGCTCGGCGTCCGGCAACGCGTGCTCCCTTTGCTCCCCATGACCGTGTGGCTGGGGTTCAACACCGCCCTGCGGGCGGTCACGCTGTCGGCACGCCGATGTTCGATACACGGTTCCTTGGCCTGTGGATCGTGCTGGCGGCGGTGGCGGCGGCTGTGGTTTCACCTTTCGGGATCACGTTGACCCCGTCGGCCGCCAGGGTGCACGGCATCCGCCGCCGCACCATTCCGTGGGCGTCCGTGCAGAGTGTCCGCGTCGAGCGAGTCACGGGCTGTCGGGTCATCGCGCTGTACGAGGCCGGCGGCCGCCGCACCCGACTCAGGGCACCGCTCACCGGAGTTCTCCAACGGGACCGCCACTTCGAGGAGAAGTTCCACGTCATCGGCCAGTGGTGGCTGACTCACCGCGGCACCGACTGGGCTCCCGCTCCCCTTCCGCAACCGCGCCTCTCGGGGGCGACCCTCGCCCCGGAACGCCCGGCGACATCCCCCGCACCGGTTGAACTTCCGCGTGGTGCCGCGCCCTCACCGGACTTCAGCGATTCGGACGTACGCCCAGTTCATGATCAGGGGGACGGTCAACTCGCCGTCGATGAGGCTGACAACGTCAAGAGATGGCTTGCGCGGGACTGAACCCTCGGCCAAGGCTCGTGTCCGTGACGCAGGCGCGAGCGCCCCATCTTCGAGTACAAGGAGTGCCGGTACTCGTGCCGGTTCCTACGGCGCGCTCCACAACGCCAGGTCAGAGGCGCGCCCACCCCTTGGTGAACAGGAGGCCGCCTGATGTACTTCGCACATGACTACGGCGATATGCGTCCTGTTCGGCATGGTGATCGGGACGATGCTCGCGACGCGGCGAGCCCGGCGGACAGCTGCTCGCGCCGAAGCGGGGGAAGCAGTCCTCTTCCATGTCGGGGCCAACCTGCCGGAGAAGGGGCGCCGATACAGCCTCGGACGGGTACGGACCGCAAACGAGTTCCGATGGGAGCCTCGCCGTTCGTGGACGCGGCTGCGCGAACTCCCGGCAGATCTGCGCTACGTCCGTACACGCGAAACGACCCTCCGCGAATCGATGTGGCTCCCGACCAGCACGTTGGTGATCGAATGTGAATCGTCTGCGGGACCCGTGCGGCTCTGGGCCCGCAAGGAGCAGACGGCGCAGGTCGTGGAGATGATCCGGCGTACAGGTACTCAGAGTTCGACGAGCACCCTGGTTCCTGACATCAGCAGTTGACACCCGCAGGTGCGAACAGCGGCGGTCGACGTTGGACCGCAGCGAACAGTGAGCCGACGCACAGAGCAGGTTGACCGACGGCGATGTCTCCAGAGACGAGGCCGGCCAGTTGCCGGCGCCGCCGGGTGCCAGGACATCGCGGGCGGTCCGGCGCCCAGGCGGTCAAGTGGCGCGTCGGTTCAGGGTTTTGCGTAGACCGTAGACGGCGGCGCCGGCGGCGATCACTGCGGTTCCCCATAGCACCGAGGCGAGCGGCAGAGCGCAGGCCAGGACCAGGCAGCCCGCCGTGCCGAGGATCGGCACGATCCTCGCCGGCCGCCCTTCGGCGGGGGTGAGGGTCCAGGCGGAGGCGTTGGCGACGGCGTAGTACGCCAGCACGCCGAACGAGGAGAAGCCGATCACGCCCCGGACATCCGTGGTCGCGGCCAGGACGGCGACCACCGAGCCGACCGCGATCTCGGCCCGGTGCGGCACGTGAAACCGTGGGTGGACGGCGGCCAGGGCATGCGGCAGGTGCCGGTCGCGCGCCATCGCCAGGGCGGTACGTGAGACCCCCAGGATCAGCGCCAGCAGCGAACCGATCGCCGCGACAGCCGCCCCGACGCGCACCACCGGCACCAGGTCCGGGACACCGGCGACGCGTACGGCCTCGGCGAGCGGGGCCGCGCTGTGGGCGAGCCGGTCGGGCCCGAGAACAGCGAGCACGGCGACGGCGACGGCCGCGTAGACGATCAGCGTGAGGCCGAGGGCGGTCGGGATCGCGCGAGGAATGGTCCGCTCGGGCTCGCGCACCTCCTCACCAAGGGTGGCGATGCGCGCATAGCCGGCGAACGCGAAGAACAGCAGCCCGGCCGCCTGGAGCACACCGCCGAGGGTGGCGTCCGTCCCGACGTCCAGGCGCGCGGTCTGCGCCGTGCCGCTGTTGAGGCAGGCGGTGACCACGGCGGCGAGCACCGCCAGGACGACCGCGACGATGCCACGCGTCAGCCACGCGGACTTCTGCACGCCGACGTAGTTCACCGCGGTCAGCGCCACCACCGCGGCGACCGCGACGGCGTGCGCCTGGGTCGGCCATACGTACGAGCCCACCGTCAGGGCCATCGCCGCGCAGGAGGCCGTCTTGCCGACCACGAAGCACCAGCCGGCGAGGTAGCCCCAGTAGTCCCCCAGGCGCTCACGGCCGTAGACGTACGTCCCTCCGGACCGCGGGTAGCGCGCGGCCAGCCGGGCGGAGGAGGTGGCGTTGCAGTACGCCACCACCGCGGCCAGAACCAGGCTCAGCAGCAGCCCGGACCCTGCCGCGACCGCGGCGGGGGCGAGTGCCGCGAAGATTCCCGCGCCGATCATCGACCCGAGCCCGATCGCCACGGCGTCGAACATGCCCAGGTGTGGCTTCAGGTCTCCCGATTCGGCAGCCGCCGTCGTCCCCATCGTGCGCTCCTCGACCACGGTCCCGCAGTCATCACGGCCTCCGATACCGGCGCACGGTATCGCATCAGTTGTCCGGCGGCAGGCCCTCGACTCTGCCGCGCTACATACCGGATGCACGCCACCGGCTGTTCCATTGCTGGTGGCGGTTCCGGGTGAGGGGTCCGGGTTCGGCCCGTACGCGGTCTGGCCGACCCGGATTCCTCTCGGCATGCCCGTGTGCAGGAACTGGGCGCCCCCGGCCGGGGGATGTCGGCGCGGCGAGCTTCATGGAGCCGACGGCCCGCTGCGCCGGGCCGCTGCCGTCAGTCGGTCAGGTGATGGTGGAAGAAGTCGGCCAGCTTGGCGACGGCGGTCGGTACGTACTCCTCCTTGTCGTAGAGGTCGATGTGGCTGGCGCCGTCGATCCAGAACAGTTCCTTGGGCTCGTTCGCCTTCTCGATCGCCTCGCGGCTGAAGTAGGCGGTGTCGGCCTCGGTCCCGGCGATCATCAGCAGCGGACGCGGGGAGATGAGGCGGATGAGGTCGTAGGAGGAGTACTGGGCGAGCTGGTCGACGCTGCGGGCGACGTACCAGTTCGGCGAGTGAGGGTGCTGGGCGCGCGGAGTGCGGTAGTACTCGCGGCCCTGCTGGTAGAGGACGGGGAAGCCCTGCGCGTCGGCCTCGGACTCCGGGACGACGCGCTCCAGACGGGGCTCTTCGCCGCGGGCCTCCGCGATCCGGTCCCGGCCGGCCTGCTCCAGCATGCCGCGGACGACCTCCTCGCCCTGCCCGCCGCCGAGGCCCTCGCGGAACAGTGCACCGATGTCGGCGGCGCTGACCGTGGCGACCGCCTTGACACGCGTGTCGGTCTGCGCCGCGTAAGGCACATAGCCGCCGCCGGCGCAGATACCCAGGGCGCCGATGCGCTCGGAGTCCACCTCGCCACGGGTGGACAGGAAACTGACCGCGCTCCTGACGTCCTCGGCACGCTGGAAGGGGTTCTCCAGGAAGCGCGGCTCGCCCTCACTCTCACCCTGGCAGGCGGCGTCGAAGGCCAGGGTGACAAAACCCTCGCGGGCCAGCTTCTCCGCGTACAGGCCCGCGGTCTGCTCCTTCACGCCCCCGAAGGGATGCGCCACGATCACCGCGGGGCGACGGCCGCCGGTGTGGTCGTCGGGCGTGTACAGATGTCCGGCCAGCATCATGCCGCTGCTGGGAAACGTGACATTCGACTTCATGCTTGGATCTCCTTCACGTGCCCTGGCACGCGATCCGAGGGGCGGAGCGGGGAACGCCACCGTCCCTTTCAATGATTTTCGGGACGCTTTCGATCGCGTCCACAGAATTGAGTCTGACATTCGGGCCCGCACCCGAAAAGCGGAGAATTCCTATCTGGACAAGGCGTGCCTAGGACAAAACTCTCCCCCTCACAACAACGGCCGGAGCTGCGACAATGAGAGGTATGAGCGGCAAGAGCGCGAAGCGCAACGAGCTGGGGGAATTCCTCAAGGCCCGCCGGTCCGAGCTGAGCCTCCAGGCGGTGGGCCTGCCGGACAGCCGCTCCGTGCGCCGGGTGCCGGGCCTGCGCCGGGAGGAGGTCGCCCAGCTGGCGGCGATCAGCCCCGACTACTACGCCCGCCTGGAACAAGGCCGCCTTCAGGCATCCGCAACCGTCCTCACCACGCTCGCACGCGTCCTGCGTCTGGACGACGACCAGCGCGCCTACCTGCTCGGCCTCGCAGGGAAGAATACCGACCGTCCCCGGAAACGGACCACCCAGCAGGTGCGGCCGCAATTGCGGCGACTCCTCGACCAGCTCACGGAATCACCCGCATTGATCCTCGGCCGTTACACGGACATCCTCGCGTGGAATCCCCTCGCCGCCGCACTCATCACGGATTTCTCGGAAATTCCAGAGAACCAGCGCAACTTCGTACGCCTCGCTTTCACCGATCCCCGGACACGCGGAATGATGCGCGACTGGGAGGACGTCGCCCGCACCTGCGTGGCCTTCCTGCGCATGGAAGCCGCCCACAATCCCGAGGACCCCCGACTCACCGCCCTGGTCGGCGAACTGTGCGTGCGGGATCCCGACTTCCGCAGTTGGTGGGCCGACCACGACGTGGCGACCATGATCAGCGGCACCAAGCGCTACCGTCACCCGGTGGTCGGCGACCTCACCCTCGACTGGGACGTGCTCTCCCACACCGCCGACCAGCAACTGCTGGTCATGACCGCCGAACCCGGCACCCCCTCGCACGACGCCCTCCGCCTGCTGGCCTCCTGGGCCGCCGGCCCTCCCACCCGCCACACCCCCGAAACCAGCGGCTGAGCCGCCCTCTGACGTGATGGCGGCAGCGCTCCCGACACGGACCGCGAA
The DNA here is from genome assembly GCF_053593435.1 of Streptomyces sp. NPDC002306. NCBI lineage: Bacteria > Bacillati > Actinomycetota > Actinomycetes > Kitasatosporales > Streptomycetaceae > Streptomyces > Streptomyces sp. NPDC002306. Next base: position 54,669 of record NZ_JBSFCK010000024.1, read on the forward strand.
CAACGAGGGCTACGGCGGGCCGCACACCCGGCGCCCTGCGCAGGCGGCCTGCCACCGTGCCGCCAGGCGCTACGACGACACGCCCGCGAGCTACAGGGCAAGGCTCCACGGTTCCCTATGTCCAGCGCGGCCAGTTGGTGAGGCAGAAGCAGGTACTCCGTCTGCATGGGGGCGAGTTGCGATCTACCTTGCCCCGATAGCGACCAGAGCGGCCTCGGCGGCGGTGCGCACGCTCGTGTCCTGCGCCTTGGCCAACGGCTGGATGAGGGCGACAGCCGATGCCGCGGCTGTCCCGAATGCCGTGAGTGCTTCGAGGGAGTCGACCACCACACTCCTGCATTCGTGATGAAGCGCCCACGTAAGGGAGTCGGTGATCACAGGCACGGCGATGGCGTCACCCAGTTGAGCCAAACAGGACAGGTAAAGGCCGGCGGGTATGGGGGCGTGCGGGTCGGCCGGGTCGACGCGGCGCAGTCCGTCGGCGAGGAGCGGTACGAGCTGGTGGGCGGCTTGAGGGTAGCCGCCCACGCCGTACAGAACGCGCCAGTCGTCGACGCCGGTCTCGAGAGCGGTCAGCACGTCGGGGAGGGCACGGGAGTCCCGGTGGTCGGCCAGGGACATGATCGCTTCTTGGTAGGCGTGGCGGACCAAGGGGTTGTCAACAGCCCACACATCGGGACCGTGTTCACCTCGTTGAGTGGCGACGTAGGCAGCGAGGGCGTCACAGGCGGTGGCGGTGTCTTCGAGGGCGACGGAGAGCGCGCTTCCCCACCAGCGGCTGAGTCCGTGAGTGATCCGACCGGCGATGTAGGGGTCGTCGGGAAGGAGAAGGCGGAGGACGAGGAGCGTCAGGTCGCGGGGTAGCGGACCGGGGAAATCCTTGGCCATCTCTACCGCGTCGTACCGGGTGGCGATATCGGAGCTGGTGAGCTGCTCGGCCAGGAGGGCGGCACGGTCATGGACCCGATCACCCAGAGCCACATGAAGGGCGCGTATCACGCTGCTGACCGGAGAGTGTTCCGGCCAGTGGTGCTGCCGGTCGAAGTGATTGGCGGCGAGGTGTTCGGGGCGTGTCGAACTGGAGAGGGTGTCCCGCCCTCGCACGTGAGACGTCCGACGGCACCACACGCACCCGTCGCACTGCTCGGCGACCGCGGGCACGCGGGTGATCTCCCTCAGGAACGCGATCGCGCGCGGCACGAGGTCCTCACCGCTCCGCTCGGGGGCGAGGCGGACCTGGTGGGTCAGGGCGGCAAGCCGGGTGGCGGCGTCTATCGGAAGACCGGTCGCGTCATCGGCCAACGCGTCGAGCCAGTCCGTGACAGCGGATCGTACGGTCGGCAGTCGCAAGGCGATGCCGACCATCGTCCGGACGACCAACAGCCGTTCCACGGTGTCGCTCTCGGCCACGAGTCGGCCTCGCAGGATCTCCACCGCGCGGTCACCGTCGTCGAGGAAGGAGCCCACACCCTCGATCGCCGCCCGGCGCACCAACGGATCCAGATCCGCCGTGTACCGGACAAAGGCCTCGGCGCGCTCGCGCATCACCGCCGCGATGTCCGCGTAAGCCGTCGACTCGGTTCCGTCCGGCGAAAAATGGATGGCGTCGACGTCATGATCCAAAGATGCGGCTCCGATACTGAGCAGCAGCCCAACGATCGCGGCACGGTCCGGCGTCCCGGGATCGTCGGCCAGTGTGAAGAGGAACGGCAAGCTCGCGGCAGTGCACGGGTACAGGTCTCCCTGATGGTGGACAGCACTGTAGAAGTTCCTCAGCGCCTTCTCCCGAACGTCAGGATCGGGCGAAGTCATCTCCGTCAGCCACACCGGAACGTCGTCGGCCGGGCCGTAGGCATGACTCATCGCCGCCCAGTCGATGCCGTGAAGTTGGTTGGTCACGGACGAAGGATGACGGAGGGCACTGACACCGACGCCCGGGCCGCACTGCCGTCTCGCCGCTCATGATCGTGATCGACGACGTCATCCGAGTCGAGGTCGACGGGCCGGCACTCCTGGAGTGCTGCTTCTGGTACGCCGTGGCCCTGCCCCACTCAGTGACCGCGACCGGCCCGCCACGGCAGATAGGGGATCTTGTCACGAAACCGGAGGCCGTCCGGTCAGTTTGTCGTAGGGGCAGTAGCACCTACGAGTACGACGAACTGGAGTGCCCGGCGAGGTGCCGGGCAGGGAGAGCCGGCAACGACGGCTGATGGATTCCTCGGATCCATCAGTCCGATGCGGGCGGATGGTGGAATGTGGTGCGGAAGCGGCGCGACGGTGGCAGCGTCCAGGTGTTCCGGATTACCGGAGCCCGGCAGGGCCTCCAGGACGATGTGCGCGGGCGGCAGCGTCGGTATGTCGTCGCGATGACGATCCGCACGTTGGCGGTGATCCTTGCGGCCGTCCTGTGGGGTGTGGAACGGCACATAGCATTCGTGGGCCTGGCGCTGGGCGTACTTCTGCCCTATGTCGCGGTGGTCGTCGCGAACGCCGGGCGGGAGAACGTGCCGTCGCTGCCGTCGACGTTCGCGGTCGCGCCGACCCCGCTGATGATCGCGCCGTCGCGGGCCGGGGACGACGTCGCGGAATCCATTCCGGAAGAGACATCCGGCGATCGGGCCCAGCGTAAGCCTACGACCGGGAGTTGACTCCGACCCGGCTGCACGGGGACGTGGTCTCCGCCGTGATCGTCGGCATTCTGGCGGGTGTTCCCGTTGGGTCCAACCGGTGGGAGACCGCAGGCAGCGGCGGCGGGGTCCAGGCGGCCGTGGCGCGTGAACCTGAACCGCTCAGAGCCGGAGGAGCGGCGGGCCAGTGAGGTCTGTGCGGTCTGTCCCGTGCCGGGGGCCCGGCTACCTCTACAACGACGGCGATGTGCTGCCCGAGGACGGCCGAGGTACCCCACGGGTCTGCCCCAGCCGTACCCGAACCACTTCTGTGCACTGATCGAGCGCCATGACTGAACGCCGGCCGCGCCTGCGCTGGTGGAGCTTCTTGCGCGATAGCGGGTTCGCGGTCTCCGGGGCGTGGGCGGCCGCTGGATTCCAGGTGTCCCGCGCAGCCGGATGCGGACCAAATGTGCGACCCGGCTGCGCGGCATTCCCGACCGGCGACGGTCAGGCCCGTGCCCGGGGGACCGGGCAGACCCCGCCGGGCGGCGGCGTGGGCCTACGCGGTGCGGGATGGGGGCGAGAGCCGCCCCCTTGTACGTGACACGGACGCGACTTACCCGTCGGCTCAGCCGACGCACTCGTTCTTGTCGGCGTGCGACTGCGGGATGCCGGCGGGAGGCTTGTTCGGGTCGGTGAGCGGCACGCCCGGGCCCTGGTAGTCGCGTCCGAGGGTGAGAGTCATGCCGGTGCCGGGCTCCGCGTTGCTCTTGCCGGGGTGGAGGGCCGAGGCGGTCAGGCCCAGCATCGCGGCGAGGGCCCGGGCCTGGTCGGCCTGGTCTGGGCCGTAGGCCAGGGTCGTGCGGTCCTGCTTCGCCCCGGGGGCGTTGCCGCCGTTGGTGGAGTGGGTGACGCCCTTGGTGTCCCGCAGCCACTGCAGGGTGGCCTGTGCCGCGCCCTGTGGGCCACCGCCGTTGTAGACGAGGACCTGGACCTGTGACGGCTCCGCCTTGGGGCCGTGGAGTTTGGCGTCGGAGGCCGCGGCTTCCTTCTTCTTGACCTCGGTCAGTGAGACGTCGTTCTTGATCGCGGTGAAGAGCGCGGGCGCCCTGGTCTCGTCGACCACGACGGTCTTGTGGATCTTTCCTTCGTCCGGGTTGTCGATGACCGGGAGCGTCGTGAAGGTGATGTGCTCGGAGTCGACCCGGTTGAGGTCCTTGGCGAGGTCGGTGAGCTTGTCGACACCGCCGATACCAGTGTCCACGGTGAGCGACTTGGTGGCCGCGTTCGCCAGTTTGAAGAGCTTGCGGGGATCGGTGAGGGTGTCGCTGGATTTCATCTGACGGATCATCGAAGCCAGGAACTGCTTCTGCAGGTCGATGCGGTCCAGATCGCTGCCGTTCTTCAGCGAGTGACGGGTCCTGACGAACTGCAGGGCCTGTTCGCCCTGGACCGTGTGCGGGCCGGCGGGCAGGTTCAGATGTGAGCCCTGGCCCAGTTTGTCCGTGTCGTGGATGGCGTGGGTGAGGCAGATCGGTACGCCGCCGACAGCCGTGGACAGGGTCTTCACGGCCTCGAAGTTGACCAGGATGAAGTGGTCGACCGGCAGGCCGGTGATCTTGGTGACGGTCCGCATGGTGCAGCCCGGGTCGCGGCCCTCCTGGCCGAGGCTCTCGTTGAAGCGCGGGGAGAAGGTCGCCTTGGGCGTCCCGGGGATCGTCTTGGTGGAGCCGTCCTCCTGCTTGGTCGGGCAGGCCGGAATGCCGGTCACCATGTCGCGCGGGATGCTCATCGCGGTCGCGTTCGACCTGTCCTTCGCCACGTGGAAGAGGATCGTGGTGTCGGCGTGGCCCACGCTTCCGGCGTCGCCGTACTTCCCGCCCAGGCCTATTCGGCTGTCGGTGCCGATGACCAGGATGTTCACGGCGTCGTCGCTGGTCGCGTTCTTGCTGCCCGCCGTGCCGACGTCCACCGTGTTGATGTTGTCGTTGAAGTGCCGGTACAGCAGGTAGGCCCCGGTGCTGCCCGCCACCAGAACGAAGCCCAGCGTCCCCGCGGTCCAGATCAGGATCTTCCGTTTCGTGGACCGCTTCGCCTTGCGGGACTTCGCCGCCTTGCTACGGCGAGTGCCCTCGCGCGTCTCGGAGACGGACCGACGTTGCCCCTCGCGCGTCTCGGCGATGGGCTGACGCTCCCCCTCGCGCGGCTCCGGGACGGGCCGCCGCTGTCCTTCGCGGGGCGTGGGACGCCCTCCCTGCGTCGGCACCGTGGGGGCCGGGGCATCGCCACCGTCCATCCGCAGCCGGTATTCGCCGGTCTCCGGGTCGCGAACCCACTGGTCCGCGGGGTCGATGCTCCTGTCGCCTTGCGTGTCCACGGTCCTCCGTATGTACTGTGCCGCCCCCACGGCGACCGAGTGTCCGGCTCGTGCCGTATCCACCCCGTGGCCGATCCCGGGGCCGACCCCGGGACACTCGTTCAGACATCCGAATATGGATGGATGGTTGCCCTCGGTTCACGTGCAACATCTCAAACTTGTCAGGGGGTTGACACGGCCCCTTGTGGTGGAGGCGGAGCGGAACGCACTACCCCGGGGGTGCCTCGGGCCGGACGAGCCTCCCGGCAACCTGCCGCCGAGGTCTACCCGGAGCGGGGAAACGAGGCCGCTGCGGCGGATGCTCGGCTCCGTAGGAGGGCAGGTCGCCCGCCCGTCTGATGCCGGACTCACAGGGGTCCCCAGGTGGTGGCGTGGTCGAGGAGCCTGCGGTGGACACGTCGTACGGCCGGTTCCGTGGGACCGGAGCGAGTGACGAGGTAGAGGGTGTTGAGCGGCGGCACCTGGGTGCGGTGCAACTGCACCAGTGAGCCGGAGTTCAGGGCCGGTTCGGCCAGGTAGCGGGGCAGGACCGAGATGCCCGCGTCGGCGATCACGGCCGCGAGCACGGCCCGCAGATCGGGCACCAGGACGGACACGGGGTTGGGCGGGCGGCGCTGGAACTCGCTTCGCCAGTACCGGCGGATGATGGGCAGTTCCTCCGCGTACGCCACCAGCGGCAGGTGGGCGAGGGCCGCGACGGGGTCCTCGGTGAGCCGCCGCGGGTCGATGGAGCGGGCCGCGGTCGGCGTGCCCACGAGCAGGAACTCCTCGTCCACGTAGGGCATCGCGGTCAGGCCGCGCAGCTTCGCCGGCGGCCGGATCGACGACGCCACCAGGTCCAGGTCTCCGTCGGCGAGGGACGCGAGGAGCGGCTCGGAGAGGTCGAGGGCGATGCGCAGGTGAAGGCCGCGGCGGGTGAGGGGGGCGAGCGCGGGCAGCAGGCGAGCCGCTGTGAACTCACTCGCCGCGCCGAGTCGTACGGTGCCCTGACAGTCCTGTTCGTCGGCGTCCTCGGCGAGCGCGTGGCGCAGGCCGTCCAGATGGGGGCCGATCCGGCGGGCGAGTTCATGCCCACGGGCGGTGGGGTGGGCGCCGCCGCGTGTCCGGGTGAACAGAGCGTCGCCCAGCTGCTCCTCCAGTCGCGCCAGTTGTCCGCTGACGGCGGGCTGGGAGACACCCACCGCGGTGGCGGCGGCGGTCAGGGAGCCCCGGCGGTAGATCTCCAGGAACGTCGTCAGCAGATCGAGGTCCGTCACGCAACCCACGATATATAAGAGATCTTATGGATGAGACGTGAGTGCAACGCGGATCTGATGGAGGCTGAGGCGCGTCACCACCCGAGGGACGGACACCCAGCCACGTCCCCGCACGAGAGAAGGCCCGTTCTCCATGGCGAAGATCCTGATGATCATCTCGGCCGCCGACACCCTGACCCTGGCCGACGGCACCGCCCACCCCACCGGCTACTGGGCCGAGGAGGTCGCCGCCTCGCACCAGGTGCTGGTCGAAGCCGGCCACCAGGTGGACATCGCCACCCCCGGCGGCACCCGCCCGACCGTCGACGCGATCTCCCTGGACGAGCGCGGTGGCGTCGACCCCACCGCCGCCGCCACCTTCCAGGCGTACCTGGAGTCCATCGACGCGGACCTCTCCGCCCCGCTCGACCTGGGCACCATCCGCGCCGCCGACTACGACGTCCTCTACCTCCCCGGCGGCCACGCCCCGATGGCCGACCTGGCCGCCGACACAGGTCTCGGCACCCTGCTCGCCGACGCCGACAGCAGCGGCAAGACCATCGCCGCGCTGTGCCACGGCGTCGCCGCCCTGCTCAGCGCCGACCACGCGGACGGCACCTTCGCCTTCGCCGGCCGCAACCTCACCAGCTTCACCGACACCGAGGAGCACCAGGGCGGCCTCGGCGACACGGCGCCCTGGCTGGTCGAGAGCCGGCTCGCCGAGCGCGGCGCACACCTGAAGACCGGTGCCCCCTGGTCCGACACCGTGGTCGTCGACGACAACCTGATCACGGGCCAGAACCCGCAGTCCAGCGTCACCACCGCCCGGCAGGTACTCGCCGCCCTCAAGGACGCCTGACCCTCCCGGCCGACGGGCGAGAACCCGGCGCCGGCCGGTCCTCCGCGGGTGGCAACCGCGGAGGGCCGACGGGCTCCCGGCGGCCTCTCAGGTGACCCACCCTTCGTCTCACATGACTCACCTGATCCCACCTGATCCCACCTGACTCTCCCGGGCCGACGTGACCAGGCAGGGCCGTCGGGGAAGAGAACGCTCTTCGAGAACTCGTCGCGGCCGGACAACGAGTCCGCGACTGATCGTGGTCTGGGGGGTGTGGAGGGGCGCGATACGCCTCCCGCGCCGTACATCCGACCTGACAGCGAGGAACCTCAACGATGATGCGAACGACGAAGTACATGGCCGCCACGGTGGTAGCGGCGGCACTGATCGGAGTGCCGACCGTCGCACACGCGCTGACGCCCGCTCAGGCACCTGTCACGCCCATCCACTTCAGCATCGCCGCCAAGGCTCACGCCGCCGCCAAGGCCGAGGCCGCCCGGATCGTGGCGCCGGGCCAGCGCATTCACGCGGCCCCCGGTGTACGGCTGTGGCTCACCGAGGAAGGCAAGCACTGGACCACGCCTGACATGCCCGAGGGCCAGTTCCGCAGCGTGGTGGACGGCAACATCGATCCCCATGTGCCCAGCGTGGGACTGAGCGCCGAGCCGGTGGGCAACCGGTACTTCCTCTCCGGGGTGTACGTCGCCCCTGAGAGCGCGGCGACGGTCAGGGTCGTCACCGAGGAAGGGACCTTCACCGGCACCGTCGTCCGGCTGCCGGGGCACCCGGGCTGGGGCGCCTGGTACGCCACCGCGCCCCTTCCCGGGCCCCACTCCGACTCCTACTTCCACAGCGTCACCCTCCTGGACGCCGCCCACCACCCGCTCGCCACCCTGCCACTGCGGTAACGGTCGCCGGACCAGCGGGAACAGCGGGGACACCGGCGGCGCCGGGTCCCCGCGCCCACCGCAGCCGGCGGGCAACGATGTGTCCTCGGGCCATCGCGACGTAGATCCCACCAGGGCAGTCGGGCCGCGGCGTCACCTTGAGATGCGGGCTTCGATGCCGTCGAGCACGAAGTCGAGGCCGATCCGGAAGGTGTCGTCGGCGTCCAGGTGGGCGGCATCGCGCACCACCGTGGCCAGCGCGGGGAATCGGCCGGTGGCGAAGGTCCGCTCCAGATAGGGCCCGAGTGAGACCTGCCAACGCTTCTCGTCCATCCCGGTGGCCCGCTCGGCCCGCCGCTCGGCGACCTCCCGACGCACCGCGCCGATCACGTACGCGTTGACCGCGGCGACCACCGGCATGACGGCGTCCACGCCGACATCGCCCAGTGCGGCCACCACGGTCTCCCCACTGGCCAGCGCGTGCGGCCCGAGCTGAGGTCGGCCACCCAGAAGATCAGCGAGCCATTCGTGCTCGTGAGCGGCGCGCCGAGTGCCTTCGGCAAGAGACCGGAGCACCTCCCGCCAACTGTCCCCGGAGGGCCGGATCTCGGCGTGGGCGGCGTCGACCATCAAGTCGAGCAGCTCCTCCTTGCTGTCGATGTAGCCGTACAGCCGCATCGGACGGACGTCCAGCGCGGCGGCGACCTTACGCAGCGACACCGCGTCCAGACCGTCCGCGTCGGCCAGCTGAATCGCCGCTCGCACGATCCGCTCCCGGCTCAACGGGGCCGGCACAGGTCGATTCGGTGGCTCCGGCCTCTCCCACACCAACATGCCGCTCACCATACATCGCATCAAACGATACAGTGTATCGACCAATACGGCGTATCAAGGAGATAGCCATGACCATCGCCATCGTCGGAGCCGGCATGGGCGGCTTGGCCCTTGCCCGGGTGCTGCACGTGAACGACATCGACGCCGTCGTGTACGAACGTGATGCGTCACGCGAGGCGCGCGGTCAAGGCGGCATGCTCGACATCCACTCCGGCCAGCGTGCGCTGCGCGAGGCCGGTCTGATCGACCAGTTCCACGCGATCGCCCGTGGCGAAGGCCAGGACATGCGCCTCCTCGAGCCGGACGGCACCCTGCTGCTCCAAGAGGACACACCCGACGACGCCCCGCTCGCGCGCCCCGAGGTCGACCGCGCCGATCTGCGCGACCTGCTCCTGGATTCCCTCCCCGAGGACACGGTGCGCTGGGGGCACGCCTTCGAATCCGCCGACAACGGCCTGCTGCACTTCGCCGACGGCAGCACCGCGACATATGACCTGCTGGTCGGCGCGGACGGCGCGCAGTCCCGGGTCCGCGCCCTGCTCACCGACGCCCGCCCCGTGCACATAGGCCAGAACGTCGTCGAGATCGGCATCCCCGACATCGACCGCACGCACCCCGGTCTCGCGGCGATGGTAGGGCGCGGCAACTACTGGGTGCTCGGCAACGGACTGTCCCTGGGAGCGCAGCGCAACGGCGACGGCCGCGTTCGCATCGGCCTCAGCTTCTACAACACCGCCGAGGACTGGTTCGCCACCAGCGGGATCCCGTTCGACGACCCGGCATCCGCCCGCGCGCGGCTGATCGACCTGCTCCCCGGTTGGGACTCACGATTCACCGCACTGATCGCGGCCTGCGACGACACGATCGTGCCACGGTCGATCACCACTCTCCCGGTCGGCCTGACCTGGCCGACGACGCCAGACGTCACGCTGCTCGGTGATGCCGCGCACCTGATGCCGCCCGTGGGGGAGGGCGCCAACATGGCGCTGCTCGACGGCGCCCTGCTCGCTCTCGCACTGGCCGCGCACCCGGACGACCTTCCCGCCGCCGTCAACGACTACGAACGCGAGATGTTCGAGCGCACCAGCGCCGCCGCCCGGATGTCCGCCGCCATGCAGGAATTGCTGATGTCGCCGGACGCCGCCCAGAAGATGCTCGCCTTCTTCCAGCCTGGCTGAAGGGCAGCCGAGCAGGTCATCGATGCAGAGGCGAGCAATAGACGCCCCGGTCCGGTCCGAGCCGGACGAGGAGCCGAGCGGGCTGCTCGACTTGACAGCCGCCTTGCGGGAGCCGGCGGCAAAGGCGAGGGCCTCCCGCTGACGAGAGAGGCGCGAGGTACCGAAGGCGAAGAAGAAGACCGCGGTGAAGAAGGCGATCCCGGGGGACAGTTGGGCAACTGGTCCGTCCCCGGTCACCGGCCGATACGTCGGCCTTCCGAGCGGCTGGGGTAGCTGTCGGCGGCCCCGTTTGCACGCGCTGTCCGTGCGTACACGTTGTCGCTCTGCCCGCGCCGACTCCCTACTGGCTGCCCCCCGACGGTGGCGGTGCGCTGGCCCGGATGCCCGCGTGAACGTTCCTGAGCCGCCCGGCGTCACAGCCTTAACCAACCTCCAGGGAGTCACCATGACCGCCGGACATTCCCCTACCCGATCCAAGACCACGGCCGTGCTGCTCGGAGCCCTGTTGTGCGCGACCGCAGCCTGCAGCTCCTCGCCGTCCGTACGAACCTCTGAAACCGACGAACCGGCGGGCACCTGGAAAGAACCTGCCTCGTATTCCTACACCCTGAAGTCAACCTCCCAGGTCCTGGCGGGGACGTTCCGGGTGAAGGTGCGTGACGGCAAGGTGGCGGACGTGGTCGGCCTCGACGCGGACAGTCAGCGACAGGCAGAGGATCTGCCAGGCGAAGTACCCACCATCGGCGCACTGTTGAAGAGGCTGGACCAGGCTCGGAGCGAGCGCGCGGACACGGCGGAGGCCGACTACGCCGCCGACGGGCGTCCCGTGCGGATCTCCTTGGACTGGAGCAAGAACGCCATCGACGACGAAGCCCTGTACACGATCAGCTCCTACGAACCTGCCCCCGGCTAGGGTGACTTGCTGCTCCGTGAGACGCCCTTGCCCAAGGCCCTGGATCGGACTCGAGTTGGACGCGGAGGGCATACCTTCCCGAATGACCCTGCGATGGTCGCCGAGTAGGCCCGCGTTCGCAGCGCGGGCTGGGAAGGGGCGCCCGTGCTCAGCGTCGTGAACGCCCACGGCTTCACCCCGTCCGGCTGCCTGATCGACGAGGTCGTCCGCGAGGGCACCCGGCGGATGCGGTTCTCCCGTCTGGACGGCACCAAGCAACTGATCGCGCCCGCCGAAGGGTTGCGTGAGTGCACCGAGTCGTGGGCCGACCTGCTGCGCGACTGCCGCAGGCGCGGCCTGTGTGATCCCGAACTGGTCGTCGGCGATGGCGCGATGGGCCTGGGGAAGGCTCTTGCAGAGGTGTTCCCGGGGGGCCGGCATCAAAGGTGCTGGGCTCAAAAGGCCCGCAATGGCACGAATGCCCTGCCGAAGTTCGCGCAGCCGGGTGCGACGAAGACGACGCAGGAGATCCACGGCGCCGAGGACCGCGCGCACGCCGCGAAGGCGATCGAGGCGTGCGCGACGACCTACGGCGCCAAGTGGCCCAAAGCCGTCGCGAACATCACCGACGACCAGGAGGAACTGCTGATCTTCTACGACTTCCCCGCCAAGCAAGGGATCCGCCCGCGGACCACGAACCCGATCGGGTCGACCGTCTCCACCATCAAGCTCCGTACCAAGGTCACCTGCGACGCCGACAGCCCGCCAGCGGCCCTCGCGATCGTGTTCAAGCCCGTCGAATCCGCCCAGGCCCGCCGGCGCGCGATCACCGGAGCCCACCTCGTCGCCTTGGTCCGCACAGGCGCCGAATTCCAGAACGGCGTCCTCGCCGAACGCCAGGCGGCAGCATGAGCCGTCCTTCGTGGACGCAGCCGGACGGCCCGGGGATGCGGCTGCAGCCCTTGACCGAGACCGGGGCACAGCAGATCGAGCACTGGTTCGACCACCCCGAGGTCCAGAGGCGCCTGGGCGGCCGCTTCTGGATCCACCGTGAGCTGCGGCTGATCGACCAGCACTCCAGCACCGCCTTCCGCGGCGCCGTGGTGCTGCGCTCCCACGGGTGGATCGGCCTGGATCCGGCCGGGACGCCGGTCGCGTTCATCTGCGGCGACGTCTATGACCGCTGGGTCCGCTACCACGGCGAAGCTCCCGAGGGCCCCATCCTGTCCGACGCCGACCCCCGGCTCGCCATGGGCCTGGCCTACCTGGTCGACCCCGACCGGTGGCGGCACGGATACGGCCGCTCCGCCCTGCAAGCCGTCGTCACCCACCCCGACGCCGGCGATGTCCAGACGTTCTTCTGCGGCATCGACGCCGACAACCACGCCAGTCGCCACTGCGCCGCATCCGCCGGCTTCACCCTCTCCGACCCCGAACCAGACCACGAAGGGATGCTCTACTACCGCCGGTCCCGACCAAGTTGATCACCGAGAACATGCTGATCCACAACACTTGACCGACCGCGGAGAGGGGATCAAGGACCGGAGTCCTCGGCTTGTTCGCATGCCAGAACGACCCGGGTATGTGCGGCGACTGGGAGCCGAACTCCGGAGAGAATCAGACGGAGGACCAGGACGGGGGCCGCAGACAGAGCGTAGGCCCCCTCCGTATGTGGGCCCGCATTTGCCGTGGGACAGCGTCCGCCGATCTCGCGGACGGCTTCGCACACGAGTGGCAGGGGATCACACCGGGCCCCCGGAGGGTGAGGATTCCCAGGGACCCGGTTCGGGGGTGCACGGTCAACGACGCCGAGCCCGCATCGTTACGGCCCGCAGCGGCGCACGGCACGGGGGTGCTCAGCGGCCACTGGATGGGCACTGGCGGCTGCGCCACTCGCGGGTGGTTCCTCGACACCCGCGGCCCGTATTCGGGTCTGGTGGTGGCCACCGCCGGCGGGGACGTGATGACCGCTGCAGCGAATACGCCCACCGAGGGTTCCTCGGCGCACATGGCATCCCATTCGCGGTTGGCGCGCACCAGCACCGGTGCGTGCGACCTGCACAGTTTGGTGGCGCAGATGCGGGCGTCCCCCGTTTGGCCCATGCTTGAGATTCGCCTCTGCACAGCGGCGACATTCCTCACTGCTCGGTCAGGAGGTGTCGTGATCGCTCTTGCCCTGCTCGTGCCGGTGGTTCTGCTGTTGATGATGTTCGGCTTGGACGCGTTTGAGAACCGACTGTTCCCGCGGCCACCGGATGAAGACGAGTCCGGAGAGGATCCCGCCGCCGCGGAGGAGAGCGCCACCTGAAGCGGCGGACCACAGGCCTGGCGCATGCCAGGCCTGGCGTACTGCGGGCCTGGCGGTACAGGCTTTACGCACCGCCAGTGGCCAGGCCCCTGGCGGGCCCGCAGCGAGCGTGGGGCCGGTGCAGTCGAACCGACCCTGAAGCGCGTCGTCAGCCGACTGGTCCCGGTGCCCCTGCTGGATAGGCACCAGCACCGACGCCTACCGTCTTGCCGGTACGCGTGCTGTGCCGATGCAATGGACGGGACCGGCTGGGTCAACGGGTGCAGACGACGCTGACGAGAGTGAACGAGGCGTAGAACGCACCCTGGGCGAGGTCGGCGAACCAGCGGTGGCCGCGGTCCCGGTCGATGTGGCCCTCGGTGATGGCCTTTTGCATGTTCCGGCCGAGGCCCAGGGTGTGGTCGGCTTCTTGGAAGTCGCGGAAGACCGGTGTGGTGGCGAGCACGGATTCGACGCGGAAGCCTGCCTGTGCGGCGAGGCGGGCGAGGCTGCGTCCGATGGTTGCGTGACGGACCACCTCCGCTGTGGTGTAGCGGGTGAACGCGCGGCTCGTTTCGAGATCTTCGGCGTCGACGATCAGAGTGTCCCAGTCGGGTTCGGCAAGCCCGATCCGCGCGTTGGGACGGGTCGCGCGATGAAGCTGTGCCAGGGCGTCCGCGGGGCGGTTCACATGCATCAGGACTCGGTCGATCTTGGCCCGGTCCACCGTGCCCGGCTCAACGGGCAGGGCGTGTACGTCCCCTTCGAGCACGGTCACCTGAGGCAGGTTGTCTGTGCGTTCGCGGGCCCGGGCCAGCATGGCCGGATCGCGGTCGACACCGATGACGGTGCCCTTGGCACCGACCTGTTCCGCCAGCGCCGGCAGATCGGTGCCCGGGCCGCACCCCACGTCCAGAACGGTCTGGCCCGCCTGGATGTCCAACAGGTCGAGCAACTGCTGCTTGTAGGCACGGCCGGCATCACCGGCAGCGGCCCGCAGCATGTAGGAAGCCTGATCGGGCCGGGGCACCCCAAGAGTCGATGACATGCGGGTCAGTCAAACACTTGCGTTGATCACACGACGTCACTTCTCGTGCACCCACGATCCTCAAGATCACCAGCCGCTGCTCGAACCCGCATGCTCGAACCCGCTTGCGTGAATTGGTGAGAGGCCCGTCGAGAGAGAGGCAGGAAGTGCGTCAGGAGTGCTCGTCGGAGAGGCTGTTGACACCTTGGACGCTGGTGGCCGACAGAACGGGGCCAACGCGGCTTGGCTTCTGCCGCACCCCGACGGACCCACTGACCGACCTCGGACCAAGTGGGCACGCCATGCTCGCTGAGCAATTTCAGAAGGAGGACATCGCGTCATCCGAGGGCGTGCGGCCCGTGCCGTACCGCCGCAGCGGCGGCCATGAAAATCGCTGTCCGGTCGTTGGAGCACAGTGATAGACAACCGGCGTGGAAGAGACTCTGGAGTTCCCCGTTCTGCTGCAGTTGATCGACGATCGATCGACGGCCTTCCGTGCCGCGGTCGCCGCCGCACCCAGCCTTGACGTGCAGGTGCCGACCTGCCCCGAGTGGACGCTGTTCGATCTGATCCAGCACCTGGGTGGTGGGGACCGCTTCTGGGCCGCCATCGTCGGAGCGGGGCCCGCCGACGCTCCTCCTGCCGAGGCCATTGCTGAGCGCGCCGCCACGGCTGCGCCGCGGGAGCGCGAAGCCTTGCTGGTCTGGCTGGCCGAGTCGACGCAACTGCTGCTGAGCGCGTTGCGAGAGGCGGGCCCGGAGCGCGGCTGCTGGACGTGGTGGAAGACGTCGCAGTCACCGCAGAACTCCGGTGGCGTCGCTCGGCACCGGGTCCAGGAGACCGCGGTGCACACCTACGACGCCCAGCTCAGCCTGGGCGCCCCGCAGCCGTTGCCGGTCGAGGTGGCACTCGACGGCGTCGAGGAGTTCCTGTTCACCTGCAACGCGACGACGAGCGCCTGGCCGCACAAGCCCACTGCCTTCGATTACCACGCCACCGAAGGCCGCTCGTGGCGCCTCACGGTCGACGGCGACGGCGCACGCGCCACCCGCATCCCCGTGCCGGGCACGATGCCCACCACCGCTGCCGGCGAAGACCCGGAAGCGGCCGGTCTCTCCGCACAGGGCACGGCCGGTGAGCTGATCCTCGCCTTCTACTGCCGTATTCCGCTGGACTCCCTGAAGCTCCACGGCGACCGACGCTTCTTCGACCAGCTCGTAGCCTGGGAGCCGGAGGAGTAGGGCAGCGGGCATCACCGCCGTTGAGCCCGACCACCGCAACACCCCCCCCGCGAGGCCGGCCTGACCGGCCGAGGGACTGGCCGTAATTCGCTTGCCCTGGCCACGGGGGCGGCACTGCAATGTGGCGGGACACCATGAGTCGTGCTGCCGGCCTCCCGGAAAGGCATGGGCCCACCACTTGGGCGCGGCCACCCTCGCCGACGCCGTCGTCCGCGCCGAACGTTCCCCGCACTGCCTGCACTGGTTCTGCCCGCGTGCTCGCCGACCGGATCACCGCAGCGACCAAGCCCTGACCGCTTCCTTGCGCTTGGTGTCTGGGCTCGGACTCCGAGGCCCAGTGGGTTGTGCGGCGCTGTCAGCTCGTATGTTCGATCTCTCTGGCGGGTCAGAGAGCAGATCACCCGCGGTGACGGGCCGAGATGCCGCCTCTGTGACGGCATGTGAACCTTAAGGCACCGTCAGTTCCTACTCCCACGGGAGGCGCCACCATGGCGAAGCATGAGATCGGGCCCGAGAAGAGCGTCGACTCCGACGAGGAGCGCGAGACCCCCTCGAAGCGGGGCCACGCGGCCCGGGATGAGCGCACGGCGCACTTCTCGTCCGGAGAGGTCCGGGAAGCGGGCCACAAGGGCGGGAAGACGAGCCAGGAGGAGCGCCATCACTGACCAGCACGCCGACGCGACGGCCTGCTGAGCACGTGATCGCTCACCGGGCAGCGCCGTGCGTGCCTCGCGGGCCCCGGGGCAGCGACTCCCGGGGCCCGGCTCATGCCCATGGTGCACGGTCACAACTACGCCCCCACCCCGCACCGTCACGCAGCCCAGTACCGCGCCCGCAGGGGAGCGGCGACGCTGTTGCGTGGTGTGAGCGGACTCCGGCAGCTACCGGCCCCGTCCGGAACGGCGGTTGTTCTGGCGTCAGGCTGTCCGGCGCGCGGCGCGCAGGCAGCCACGGCCGCGAAGCGGGAGCGCGCACCCGATTCCCCTCGCCCAGTCGCCGCACCGGCTCCCTCGCCTTCCGACCACGGCCAGGCGCGTGGTGACCTGCGGATACACGGAATGGCGGAAGGGGTCGTCGAGGCGGAGGGGGCCGAGGAGATATGCCGTCGCATGACTACGTAGACGGTCGGGACCTGGTGATGGTGATCGGCGGCGAGATATTTTTGCACCACCCCTCCGCTCATCGGCCGGGGTGCCATTGAGCCAGTGTCCGTCTCCGCGCCAGCCGATGATGTGTTGGCGAGCCGGGTCATGGTCCGTTCCATGATCCAACGGTGACGCCCGAGCCGCATGTGGCGGGGATCACGCCCGCGGGAAAACCTGATGCCCGGCTCGGGCGTCTAGCCGGTGTGAGATCAGTCAGGAAGGCACCGCGCGCGCTGGACGAGGAGCATCTCGTGCGGCTGGTGGCCAGGGGTGACCGTGCGGCGTTCGAGGAGTTGTACCGGCGTACCGCGCCATGGATGGCCTTGCGGCTGCGGCGTCGCTGCGCCGACGAGCAGATCGTCGCGGAGGTCATGCAGGAGACGTATCTGGCGGTGTGGCGTGCGGCGGGCGCGTTCGCCGGGGCCGCGGTCGGAGGGACGGCCACGGGTTGGCTGTGGACGATCGCGGCGCGCCGCCTGGTCGACGCGTTCAGGCGTCGGGCTCACCACGCGGAGCCGCCGCCGGCCGCCGCCGTGCCCGACGCGGCGCCCGCCGCCGAGGAGGAGGCGCTCGCGGCGACGGTCGGCGGTGACGTCGGCGACGCGCTGCGGTGCCTCGCGCCGGAGTTGAGACAGGTACTGCAGGCGATGGTGCTCGACGGGTTGTCCGTCCGGGAGACCGCGGTCCTGCTCGGGCTGCCCGAGGGCACGGTCAAGACCCGTGCCCGCCGGGCCCGGATCGCGATGCGGGAGGCGCTGGCATGAGGGTGGAACACGCGTCGGTGCGGATCATCGAGGGATACGCACGCGGCGGTACGGCCCTCGACGCCGACGAGGTGTGGGCCGTGGAGGCCCATCTGGAGGCGTGCCGGATGTGCCGCGACCGACTGTCCGCCGTTGTGGGCGCCGAAGTGCCCGCCGTGGCGTCGCTGGTCGACACCGTATGGTCCGGCCTCGAACCCCACCTGGCCGCCACCGCCACGATGCCGCGCGCACGGCGCCGGTCGGCGCGACTGGCGAGATGGATGACGCCCACGATGGTGCCGTGGCTGGCCATGGTCGTGGGCGTGGCGCTGCTGGCCCTGCTGCTCGACGTGGTGCACATCGGCACCGGCGAGGTGTCGCTCGTACTGCTGCTCGCCCCGGTCCTGCCCGTGTTCGGCGTCGCGGCGTCCTGGTCGCGCGGTCTGGACGCGGCGTACGAACTGACCGCCTCGGTGCCCCGGGCGGGGCTGTACCTGGTGCTGCGGCGTACCGCGTCCGTGCTCGGCGTGGTCATCCCGGCGCTGACGGTGGGTGGTTGGGTGACGGGGGTGATGGTGGCTCAGTGGCTCTTGCCCTGCCTGGCCTTCACCGCGGCGACCCTCGCGCTCGGCGGTGTCATCGGTGTGACCCGCGCCGCCGTCCTGCTGGCGGCCGTATGGGCCGCCGTGATCGTGGCGCCGACCCTGGCCACCAGCCGTACGACCTTCGCTCTGCAGACCGGCGGACTGCCCGCGTGGGGGCTGATCCTCGCCCTCGGTATCGGTGTCGTGATCGCCCGCAGGGGCGCGTACTCCGTGCTGGGAGCCCATCGATGACGATCGGAAAGGACCATCGCATGACGTCCGCGGTGAGCGCGGCCGACCTCGCACCGACGGCTTACGCCTGGGAGATCCAGGCGACCGGGCTGAAGGTCAGGGTCGGCAGGAAACGAATGGCTGTCGACGGGCTCGACCTGTCGCTGGGCACCGGCGTACACGGCCTCCTCGGCCCGAACGGGGCGGGCAAGACCACCCTCATCCGTACGCTGGCCACCGTGCTGCGCCCCACCGAAGGCACCCTGGAGCTGCTCGGCCAGTCCGCGAGCGGCAGGGGCGAGCATCGTGCGCTGCGCCGCCGGATCGGCTACCTGCCGCAGGAGTTCGGCTACTACAAGCGCTTCACGGTCCGCGAGTTCGTCGAGTACATGGCCTGGCTGAAGGAGGTGCCCAAGGCGGACATCCCCGCCGCCGTCCAGCGTGCCGTGGAGAGGGTGGGTCTGGCGGACCGCGCCGACGAGCGGATGAAGGCCCTGTCGGGTGGCATGCTGCGCAGGGCCGGCATCGCCCAGGCCATCGTCAACGACCCGACGATCCTGCTCCTGGACGAGCCGACGGTCGGCCTGGACCCGGCGCAGCGGCTGCGGTTCCGGGAACTGCTGCAGGAGTTGGGTACGGACACCTGCGTGGTCGTCTCGACCCATCTGGTGGAGGATGTCGCCGCCGCCTGCACCGACGTGGTGCTCATCGCCGAAGGGCGACTGGTCTTCCAGGGCCCTCCGGACGAACTGGCCTCGGTGGGCGGCCCCGAGCACGAGGGTGACAGCCCCCTGGAACGCGGCTACTCGGCGCTGCTGCTCAACCCGGCGCAAGCAAGGGGTACTTGGTGAACGTCCGTGTTCTACGTATTGAGTTGCGGCGCTCCGTCGCCCCGTGGGCCGGGGCCGTGGTCCTGGTACCGGCGCTGGCGTTCCTGTACCTGATTCCCGGATCGTGGTGGACGGGCACCACCGCGTGGACGGCCCAGTGGACGTCCATGGCCCTGTGGACCCGCTCCCTGCTGTTCTACCTGTGGCCGCTGGCCGTGGGACTCGGGGCGCTCCAGGGCCTGCGCGACCACCGCTCGAAGATGTCCGAGCTGCTGACGAGTACGCCGCGGCCCGCCCGGCACCGTGCGGCCACGCTGGCGGGCGCGACCGCGATCACGCTGACCTCGGCGTTCGCGCTCCTCATCCTTGTGGGCGCGGTCCAGGTGGTCGCCCACACCGAGTACACGCACCTCGGGTGGCTGCCGATCTCGCTGGTAGGGACACTGGCTCTCGTCGCCGGGGCCGTACTGGGCATGGGAGTCGGGCGAGCCCTGCCGTCCGCGCTCACCCCGCCCGCGCTGGCCATGGGCGCCTTCGTGTTCACGGCCCTCATGCAGTCGTCGCTGGGCCGGACGCGGGCCACCACGGCGACAGATTTTTCGAGCACGGAGCCGAACCAGGTCTCCCTGCTGTCACCGGCGGTGCAGGAGACACGCGACGCACTCGTCACGCTCTCCGCCCCCGTGCACGTCGGGCAGACGATCTGGCTCCTCTCCATGGCCGCGACCGGCTTCGCGCTGCTGGTCGCCGCGGCCCCGCGCACCCGACTGGTCGCCCTGACGCCCATGCTGGTGGGCGCGGTGATCGCCCTGCTCGTCCTGCCCTCCGACCCGCATCGGATGTACGTCGTCGACCAGGCCGCCGCGGAGCCGGTGTGCGACGGCCCTGTATGCGTGACGAAGACACAGCAGGCACGACTGGCCGACCTCGCGGGTCCAGGCAAGGAGGCGCTGCGCCTGCTGCACGGCGCCCTGGGGAGCCAGGCACCGGTCGCGGTCAGGGAGAACACCGCCGTACTGCCGCAAGGCTCCACGCCGAAGTGGTCCCGCACGACCGTGCTCTTCGACTTCGACGACGACCTCATCGCCGCCGCCAAGGGCGACGAGCTGACCTGGGCCCTGATCGCCAAAGGCATGGTGCCAGGGTGCGCCCCCGTCGGCTGGACCAGCTTCGGGGGAGACCAGTACGCGCAGACCGTCGCCGTGGGCTGGGTCCTCGGCGGCCTCAAGCCGCTTCCCGGCACCTGGTCAGCGAGTATGCGCCGCGAGGTCGACGCCGAGACCCGCCCGGTGTGGAAGAAGCTCGAAGCGCTGCCACCGGCCGAACAGCTTTCACGGATCAACGCGATGCGGGCCGCCGCGCTCTCCTGCGAGGGCGACGCGTTCGAGGCGTTGAAAGGCGGTGCGTCCCGGTGAGATGGCTGACCTTGTACGCGCGCTCACGTCAGGTACCCGTCTCGCTCGTCTGGGTGGTGATCAGTGCGATGGCGGTGTGGGCACTCGCCCGGGGCGGCAGCGACGGTCCCGCTGATCCACGGCTGCCCGTGCTCGTCCTCGCCACCGGGGCGACCGCGGCCTCGATCGGCCTCAGCGGGCAGGATCTCGCGCTGGACCGGACGGCCGCGATCGGCTGGGTCCCCCGCAGAGCGGCACACGTGCTGCTCTGCGGGGGAGTGGTCGGCACGGTCCTGCTGGCCGTGCAGGCGATCGGCGCGTCCATGGCCACCACCGCGTTCGTCGTCCGGGACAGCGCGGGCCTGATGGGACTGGTCGCTCTGGGCGCGGCGTTCGCGGGCGGCCAGTACGCCTGGACGCTGCCGTTCGCCTGGCTCTCGTACTCGTTCTTCGCCCCGCCCCCGACGAGTACGCCGATGCGGGTGGCCGGCTGGATGCTGCTGCCACCCGGCACGGCGGCGGCCACCTGGACAGCCCTGGTCCTCGCGGTGGCAGGCACCGCGGCCTACGCCGTCGCGGGACCGAGACGGTGACGGTCACAACGCAGTCGTAAGCGGCCTGCGCACGCATCGGATCGAGCACGCACCACGAATCCGCATAGGTCGCCCGGCAGTTGCCGTCCAGCCGCAGCCGCAGCCGCAGCCGCAGCCGCAGCCGCGAGCGCAGCCCGCCTGCGCGGGAGTCCGGCCCGCGCAATCGCCGCCCCGCGGGGAGCCCGCGCAGTCTGTCGGGGTCGATGGCGCAGGGTCGGCAGCCGGCACCCGCGGTGTACACAGCCGAGGCGTCGGGGCGGGGCAGAGCCTCAGAACGGGGCACACCCTCAGAACGGGGGATTGTCGTGCCATGGGCCGAGCGACGGCTGGACCTGCGGCCGCGAGTTGGACTGTTGGAGGACGTTCACGGCGTCCTCGACGCGGCCGAGGTCGATGAGATATCCAGCCAGGTCAAGGCTGTTGGCCGGTGAGTGCCGCTCGAGAACAGCAACGGCCTCCTCAAGTCGTCCAGCGCCGGCGACGAGTTCGGCGATGTGCGGCGCCGCGTACCGGGTGGCGCCCTCGGGATGGGCGCGGGCCTGCGCAAGGGCATCATCAACGCGACCACAGGCGGACATCAGCGGCAGCCGTATCCAGAACAGATCCCACACCTCCTCGCCACCGCGGCGTGCGGCGAGGGCATCGAGGTGGGCCAGGCCGTCCTCGTCGCGCTTCTGGTCGGCGCACAGGGTGCTCAGTATGTGGAGGATGCAGTCGTCGCCGCTGCGGGAGTCGGCGTGTGTGCGCATCACGTCGATCGCCTCGTCGCCCCGGCCGTGCCGGGCCAGGAGGTGCGCGAGCAGCACAGCCGAGTGGGGCCGGTGGGCAACCGATCCGTCCGCTTGCCGGTACACCGCGATGGCGCCCGCCACGTCGCCGCGCTCCTCCAGCAGTTCCGAGAGCCGCTGCGCGGCGTGCCCAAGAGTGTCGGCCACTGCGTAGGCACGCAATTCCTCGATCCGTCCGTGCCGGGCGAGCAGGTCGGCGAGCTGGTCACGGCCGTTGAGCGAGGTGCCGTCGCGGGTGCGCAGCAGGGCGATCGCCTCGTCGATGTGGCCCTGGCGCTCGCGGATGATGGCGAGCAGCCTGATGGCCATGTCGGGGTCCAGAGCGCGGCAGCACCACGGGGAGTCGCACCGGTGCTCGGCCGGGATGCGGGCGGCGAGCAGTGCCGCGGCCTCCTCGTCGCGGCCGGCGACGGCAGAGACGTCGACCAGAGCACTGGCCAGGGTCCAGTCGTCGATGTGCGGCCGCAGCAGGGCGAACGCGTCGTCGGCACGGCCATGGCGGGTGAGCAGCCGGGCGTAGGACTCCAGCGCCATGGGATGCCCGGCCTTCATCCGGACCCGGGTGAGCTCGATCGCTTCCTCGGCCCGGCCCCAGCGCTCCAACAGGTCGGCGGTGGCCTCGGTGGCCGTCCAGCAGCCGGTGGCGAGGTACGGGCCGAGCAACGCCAGCGCCTCGGCCTGGCGGTCCTGCTCGCCGAGCAGCCGCGCCCACTCCCGCGCGCAGAACCACTCCCCACGGCCGGCCCAGAACTCCACCACCTCGGCATGGCCGAGTTCGAGAAGCCGGGGGACCAGATGCGGGGGGATGCAGCCGGTCTGCGTCCGGGCTCGGTAGTCAAGATCAGTAGCGTCCACGGCGACGCACCCTAGCTTCCGCCTCTGACACCACGAGAACCTCCTCCTCGGACGCCACGCCGGTACCGCCGGCAGGCCGGGAAATGTCGCGTCTGTGCACCAGACGCTCGTCACCACACGAGCCCCGCTGCCTCCAGGGGCGCGGGCGCACGGTCAGGCGTCGGACTCTCACTTGAACGTTCATGTGTCGCTGCCCTAAGGTGTGACATGAAAGTTCAAGTGAACGGTCGGTCGTGCGCTCTCCGGTGGCCGCCGACCGCTTCGCGTGTTGAGGGAGAAGATATGTCTAGTTCTGTGGAGAGTGCGCCCAAGGCGAAGGGGAAGGCCCGGAACATCGTTCTGTGGATCCTTCAGGCCCTCCTGGCCGTTGTGTTCGTCATGGCGGGTGCCTCGAAGATGGCCGGCGCGCAGGACATGGTCAAAATCTTCCAGGACGTCGGTGTCGGACAATGGCTTCGCTACGTCACCGGCTCTCTGGAGCTGATCGGGGCCGCACTGCTGCTCGTTCCCCGACTGAGCGCCCTGGGTGGTCTGCTGCTCGCCGGCGTCATGGCGGGCGCATTCCTGAGCTGCTTGTTCGTCATCGACCAAAGTCCGGTACCACCAGCGATCCTGCTCATCCTTGCGGCGGCCGTCACGTGGAACCGGCGTGAGCGCACACTCGCCATTGTCGGCAAAGGCGTAACGTCCGCGTGATCGGCCCGGGCCCGCCTCCAGGGCCCGGCCTCCGTCACTCGTCTGGCCGGCGGTCACCTTTGTTGTCTCTGCCCCAGCTTGATCTCGCCTCGTGACGGGCTTCCTCATGGTGTGAGGCTGCGGCAAATGGATCGGCCGCGCGATGAGTTGGCGGAGTTCGTCGCCGGAGTCGATGTGGGCGGCAGCCCACGGCGACAGATCGAAGGCCTGCCCGAAGACGATCCGGGCAGGCCTTCGGCGCGACGAAGGCAGCAGTGCTTGCGGTGCTTGCGGTGCGTGCAGGGCTTGCAAGTGTTCTCGGCCTTTTCCTTGGCCTCGCGGGCGTCGCCCCTGCAGCGTTGCTACAAGAACCGGCGGATGGGCATGACGGCGACCTCGCGCGCCTGCTGGAGCATGGAGCGCCGCTTCCAGCGTCCCTCCCGGATCAGCGTGGCGGCCTTCAGGTCCTCGTCGAAGTGACGGTCGAGGGTGGCCGTGAACTCCTGGTCCAGTACGGCGAGCATGATCTCTTCGTCGTGGTCGAGGGAGCGGCGGTTGAAGTTGGTCGAGCCGACCAGGGCGGCCACGCCGTCGACAGTGATGGCCTTGGCGTGCATCATCGTCGGCTGGTACTGGTAGATCTTCACGCCGCAGGCGGTGAGGGCCTCGTAGTAGCGCTGGCCCGCCAGTTGACACACCCGCTTGTCGGTGTGGGGGCCGGGCAGCAGGATCTCCACCTCGACGCCCCTTCGGGCGGTCGCGCACAGCAGGTCGATGAAGTAGGCGTCGGGTGAGAAGTAGGCGGTGGCCAGCCGAAAGCGGTCCTCGGCCGATTCCAGCATGACCCGGAGCAGGGTCTGCATGTCCTGCCAGCCGAAGCTGGCCGATCCGCGTACCACCTGCACCACCGCGTCGCCCTGTGGGCGGTGTGGAACGAACCGGTCATGCTCGTCGAAGAGTTCGTTGTGGCACTCGGCCCAGTTCTGCGCGAAGGCGGCGGCGATGCCGTCCACGGCCGGGCCGCGGACCTCGACGTGGGTGTCGCGCCACTCGTGCTCGTTGCGGGCGTTGCCGCACCACTCCTCGGCGATGCCTACCCCGCCGGTGAAGGCCGTTCCCTCGTCCACGACGAGGACCTTGCGGTGACAGCGGTGGTTCTGCTTGAACGGCGAGAGGAGCAGGGGCGCGCGAAACCAGGCCACTTGCACGCCGGTCTGCTTCATCTCCTCCAGCAGCTCCTTCTCGATCAGCCGGCTGCCGAACCCGTCCAGCAGCAGCCGCACCCGCACACCCGCGCGGGCCCGGTCGGCGAGCGCCTGCGCGAACTCGCGGGCGATGTCTCCCCTCCAGTACACGAACGTCATCATGTCCACGGTGTGTTCGGCGGACCGGATGGCTGCCAGCATCGCCGGGAAGATCTCGTCTCCGTTGCGCAAGGCGGTGAGCGAGTTGCCCTCGGTCGCCGCGATGCCGATCAGCCGTTCAAGTCGCCGCCGTATCCGTCTGGTGCGGTCCCGGGTCTTCGCCTGTGCCGACGTGTCGGCATCGGGGGTGGTCAGCTCGGGCTGGTCCTGTGTGCTACTGGTCACGGTGTCACCTGGCCGGCGCTCGCAGGAGACGAAGAAGCCGCGCGGCCCGGTCCGGCGCGGGGCGCAGCGAACTGCTTGTACCCCCGCATCGCACTCCGAGACGCGAGGCGCGGCCCGAGATCACGGCACGTGCGGCGGTCCTTCTCCGCGCCGCTCAAAGTGGGGCCGGCACGGACATGCGCGCGGCCGCAGCGGGCAGGAGGGGCTCACCTTGCTTTCCACCCGAGGCGGCCCCATGACGTTCTCCGTGCACGCCCCTGAGGCATCCACCTGCACGGGTACGCCGGAGGCCGTGGACGACCTGCCGTGGACAACGGACATGCGTCACCGAAGGGAGTACCTGTCGTGAACGCCGAGCAGGACCCACTGCACCAGCCGTCGGCACCCGTCCTCACGGAACCGGTGCCGGATGTCCAACTACAGATGCTGGTACGGCTGATCGGACAGGACGCACAGGCAGCCTTGCCGATCACACTTGTCGTCGGGGGCGGCTTCCTCTGCGGAGACCTGGTGTCCCACGAGGCGTGGAGAGCCGACTGGGCGCGCAGCCTGCGCGGCATCGACGGGCCCGGCGCACGGTTGCTGGAACGATTCCCGGAGCAGGTGGACGAAGCAGTCGCCGACAAGCGGGGAGACCAGGTCCCGCAACGGCTGCCGCAGTGGATCCACCTGCGGGACGCCACCGGCATCGCCGGAACGGACGGGTCCGTGGTCATGCCTCTGTGGCGCGGCCGGCTCACCGACGTGTCAGGCTGGTCCCTAGGCAGGCCTGAATAGCTGCCCAAGCCGGGCGGCGCCGATCCGGCCGCGCCCGCCGGCACACGACCGACACGAGCACACGACTGACACCAGCACACGATCGAGACATCCACATTTCCGTCGCCGCGTCCGGCCCGTCGAAGGCTTGGCCGCCGTGCCTCGCGCACCTGTTGCCGCATGCGTCCCGGCTGCCGGTTACCAAGCGCTCAGTAGCACCTGTATCAAGCGCTCAGTCACCTGGAAAGTGCGCCCTTGTCACGACCGAGCGGGACGACGGACCCTGGGTACGGACACGGTGCTACGCGTACCGGACGTCGGATCCCGATGGCACTGCGGCTGTTCAGGAGGCTCCCGGATGTCGGTTACACCCGAGTACGGCGCTGACGGGCGATCCATCGTCACCGAACGCGAGGCGGAGGTGCTGGTCGAGGGGATCTGCTTCAAGACGGGCCCGCCCCGCACCGTCGGGGTGGAGGTCGAATGGCTCGTCCACGACGAGCAGGCCCCGCGCAGCTTGGTCGCCCCGGAGCGGCTGGAGGCGGTCTACGCCGTCCTGCGTACGCTGCCGCTCACGTCCGTGCTGAGCATCGAGCCCGGCGGCCAACTGGAGTTGAGTTCACGCCCCGCCCCGTCGCTCACCCGATGCATCACGGAGGTCTCCGCCGATCTGACCGCCGTACGTGGCGTACTGCGCGAGCACGGCCTGGTCCTGGTCGGCATGGGCATCGATCCGTGGCGTTCGCCGCGGCGGTTTCTGCGGGAACCGCGCTACGACGCCATGGAGGCCTCCCTCGGTCGTACGGGCCCGGCCGGACGCACCCTCATGTGCGCCTCCGCCTCCGTCCAGGTCTGCCTCGACGCCGGATTCGAGGAGCCCGGAGTCATGGGGTTCACGCGCCGCTGGTGGCTGGCCCATCAGCTGGGCGCGGTTCTGGTCGCGACCTTCGCCAACTCGCCCCTCGTCGCGGGCCGGGCGACGGGCTGGCTGTCGAACCGGCAGCTGATGTGGATGGAACTGGATCCCGGGCGGGCCGGCGGGCCCTCCCTGGCCGACGACCCGCGCCAGGCGTGGGTCCGGCGCGTCCTCGACGCACCGGTGATGTGCGTACGGCGGGACGGCCCCTGGGAGGTGCCGGACGGCGTCAGCTTCCGCGACTGGACCCGCTCGGATGCCATGCGGCCACCGACACGCGCGGACCTCGACTACCACGTCACCACCCTGTTCCCGCCCGTCAGGCCGCGCGGCCACCTGGAACTGCGCATGATCGACGCGCAGCCCGGGGACGACGGATGGATCGTGCCGCTCGCCCTCGTCACGGCCCTCTTCGACGATCCGGCGGCCGCCGCGCTCGCGCACCGTGCGGTGGAGCCCCTGACCAGGCGGACGGCCGGTGCCCCGGCACCGCACAATCCGCTGTGGGCGGACGTGGCGCGCCGTGGCCTGTCCGACCCGGAACTGAGGCACGCCGCCATGACCTGCTTCAGCGCGGCGCTGGAGGCACTGCCCCGGCTCGGGGCGAGCACCGGAGTCGTGGACGCCGTGAAGGCCTACGCCGACCGCTATGTCGACCGGGGCCGCTGCCCGGCGGACGACGTGCTCGAGCGAGGGAGCGGCCGGGACGACGCGGCCTGACACCCCGCAGGAGGGCCGGGCCCTGCTCGACCACCTGCTGCGGCACGCCTCCTCGCCCGACTACACGATCCGATTCGGCTGGCAGCCCGGCGACTTCGTCCTCTGGGACAACCAGGCGACGTGGCACTACGCCGTCGACGACTACGGCGACGGTGCCCGCGTCTACCGCAAGGTGATCGGCGTGGAGCCGCTGCGGCGCGTGTTGCCCGGGCAGCGCGAGTGATCCGACGTCGGTGAGCCGCCACGACGTGCCCGGGCTGGAGGTCTCCGGCACGGTGGCGTCGTGAGGTGGACTTGGTGGTGGATTTCGTCGGTGGGCCGGTGCGGTGGCGGAAGCGAGGGTGCGGGCTCCTGCACGCCCGCCCCGGCCCCCGCCCCGCCCCGGTGGCTCCCGTAGCCGAGGTGCTCAGCCGGCCTGCTGTCGTTCGGGTGCGGAGCGGTGGGTGAGGGGTGCGCGCAGGCCGAGGTGTTCGCGCAGCGTGGTACCGGCGTACTCGGTGCGGTAGACCCCGCGCTCCTGTAGTTCCGGGACGAGCAGGTCGACGATGTCGTCGAGGCCGTCGGGGATGAGGTAGGGCGTGACGTTGAAGCCGTCGATGGCGCCGTGCCGTACGAAGCGGGCGAACTTGTCGGCCAGGCCGGACGGGGTCCCGACGTGACCGCGCTGTGGGCCGAGGGCGATGACGGTCTCGCGCAGCGACCAGCGGTTCGCTTCCGCCTTCGCGCGCCATTCGGCGACGACCGTGCGCGGATCGGCGACGCGCCGTGCCCCGAAGGAGCCGTCGTTCTCGGCTACGACAGGTTCCTCCTCGGGCAGGGGTCCGTCGGCGTCACGGTCTGACAGGTCGATGCCCCACAGCAGGCCGGCGATCCCGAGGGCCGTGGCAGGGGTGACCTGCTGGAGTCGGATCCAGTGCTTCTTCTCCTGGGCCTCCTTCTCGGTGGCACCGAGGATGATCTCGGTGCCGGGCAGGATCCTCAGTTCGTCATCGGGTCGTCCGACGGCTCGCAGCCGCCTCCGGATGTCCTCGGCGAAGGCCAGTGCGTCGTCGAAGTCGTTGCCGTGCGCGGAGAAGATGACGTCGGCGTTGCGGGCGGCGAAGTCGCGTCCCTCGCCGGAGTCGCCGGCCTGGAAGATCACCGGGTGGCCCTGTGCGCTGCGCGGCAGAGTCGGCGCGAGATCGACATCGAACTGCGTTCCCCGGTGGCGCACTTGGGCTACCGCGTCGGGCGCCGACCAGGCGGGTGCGGCCGCGGATCCGGCGGCGGCGCCGTCCTTCCAGCCGTCCCACAGGGCGCGGGCCACGGTGAGGAACTCCTCGGCGCGCCGGTAGCGGTCGGCGTGGTCGAGATAGCCGCCGCGGCGGAAGTTCGCGCCGGTCCAGGCGTTGTCCGTGGTCACCACGTTCCAACCGGCTCGGCCTTCGGAGAGGAGATCGAGGCCGGAGAGACGGCGGGCGAGGTCCGCGGGCTCGTTGAAGGTGGAGTTGGAGGTGGAGACCAGGCCGATCCGGCGGGTGACCGCGGCCAGCGCCGCGAGCTGGGTGATGGCGTCCGGCCGTCCGGCCACGTCGAGATCGTGGATCTGGCCGTCGACCTCGCGCAAACGGAGGCCCTCGCCGAGGAAGAACGCGTCGAACAGGCCCCGTTCGGCGGTCTGGGCGACGCGCCGGTAGGAGGCGGGGTCGATCTGCGAGCCGCTGTCGGGGGCGGACCAGATGGTCCAGTGGTTGACACCCTGGAAGAACACTCCGAAGTGGAGCCGGCCGTGCGGGCGGGGGACGTCGAGAGGATCGGTGCGGGTCATCGGGTCTCCTCCTGGACGGCCGCGGCCGCGAAACGGTTGGCGGGGCGCTCCAGGCCCAAGGTCGAGCGCAGGGTCGTGCCGGGCAGCGGGCGGGCGGTGAGGCGCCGCTCGGACAGGGCCGGCAGGACCAGACGGGACAGGACGGCGAGATCCTCGTCCAGCACCAGCGGATGCAGCCGCACTCCGTGCACATGACGGCTCAACTCGGCCAGAACAGAGACCAGTCGGTCCACGGAGCCGATGTGGCGCAGTCGCCCGCGGTCGGTCCACGACGCATACCGTTCCAGGTCGGCGACACGGTCGGCGCCGCTGGTGTCGGGCGTGTCCAGCGCCACTTCGACCTCGGCGAAGACGCGGGGCGTACCGGCGCCGGCGGCGGCCGTGCCCACCGACGCAGGGCTGCGGCCCTCGACCAGGGCGATGTCGAGCTGGGCCGCGGGCACCTGGTCCGGCCGTCCCAGGACGACGAGTTGGCCCTGTGGCGGGCGCGGCACGATCGCCGGCCCCTTGACGGCGTACGTCTCCCCGGTGAAGTCGACGTAGTGCAGTCGTTCGCGGTCGAGGTAGCGGCTCGTGGCCACGGATCGGATGACCGCGTCGTCCTCCCACGAATCCCACAGAACACGGGCGACCTCGACGCCGTCGCGGGACTCCCGGGCCCGCGCGGCGGCGTCGGTGATCAGGGGACGGCCCCAGACGCGGGCCGCTTCGGGCTGTTCCTCCTCCGTCACCACCCACCCGGCGCGGCCGGTGGAGATGTGGTCCAGGGACGCCAACTGGCCGGAGACGTGGAAGGGTTCGGCGTAGGTGACCGGGACGACGGGCGCGATTCCGATCGTGCTGGTGGACGCCGCGATGAAGGCCGCCCGCTCCACCGCGCCGATACGGCCGACGGGATCGGGCGCGGCTCCGGGCGGCAGCACCCCGTCGTCCAGGGTGATCAGTGTGAACCCCGCGTTCTCGGCCACGGCGGCGAGGCCGGCTACCCGGCGCGGGGTGAGCAACTGGTCGGGGGAGTGGGCGGCGCGGCGCCAGGCCGCGGGGTGGGCGCCATCGCCGTCGAGCTCGACGGCCAGGTGCAGGGCGGGGCCGGACAATGGACGTTCCTTCCAGGAAGCACGTGAACTCGCGGCCGCAGGGGGCAGCGCGAGAGAGCCGGGCGGAGCCTCGGCGTGGGGAACCCGTCGGACGGGCCTGCGCGGGTCAGAAGCGTGCGGAAGGACAGACGGCTGAGCAGGTGAGGCAGTAGTCCACATGCCGGCGGACGATCAGTCGCACGCCGGAGCACACACCCTGCGGTGCCGCGCCGGATACGTGCATCAAGGGCCTCCACCCATCCAAAACCGTTCGGTTCACGGTACGCCGCCCGCCCCCGCGGGTGTCAAGAACAGGCGCCGCGACCAGTTCCGCCCAGCGGATGCCGAGTGCCCGGACCTGCGGGTCTGATCTGGCCGACTGCCGATGGGTCGGCGCTCTTTCGTTTTCATGCCGACGACCAAGCCGAGAAGGCTCGTTGCCATCACCCGCGGTTGCCATGCCCCCGGGATACGCTGCTTCGCTCCACCTGACTGGAGGTCATCCGAGTGTTTCCCGCACGAGTACTTGCCGGCGTTCCGTTGGCTCTGGTGATTCTCGCCGTGTCCGGCTGTTCTTCCCTCATGGGCTGCAGCGACACGACCGCGGAGCGTGGTGAGGCCGGTGTCAGGGTGCGGGTCGAGGACCTGTACGGGAGGCTTCTCGACGTCACGGCCGAGGTCGTCGACTGGCGCCTTGAGCCCCACCCGCAGACCCCCTCCGCAGGCGACGAGGTCCACTTCCACTTCCGGTTCGAGGGTGCCGATGACGTATCCGAGCGTGCAGTGGACGCCTGCGCGGTCGATAAGGAGCACGTGGCGTTAGGCTGCCAGACGATCTATTCGGCCGAGGCGTTCGGGCCGGGCGGTGACCCCACGGGCGACGAGTGGCTGGCCGTCGAGCACCCTGAGCAGGTTGCCGGAGTGCTGTTGATCCCCAACGACCAGTCCTACGACGGACGAACCTGCGGGCAGGACGTCAAGGACGGTGGCGGGCCACATCCTCCGCAACCGGCCAGCAGGGGGGACCAACTGTAAGCCGTCATTTGGTTGTTGAGCCGACGGTGGCACATGAGGGTTGCGGGGTGGAGCCCGACGTGGCCACGGCGTGGCCCTCGCGTTCGTCGATCGGGCACACCGAACCGGGCGCCAGGAGGTTGACTCCTCACCCTCCGGTGCCCGGTGCGATGCCCCGGACGCCCGCCTTCGGGCTCGCGGTGCCGGTTACGCGATCAGAGCCACCGCCATGGCGATCAGCCCGACCGCGATCAGCGCCACCACGACCATGATCAACGTGAGCGGCATCGCTGCCCAACCCTTGCGCAGTTCGGGCACCGGATAGGAGATGCCCGAGGTGCCCCCTTCGGCGGGTGGCGTTTCACCGGGTGACACACCGCCGCTTGGCTTGACCGTCCGCATTCGCTGCGGATCGGGATGAGGAGTCGTCGTCATGACGGACGCTCCTTTCGGTGCTCAGGTCAGGACGCGACAGGCGGCTGACGGGTTACTGGCGACGGTCACCAGGGCACTCGTCACGGCGTCGACGTCGCTGACATGCTGGGTCATGGAATCCTCACAGGTGTGGGCTGGGCGCTCCCAGACTGTTCGCAGCCCCGAGTACCCGCAGACGGCTGTTCGCCACGGCACCACCGGGGCGGCCGAACGGCAGTCGGTATCCGTGATCGCCGAGTGAGTGGCCTCGAGGGCTCCTCTGTGGCCGTATTGGATCAGTGCCTGGCAGACTCGCCCGATGCACATCACACGCCGTTCTCTCGGTACCGGCCCCCGCCCCACTCCGGAACAGCCCGCGCCGACGGGCGACGCACGTGCCCGTACGGCCGCCGAGCGGGCCGCTGCTGACCAGCCTGCCCCGGCCGTCGAGGTCCCAGAGGTGCCCGCGCCGCCTACTGACCGTCGCCCATTGGGCACCGGAAGCGCCGGATCGCAGACCTGCGGGGAGTGAGCCCGCGCGGTGGCTGCACAGCGCATGGCGCAGCCACCGCGCAGGGCTGTGACCTGCTGTGGTCGGGCGGCCCCTCGGCCCGGGGGAGGTGCGGGTCGGGCCTGGCCGCCATGCAACGAGATTCGTTAAGAAGGCGCTCTTCCCGCTCCTACGGAAGGAATACGAGGTGAACTGTGTGCGAGCCTGACGGACGACAGCGACTGGCACATACATGACTGGACGGTGGCAACGCGATGCGCGAGGCCTATCACGAGGAACTGGGCTCGATCAGTGAGGGCCTGGTGGAGATGGCGAACCAGGTCGGTTCTGCCATCGGCCGGGCCACCACCGCCCTTCTGGACGCCGATCTCACGCTTGCCGAGGGCGTCATCTCCGGTGATGACCCGGTCGACGAGCTGCACCGTGACCTGGAGAACCGGGCGATCGCGGTGCTGGCGCGACAGCAGCCGGTCGCCACGGACCTGCGGATCGTGGTCACCTCGCTGCGCATGAGCGCAGACCTGGAGCGCTGCGGTGACCTGGCGCAGCATGTGGCCAAGCTGGCCCGTATGCGTTACCCGGAGCCGGCGGTGCCGCGCGATCTGCGTGACACGATCTTGGAGATGGGCCAGCTCGCGGAGCGCCTGATGGCACAGGCCGCCGAAGTCATCCTGACGCAGGATGTCGATGCGGCGCTCCGCCTGGAGCAGGACGACGACCGTATGGACGAGCTGCACCGCACGGTCTTCCACCATCTGCTGGACGACCGGTGGCAGCACGGCGTCGAGACGGCGGTGGACGTTGCACTGGTCGGCCGCTACTACGAGCGGTTCGCCGATCATGCGGTGTCCGTGGGCCGGCGCGTGGTCTACCTCGTGACGGGGCAGCGGGTGAACAAAGCGGTCTCGGACAAGCCTGTGGCGGTGTGACCTGCGAATTCCGGTCCGGGCGAGGCTGGCGACGCCCCACGGAAGTCGGGTAGAGCGCGGACAGCGCGCCGCCACTTCTCCTCCACTGGCTTGAGGGGGGGCTACGGAATCGGCGGACGTACGGCTGGCAGAGAGCCCGACCCAGCGATCGAGGACCAGGCGGCGCACTCGCAGAACCGCATGACCGCCCTCCGCTGAGCGTCGAGGGCATCCGCTTGCGGAGTTCACCAGCGAAACCGGGCGGAACCCGTCGGAACCCGGCGCGGGGCCGCACCACGAGGGTGCGTCTACGTAACCAACGGCGAATCCGCTGATCAAGGAGAAACGCCAAGCGGCCGGGCAGGTCGCAGCCCGACACATGAACGACGGAAACGAGGGACCATGGCACAGCTGGGCGGCGGTCGGAAGGCGGGGGATCTGCCGTCGGCGGTGGTGGACTGTGCCCTGTATGAGGACGGTCTCCGCGTTCCAGGGCGGGTGAACCTGGTCAAGATCATGGAGCGGATAGATCCGGAGGCCGGTCGCTTCGTGTGGATCGGCCTGTACGAGCCCACAGCGGAACAGCTGCGCGAGGTCGCCGAAGCCTTCGTCCTGCACCCGCTCGCCGTCGAGGACGCCGTCAAGGCGCACCAGCGGCCCAAGCTGGAACGCTACGGCGACATGCTGTTCCTGGTGCTGAAGACGATCGTGTACGTCGACCACGAGAAGATCACCGAGACCAGCGAGATCGTCGCCACCGGCGAGATCATGGTCTTTGCCGGACCCGGCTACGCGATCACCGTCCGCCACGGCTGCGCCCCGCCGCTGGACGACCTGCGCCGGCAGCTCCAGGAAGATCCGCAGCAGCTGGGCGGCGGTCCTGCGGCCGTCCTGCATGCGGTCGCGGACATGGTCGTCGACCGCTACATGGACGTCGCCGACTCCTTCGCCGGTGATATCGACACTCTGGAAGCCGAGGTCTTCTCCCCTGACCTTACGGTCGACGCCGGGCGCATCTACCAACTGAAGCGGGAACTCCTGGAGTTCAAGCGCGCGGTCATGCCGCTCACCAGCGCCCTGCAGCGCCTCGGTGATGGAACCGTTCCGGGTATCCCGCCCAGGGTGGCCACTTACTTCCGGGATGTGGCCGACCACCATCAGCGGGTCGGCGAGCAGATCCTGTCCTTCGACGAGCTCGTCAGCGGCATGCTCACGGCCAGCATCACCCAGCTCGGAGTCCAGCAGAGTTCCGACGTACGCCGGATCAGCGCCTGGGCTGCTCTCATCGCCGTCCCCACGATGATCGTCGGTGTGTACGGGATGAACTTCACGCACATGCCCGAACTCAAGTCGCCGTACGGCTACCCGGCGGTCTGGGTGCTCATCATCACCGTGTGCACGGTGATTCATCGTGCGTTCCGCCGCAACAAGTGGCTCTGACTCGCCTGCAGTAGATCGGGATCCCGCTGGTGGCGATGACTGCATGCCGAGTCGGAGATGGGCTGGCGTTCATCGCGAGCTTCGGAAGGCACCCGGCGACCCAGAGCCTGACGTTGGCGTCACGGTTCCGCCCATGCCGTGCGAACGGACAGCCGACGGCGTGTGGGTATCGGTCCCTGAGGGCGGGCGACATACCGGGGGCGCGCACGGTGTGCAAAGTGAGTGCTGCGTCCGTCCCGGGCGGGCGCGCGCGGAGGGGGTGCGCTGCGTTCACCGGCGATTGGTTTTCAGCCTGCTCTGGGGTCCCTGGGCCATCGGTTGGGCGGCTTTCTTCGTGCCAGAGCGGATCGTCAAGGGCGTGTACGCGTTCTTCTGGGAGCGGCGCCGCGGCGTACTTCTGTGGTGTGGCCGGGCCGAGGAACAACCGCTGGGAAAGGACCAGTTCCTCCATTTGGTTGTGTCCCGCAGCGGGAACGTAGGTTCCAGGCCTTGGAGGACCAGAGGTCCGGCGTTGCCCTGGGGCCTCATGTGCCGCAGGTGTTCTGAGGAGTGCGGCCCTGATACTCGGACGTCAGTGCGTCATGGTGACGGGCTCACCGGCGCGGCGCCAGTTGTCGCTTGAGAAGCGTCGCCTGTCGGCGATTCGTTGAGGTGTACGGGGGGCCGTGCCGCGTTCTTCGGGTCCCAGGGGCCGGTTGACGGCACCGATTCGCTCAGGCCGTCGACAGGGGTGAGTGCCAGCAGAGCCGTGTACGAGGTTCC
This sequence comes from Streptomyces sp. NPDC002306, assembly GCF_053593435.1. Classification (NCBI taxonomy): domain Bacteria; kingdom Bacillati; phylum Actinomycetota; class Actinomycetes; order Kitasatosporales; family Streptomycetaceae; genus Streptomyces; species Streptomyces sp. NPDC002306. The sequence goes on from NZ_JBSFCK010000024.1 coordinate 89,825, forward strand.
CATGCACGTTATGTCGGCTCTCTTGAGTGTGGTTGTCATCCTTTCGTCGACGCTGGGCGCGTGTGCTCCCGGTGCGGTGATGCGCAGCCGGACAGTGACCTTCTGGGTGCTCCAGTCGTCCGGAAGGATGTCACTCGCGCTCAGCAGCGAGGCGGGGTGGAATCCGCCCTGCTGACACTGGTCCTCGACGCAGAGCTGGTAGTTGCCCTTCGCGAGGTCCGGGTAGTCGGAGGTGAGCAGGCGCACGGTCACGCCGGAGGCGGCCCGGGACATGGTGCAGTCCCCCCGTTGTACGCATCCCGACGCCAGGGCGAGAACTCCGCAGGCCGCCAGCAGTACGCCGGTCCTCTTCACTGTGATCACCACTTCACCGGGCTCTCCGAGGATGCCCCGGCCTTTAGGCCGGGGAGGAATCGGACTCCTGCGGAGCAGGGCAGGGAATGGGCGATCGCCGCCTGGGCGATCGGCCGTCAGCGCAGGCCGGGCGGTGGTCGGCAGGCAGTGGGTGGCCCATTGATCATGACCGGGGACGGTATGCAGGTCAGCTTCCTCAACGGGGCTGTGGCAGGTTCTTGTTGAGGTGATCCATTCTCTTTCCTGGGATACGATTTTTCTTGTGACGGTGCCGCGGGATGCTGCCGGGGTGTCCGGGAGTGCCCGGTACACCTACCGGCTGCGTGTGTCGTCGACCGCCCGTGGTCTTCTGAATGCCGAGTGGGCGCGGTGCCGTTGGATATGGAATGAATGCGTCGCCCGGTCCAAGAAGGCCCACGCCGAAGGGGAAAGCTGCGGGCCGGCAGCCCTGGACCGGATGCTGACGCAGGCACGCGCGTGTGTTTCCTGGCTGGCC
>NZ_JBSFCK010000025.1:0-88862 GCF_053593435.1 Streptomyces sp. NPDC002306
GAGCCGCTGCAGCAGGTAGAGGAAGAGGACGCCGACGGCGGAGAAGGCCAGGACACCGCGCAGGTAAGCGGGCCAGCGCATCTCCGTGTTCGGATGGGCACCGATGCCCTTGTAGATCCACTTCTCGACACGCCAGTGCTTGTCGGAGGAGTAGACCTTGGCCATGTAGTTGCCGAGGGGGACGTAGGCGAGTGCCAGCGCCGCTATCAGTGCGAGGAACTGGAGTACGCCGGCGAGAACGGGACCCATGTCGTGCCTCAGAACCTCTCCGGGAAGACGAGAGCGAGGACGAGGTAGCCCAGCAGGACGACGGCCACGACGAGGCCGACGATATTCTCGGCACTCACAGCTTCGTCACCCCCTTGGCGACGAAGGCCACCAGCGCGAACACCGCGATCGTGGTGACGACGAAGATCACGTCGGCCATCGTGAACTCCTAGCAGAGGTTCGGGATCGGGCCTGTCCGGCTCGGCCCCGGGGTCGGCACGGTGACCCGGGTGCCGGGTTCGCGGACCGTCGTACGACACACGTACGACGCTGCCACGCGGCCGACTGCCCGGCGCCCCGAGGCAAGCCGAACGAGTGGGATCCCGGGGTTCTCGTGAAACAGCCCCTACCGCGTGTCAGTGACGGGACCCGGGCCCGCCGCCTCCTGGGCTCCGCATACCACCGAGGTGCTCCGTCCGCTCGGCGAAGGGCAGCGACAGCACCATGGTCAGGCCCCCGCCGGGCGTGTCCTCCGGCGTGAGGGTGCCGTCCATCGCCTCGGTCAGGCCCCGCGAGAGTGCCAGCCCCAGGCCGAGGCCGGTGGTGTTGTCGGTGTCACCCAGACGCTGGAAGGGCTCGAAGAGGCGGTCACGGTCATGGGGCGGAACGCCGGGACCCCGGTCCACGACCCGCACCTCGACGCGGCCCGCGTGCGCGCTGGCGGTCAGCAGCACCTTGCTGCCGGCCGACGTGTGCCGGGCCGCGTTGGCGACGAGGTTGGCGATCACCCGCTCCAGCAGGGGCGGGTCCGCCAACACGGCCGGAACCTCCTCCAGATCGCCCACCTCGACTTCGGAGGTGTCGGCCAGTGCGGCCGGGAGGACCTCTTCCAACGCCGTGGCCCGCATGTTCAGCGTGAGCACGCCCGCCTGGAGGCGGCTGAGGTCGAGCAGGTTCTCGACCAGGCGGTTGAGCCTGGCCATGGACTCGTCCGCGGTGGCGAGGAGTTCGTCCCGGTCCTCGTCCGAGAAGTCGACGTCCCGGCTGCGCAGCGAGGCGACCGCCGCCCAGCCGGCGGCGAGCGGGGTCCGCAGGTCGTGGCCGACCGCCCGCAGCAACGCCGTACGCATCCGGTCGGCGGCCCTCACCGGCTCCGCCTCGGCCGCCGCCTCGGCCAGCCGGGCCCGCTCGACCGCCGACCCCACGTGTGCGGCGAAGGCGGCGAGGACGCGGAGCTCGGACGACGGAAGGGTACGGCCGCGCAGCACCAGGAAGGCGCCGGGCCCCGCGGGCACGGCCGTCACGCCGTCCTCCCCGGGCGGCTCGTCCACCAGCTCCGCGGAGTCCATGCCGAACGTCTCGCGGGTCCGCTCCACCAACGCCGGGATCGTCGCACCACCGCGCACGATGGTGCCTGCGAGCGAGGACATGGTCTCCGCCTCCGCGGTGGCCCGCGCCGAGCGCCGGGACAGGCGCAGCGAGCGGTCCACGACGGCGGCCACTATGGCCGCGACCACCACGAAGACCCCCAGCGCCAGCAACGCGTTCGGGTCGTCCAGCGTGAACCTGCCGATGGGCGGGATGAACCAGTAGTTGAGCAGCAGCGACGCCGTCACCGCCGCGATCACCGCCGACACCACTCCGCCGATGCAGGCCACGCCCACCACGGTGAGCAGGAAGAGCAGCGCCTCGCTGGTGAGGTTGAGTCTGGCGCGGGCCGTGTCCGGATTCAGCAGGAAGGTGAGGACCACGGGCAGCAGCAGCCCTGTGACCGGGCCCGCGACCCTGCGCGCGGTCGAGAGGGTACGGCGGCGGAAGGGCAACAGCGTGCCCCGTCCGGCGCGTTCGTGCGTGACCGTGTGGATGTCGATGTCGCCGGAGAGTTCGACGACCGTCTCGCCGGTGCCGCGTCCGGTGACGAAGCGCTCGACGCGGCCGCGGCGGCTGGTGCCCAGGACGAGCTGGGTGGCGTTCTCGGCGCGGGCGAACTCCACCAGGGCGGTGGCGACGTCGTCGCCGACGACCGAGTGGTAGGTACCGCCGAGGTCCTCGATGAGCCGCCGCTGCCGGGCGAGTGAGGCGTGTGAGGTGCCCGCGGCGAATCCGTCGCTGCGGGTCACATGCACGGCGAGCAGGTCGCCGCTGGCCGACCGGTCGGCGATGCGGGCGGCCCGCCGGATGAGGGTGTCTCCCTCCGGTCCGCCGGTGAGCGCGACGACGACCCGCTCCCTCGTCTCCCACACCCGGCCGATGCCGTGCTCGGAGCGGTACGACTGGAGCGCCTCGTCCACCCGGTCGGCGACCCACAGCAGGGCGAGCTGGCGCAGGGCGGTCAGGTTGCCGGGGCGGAAGTAGTTGGCGAGGGCGGCGTCGACCTTCTCGGGTGCGTAGATGTTTCCGTGCGCCATACGACGGCGCAGCCCCTCCGGCGGAATGTCCACCAGCTCGATCTGCTCGGCACGCCGTACGACCTCGTCGGGCACCGTCTCTCGCTGGGGGACCCGGGTGATCTTCTCGACGACGTCGTTGAGGGATTCCAGGTGCTGGATGTTCAGCGCCGTGATGACGTCGATGCCGGCGGCGAGCAGTTCCTCGATGTCCTGCCAACGCTTGGCGTTGCGGCCTTCTCCGGGCACGTTGCTGTGGGCGATCTCGTCCACCAGCGCGACCTGCGGGCGTCGCGCGAGGACCGCGGCGAGGTCCATCTCCTCGAACTCCCGGCCGCGGTAGGAGCAGGGCGCACGCCGGATGACCTCCAGGCCGTCGACCATCGCCTCCGTGCCCCGGCGCCCGTGGCACTCCACGAACCCCACCACCACATCGGCGCCGCGTGCCGCCCGGCGACGCCCCTCGTCGAGCATGTGGTAGGTCTTGCCGACGCCGGGAGCCGCTCCCAGGTAGACCTTGAGCCGACCGGGCCGTACCGCACCTCCACCGGGCCGTGCCTCATTCCCACCGGGCCGTACGTCACTCATATCGGTCCGTACGTCATTCATCGCAGCCGATGTGCTCCGCTCGCTGGAGGTCCAATACCGGGGGGAAAAGGTTTACTTCCCCTTACCGAAGCGCTTGTGCGTGTCGTTCCGCGCGGTCCTTGACGCGTCCTTGGCACCGGTCACGTGGACGTTGACACCGCTTTGATGGGCGCCGGCCCGATAGAGTGAAAGCGGTGTGCCGGGAAGTCTGGTCGGCGGGGAGCCACAAGGTCTCCTTCTCGTGGCCGAAGGAATGGCATGCGCAGCGTAGGAACGGTCCTGGCTCTCGTGGTACTGGCCACCGTGGTGGCCACCTTCGCGCGCCGCTGGCGGATACCCGCGCCCTCCCTGCTCGCGGTCGCGGGCCTCGCCGTAGCACTGCTGCCGGGTTCTCCGACGATCCAGATCAGCCCGGAGATCATCGGCCTCGTCGTGCTGCCACCTCTCCTGTACGCGAGCGCCGAGGAACTGCCGTGGCGCGAACTGCGCACCGTGTGGCGGCCTGTCGGGGTGCTGTCGACGGGCCTGGTCCTGGCCTCGGCCGCCGCGGTCGGGGCGGTCGCCTCGTTGGTCACTCCGCTGTCGTGGCAGATGGCGCTCGTGCTGGGGTCGGTGCTCGCGAGCACCGACCCGGTGGCGGTGACCGCGCTCGGCCGGCGGCTGGCGCTGCCGCCCAAGGTGCAGGTGCTGGTGCAGGCCGAGAGCCTGTTCAACGACGCGACGTCGCTCGTCCTCTTTCGGGTCGCGGTGAGCGTCGCTGTCGCCTCGGCGGCGGTCGGCTGGGGTACGGCGGCGAGTGAGTTCGCGCTGCTGGCGGGTGGCGGCATGGTCATCGGCGGGGTCGTCGCGGGCGTGGTGACGCTGATCCGGCGGCGCACCGAGGACCCGGTCCTGGAGACCGTGATCGCGCTCGTCACGCCCTACGCGGCCTACGTCCTGGCCGAGGCGGCGCACGCCTCGGGTGTCACGTCCGTCGTGGTGGCCGGGGTCGTCGTCGGCGGCCGGAGCGACCGCCTGACCAACGCCCGCATCCGCCTCCAACTGCACGCCGTCTACGGCACAGTGGTCTTCCTGCTGGAGAGCGTGGTGTTCTCGCTCATCGGACTGGCACTGCCCGCCCAGGTGCGGGCGCTTTCCGACAGCAGCCGGGCCTGGCCGCTGTACGCGCTCGCCGTCGCCGCCACGCTGATCGCCATGCGCATGCTGTGGCTGGCGCCGCTGTCGGCGGTGGTCCAGCGCGAGAGCGGCATCCAGCGCGTGAACTGGCGGGTGCCGCTCGTACTGACCTGGGCGGGAACCCGGGGAGTCGTCCCGCTGGCGGCGGCCCTGTCCATCCCGGTGACGACGAGGGCCGGGACCATACTCACGGAGCGCCCGCTGGTCCTCGTCCTGACGACGTCCGTCGTGGTCGTCACGCTCGTCGTGCAGGGCTTCACGCTGGCGCCCGTCGTACGCCGCTCGGGCATCGCGCTGGAGCCCGACCACACCGAACGCGAGGAGGCCGAGGCCCGCTGTGGTCTGGCGAGCGCGGGCCTGGAGCGCCTGGACGAGATCTCCGAACTGGAGGCCGTCCCCGACGTCGTCCTCGACCGGCTTCGCCGCAGCCTGACGGCCCGCCTCGACGCCGCGAGGGATCGCCTCGGGCAGGCCGACGGCGACGGCGCTCCGACCGAGTCCGCCGACCTCACCTACCGCCAGCTACGACGCGATCTGATCACGGTCGAGGAGGCCGAGCTCCAGCGCCTGTACGACGAACACCGCATCAGCGACACGACCCGGCGCCGCCTGCAACGCTCGCTGGACCTGGAGGAGGCGCGGCTCGCGGACGCTCACGGCCTGTCCCACGGTTGACGCGGGGGTCCTGGCCGCGGCACGCGGAGTCCGCCGGCGCCGAGCGCTCCGCGCCTCAGCGGAACTCCGCGAACCTCGGCCGCAGTCCGAGGGCGGTGAGCGCGGCCACCGCGACGAGGGCTCCCAGAGCCCCGGGCAGCAGATCCCGCACTGCTGAGCGGCCGGCGTGCGTCGAGGCGCTGAAGTGCCGGCGGTTGATGTCGGTGACCTCGTCCAGTGCCGCCATCCACGCCCCGAAGTGCGCGTTCGACGTGCCCGCCGCCCAGCCCATGCAGAACGCGATGGCCTCGCGTTCCCTGCCCTGCGTGAGCAGAGCGCGGATCTCGCGGTCGTCGCGCTGATACACGGCGTACGTCTCGACCGTCCGCTCCGCCGCGGCCCGTTCGCCGGTGAAGGTGATGTTGTCGAGTTCCCGCCGGAACTCGCCGGTGAAGCGGAGTGCCTCGTGGTCGGAACGGTATGCCTGCCACGTGGTGGCCAGTTCGTCGTCGTACGTGTGGAGGGTCGCGCCCTTGAGCCCGTACAGCTCCTGTGACTTGGTGAGGAAGGCCTGTGCGTACTGGTCCCGTCGCTCGGCGTCGAGGAGATAGCGGCTCTCGTCGGCGTTGGCGTCGTAGGCGATCGCGCGGGCCCGGGAGAGCGCCACGACGGAGTCGAAGGCGTCTCGCCGTGCCCCGCGCAGGTCCTCGGCGGTGGCCGACAGCGCCTGCACCCCGAGGAGGACGGCGAGCAGCGCGCAGACGGTGGCGGCCAGGACGCCGGGGTTGAGGATCCGGCGGAACCGGCGGGCCACGTACCACTGGAGGACACCGAGCGAGACGAGGAGAAGTACGCCGAGGGCGACAGCGACGGCGGTCCGGGTCGCCAGGGCCGAACGGGCCTGTGCGTAGCGCGTGTCGAACGCACGGTTGTTGGAGTCCACCAACTCCCTTGCGCTGGGCAGGAGGTGACCGCGCAGCAGGTCGGTGGCTCTGCGGTAGTCCGCGAGTGCGGCCGGCTTGCCACCGGCGCGGCCGTCGTTCTCCAGGGCGCGGCCTATCAGCTCCTGGTACTCGGCGAAGTCGTCGGTCAGGGATTCCACGGTGTGCTCGTCGGCGGGGTCGCCCTGGGCGGCCACGGCGAGCGCGCGCAGGTCATGGCCGATGGCACGGCGCGCGTCACGGTAGAAGCCGGCCGCCTTCTCGTACGGCGTCACCTGACGCCCCTTGCCCGCGTTCCCGCCGGCCAGCAGCATGTTGGCGGCTTGCGCGTCCATGTCGTTCAGGGCGAGGTCGAGGTCGGCGGCGCTGGTGGTGCGCGGCGCGTCACGGCCCGCGACAGCGTCCCAGGTGCTGGTCGCGGCGAGCCCGGCCGACGCGAGCAACAGGGCCAGGACCGCGGCGATCGAGAGGACGGCCCCGCGCAGGAGACGCAGCCGAGCGGGCGGGGAGGCCCAGTAGCGGCGCCGCAGCGCGGCCCACACGGTCACGCTCTCGCGGCGGAGCCGACGCTCTCGGGGACCCGGCCGCGAACCTGGCCGGCCTGCGGGCGGGGCGACCGTACCGGGATATGTCCGTGTCTGTGCGTCAGTCCCGGTCTCCGCCTCGGAACTGCGCGTGGTGCCGGCCGTGATGGTCACGAGCCCTCCAACGTCACGCCACGGACGGGCGCCCGTGTCCCCCGTGACGCTCAGTCTGGAATCGGTTGCGGCTGCCGACGCCGTCCGTTGACACGCTTCTGACGCTTCCTCAGGTGACCTTGACGACGTGTTGACGTCGCTCCGCGCGCTGCGGGCAGTGCGCCGCACGTCGTCGTCCAAGGGCCTCCGACAGCCGAACCGAGCCCGCAAAGGAAGCGTTCATACACGTCAGGGGCGCGTATCGGATCAGGAGTCGCTCTTGTACGCGGCGTTCGGGGCGGCTTCCATGTCACCTGTGAACAGCGCACGGCTTCATTGCGACCGGCCGCCGAATCCCGGCGCCACCCCTTGCGCGCCTCACCGCTCGGAAACGCCCGCGTCCGCTCTCCGTTGAGACCGACGCGTCGTCCGTAGCCCTCGGGGCGCCGTGATTCGTTCCGGCGCCCCGTTCCTCGTATCCGTCCATGTTCGGCGTCCCCGCACTGGGGCCGCCGACGTGCCCGCGACCTCGGATGGACCATGTCTGATCGCTCTCTTCTTCCCGGCCGCACCGTTCTCGTCACGGGGGCCACCTCCGGCATCGGCCTGGAGACCGCCCGGCAGCTCGCCGAACGCGGTGCCACCGTGCTGCTGCACGGCCGCACCGCCGAGGAGGCGCGCGCCGCCGCCGACCGCCTGATCGCCATGGCGGGCATCGATGACGCCCGACTTCTCCCTGTGGCGGCCGACTTCACCCGTCTCGACGAGGTTGAGGCCCTGGCGGACCGAGTCGTCGCCGAACACCCGCACCTCGACGTGCTCGTCAACAACGCGGGCATCGCGGCACCGGAGCAGCACACCGTCACCACGGACGGCAACGAGATCGCCTTCCAGGTCAACTTCCTCGCCCACTACCTCCTGACCTGCCTGCTGGAATCCGCGCTCACCAGCGACCCCGGCGGCCGAGTCGTCAATGTCTCGTCGTCCCTGCACCGCACCGCGAACATCCAGTGGAGCGACCCCAACCGCGTCCGCCACTACTCCCGGCTCGCCGTCTACGCCCAGTCGCGACTGGCGCTCACCGTCTTCGCGGCCGACCCGCGCGTCACCGCGGTCTCCGTCCACCCCGGGGTCTGCGACACGGCCCTGCTGCCGCTGTACGCGCACGAGGGCTCCGCGCCGGCGGAGGGTGCCCGGTACGTGGTCCGCCTCTGCGACCCGGCCGTAGAGATCGTGAACGGCGCGTACTACGACCGTGCCGACTGCGTCGCACCGGCCTTGGCCGCCACCGATGACCGCACGGTCAGGCGCCTGAACAAACTCGCCGACCACCTGGTCGGCCGCGCCGCTTGAACTCCGCTTTCACATGGCGCAGTTGACCCCCATGTCGACGAGCGACCGCAAGAGGTGGGCCCATCACAAGAACTGGGCCCACCACGAGAGGAGAGCCGGCCACGGCCGCGAGGCCGGTCGGCGCTGAGCCCCCGGGGCGACCCCACCACACACAGAGGTCGCCCCACATCTGGTGAAAGGCGACCACTGTGATCCAGCTCCTCCCCCACCAGATCCCCGCGCTCTCCCGGTGGTTCCCCGCGGCGGCGCCCGGCCCCGCCGCCCTCGCCGAACACGCCCTGACGACCGGGACCGGGCGCTGGTGGGCCGACCGCGTGGTCCACCCACGCGCCGTCGCCGTACGCTGCGCCGACCACGCCCTGCTGCGCGGTGACCCGGACGTGCTCACGGCCGACGACCTCATGCCGCTGTCCGACTGCCACATCGACGCGCCTGACCGTTTCCTCCCCGCCCTCGCCAAGGCCTTCGACCAGGTCACCCCGTGGGAGCGCATGGTGTACGTACAGCGCATGCCGCCCTCCTCGACACCCCGTCTCCCGTGGGGCGTGACGGTACGACGGCTGACACCGGAGCACGCCCCGGCTCTCGCCGAACTCGACACCGACGTGGCGTGGATCCACGGCACATGGGGCGGACCGACCGCGCTGGCGGCCTCCGGCCTCGGCTGGGCCGCCTTCCACAAGGACCGCATCCTCACCGTGGCCTGCGCCCACCTCCTGAGCAGCAGATACGAGGACGTCGCCTGCGTCACGGTCCCCGAGCACCGGCGCGAACACCTCGCCATCGCCTGTGTCACCGCCCTGTGCGGGGACATCGCGACCCGCGGCCACAGCGCCAGTTGGTCCTGCTCCCGCGACAACCGCCCCAGCCGGCTGCTCGCCTGGACCGCCGGCTTTCGCCTGGAGCGCGAGTACGTGCACTACGTGGCCGGACGTCCCACCCGACACGATCACCTCACCGCGTAGTCCCGCGTGCGACCCGGACCAGCGCGTTCGCCGCTACCCGCCCCCGCGCGGCAGGCCGGTCGGCACGGCACGAGGGCCGCGGGCCGGTCGGCACGGCACGAGGGCCGCGGGCCGGTCGGCACGGCACGAGGGCCGCAGGCCGTCCCACTCCTCCGGATCCCCTCCCCGTTCCGACGTACGCGGCCGAGTGCCCCTACTCCGATTCGGGCCGCGGGCGCCATGTGCCGTCGAGTGGGATACCGGCGGCCGCCGCGATCCGGTCGCGTGACGCGACCAGCCGGGACCTCGAGGCCGGCAAGTCCACGCCCACCAGGACACCGTCGCGTTTGACCACGCGTCCGGCGACGAGGACGGTGTCCACCAGGCCGGGATGGCCGGCGCTGACGATGGTGGCGACCGGGTCGGTGACCGGGAACACGGTCAGGTCGTCGGTGCGCAGCAGGATGACGTCGGCGTCCTTGCCGGGCGTGATGCTGCCCGTTCGGGCGTCGAGCCCGCACGACCGGGCGGCGTCGACGGTGGCGAACTCCAGCAGGTCCCGGGAGCGCAGACCGCCGTCCAGGCCACGCTGCACGGCGAAGGCGGTACGCATGGTGGAGAACATGTCGCCGCCGACCGAGGGGACGTCGTCGATGGACAGCGTCGGGCGCAGACCGGCGGCCAGCGCCCGGCCGGTCATCGGCGATCCGAACCCCATCTTCAGCTCGACGTCCGGGCTGATCGACAGCGAACTGCCCGCGTCCGCGAGCATCCGCAGCTCTTCGTCACTGATCCCGTTGCCGTGCACGAACGTGGTGGTGTCGCGCAGCAGCCCGTGCTCGCGCAACGCGGCGACCGGGCGCTGTGTTCCGACGGCGCCGATGTGCAGGCTGGTGCGCAGGCCGAGTTCGGCCGCGAGTTTCAGTTCCCGGGCGACGGTGTCCATGCTCGTGTCCTCGGGCCCGCGCAGCCCCAGCGCCATGGTGACCAGGCCGTCCCCGGTCAGCTCGGAGCGGACCCGGCGGACCCCGGCGTCGACGGGGTCGGGGGTACCCCATCCGGCGCCGAGGCAGAAGATCGAGCGCCCCGGCGCGTCCCGCAGCGCCGCGACGGCGGCGTCCTCGTGCTCGTGGCCCTGCGCGACGTGGTACCAGTCCAGCATCGTGGTCACACCGGAGTGCAGGGCTTCGAGGCGGCCGAGCAGGGTGCCCGCGTAGACGTCCTCGGGCTGGTAGTGGGGTTTGACCGTGCCGTGCATGGCCAACGCCCACTCGGGGAACGTCCAGTCCGCGCCGACGCCTCGGAACGCGGTCTGCCAGGTGTGGCGGTGGTTGTCGACGAAGCCGGGCATGACGATCCGGTCGGTCGCGTCGATCACCTCGGCGTCCGGCGCGTCGACGCGCTCGGCCACCTCGACGATCACACCGTCCTCGATCAGCACGTCACCGCGGTCGAGATCGCCGACAGCCGGGTCCATGCTGACCACGGTGCCGCCGGTGAGCAGGGTTTTCATGGGATGAACTCCTTCACGGACGCTTACGGATCGTTGTCGTGCGCACGCCGCCCTGCCGTAGCCGTAGATGCAGACGTAGCCGTAGTGAGGGCGGGGCGACCGAGGCTCGGCGAGCGTGCGTCGGCGTCTCCGCCTCAGCGCGAGCGGCCGCTCAGGTGGTCGCGGCGTCGGCGAGCACCGCGTCGGCCGCGGCGAGCGCGTCGGCGACCAGGTCGGCCGTGTCCTCCGTGCCCGCGGCCAACCGGACGAGGCCCGTAGGGACCGACTCGGCGATCTGTTCGTCGCTGAGCATCCCGCGCCACATGGACGCCGGGTGCACGGCCAGCGATTCCACGCCGCCGAGGCTGGCCGACCGGCGGGGGTAGCGCAGCCGGCCGAGGAAGGCGTCGGCCCTCTCGAACCCACCGGCGAACTCGATCCCGAGCACCCCGCCGAAACCGCTCATCTGACTGACGGCCAACTGGTGCTGCGGGTGGGCCGCCAGACCCGGATAGTGCACCTTCGCCACCGCCGGATGCGCGTTCAGCGCCTCCGCGAGCGCCAGACCGTTGGCGTTGTGCCGCGGCACCCGCAGCGGCAGGGTGCGCATACCGCGCAGCAGCAGCCACGCGTCGATCGGGCCGAGCGTGGCACCGGTGAGCAGGCCGACGTCCCAGATCCGGTCCAGGATGTTCGCCGGCCCGGCCAGCACTCCCGCGGAGACGTCCGAATGGCCGTTGAGGTATTTGGTCGCGCTGTGCCAGACCAGATCGATGCCGAACTCCGCCGGTCGCTGGTTCAGTGGAGTGGCGAAAGTGTTGTCCGCCATGGTCAGCACATCGTGCGCGCGGGCCAGGTCCGCGACGGCGCGCAGGTCGGTGATCCGCAACAGCGGGTTGCTCGGGGATTCCAGCAGGATCAGGCGGGTCCGCGAGGTCAGTGCCTTCGCGAACGCCTCCGGGTCGGTCTGGTCCACCAGGGTGGTCGACACACCGAGGCGTGGCAGCAGCTTCAGCAGCACCGACGCCGTACCCCCGTAGGTGGACTTCTGCCCGATGACGTGGTCACCGGCGGACACCAAGGCCAGCACGGCCGTGGTGAGCGCGGCCATCCCGGACGCGGTGACCATGGCCGCCTCGGTGTTCTCCAGTTCGGCGACAACGGTGGCGACCTGTGCGTGGTTCGGGTTGCCGAAGCGGGTGTAGAAGTCCTTGCCCCGCGGGTCGACGGCGGCCCGCGCGAACGTCTCGCCGTCCTCGGCCCAGAACGTCGCCGTCTGGTAGATGGGGGGTGCCACGGCACGGCTGGGATGGACATCGCGATCGGCGTGAACGGTGATGGTGCTCTTGCCCGGCATGGCTGCCCTTCCGTGGACCGTCGATGTGACTCCCCCACCAGCGTGACCGACCGACGCTCCGATGCAGCCGAATTTCGGCAACTTTGGCAGCATATTGCGCCCGCTGGAGGCGCAGGATTGTGGTAGAGGGCGAGCGAGAGCAATAATCTGCCACCATGGACGAAGTGGACCGGTTGATTCTGTCGGTACTCGAACAGCACGGCCGCATGAGCAACAGCGAGCTCGCCGCCCGGGTGGGGCTGTCGCCGTCGCCCTGTCTGCGGCGCGTACGTCAGCTGGAGGAAGCCGGAGTGATTCGCGGCTACCGCGCGCTGATCGATCCCGCCGCGGTCGGCCGGAGTCTGCGTGTGTTCGCGGGTGTCCGGCTGATGCGGCACACCCGCGCGGACGTCGTCGCGTTCGAACGTGAGGTCACCCGGCTGCCCGAGGTGGTCGCCTGCCACCACATCACCGGCAACTTCGACTATCTGCTCCAGGTGGAGGTGGCCGACCTGCCGGCCTACGAGGACTTCCACGCCAACCAGCTGGCCGCCCTGCCCGGCGTGGCCACGGTGACCAGCTACGTCAGCATGAAGACGCTCTCCGCCGACACCACGTGACGGACCCGCCCCGGCCCGGTGGTCCGGCGCATGGATCGCCGCGCGGCTGTCCGCGCCCCGGCAACTGCCCGCGGAGGCTCGGGCGGTGAGGCCGTGAGGGGATGGCTCACTGGCACGGCGAGACGGTGGGACGGTCAGAGTGTGATGGTGCCGCGGACGCACACGGTGGCGGCGCCGCTGACCCAGACGGTGCCGTCCGTGTCCGCGGTGATCTCGATGCTCGCGGCGCGTCCCAGTCTGGTGCCCTGGGAGACCCGGTAGGTGGAGGGTGCGGCGCCGGTCGAGGTGAGCCACTGACCGACGGCGGCGTTCATGCTGCCGCACGCGGGGTCCTCGGGCACCCCGGCGCCTGGGGCGAAGGTACGCATCTCGAAGTGGTGCCGATGCCCGCGGGGGTGGGCCCCGATCGCGCCGATCATCGCGTCCGGGATGAGGGAGAGGTCGGGTTCGAGGGCGAGGACCTCCTCGGCTGTGGACAGTTGGACCACGGCCCAGCCCGGACCGTTGTCGACCCACTGATGGGCGACAACGCGGTCACGCGTGATGCCGAACGCGGCCAGGACCTGGTGCAGATGATCGTCGTCGAGCGCGCCCTCGCGCACCCGCGGCGGGGCGGCGAAGGACAGCGCGTGCTCGCCACGGCGCACGGTGACCAGACCGGCGGCGCACTCCTGCACGAGGTGGTCGGCGTGCCGCGGTATGCCGCAGCCGTCCAGCCAGGCGCGTGCGGAGCCGAGGGTGGGGTGCCCGGCGAACGGCAACTCGCTCCGGGGAGTGAAGATCCGCAACCGGTAGTCCGCCTCCGGGACGGTGGGGGGCATCACGAACGTGGTCTCGGACAGATTCGTCCAACGCGCCAGGCGCTGCATCTCCTCGTCGGTGAGGTCCGACCCGTCCAGGACGACCGCGACCGGGTTGCCGGCATAGGGACGCGTGGAAAACACGTCGACCTGCACGAACGAGCGTATACGCGGCATGCTCATCAGGGCCTTTCAGTGGCGGCGGCGGATCCTGCGCGTCCCACCCGTCGGCGGAAGCGATCCATCCCACCGCGCGCCCGCACGGCCAGGACAGGGCCAGCCGCGACAAAGTGGATTGATCGGCGGGGACTTGAGGCAACCACCCGCGTCGCCCGTAGCCCCTTTGGCCGCGTCGCTGCCGGACGGATGGGGAGGTCAGTCACCGTCGGACGGATGGGGAGTCAGCCGCCGTCGGACGGATGGGGAGTCAGTCGCTGCCGGACGGGTGGGAGATCAGTCGCTGTCGGACGGGCGGGGGCGGTCCATGCGGGCGAGCCACGCCGTCAGCAGTGTCTCCATGGCCGAAGCCTCCACGGGCGTCAAGTGGTCCAGCAGGCGGCGCTCGTTGCGCATGTGGTCGGTGAACGCCCGGTCGACGAGTTCCAGGCCGGGTGTGGTGAGGGCGACGATCCTGCCCCGTTGGTCGTCGTCGGACCGGCGGCGGGTGACGAGACCGGCGCGCTCCAGGCTGTCGATTCTCTTCGTCATCGCGCCGGTGGTGACCATGGTGTGCGCGGCGAGCTCGCCGGGTGCCCGTTCATACGGCTCGCCCGAACGCCTCAGCGCGCACAGGACGTCGAACTCCCCCTCGCTCAGGCCGTATCGGCCGTAGACGAGACGGAGCTCCTCGCTGAGCCGGTCCGCCAGACGATGCAGTCGGCCGATCACTCCTTGCGGGGTCACGTCGACCTCGGGGCGCTCACGGCGCCACTCGTCCTGGATGCGCGCCACGCGGTCCATCGATTGCGAGTCTTCCATGGCTTCCATATTACCTTCCCAGGAAGCTAGATTAGCTTCCATGGAAGCTAATGCTCGATGGCTCGCGCTGACGGCGGTCGCGCCGGTGGCCTGGGGAGCCAACTACTTCGTCACCCGTGAGTTCCTCCCGGTGGATCGCCCCCTGTACGGGGCTGCCCTGCGGGCACTGCCGGCCGGCCTCGTCCTGCTGGCCGTCCGCGGACGACGGCCCCGCGGCGCGTGGTGGTGGCGATCCGCCGTACTGGGCCTGGTCAACGTGAGCGTGTTCTTCGTCCTCGTCTACGCCTCCTCCCAACTGCTGCCGACGAGCGTCGCCTCGACGGTCATGGCGGTCTCCCCGCTGACGATGATGTTCCTCGCATGGCCCCTGGTGGCCGAGCGTCCCCGGGTCCCGCACCTGGCCGGTGCCATGGTCGGGCTCGTCGGCGTATGTCTCATGCTGCTCACCGGTGCGGAGGCGATCAGCGCGGCGGGGATCCTCGCCTCGGCGGCGGCCGTACTCGTGTCGTCCTTCGGCCATGTCCTGGCCAAGCGATGGAGCCACGACGCGGACCTGATCGCCACGACCTCCTGGCAGCTCACCGCCGGAGGGCTGTTCCTGCTTCCGGTAGCCGTGGCGGTGGAGGGCACTCCGCCCACGATGTCCACCCCCACGGTTCTCGCCTTCTGCTACGTCACCCTGGTGGCCACCGCACTGGGCTTCACCGCCTGGTTCACCGGACTGAGGCACCTGCCCGCGGGCACCGTGGGACTGATCGGACTCCTCAACCCCGTCACGGGCGTGTTCCTCGGCACCGCCCTCGCCGGAGAGGTGCTGACGATTCAGCAACTGGGCGGGCTGGCCCTGGTCCTGGCGGGCGTCGCCCTCGGCCGGCCCACCCGCACGGGTCGACGTGCCGGTGACCAGACATCCGCTCCATCCGCTTCCAACGAAGGAGCACATGGTCAAGCCGCTATGACCAGCACCGAGGAGTCGTCCCGGACGGGGGCGAGCCACGGTCTCGTCACGGAGATCCCACGCGGGCCGTTGTCGCCCGAGGCGAGGCGCGCGCGTGAGATACCGACGAGGTCGGAGCGGGCCAGGCAGCCTCGGTGACGGACAGCGCGCGCCGGCACACAGCGCCGACGGCGGGTCAGGAAGCACTGGCCGCCCGCTCGGGCGTGTCGACGAGGGGTGACGGCGATGGCGGTGGCGGTGGGCGTGACCACGGCACCGCCCGGGCCGGCCAACCCTCGCGAGGCCAGGGCCACTTCGAAGTCGGGGACGAGGGCGGTGCGGAGGTTGCCCGCGACGAAGACACCGAGTCCGGTGAGGAAGAGGGTGCGGCGGCCTCTGCTCGCGCGGGTCACACCGCCTCCGTACGGCGAAGGTGCGGGGGCGAGCCGGGCGCCCATCAGCCCGCCGTCCCGGCACCTGCCCGACTGCGGACTGCGGACTGCGGACTGCGGACTGCGGACAGTCGTCGGCCGGCGCTACTTCAGTCGCGCGTTGACCTCGTCGAGCGCGGAGGCGATCCGGTCGTGGATCTGGGCGGGTCCCTCGTCGTCGAAGGTGACGGCCTGGACGGCGAAGGGGACGGGCAACTGGGAGGTGGTGATGGCCCGTTTGTGGCTGAAGGTGTCGAATCCGGTCCTGCCGTGGTAGGCGCCCATGCCGCTCTGGCCGACACCGCCGAAGGGAACGTCGGGCAGGAAGATCTGTACCGCGAAGTCGTTGCGGGCCATTCCGCCGCTGGCCGTACGGTGCCGGAACGCGCGGAAGTCGGCGCTGTCGTCGCCGTACCAGTACGCGGCCAGCGGCGACGGACGGTCGTTGACGTAGGCGATGGCTTCCGTGATGTCGTCGTAGGGGAGCACCACGACGACCGGC
The DNA here is from genome assembly GCF_053593435.1 of Streptomyces sp. NPDC002306. Classification (NCBI taxonomy): domain Bacteria; kingdom Bacillati; phylum Actinomycetota; class Actinomycetes; order Kitasatosporales; family Streptomycetaceae; genus Streptomyces; species Streptomyces sp. NPDC002306. The sequence goes on from NZ_JBSFCK010000025.1 coordinate 16,024, forward strand.
CCGAAGATCTCCTCGTCGGCGACGAGCATGTCGTCGGTCACGTTCAGCAGGATCGTCGGCGGGATGCGGCGCGTGGACCGGTCCGGGAGGGCCGCCGGGTCGCCTTCGGGGACTCCCAGCACCGCGGTGGCGCCCTTGGTGACGGCGTCGTCGATCAGTCCGGTGATCCGGTCGAAGTTCCTGTCGTTGATCACGGAGGTGACGCCGGGGTGGGTGGCGTAGTCCGGGAAGAGGTCGACGAAAGCCTGCCGTGTCCTCTCCACGAACTCCTCGACATCCACGCGCGGCACGAAGACGTAGTCCGGGCCGAGGCAGAACTGTCCGCCGTTGGCCAGCCGTGAGCCCGCGACGCGGACCGCGGCGTCGGACAGGACGGCGTCATGGCCCACCACGACGGGGTTCTTGCCGCCGAGTTCGAGGGTGACGGGGGTGAGGTTCTCCGCCGCCGCCTTCTGGACGAGCTTGCCCACACCGGGAGACCCGGTGAACATCAGGTGGTTGAAAGGAAGGGCCGAGAACGCCGCGCTCAGCTCGACACCGCCGAGGACCACCGCCACCTCGGAGGGGTCGAAGTGCTTCGCGATCGCCTTGGCGAACACCTCGCCCGTGCGGACGTCACCGTCCGAGAACTTGATCATGACGCGATTGCCGGCCGCGAGGGCCTCCGCGGCGGGGTGCACCACCAGGGTGATGGGGAAGTTCCACGGGCCGACCACACCCACGACACCGAGCGGGTCGACATCGACCGTGGTCGGGAGGAAGTCGTCCGGGTACTCGACGGGCCGCATCCACTCCTCGAGGTTCGCCCGCAGGTGCTGGACCACGTCGATGGTCGTGGCGATCTCGGTGCCGAGGGTGAGGCCCACGGGCCGGTTGCCGAAGTCCGCGCTCAGGGCCTCGGCCAGCTCGTCCGCGGAGCCGAGGACGGCCGCGAGAAGCCGGTCGAGCCGGTTGCGCCGGACCTCCGCGGAGGGCGGCCCCTCCGCGAGGAACGCCTTCCGCTGGAGTGCGAGCAGAGCTTTGAGCTCGTCCACCGAGGGTTCTGTGTTGGTGACTACGGTTGTCATGGTTTTCTCCGTTACCTAAGTATTTTCATTGAAATCCGGTCGGGAGGTAACGGCGATCCGACGCCGGCGCCCCGGCGACCTCGACGGCGGCGTGCCCGGGGCCGTACCGGGCCCGGGACAGATCCGGAAGCGTGGGCATGCGCGTCCGGGCGGCTGCCGCCAGGGGGCGGGACGGCTCCATCGCGGGCTCCGGCCGGCCAGGGACAGCGCGCGGTGCACCACGGACGCACCGCTCTCCTGCGGCACCACCGCCGCGGGTGCGCGCGGACCGCGACAGCAAGCGACACCTTCGGAACCGGCAGGGACCTCAGCCCCGGTGGAAGTGGTCGGCGTCGATCTCACCGGTCAGTCGGTCGCGCAGTTCCGTGGAGAAGCGGAGGACGGCGCCCAGCGGACGGTGCTGGATGGCGACTCGGAAGGCCCGGCCGTCCGCGTTCTTGGTCAGGATGGTGACGCCCTCGATCGGCATGCCCCCGAACGCGGTGGCCTCCCACTCCAGGTACGTGCGCGGGCCGTCGACGGCCTCCCGGGTGAAGCGGAGCGACTCGTAGATCACGCTCGCCGCGCCCATCACCTTCTGCACCTGGTCGCGGCCTTCCACCGGGCGGGTCAGGATGCTCGCCTCCAGGACCACGTCCTCGGCGAACGCCTCACCGAACGCGTCGGCGGACTTCTGCGCGAAGGCGTTCGTCCACCCCTGCGGACGCGGGGTGTGCGCGGCGGGGCCACCCTCGGGACCGAGAACCTCGGCGAGGAAGCGGTCGAGGCGCACGGCGACGTCGGCCGCCCGCTCGATGTGGACCCAGTGGCCGGCCCGGGCCACCGACAGCACTGCCAGGGCGGAGAAGCGTGGCGCGATCGTGTTGTCGACCATGTCCTGGGTGACGAATCCGTCCCCCTCGCCCCGGACGAGGAGCACCGGGCCGGCGTACGCACTCGGCCGTTCGCCGAGAGGGTGTCCGGTGTTCCAGCAGTCGGCGAGGGCACGGATGACCTCCGGGCGCAGACGCCGTCCGGTCGCCACCAGCCGGTCGAGTTCCGCCTCCGGGAACGCCACGGACAACCGGTCGCGCACACCCCGCTGCCCGTCCGCGTCACCGCCCAACGAGCGGAAACGCTCGATCATCTCGTCGGGCAGGCGCACACCCCCGAGGGGAACCGGAGTCACCAGCACGAGTCCGCGGACCCGGTCGGGGCGCTGGACCGCGACCAGTTCGGCCACGGCCGCACCCATGCTCTGGCCGACGATCACGAAGGGCTTGCCCAGAGCGTCGACCACCGCGCCCACCTCGTCGGCGAACCGGTCGTAGTCGTAGGGGCCGTCCGCCGTGTCGCGGTCACCGCAGCCGGCCAGGTCCAGGGTGACGCACTCGATGCCTGGCGTGGTGAGCCGCGCGATGAGGCGGTCCCACGCGTACTGGTCGTCGAGGAAACCGTGGACGAACACCACGGCCAGATCCCCGTCGCGATCGCGCCGGTACCGTACGTCGGTGTCGGCGACGCGTTCCGTCGTCATGTGGCTCCTCCCTGTCCAGGGACGGACACCGCCCCGGGAAGGGGGCCGGTCCTGGCTTTCGCCGGAGGGCCGCCGATACCTTCCGCCTCAGTCGGCGGCGGAGGGGAAGAACTCGAGGCCTTCGATCACATCGCGCCCCTTGGCGGTGTCCGCGTACAGCCGCGCCTCCGTGATCAGTCCGTCGGTCACGGCGAACAGCAGCAGGTGCTCGTTCTCCATGATGCGGCCGTTCTTCGCCTTCGCGCGGGCCCGGACGGGTACCACCACGTGCGACCCGGCGTCGAGCACCGTGTGCAGGTCGTAGTTGAAGTACTCGTAGTAGTGGTCGAAGAGGTCCTGGTAGAAGGCCACGAAGCCGTCCCGGCCGTGGAAGGTCCCGCCGTAGGGCAGGGAGGCGGGGAAGTGGAAGACCACGTCCGCAGACATCAGAGCCACCAGGTCGGACGAGTCGTTCTTCTCGAATCCGGTGTAGGCGCGGTGGCAGGCATCAACGATCGCCTGGTTGCTCGACATGCTTCCTCCATGCTCAGGGCTGAGTGCGGGGATCAGTGAACGCGTCGCCACCCGCTCCGGCTCCCGTCCAATGGCGGGCGGCGGGACCGGAGGCCGACCACACGCGTTCCACCACCACCTAAGTTTCCATCCGGAACTCAGGACGGTCAAGGGCTGGGTTCCAGATCGCAACCCTGGAGTATCCTGTACGGCATGGAGTGGCGTGAACTTGATCTCGGCAATTGCAGCGTCGCCGCGACCTTGGGTCTGGTCGGCGAGCGGTGGACCCTTCTCATCCTGCGCGAGGTCTTCGCCGGGCTGCACCGCTTCGACGAGATCGCCGACCACCTCGGGATCTCGCGTCGCGTCCTCACCGAACGCCTGGGACAGCTCGTCGACGCGGGCCTGCTGGAGCGCCGCAGCTACAAGGAGGCCGGACAGCGCGCCCGCCAGGAGTACCACCTCACGTCGCCCGCCCACGACCTGCAGTGGGTTCTGGCCGCCCTCCTCCAGTACGGAGACAACCATCTCGGCGGCCCCGAGGGCGCACCGGCACTGCTGAACCACACCGGCTGCGGCGGCGAGGTGCACGTCGAGCTCCGCTGCTCCTGCGGGCACGAGGTCTCCGGCTCCGACGTGCAGCCGATCACCGGCCCCGGCGCCGTCAGTACGTCGCTCTGACGACAGCCGCGCCCTCCACGAGCCGCCGAGTGACGTCACGTCGTACAGCTCGCGCGGGCGCACGTCACCGGACGACGCCTCTTTTGACTCACGTGCGGCCCCACCGGAGGCCGACCGGAGACCTCTTCGCAAAGCGCGGCCCGCGAGAGCGGTAAGTCTCCTCAGCGCACACGACTTCGACAGGGGGCGTCGGAGATCACCCCCGCCGCTCGAACCGCTCAGACCTCTCACCGGAAGAGGTAAAGTGGCTGTGCACATGTCGTTCGTCATCTCGCAAGAAAGGCGGTTTCGAGGATGCCCTGGACTGCGACCGACCGATACGACCTGGAGCCCGCCCCGGGCGGACTGGCATTCGTCCAGGATCTGCTCAACACGATCTCCGCGGGCAAGCCGCGCGAGGCCGACCTCCTGGAGGACGTCGAGGACGCGCGGACGTGGCTCGCCCAGGCACTCGCGAAGTGGAGCGGCGAGACCCGCCGCCCCGCACCCGCGGTCGAGATCACGGCCGAGGAGCTGCAGAAACTGCGCGACTTCCGGCACGACCTGCGCCGGCATCTGCAGGCGGCGGGAACGGACAGTTCACCGCAGTCGCTCCCGGCGGCCTCGCTGACGGCCACGCCGACCGCTCTCCGGATCGGCGCCGACGGCCGCATCCACGCCGAGGCGAGGGGCACGGGATGGCGCCAGGTGGCCTCCCTCGCCATGATCGAGGCTTACGAGGCCCAGTGCACCGACTCCCTGCGCCGTCTCAAGAGTTGCCGCAACACCCACTGCGCGGTCGCCTTCTTCGACCGCTCCCGGAACAACAGCGGCGTCTGGCACGACGTGCGCCTCTGCGGCAACGCGGTCAACCTGCGCAACCACCGCGCCCGCAAGCGGGCGACCGCCGAGACGGCCTGACCGGCCGCACACCGGAAGCCGATCCACCTCACGCCATCCGTCGCCCGCGGCAAACAAGGCGAACAACACGCGCGGGCCACGCGCGGCCGCCCGCCGCTTCCGCCGCTCCACAGGTCCTCCACTCCCCCGAGGTGACGAGGGCGCGGCCGCCGCAACTCCGATGCGACATACGTAAACGTGTTACGCTTATTTCCCAAGGATCACGCGAAAGCGCACCTGTCCCCCACACTCGGGCACGTACGACCAGGGTCGGCGGGACGCATGCGACGCGCCTGCCGCGCCGGTTCACGCCCGCGCCGGGCCGATCGCACCCGTCGGATCGGATCCCCTCCGCCCCCACCCTGCGAAGCGCCCGGCTCACGACCCGGCCACGGAGCGGGCGGCAGCGAGAAACCGGATTCCGCCCCAGAAGGAGGCACCACAATGACCGCATCCGCACCCAGTCCCCTGGCGTACGAGGTTCTCGTCCAGGAAGGGAACCGCCGGGCCGGTGACGAGCGGCTGCCCAACGGTGAAGGGATCGTCTCCTCGCCGCTGACGTCGACGCTGATCTTCGGGGACGAGGACGCCGTACTGGTCGACCCGCCTCTCACCATCGAGCAGACCAAGCGGGTGGGCGACTGGATCGACCGCTCCGGCAAGCGCCTGGCCTACATCTACGCCACTCACGGCCACGGCGACCACTGGTTCGGTACCGCCGATCTCGTGAAGCGCTTCCCCGGTGTCACCGTCTACGCGACCCCCGGGACCATCGAGGTCATGCACGAGCAGGCCACCGAGGGACGCGAGCAACTGTGGGACAAGCGTTTCCCCGGCCTGATCCCCGACACCCCGGTCCTGGCCCAGCCCGTCCCCGCCGAGGGCTTCCTGCTGGAGGGCAACCTCATCGAGGCCGTCGAGGTCGGTCACACCGACACCGACAAGACCACGGTCCTGCACGTGCCGTCGATCGGACTCGTGGTGGCCGGCGACGTCGTCTACAACGGCGTCCACCAGTACATCCTCGAAGGCGGCGACGGCGGCCTCCAGGAATGGCTCCAGGCCCTCGACCGTGTCGCCGCGCTCCAGCCGCGCCACGTCGTGGCCGGCCACAAGAACAAGGATCTGCCCGACGACCCGGCCACGATCGAGGAGACCCGCCAGTACCTCCTGGACGCCATCCGCCTGCTCGGCCAGAAGCCCACCGCACGCGAGTACTTCGACCGGATGACGACCCTCTACCCGGACCGGCTCAACCCCGGACCGGTCTGGTACGGAGCGGTCGGCCTGCTCGGTGCCTGACGGAGACGAGGGGCCCATCCCGTCGGCGGCCGGGCTTCCGGCCGCCGACGTGTCCGTCCGTACGGGTCGTGGGGTGCCGTTCTCGCCGTACCCCGCGGGATGTCAGACGGCGGGCCGGCTCGGGTCGGCCGCATCGGGGAGCAGCCGGGCGCTGAGACGGTCCGGGCTCGGCCAGCGCACGTCGTGGGCCCAGCGCAGCTGCTCGAACACCCGGATGAGGCGTGCCGACGGATCGAGCTGGCCCGGCAGCACGCCGTGGCGCGCGCCCGTGGGGTCGGCGTGATGTGAGTTGTGCCAGCTCTCGCCGAAGGACAGCAGGGCGAGCGGCCAGAAGTTGGTGGCCTTGTCCCGGCTCATGAACGGGCGGGTGCCCGCGACGTGGCATACCGAGTTCACCGACCACGTGACGTGGTGCAGCAGCGCCATCCGGATCACGCCGGCCCAGATGAACCCGGTCAGGGCGCCGGTCCAGGTGCCGGTGACGAGCCCGCCGACCAGTGCCGGGAGCAGCAGCGAGACGGCGGTCAGCAGCCCGAAGAGCCGACCGATGAGCCGCAGGTCGGGATCGGCGGCGATGTCGGGCGCGAACCGGGCGCGGTTGCTCAGCTCGCGCTTCAGCATCCAGCCGATGTGCGCGTGGAGGAGCCCCTTGAGCAGCGCGCGGGTGTCGCTTCCGTAGCGCCAGGGCGAGTGCGGGTCGCCCTCTCGGTCGGCGAAGGCGTGATGACGGCGGTGGTTCGCCACCCACTGGACCGGTGAACCCTCGACGCCCAGCGAACCCGCGACGGCCAGGGCGATCCGCAGGCCCCGCCGCGCCTTGAAGGAACGATGCGTGAAGAGACGGTGGTATCCGACCGTGAGTCCGAAGCCGGACACGAGGTAGGCGACCACCGCCATGCCGATGTCCAGCGCGGACAGGCCCCATCCCCATACGAACGGCGCCACGGCGATCAGGCAGATCGGCGGGCCCACGACGAAGATCCACATGGCCACCCCCGCCGCGGCTGTCTGCGGGGTGTCGAGCAGCGGCTTGACCTCGCCCGCGGCTGCGACGTCGCGTTCGGCCACAGCCCCTTCAGCACGGTCGGTGTCGCTCGGGTTCATCGATTCCTCGCCGTTGCTCGAGCCATTTCGGATGTGGTGCCGGGGCGGCCGGGATCACGCGCGCTTCCGCGCGCTGTGGAGCCCACGCGCCAGCCCACGGCATACGATCCCACCGGACGGCATCCGCGCAGGCCGTCGCCGATGTCCAGGGTGTGAACGTCGTGGGACCGAATTTCCTTCGGCACGCCTCTCGACCTTCCACCCACCTCACCTTGCGCAGCAACGTACGCGCGCTGTCAGCGATCTCCTCGCCTGCCGCTCACTCTCCAGGTCTGCGATCCCCTCCGTGCGCGGGGAACCCCGGATGCGGCTGCGGTGGCGGGCCCCTCGCCCACGGCATCAGGTGCGCGACGGCTCCATGTTCCGCTCGCCCGCCTTGCAACACCCTTGACCGTCAGTGCCGTTGTGGCCCCCGTCACAGGCGTGCGAGAGTGTGCGCCGAACAGGACGTAATCGGCAACCGGGGGTTCATGTGAGGAATCGTCTGCTACGTCCGAGACGCAGAGTGACCGTACTGCTGGCCGGCCTTCTCATGGTTTTCAGCGTCTTCGCCGCGGCACCTTCGGCGCAGGCGGCGACATACGGTCCGTACGTATGGGCCAACCTGCACGCGAGTGAGATCGCCGACCATCAACTCCTCGACGTCGCTTCGCCGTACTACCCGGACGGCACGACCATCCATCTCTGGCACGACAACGGCCCGACCACGAACCAGCGCTGGTACTTCGACAAGGTGGCGGACCACGTCTACAAATTCCGCAATCAGGAGAGCAACAGCTGCATGGACGTCCAGGGGCCCTGGACGACCGATGGCACCATCGTGCACCAATGGCACTGCTATGCCACGACCAGCCAGCAGTGGCGGCAGGTCTACGTGAAGGACTACTGCAACGCGGATCATTCGATCTGCGCGCCGCAATACGCGTTCGTCAACGTCTACGCCAACAAGTGCCTGGACGCCAGGGACGCCGGGTGGCAGGACGGCACCCAAGTCCAGATCTGGTCCTGCTCGTACGCGAACAACCAACTCTGGTACTGAGTCACCTGCTCATAGTGGTCCGCCCGGCGGGTGACCGCCGGGCGGACCTGGCACGGACGAAGCTGTCCCTCACGCACGTCCTGCCGGGACGACGTCGTCGCGTGACCCCGTGACGCCAACTTCTCGTCCCGGGTGCCTCGCTGCTACTCCTGGCCGTCGAGTCCTTCGGCGGCCTGGGCGATGACGGCGGCCACGACGGCCGGGCGGGACACGTAGACGGCGTGACTTCCGGGGGTCTCGGAGACGGTGGCCCCGGTCCGCTCCGACATGACGCGCTGGGCGGGCGGCGGGATCATGCGGTCGTCCGTGGCGACCAGGTACCAGGACGGCTTGGTCTGCCAGGCCGGTTCGGACACCGCCCCTTCGAGGGCCTCGACGCCCCAGGGAACCTGTGAGTCGGCCATGAACGCGGCCACCTTCTCGGGCACGTCGGCGGCGAAGGAGGCCGCGAACCTGTCCCGGTCGAGGAACAGGAACCCGCCCTGGGGCGGCAGGATCGGCGGGACCGGCGCCCCGGGCGGCGGGTCGGCGATCAGAGAGCTGACGGACTCGCCCTTGTCCGGGGCGAACGCGGCGATGTAGGCGAGCGCCGCGACGTTGGGGTGGTTGCCGGCCTCGGTGATGACGACACCGCCGTAGGAGTGGCCCACCAGTACGGCCGGTCCGTCGAGTCCGTCGAGGACCTGGTGGGTGGCGGCGACGTCGCCGGCCAGCGACAGCGTCGGGTTCTGCACGACCGCCACCTTGTATCCGTCGGCGCTCAGGTGGTCGTACACCCCCTGCCAGCCCGATCCGTCCACGAAGCCACCGTGTACGAGAACGATGTTCCTGATCGTTGCCATGGCCACTCCCGACCTGGAGGGACAGCGCCTTGACGTCTGTCCCGGTGCCCCCAAGTCAAGCCAGGAGAACGCGGCAGGACCATGCAGAACAGCACGCAGAAGTACCGGCCAGGTCTCGGCGGGCAGCCCCTCGGCCGGGATCAGCGGGTGGCGCCCGCCAGGGCGTGGCAGCGGTCGCTCGCCCCGGTGTCGCCGATCGCTTCGAAGACCCGCGCCGCCCGCTCGTAGGCATGGCGGCTCTCGTCGGTACGGCCTTCGTCGGCCAGCAGGGCGGCCACCGTCTCCAGCGCGCCGGCCTGCCGGTAGTCGGACATCTGGAGCGCGTCGATGACGTCGATGCCCTCGGTGAGCGTGGTGATCGCCTCCGTACGGCGGCCGAGACGTTCGAGACAATGGCCGACGCGGATCAGCGCGAGGGGCCGGCTGACCGTGACGACGCTGGGTGTCATGCCCGACTCCGGGTCCTCCAGCAGAGTGAGCAGTCCGAGGTACTGCTCCAGCGCCTCGGCGTAACGCCCCTCGTCAAGAAGGCAGTTGGCTATGTGAGCGCGGCACTGGACGTGGGAGTCGATGTCGCCGATGCTCTTGAACATCCTCGCCGCCCGCGACGACGCGGCGACGGCCTCATCGAACCGGCCGCGCAGGCGCAGCGCCGAAGACATGTACTCGTGCGACCAGGCGACCTGTGCCACGGCACCGGCCCGAGTGGCCAACTCCAACGCCTGGGCCGTGTACCGCAGTACGGCCTCCGGGTCGCTGGGCGGCACCGAATGGACCCAGGCGAGATAGTTCAGCTGGGTCGCCCGCTGCGCGAGGTCGCCGAGGGCGTCGGCCGCCTCCGCTCCGAGCGTGAACACCTCGTGCCAGTGCGGGCCGTGCGCCCACAGATCGGAGAACCAGTGCATCGACTCCGCGCAGTCGAGGACGAGGGAGTGCCGGCCGTCGCCTGCCGCGGCCCGCAGTGCGCCCAGCCAGCTGTCCACGTTCACCCGCAGCCACCCTTCGGCCTCCTCCAGGGAGGTCAGGACGGCGAGATCGGGATCGGGCCGGCCCGAGCGGCCGTAGCCGGGTTCGAACCACCGCCCGGACAGCGTGGCCATCCGCAGCAGCCACGACGTGACCCTCTCCGTCAGCGCTTCGTACTCGGCCGCGGTCTCCTCTTCGTGGAGCCGGTCGCGGGCGAACAGGCGGACCAGTTCGTGGAAGCGGTAGCGGCCCGTGTCGCTGTCGTAGAGCAGGCCGAGATCGACGAGGTCGTCCAGAGCCTCCCAGGCGTCCTCGACGGACACCCCTCCGGCCACGGCCGCCAGGGCGGCGTCGAAGTCCTGTCCCGGCACGACGGCCAGCCGCCGGAACATCCGCCGCGCGGAGTCGGCGAGTTGCTCGTACGACATCCCGAAGGCGTTGGCGATCTTGAGGTCGCCGGCCTTGAACTGGTCGAGCCTCCGCTCCTCGTTCGCCAGCCGGGCGGCAAGTTCGGCGGCGCCCCATCCAGGTCGGCTGACCAGACGGTTCCCGATGATCCGCAGGGCCAGCGGCAGCCCACCGCACAACTCGGCGAGCCGGGTGAGGGCCGGTTCCCCGTCGGAGGCGGCGCGATCGCCCAGGATCCCGGTCAGAAGCTGGGTGGACTCCCTTGGCGGCAGGGGCCCGAGGACGAGCCTGCGGACGCCCTCCAGACCGGACAGCAACCGACGGGTGGTGATCAGCGCCCGGCCCGCGCCGCCTCCCGGCAGCAGTGGGCGCACCTGTTCCTCCGACGCGGCGTTGTCGAGGACGACCAGCGCACGCTTGTCCCGCAGCAGTGACCGGTACAGGGAGGCGCGCTCCTGGGTGTCGCCCGGGATGTTCCGGTCCGTGACACCGAACGCGCGCAGCAGCAGGTGCAGAGCTTCGGCGGCGGACAGAGGCCGCTGGGACATGCCGAACAGATCGAGGAAGAAGACCCCGTCGGGAAAGCTCGGGCGTACCGAGTGAGCGGCACGGACGGCGAACGTGGTCTTTCCCATGCCCGCGGAGCCGGTGATGAGCCCCACCACACCGACCCCCGGCGAACTCTCCGCGTACACCAGCTCGCTCACCCAGACCAGTTCCGGGGCATGGCCGGTGAAGTCGTCGACGGAGCGGGGCAGTTCACACAGGCCGCTCGGGCGGGTCCAGTGATCCCGCAGCCGGCCGTCACGCGCCAACTCGATCAACTGCTTGCGCACATCGCCGTCCAGCGCGAGCGCGTCCGCCAGAGCGGTCACCGTCCGCTGCTGCGGGCCCCTGCTCTGCCCGCGCTCCATGTCCGACAGGGACCGAGCGCTCACCCCGGACGCTTCGGCCAACTGCTCCAACGTCAGACGTGCCGCACGCCGATGAGCGCGTAACAGGTCCCCGAAACCGTGACGTCCAGTGATGGCGCCACACCCCCTCAGCGGCGGGGGCTCCCCACCGCCGCGAACAAGCAGCACGGATGCCCAGAACGTCCTTTACCGCGCACGTTCTACCACCGCTGCCCCGTACCGAGGAACCACGTCGGCCACCCGCACGAGGGGGAGGCCGGCAGGGAGCCGACGGGCATCGGGCTCGGTGTCAGCGCCGGCATCCGCGGGCTTCGGCCGGCTCGGCGCCGGCGCCTGCGCGCCTTCGGACAGTCGGGTCACGGCGTGACGATCGCGAAGTCCGGGTCCGGGGAGTCGAGATGACCGAGGAGTTCGGTGAGTTTCCCGGGTTCGCCGCCGATCTCGACGCCGGCGCGGTCCACGAGGGCGGCCGGGGCGAGGGTGCCGAGCAGGACCGCGCGCAGGTCGGCCTCGGCGAGGCTGATCTCGACGTCCGGCTTGGCCGCGGAGAGGGTGGCACCCGTGCCGTGGACGAGGACGCCGTGACGCAGCCGCATGGTGACCGGCGCGGCGCCGGTGATGTTCCAGCGCACGGTGATGTCCGCGTCCCAGCCGCGCGGACCGTCCACCCGGATGGCGAGTGCGTCGAAGAGCTGGTCCAGGGTCAGCGCGGCCAGTACGTCGGGCGACGCCGTGACGGTGGGGGTCCCGACGCTGCCGTGGCGCAGTTCGTAGGCGCCCATGAGGTAGAAGTTGCGCCAGGTGCCGTTCTCGCTGCCGTAGCCGAGCTGCTCCAGGGCGTCGGCCTGGAGTCCGCGGGCTTCGGCGTTGTCGGGGTCGGCGAACACCACATGGCCGACGACCTGCGCCACCCAGCGGTAGTCCCCGTCGGCGAACGAGCGGCGGGCACGCTCCAGCACGTCGTCGGCGCCGCCCATGAACTCCACGTACCGCTTGGCGGACTCGGCCGGCGGGTGTTCCCACAGGTGGGCCGGGTTGCCGTCGAACCAGCCGAGGTAGCGCTGGTAGACGGCTTTGGTGTTGTGGCTGACCGAGCCGTAGTAGCCGTGGGTGTGCCAGGCCCGTTCCAGGGCGGGCGGCACCTCGATGCGTTCGGCGATCTCCAGCGCGGTCAGCCCCTGGTTGAGCAGGCGCAGCGTCTGGTCGTGGAGGTAGGCGTACAGGTCGCGCTGCTCGGACAGGAACTCCACCACCCGTTCACGCCCCCAGACCGGCCAGTGGTGCGAGGCGAAGGCCACGTCGCTGGAGCCCGCGAAGAGGTCGACGGCTTCGGAGAGGTATCGGGCCCAGACGCGGGGGTCGCGGACCTCGGCGCCCCTGAGCGTCAGCAGGTTGTGCAGATTGTGCGTCGCGTTCTCCGCCATGCACAGGGCCGCGTGGCCGGGGAAGTGGATGTTGAGCTCCGCCGGGGCCTCGGTGCCGGGCGTGAGCTGGAAGACCATCCGGATGCCGTCGACGGTCTCCTCCTGCCCGGTCCGTGTGATGTCCACCGTCGGCGGGATCAGGGTGACCGCGCCCGTGGAGGTGGTCTGTCCGAGGCCCGCGCCGATCTGCCCGCGCTCCCCCTTGGGCAGTGCGGCGCCGTACATGTAGGCGGCGCGGCGGCCCATGGCCGTACCCGCGTAGACGTTCTCGCTGGCTGCGTGTTCCATGAAGCCCCGCGGGGCGAGGACGGGAACGCCGCCCGCGACGTCCTCGTCCGTGATGACCCCGCGCACCCCGCCGAAGTGGTCGACGTGGCTGTGCGTGTAGAGGACGCCCGTCACGGGACGGTCTCCGCGGTGGGCGCGGTACAGGGCGAGACCCGCCGCCGCCGTCTCCGCGCACAACAGGGGGTCGATGACGAGGATCCCCCGTTCGCCCTCGACGATCGTCATGTTGGACAGGTCGAACCCGCGGACCTGGTAGATGCCCTCGGTCACCTCGAAGAGGCCGTGGTCGCTGCACAGCCGGCTCTGCCGCCACAGGCTCGGATTGGCCGTGTCCGGGCACTCCTGCCGCAGGAAACCGTAGTCGTCCAGGCCCCACACGGTCCGGCCCTCGGCATCGGCGATGGCATTCTCCCGGGCCGTGCCGAGGAAGCCGCGCCGCGCGTCCTCGAGATCGCGTTCGTCATCGAACGGGAATCGCTCCCGCACAGCCCGGTTCGCCTCCACGATCCGAGCCTCGGCGGGCTTGGTATCGGTCGTCTCGGGCATCTCGAGCTCCTCACGCGGGCCGTACGAAGACCGGCGCCGTGGTCGACCTCGGCCAAGGCCAGCCTCACCCGGGCAGGACACGGCCGCGAGCGGGTGCGTGCCTTCCGGGTGTGGCCACGGGGCTGGATGGCTGTATCCGCGTGCCGCACGGAGCGTCCTGACGGGGTTGACCCGCGCCTGCCAAGCAATGCATCATTCAGCTAGTTCATTGATTCATTGAAGGCATGGAGGTGCGGCCGTGGCGTTCGCCTTCCGGATCGACCGGCACAGCGGCGTCCCCGCCTACGTGCAGATCATCCAGCAGGTACAGCAGTCCCTGCGGCTCGGCCTGCTGGAGCCGGGCGACCGGCTGCCCACCGCCCGCGCCGTGGTGGAGGCCACCGCCCTCAACCCCAACACCGTGCTCAAGGCGTACCGCGAGCTCGAAGCCCAGGGCCTGGTCGAGACCCGGCGCCGTCACGGAACGTTCGTGACCGGCACGCTCGGCACCGCCTCCGCCGACTCGCCCTGGCGGGCCGAACTCGCCGAGGTGGCCGCGCGGGCCCGCGCGGCGGGCCTGGAGCGGGACGACCTCGCCGCGCTCTTCACCGACGTACTCGAAGACCTCTACCCCTCGAAGGAATCCCATGCCGTACCCCACCAGCAGTCCTGACGCGGCGCTCGCCGCCGAAGGCGTGAGCAAGAGGCACCGGCGCAGGGGTCCGAACGTACTCGACGGCTGCACCTTCTCGGTCCCGGCAGGAGCCGTCTGCGCCCTCGTCGGGCCGAACGGCGCGGGCAAGTCCACCCTGCTCGACCTGGCGGCCGGCCTGCGTCGGCCCACCTCGGGGACGGTCGAGGTCCTCGGCGGGCCGCCACACGCCGGGCATCCCCGCGTCGCCTACCTCTCCCAGGACCGCCCGTTGTTCAGCCGGTTCACCGTCGCCGAGACCCTGCGCATCGGCGCCCGGCTCAACGACGGCAACTGGGACGCGGACATGGCGGAGCGGGTCGCCGACCCGTCACGCTTTCGCGAGGACGAACGCGTCGGGGACCTCTCCGGCGGCCAACGCACCAGGATCGCCCTGGCCCTCGCCCTCGGCAAGCGCGCCGACCTGCTCCTGCTCGACGAACCGATGGCCGACCTCGACGTCCTCGCCCGTCAGGAGCTGATGGGCCTGCTCATGGCGCATGTCGCCGACACCGGCGCCACCGTCGTCATGTCCTCGCACGTCATCTCCGAGCTGACCGACGTCTGCGACCACCTGCTGCTGCTCGACAAGGGCGGCATGCGGCTGTGCGGCGGCATCGAGGAGCTCACCGCCTCCCACGCCGTGGTCGCCCTGCCCGGTGACGCCGACCGGCTCACCGGTCACCTCGTCGTCGAATCCCGCCCGGCCGGCCGGGGCACCAGCGCCCTGATCCGCCCCGCCGGACCGCTGCCCACCGACTGGGAGGTACGGCCCCCCGCGCTGGAGGAGCTGGTCCTCGCCCACCTCACCGCGCCGGCGCCCCCCGGTCTCACCCTCTCCGCTCCGTCCCACCTCAAGGAATCCGCCGCATGAGCGCCACCGCCGTCATATCCGGACCCAAGACCTCACGGCCCGGCCCCCGCGGACCGCTGCTGCGGCTCGCCCTACGGCAGTACCGCCTCGTGGCGCTCGCTGTCCTGCTGCTGGCACTGGGCGTCGGCGCCCAGATCCTGCACCACTACGACGGCTGGGCCGACGCCATCGCCCTGCGCGACCGCGTCGGCAGCAAGGACTACCACTTCGGGCGCTACGCCGACGACGCCCACAACATGACGGCGAGACTCGTCTCCGACGGAGCCCGCCTCGTCTTCCAGCCGGCCCTTCTCGCGGCCCTGATCACCGGCGTGCTGACCGCCCGCGAGTGGGAAACCGGGCGCGTCACTCTCGCCCTGTCCCAATCGGTCTCGCCTCGACGGTGGTTCACCGTCCGCTGGGCGACGCTGGCCGTGCTCGTCTCCGTGCCGGTCGTCGTGCCGGTGGCCCTGTACCGGATCAGCGCCGACCACGCCTACCGTCTCGACCTGCTCACCTACGGCGCCGAGCGCCAGAACGCCTACTTCACCATCGGCCCGGTCACCGTCGCCTACGTCCTGCTCGGCGTCGCGGCCGGCGCCGCCACCGCCACCGTGTTCCGCCGCACCTGGCCGACCCTGATCGCCGCGCCCGCCCTCACCTGGCTGCTCGTCGCCCTGCTGGTCCGCTCCCGCGCGGTACTGCTGATCGACATCCCGCTCATCTCCAAGGTCTCGGGCTACCACTCCGGCGGCGTACTCGGCCTGCAGTTCTACGACCTGCTGCCGCAGGACTCCTTCCTGCTCAACTCCCTGGACCACGGCGACTACTGGCCCTACCAGATCGCCTCCTGCGCACTGGTGCTCGCGCTGGCGACGCTGCTGCTCCTCGGCGCTCTCCGCGTCCTGCGCCGCCGTACGGCCTGACCCTGACCGATGGGCCCGGCACGCCTGACGGCGGCCGGGCCCATCGGCACGACCGGGCGCACGAGCCTGGCGAAGCGGGACCGCCGGCTGCCAGGAACCAGGAACAGTGATGGCTGAAGCAGCGTGAGGCGTGAACCCCGGCCGGGGCGGCAGCCCGCGGGCCCTTCCCCCCGTACCGGGCCTGCCACCGAACGGACCACACATCGCGACGGGCACCTTCTGTACGAGCAGAATCAAACGGGCGCGCCGATTCCGGTGTTCTCGCGAACGCCCGGGACGGCTTTCGAAGCCTGCCCGAGCAGCGCGCACCCCTACGGCAGTCCCCGTTGAGCCCGAGACTCAGCCCGCGGCAGGAAAGTAGATGGGCACCATGACTGAGCACTCCACGGTCCGTAGCGTGACCTACGACCTGCTGCGGGAGCTGAGACTCACCACGGTCTTCGGCAATCCCGGCTCCACCGAACAGCCCTTCCTCCAGGACTTTCCCGAGGACTTCACCTACGTCCTGGCCTTGCAGGAGGCCTCGGTCGTCGCGATGGCCGACACGTTCGCCCAGGTGACCGGCCGCCCCGCACTGGTCAACGTGCACTCCTCGGCCGGGCTGGGGAACGCCGTGGGCAACCTGGTCGCGGCCTACCACGGAAACACACCACTGATCATCACCTCCGGACAGCAGCACCGGGACCTGCTGATCGGGGAGCCGTATCTCGGCAACCGCGAGGCCATCACACTGCCGAAACCGTGGGTGAAGTGGTCCTATGAGCCGGCCCGCGCCGAAGACGTCCCCGAAGCCTTCATGCGCGCCTACGCGGAGGCCCTGCAACCGCCGACAGGCCCGGTCTACCTGTCGATTCCCATGGGTGACTGGAAGCAGCCCCTGTCCGGCTTCACCCGGCTGCGGACAGTGAGCGACCGCGTCGCACCCGGCACCGAACGGCTGCGCGCCTTCGCCGACCGCATCTCCGCCAGCAGCCGGCCCGCACTGGTCTTCGGGCCCGAGGTCGACCGCGGCGGCGGGTGGGACGCGGCCGTCTCCCTGGCGGAGAAGCTGCGCGCCGCCGTCTACGGCGCCCCGCTGCTGGACCGGGCCTCCTTCCCCGAGGACCATCCCCTGTTCCGCGGCCCGCTGGGAATGTCGGTGAAGACCATCAGCGACCGACTGACCGGGCACGACCTGGTGGTCGTGATCGGCGCCGAGGTGTTCCGCTACTACCCCTACGTGCCGGGCGACTACCTCCCCGACGGCACCGAGCTCCTGCACATCACCGGCAATCCGGCGGTCGCCTCGGCCGCACGTGTCGGCGACAGCCTCCTGGGCGACCCCGCGACGGCGATCGAGCTGCTCCTGGACCTGGTCACGGAGGGATCGACGCGAACCGCTCCGGAGCCCATGGCGCGGCCCCACGAGCTGCCGCGGGAGCCGAACACCCCGCTCACCCCGCCCGAGGTCTACGCCACCCTCAGCGAGATCCGGCCACCCGACGCGGTGATCGTCAACGAATCGACCTCCACGATGGCCCAGCAGTTCGAGTGGCTGCCCACCACCCGGACCGGCTCGTTCTTCGCCACGGCCAGCGGCGGGATCGGCTGGGGCACCCCCGCCGCGGTGGGCGTCGCGCTCGGCGACCGGGACCGAGGTGTTCGACGTCCGGTGATCGGCCTGATCGGCGACGGCTCGTTCCAGTACTCCGTGCAGGCCATCTGGACGGCGGCGCAGCACGACCTCCCGATCGTGTACGTGGTCATGCGCAACCACGAGTACTCCATCCTGAAGTCGTTCGCGGTACTGGAGGAGACCCCCGGTGTTCCCGGGCTCGACCTGCCCGGACTGGACATCGCTTCCCTGGCCCGTGGCTTCGGCTGCCGCGCGGTCGACGTGGAGAGCACGCAGGACCTGGAGCGGGAGTTCAAGGCGGCCCTGGCAGCCGGCACCACCACGGTCATCGTGGTGCCCACGCAACCGCAGAAGGCGATGCTGTAGCCATACGGCGGTGCAGCCCCAACGACGGTGCAGACATCCGGCGTTGCAGCCATCCGCCGTCCAGCCATCCGGCGGTCCAGCCATCCGGCCCTCAGGACCGGAGAGGGGAGAGCAGCCATGGACCTCGGTCTGAAGGACCGGGTGTACATCGTCACCGGTGGCACCCGTGGGCTGGGCAGAGCCACCGCACGCGAGCTGGTGGCGGACGGCGCGAGAGTGGTGGTCAGCGGCCGCCGCGAGAAGGCGGTGGCCGAGGCTCAGGAGGAGCTCGGCGGTCCGGAGGCGGCCGTCGGTGTCGTGGCCGACAACGCCGATCCCGGGACGCCGGATCTGCTGATCGCGGTGGCCCGTCAGGCCTTCCAGCGGCTGGACGGGGTGCTCATCAGCGTCGGCGGGCCGCCGAAGGGAACGTCGGACACCATCGACGACGACCAGTGGCGCGCCGCCTTCGAGTCGGTCTTCCTCGGTGCGGTGCGGCTGTCCCGGGCCGTCGCGGCGGAGCTGGGCGAAGGCGGTGTCATCGGCTTCGTCCTTTCCACCTCCGTGTACGAGCCGATCCCCGACCTCGCGATTTCCAACGCCCTCCGGCCGGGCCTCGCCGGCTACGCCAAGAGTCTCGCGAACGAACTGGGCCCCAAGGGCATCCGCGTCGTCGGCCTCGTGCCCGCCCACATCGAGACCGACCGGGTGCGCGAACTCTACGGCGGCAGTGGAGACACCGACGCCGCCCGCGCGCGTGCGACCGCCGACGTACCCCTGCGCCGCTACGGAACCCCGGACGAGTTCGGGCGGAGCGCCGCCCTCCTGCTGTCCCCCGCCGCGTCGTATGTGACGGGAGTGATGCTGCCGGTCGACGGCGGCGTTCGCAGAGGCTTCTAGCAAGGGGTTCCGGCGAACGCCACGACCGAACGCCACGACCGAACGGGGCGGCCCGGGACGTCCGTGAGCCGCGATGTTCCGGAGAATCGAGGAGCCGATGCCTGTCTACACCTGCACCGCGGCCCGGGGAACCCTGACCAGCGAGTCGAAGGCCCTGCTGGCGGCCGAGATCACCCGGATCCACGTGGCCGTGAACCACGTGCCACCGGCCTACGTCAACGTGGTCTTCGCCGAGCTGCCCGCGGACAGTGTCTTCGCGGGCGGGCAGCCGGCGACACCGCTGATCCTCACCGGCTGGGTGCGACGGGGCCATCCCCAGGAGGAGGCGACGCGGCTGGCCACGGAGCTGTCCTCGGCGATCGCCCGGGTCGCGGGCGTCGACGAGGGCCGGACCATGGTGGTGCTCCAGGACGGCCCCGCCGCCTCAGCTGTGGAGGGTGGTCATGTGCTGCCCGAACCGGGCGAGGAAGAGGCGTGGTTGCGTCGGACCGGGGGCTGAGCGGTCAGGCTGTGGCGCCCTCGGAAACGTGACGGCTTCTCGCGTCTCAGGAGCTCAGGACGTCAGGAGCTCAGGAGCTCAGGAGCTCAGGAGCTCAGGATGGAGATGCCGTCGCCGAGCAGTTTCAGCCCGAGGACGAAGAACAGGACCGCCATCACGGCCACGTTGTGCCGCGCGGCCCAGTCCTTCCAGTTGCCGAGCGTGGACTTCGCTCGCCGTCCCCCGAGCAGGAAGACGCCCAGGGGGGCCAGCAGGCCGAGGGTGGCGATCACGACGAAAACCGCCAGTGATCCGATCTGCTGCCCGAGCGGCAGCCCCGCCGAACCGATGGCGGCGCCCGCCGCGATGGTCAGCGGGGCGTTCTTGGCGTTGAGCGCGGCCAGGGCCAGTCCCAGCCCGAAGACCTTGACCGGTGTCAGGCGGTCCAGCGCGCTCATCCACTTCGGCAGCTGGGCCTGCGAGGGATCTCTCGGGCGCCGGTGCCATTGCCGGATGCCGAAGACGACCAGAAGCACACCGAGCGCGAGCTTGAGGGCGCCCACCCAGGTGGCAGGGTGTTTGTCCGCGGAGGCCCCCGCGGGGGAGGCGATCGCCAGCATCACCGCGCCCAGCGCGGAGAGTCCCAGGATCCAACCGACCGTGAACAGGACTCCGTTGAGACGTCCCCGAGGCGTGGCGAGGATCAGGATGATGGCGATGATCGGCAGCGGGCTGACCGCGACACCGGCCGCGAAGCCCAGCACATCACCGAGGACTGCGCCCATGGCTGCCTCCGTGTGGGGTCAGGGTGGCGATCCACCATCGGCACGTCCCACCGTTTCCATTTTCCTGCGCCCGGCCGGATCTGTCCTCGGGAACTTCCCCGGTCGCGAGGGACGAGGCCGGACCCCTCAGTGCCGGCTTTTGCCTGGGCTCTGCGCCTCAGGTGACCACTGACCGGACCCATGCCCCGGACCCATGGCCCGGACCCATGGCCGGACCCGGGATGCGAGGCGGTGCGTCCGCGGTGAGGATTGATGTGTGAGGGCGATGGCGCCCCATGCCCGGACGCTTGGCGACCCTCGCTCCGATCCGTGGCAGGAGAATCTCACGATGACCGCGACGACAGGTGCGACCCCGTCAGCTCAGCCCGAGCGCCCGGGCAGGTCGGACGGGGTATGCAGTGAGTTCACCGTCTTCACCAAGATCAAGCCGGGCCACGCGGACGCGCTGCGTGAGGATCTCGCCACGCTCGCCGACGCGTCGGGTGACGAGAAGGTGCATGCCGCGGTGCGGCAGATCGGCACCCTGCATGACGCGCGACACGTGATCTTCGACAATGACACCCGGTTCATGTTCGCCAGCGTCTTCGACGGCTCCTGGGACACCTACATCGACGACTTCGCCAAGACGGTGGTCGGTGCCCGCTTCGACAAGGTCTTCTCGCACAGCGAGGGGTTCCCCGGCGTCACCGATCCCGGCGTGAAGGACTGGTTCGTCGCCCACCAGGCGCCCGCCGGAGTCTTCGTCAGCGCCTACCCCGACCTGACCGTCCAGCAGATCTACAAGGACCACCGCGTGGATGACGCGTTCCAGGAGGTGCTGGACACCGACGAGTTCCGGACGGCGCTGGAGGATCCGGCCAACGCGGAGTTGGTGGCCACGCCCGCCTTCCAGAGACTGCTGGAGGAAGCCTCCGCCTGACACCCGGAGCCGGACCGACCCCGGGGCCCACCACCATCCGCCGCGGACCGCGTCGGCCGATGCGCGTCGGCCAGCGCGTAGCCGTCCGGGCGGAGACCGATGTGGAGGCACGAGCGACCATGAACACAGTGGACAGCGGCGCGGTCGGCGCCAGCGTCGAGATCGACGACGTCCAGAGCGGCGCCCTGCGCCCGAGGCCGGTGCCGTACGAGGGACAGTTCGTCTTCCTGCGCGTCGACGACCGTCACGCCGGGCGCGCCCTGCTGCGGCGGCTGCTGCCGGTGACCTCGGGTGGTCTGCCGAGCGCCGACCGGAGCCAGGACGCCTGGGTCGCTGTCGCGTTCACCTATCCGGGGCTGCGGGCCCTGGGCGTGCCCCAGGAGTCGCTGGACAGCTTTCCGCAGGCGTTTCGTGAGGGCATGGCCGCGCGGGCGGAGCGGATCGGCGACGTGGGCGCGAGCGCCCCGGCCCACTGGGAGGCACCGTTCGGAACAGACAGCGTGCACATCGCGCTGAGCGCCCTCTCCTCCGATGCCGCACAACTGGACGAGAAACTGGAACGCGCCCGGGCCGCCTACGAGGGGACACCCGGTGTCCAGGTGATCTGGCAGCAGGAGGTCCACCAGCTCCCGACCGGGCGCACCACCTTCGGCTTCCGCGACGGCATCAGCCATCCGAACATCGAGGGCGTCGGACTGCCTGGCTCCAACCCGCACGAAGCCCCCATCAAGGCGGGCGAGTTCATCCTCGGCTACCCCGACGAGACCGGCGTCCTGCCGCCCATGCCCCGCCCCGACGCGCTGGGACGCAACGGGACCTACGTGGCCGTACGCAAGATCCACACCGATGTCGCGGCCTGGCGCCGGTACCTGCGCGCGAACAGCTCCAGCGCCCAGGAGGAGGCACTGCTGGCGGCCAAGATGGTCGGGCGCTGGCCCAGCGGCGCACCCCTGGCGCTGGCGCCGGAGCACGACGATCCTGACCTGGCGGCCGACCCGCACCGCGTCAACGACTTCCTGTACCGGGAGAACGACGACCGCGGATTCCGCTGCCCCGCCGGCGCGCACATCCGGCGCGCAAACCCCCGCGACGCCACCATCATCGGCGACGCGCGGATGCACCGCCTCATCCGCCGCGGCACCACCTACGGGCCGCCGCTGCCCGAGGGCGTGCTGGAGGACGACGGCGCCGACCGGGGCCTGGTCGGTGTCTTCATCGGCGCGCACCTGGAGCGGCAGTTCGAGTTCATCAAGGCCGAGTGGGTCAACGACGGCAACTTCATCGGATACCCCGGCGAGAAGGACCCGGTGGCCGGGCATCACGGCGGAACCGGCAGCGTCACCATCCCGGAGAAGCCGGTGCGGCGTCGCCTGCGGAACCTGCCCAGCTTCGTGGTCACCCGCGGCGGCGAGTACTGCTTCCTGCCAGGTCTGCGCGCCCTGCACTGGCTCGCCGCGCTGGAGGACTGACGACGGTCCCACCCCGAGGTCCGAGCACGCTCTCCGAGGAGAGGTCGACGTCATGGCAGCACAGTTCGTCCGCTACACGCCGGACGTCGAGGACGCCGACCCGGACTTCGACCGCAGCCTGCGTACGGTGATCGAGAAGACCGAGAACTACATCGCGGAGTCGGTCGAGGCCGGCGGCACCGGCCGGGCCCTTCGCGACGCTCACGCCAAGGGCTACGGGCTGGTCCGAGGGGAAGTGGAGATCCTCGACGGACTTCCTCCCGCATACGCCCAGGGGATCTACGCGACCCCGGGAGTCCATGACGCGCTCATCCGCTTCTCCAACGGCTCACCGCATGCCGGAGCCGACGCGCGACTGGGCGCCGCCACCGGACTGGCACTGAAGATCTTCGGCATCCCGGGCCAGACCCTGCTCGAAGACGAACCCGACACAGGCACCTTCGACTACGCCAACATCAACGGACCGGTCTTCTTCTGCAACACGGTCGAGCACTACCTCTTCATCCAGGACCTGTTCCTCAACGCGTCGGCCTACTTCTCCCAGGGCCGTCCGGGCGCGCATCGCTTCTTCACCGATTTCGTGACCGGAAAGGGGACGCTCGACCAGGACGACTGGGCGTGGGACGAGTTCCTGGCCTTCCTGCGCCTGGCGAAGACCCCTCCGGCGAACCTGCTGCTGTCGACCTACTGGACCATGGGCGCCGTCCGGCACGGGGACTACATCGCCAAGGTGCGTTTCACCCCCGACCCGCGCTGTGCCGCGGCGGTGGTCCGGCGCGCCATCGACCCGGCCTCGGGCGCCGAGGTCTTCCGGCCGGCCCTGCAAGCCGAACTGCTGGAACGGCCGTACGCCTTCGACATCCAGGTCCAGCTCTGCGCCGACCTGGAGCGGATGCCGGTGGAGGACACCACCGTGGAGTGGCCGGAGCGGCTCTCGCCGTCGCTCACCGTTGCCAGGCTGCGGCTGCCGAGGCAGGACATCTCCGGCCCGGAGAATCTGGAGAAGATGGACGCGCTGTCCTTCACCCCCTGGCGGGTGACGGCCGAGCACGCTCCCCTGGGCAACATCATGCGGGCCCGCAAGGAGGTCTACCGGCGATCCTCCCTCGCACGCCACCGGTACAACCAGCAGCCGCGAACCGAACCGCGTAGTGCCGACGACGTACTTGGCCCGGCGTGATGACGCCGACGGATGTGCCGCCAGGGTGGGGTGCGGAACGGGCAGGGCGGGCGACAGGGGCCGTACGGGTCAGCAGCCCCCGGATGAGGACGGGACACCGGTGCTGATCTGGAGGGTAGCCGGTTCCGCGCAGCAGCCACCGCCGTCACCGCCGCCCCCGCTCCGGACGGAGTCGGCAGCAGCGGAATCGTCGAACAGGCCGGCGCCGCCACAGACACCGGTCTCGGGCAGGGTGAGTTCGACCCGGTCGGCCGCGTCGAGGTCCCCGGCGATCACGGCGGTGACGGAGCGGACCTGCTCGTAGCCGGTCAGGGCGAGGAAGGTCGGGGCACGGCCGTAGGACTTCATCCCGACGAGGAAGACGTCCTGTTCGGGGTGGGACAGCTCGCGGTGGCCGTGGGGGTACACCGTGCCGCACGAGTGCTGGTTGGGGTCGATGAGCGGCGCGAGGGCGACCGGCGCCTGGAGGCGTTCGTCGAGGCGGAGGCGGAGCTCGTCGAGGAAGGTGAGGTCGGGGCGGAAACCGGTCAGCACGATCACCTCGTCGACCGCGTCAAGCCTGCGGCCGCCCTCCCCGACGAGGACCAGGCGGCCGTCGACCGTGCGCTCGATCGCTTCGGTGCGAAAACCGGTGACCGCGTCCGCGTGGCCGTCGACGACCGCGGCCTTCGCGGCGAGGCCGAGAGCACCACGGGCGGGCAGTTCGTCGGCGGTACCGCCGCCGAAGGTGGAGCCGGAGATGCCACGGCGCAGGATCCACACCGCCTTCGTACCGTTGCCGTCGTCGGACCTGGCGAGATCGGCGAGGTGGGCGAGGGCGGTGAAGGCGGACGCACCGGAGCCGATGACGGCGGTGCGCCTGCCCGCGTACCGGGCACGGACAGCCGGGTTCTTGAAGTCCGGGACGCGGTAGGTGACGCGGTCCGCGGCGGCGCGCTCGCCGAGGGCGGGCAGACCATCGGCGCCGGCCGGACCGGGCGTGGCCCAGGTACCGGAGGCGTCGATGACGGCGCGGGCGTGGATCCGCTCGTCACGCCCGCCGGCGTGGATGACGTGCACGGCGAACGGCTGCTGCGCCCGGTCGGCATCCACGATCCGGTCCCGGCCGCTGCGTGAGACGCCGGTGACCGTCGCACCGAGACGGACGCGATCGCCGAGGACGTCGGCGAGCGGCTGCAGGTAGAGGCCGGCCCACTCGCCGCCGGTGGGGCAGGTGGCCAGGTCAGGCCGCGTCCAGCCGGTCGGCGCCAGGAGCTTCTCCGCGATCGGGTCGACGAGCTCACCCCAGGTGGAGAACAGGCGCACGTGCGACCACTCGCGTACCGCGGCACCCGCGGCTGCCCCGGCTTCGAGGACCAGCGCCGCGATGCCGCGATCGGTGAGGTGGGCGGCGGCCGCCAGACCGGTGGGACCAGCCCCGATCACGACGACGGGCAGGTCGGTGAGGGTGGGCGCGTTCACGGCGGCTCCTCGCTTGTTTCGACATCTGTCGATGACTTGCACGGCAAGCATGGCAGCTGTATCGATGAGCGTCAACATAGACATACATCGATCCAGAAGGCCCAACAGTGGGAGCGAGCCCCCTCCCGCCGTTGGCGCGACAAGGGCCCTCCCGCCTGATTCGACGTGTGTCAACATAGACATATGCCGAACACGAAGGCGCTACCGCCGCTCCTAGAGCTCGCCGACAGCCAGGGCGTGCCGCCGTGCTGCCCGCCGCTCACCGAGCGCGCGCTGACGGCCGACGAGGCCGTGCGGACCGCCGCGATGTTCAAGGCGCTCGGCGATCCCGTGCGTCTGCGGCTGTTCTCGCTGGTCGCCTCGCACGAGGGCGGCGAGGCGTGCGTGTGCGACATCTCCGATGTCGGCGTCTCCCAGCCGACGGTCTCCCACCACCTGAAGAAGCTCAAGGAGGCCGGCCTGCTCACCTCCGAGCGGCGCGGCACCTGGGTGTACTACCGGGTGGAGCCGTCGATGGTGGCCGCGATGGGGCAGCTGTTGAAGATCGCGGGCTGACCGTGCGCGTGGCACCGGCGGGCCAGGAGTGTCCGTAGGTGTCTCGCCGTAGGGGCATCAGCGTCTACGCGTCGGTGCCGGCGATCGCCTGCCGCAGGGCCTCGACGCTCGGCGCGCCGTCCGGCCGGCCGTCCCCGTCCCGGTACAGGCGGCAGGACAGGCTCGCCGGAGTTCCGGGTACGGCGAAGTGGTCGACGCCGTCCACGAGGATGGTCGGCGAGCCGGTCATTCCCCACTGGCGGGCCTCGGCTTCCGCGTGCACCTCGACCAGTTCGACCTCCGCGGGCCGGCCCGCGAGCGCCGCGGCGACGCGCTCGCGGACGAGCGGCGTGTGGGGGCAGTCGGGGACGGTCAGCACAGTGATCCTCACAAGGCCGACCGTAGACCTTCCAGCGCACCGGAAGGTCCGGCTCGTACGGTGAACACATGCGTCTCTCGGTCCTGCGTACGCCGGCCCATCGCGCCGTGGTGCCCGACCCGGACGCCCGCTCGGCCGGCGGCAGCCGCACGATCCTCACCCGGCCCTGACGCCCGGCGGGCGATGTCAGCCGCTCAGCAGCCGCGCGATGTCTTGGGCGGCGTCACGTGCGGCGCGGCCCACGCCGATGAGGGTGGCGGAGGCGGGCCCGGTCCAGTCGCCGTAGCCGCGTAGGTGCAGGCGCGACTCCGCGACGGCTCGCGTGCCAATGGTCGTGATGTGACCGCGCCGCGGCGCATCGCCAGCGGGGCGAGGTGGCCCAGGGCGGCCCGGGAGCCGGCGCACCAGACGACCGCGTCCGCGCGAGCGCAGCCGCCGTCGGCCCACTGGACGCCGGTGGCGGTCAACCGGGTGAACATCGGCTTCGCGGTAAGGAGTCCTGCGTCGCGGGCGGCGCGGACGGGTGGGACGGCGACGATGTCGCCGAGCGGCGCGACACCGCCACTGTCGCCGCGGCCGGCATCGAGAGCCCGGCGGCGGGCGGTGGCGACGTCGAACAGGACGCGGCCGTCGCTGTCGTCGGCGAGGAAGCGGGACGGACGCCGCGTCGCCCACGTCACGGCGCGAACACGGGTGCCGTGCTGCACGGGCAGGTCGTAGCGCTTCTCGTAGTCGGTGAGGTGGTCCACCACATGGGAGGCGTCCGGGTACGTCTCGCCGGGCCGGGTCGGCATCAGCCGCCCGGGAGCGAGGAGAAGGCAGCCGGGGAGAACAGGTGCAGGAAGTCCCACAGGTGCTGCCAGGCGCCACCCGGCGCCGGGCCGGCGTCCAGGATCGTGAAGTCCAGCTGCCGACGCCGCAGGTGGTAGCCGGCGGCGAGCCCTGCCTGGCCGCCGCCGATCACGACGACCCGGGTGGTCGGCGTCACCCGGCGGCCTGGCCCGCGTCGCCGCGGCCCGGCATGAAGACGAGCGCCACCAGTGCCAGCCCCAGCACCGCGCCGACGAGCTGCACGCCGACGAACGCGGGCACCGAGCCCGGCGCGATGCCCGCGAAGGAGTCGGTGAAGGCGCGGCCGATCGTCACCGCGGGGTTGGCGAAGGACGTCGACGACGTGAACCAGTAGGCGGCGCCGATGTAGGAGGCGACCGCGACGGGCGCGAAGCGCAGCCGGTCGGTGCGGGCCAGCCCGAAGATGAGCAGGACGAGTCCGGCCGTCGCGACGACCTCACCGAGCAACAGGTGCCCCGCCGAGCGGTCGTGCGTGGACCAAGTCACCAGCGGCTTCCCGAACATCGCGTCGGCCAGGATCGCGCCCGCGATCGCGCCGATGGTCTGGGCCGGAACGTAGACGGCCGTCTCGCGCAGGGTGACTCCGGCGCCGCCGCGGCGGGCCGTCCACCATTCGGCCAGGGTGACGACCGGGTTGAAGTGCGCGCCGGAGACCGGGCCGAGCAACGTGATCAGGACACCGAGACCGAAGACGGTGGCGGTGGAGTTGGCCAGGAGTTGCAGGCCGACGTCTTTCGTCAGCTGGGTGGCCTGGATGCCGGAGCCGACCACGATCGCGACCAGCGCCGCGGTCCCGACGAACTCGGCGGCGGCCCGGGCGGCGAGCGGGGAACGGGGCGGGGTGGCCCGGGGGTCGGCCTCGGTGGCGGGTATCGCGGATATTGCGGATATTGCGGCAGGGGTCGCGGGACCCGCACCGGCATCGTGGATCGCGGTCAACAGGGCTCCTTGGTGCGGTCGCGTCGAGGCGACGGGGATCAGGGGCAGGACCGCTTGACGTTGTTCTCGGCCGTGACACGAGCCGTCTCCGCGAGGTCGGCGAACTGACCTGCGAGCGAGCCGATGACCTCGGGTCGGAGCCGGTAGTAGGTGAACCGGCCGCATGGCTCCGTGTCCACGACTCCCGCCTCACGCAGCACCTTCAGATGGTTGGAGAGGTTGGTCTGCCTGGCTCCCGTCTCCTCGATCAGGTGCGTGCTGCAGAGCGTCTCCCGCGCGAGCAGGGTGACGATCTGGAGTCGGAGCGGATCCGCGAGAACCCTCATCAGATCAGTGTCGACTGACGTCATCATGGACTGATACTCTCACATCACTCCAGACTGATACCAGCCTGGAGTGATCCTTGGATCCGGCAGTCGCATCCCCGCACCGGCGGGAACCCACGCCCCGAATGGGGTTCCCATGACCGCGACTTCGCCCCCTGTTGCCGCACCCCTGCGACAACGCACCGGCGGGCAGGTCACCGTCTCCTCGGCCGCCACCCACCCCGGCGCCGAGATCGACGCCCGCATCACCGAACTCACCCCCTGACGAAGGAAGATCCGATGTCTGCTGCGCTCGCCTCCGTGCTGTTCGTCTGCGTCCACAACGCCGGACGCTCGCAGATGGCCGCCGGATTCCTGAACGACCTCGCGGGCGACCGGATCGAGGTCCGCTCCGCCGGGTCCATCCCGGGAGAGCAGGTCAACCCCGCCGCCGTCGAGGCCATGAAGGAAGCCGGCGTCGACATCACCGGCGCCAAGCCGAAGATCCTCACCACCGAAGCCGTGCAGGCATCCGACTACGTCATCACCATGGGCTGCGGCGACGCCTGCCCCGTCTTCCCCGGCAAGACCTACCTCGACTGGGACCTCGAAGACCCCGCGGGCAAGGGCGTCGAAGCCGTCCGCCCGATCCGCGACGAGATCAAGACCCGTATCGAGGCCCTGATCGCCGAGATCGACGCCAAAGCGTGAAGCCGACCCCCGACCGCGACCAATGAATACCCGACACATATGAAGTCGAGTAATTCACGTGAGGAATACAGGAATGACTGACGATCCTTATTCCGACCCGTATCGAAAGTAGCATCTACACACGTTTCGACATCGTCCGCGATGGGCGCGTCCAAAGCCTCTTCCGTGATCAATCTTGTTAATGTGCGGGCGCCAAAAGATTGTTGACAGAGGATCGAACACGAGGATACGGACCACCATGCACGAAACGTCCCGTCGCAATGTCCTCAAGGTGACGGCGGCCGCCGGCGCCGGCGCGGTTGTCGTCCCAGGCACCGCAGCCGCAGCCGTAGCCGCAGAGGTCCCGGCCGATCCCGCCGCGGCCGAAGCAGTCGAGAGCGCGCGGTGCAAACCGGCGAAACTGACCGGCCGCATCGTCCGGCCCAACGACCCCGACTACGCCGAAGCCAGCCTCGGTTGGGACGAACTCTTCGTCCACTACCCGTTGGTCATCGTCTACGTCCAGAACACCCAGGACGTCGTGAACGCCCTCACCTGGGCGCGACAGCACAACGTCGCCCTGCGCGTGCGCAGCGGCGGCCACAGCCTCGAGGGCTGGTCCAACGTCGACAACGGCCTCGTGATCGACGTCAGCGAGCTGAAGTCCGTCCACATCGACACCGCTGCCCGCATCGCCACCGTCGGCGCCGGACTGAACCAGTTGGAAGCGGTCACCACGCTGGCGAGGAAGAACCTCGCGGTGACCACCGGAACAGAAGGCACCGTCGGCCTGGCCGGCGCGACGCTCGGCGGCGGCTTCGGCTTCCTCACCCGCTACCTCGGCATGGCCTGCGACAGCCTCATCGGCGCCGAGGTGGTCGTCGCGGACGGCGCCGACTGCGCCAAGGTCCTCAAAGCGGACCTCAACCACAACTCCGACCTCCTGTGGGCCTTGCGTGGAGCGGGCAACGGCAACTTCGGGATCGTCACCTCCCTCACCTACAAGGTGGCCCCCCTCAAGTCCGTCGCCTACCTCCAGGCCACCTGGGAGGGCCTGGAAGACCTCCAGCGGGTCTTCGACACCTGGCAGCACACCGCACCGCAGGCCGACAACCGCCTCGGAACCCAACTCGAGGTACACCGAGGCCAGATCCTGCTCTTCGCCGTCCTCGCCGAAGGCACACCCACAGAAGCGGAAAGGCTGCTGGAGCCGCTCCTGTCGATCGGCCGGCCCGAGGTCACGGTGCAGGTCGGCAACTGGGGCGACGTCTACGCGGGATTCCAGATCCCGACCGCGGACGAGCCCGCGAACTGGAAGTTCTTCTCCCAGTTCACCGACAAGCCGTTCCCGAAGAAGGCGATCGACGTCATCGGCGCCTTCATGAGGGACGCCCCGACCGACGACAGCAACTTCTTCACCCAGGCCTTCGGCGGAGCCGTACGCAAGAGCCCCCGCGGCGGAACCTCCTTCCCCCACCGCGACGCGCTCTTCTACTCCGAACCCGGCGCCGGCTGGGGAAAGCGCGGAGAGCCCGGCAGCGGCGACGAGCTCACCCCTCAGGCCCAGGCCTGGATCGCCGAGTTCAGCCAGGCGCTGCGCCCCTACGTCAACGGCGCCTACGTCAACGTCCCCAACATCGGTATGCAGGACTGGGAAACCGCCTACTGGGAGAACAACTACGACCGACTCCGCAAGATCAAGCAGAAATACGACCCCCGTAACGTCTTCCAGTACGAACAGAGCATCCCGCCCGCCTCCTGCTGACCGGCCGCCACCTCGGAACCCGACTTCGGCCTGGGCCCGCGTACACGAGACGCACGTGGGCCCGGCGCCGTCCACCCGGCAGCGATCCGCGCGGGGACCTCTGGCGCCAACGCCAGGGCGGCTGGGCCGAGCTCGCTAGAACAGCGATGCCGGCAGGCTGATCAGCCACAAGAGCGCCGGGATGCCGAGTACGACACCCCACACACCGGTCGCGAGGAATGCGGCGACGGCGATCCCCAGCCAGGCGACGCGGGTTGGCGCCAGGACGCGCGAAGGGTCCTGCGGGTCGTAGCGGATCTCGTCCCGGCGGCCCCGCACTTGTCCGCGAGCCGTGATCTTCCGGCCTTCCAGCGTCCGAAAGTGGACGATGTAGGCGCTGGTGGCCTCGCTGTACGGGTCGGACTCGAACCGCGCCTGGACCGTGATGCCTCGCCGCCACAACACCCAACGCGTGTCCAGCTCGGCCATGCCCGCACACAGGCGCATCAAAGCGATGCCCGGCGGCAGCAGCAGCCAGGCGACGGGACCGAGCAGGCGGGGCTCCACCGGCAGCAACACGACCAGGGGGAGACCCAGCAGGACGTACCACAGAGCACGCCGCCACCAGGGGCTCCCACCTCGCACCCGGTCACGTAGACCCGCCAGGACCCGTAGCGGCCCTACGCGCACCGACTCACGCCGGATCGGCTGACGGTCGCCGACGGTCCCCGCGTCGCGCACGATCGCCTCGATCTCGGCGCCTAGTGCGGCAACTACCGCCGTATGGCGATGCGCGATCGTCAAGGCCTCGCCGACCCGGTCCTCTTCGAAGAGGCTCACGGTCAGCGACCGCCCCTCGACCGTGACCTGACGGATCTGCGATCCCGGCACGGTGACGGTCGTACGCCCGTGCCTCCACCGCAGCACACCCTGCTCGACCCACACACGAGTGCGGCCATGAGTCAGGACCACCCCTGCCCGCATGACGTTCGCCTCATCCACAGCAGCGCATCCTAACCTCGCGCTCTCGAACCGGCAGTCACAGCGCGGCGGTTGGGGATCAGGCCGCGGCGATCTCGATCCACTCGGTGAGAGTGTCGATCCGCCGGTCCGCGGCCTCGGCGGCCTCCGGGTCGTCGGCCCATAGGTGGCCCGAGGACCCTCGTCGCAGATGCACTCCCCCGGCCCCCGCTTCCCCGGCCCCCGCCTTCTCTGGCCCGGCGCGCGACGGACAGGGCTCTCTCGGCCAGGGATCACTCCGCATCGCGGCGTGGTCATCGATGCCCTTCGCCATGGCGTACAGTGGTGTTCATCGCCGCGGGGTGGAGCAGCTCGGTAGCTCGCTGGGCTCATAACCCAGAGGTCGCAGGTTCAAATCCTGTCCCCGCTACTGGATGACGTAGGGCCCGGATCCATCTGGATCCGGGCCCTACGTGTGTCGCGGCCGCGGCCAGCGGTTCCGGGCCGGGGGAGGCCGAGGAATCCGCATGCCGATCTTCATGGGCGCGTCAGCGCTACCGGCATGCACAGAGACCCATGCCATCAGTTTCGGCCGCGATCTATCCCGGTGGCTGGTTTGTGATGCATGGTGTGCGTACGGGATCTCCCCGCCCCCCGGACGGAGATCTCGCTGCTGGGCCCTGCCCGCACGCTGCGAACGGGCAGGGCCCGCCGCGCCTCCCGGCTCCCCACGGGAGGCATGCGGCTGTCCGGAGCCAGTCGCCGAGGGGGCCTCTCCGCCGGCCTTCGAGGCCCCGGAAGGGCGACACGAGAAGCGTGCTGCCGGGGTGGGCCGTCTCACGCGGCGGCGGGGAGGTCTTGTTCGGCCCAGACGACCTTGCCGACCGACCCCGCGCGTGTACCCCATCGGCGGGACATCTGGGCGACCAGGGAGAGGCCGCGGCCGTTCTCGTCGACGGTGCGTGCGCGGCGCGGTCGCGGGGCGCAGGCGTCGGTGTCGGACACCTCGCAGGTCAGGACCTGGTGTCGCTTCAGCCGCAGGCTGATGGGGCCGGTGCCGTGGCGGACGGCGTTGGTGACCAGTTCGCTGACGATCAGTTTGGTGGAGTCCTCGAGTCGGTCAAGGCCCCATTCGTTCAGCTGCACGGCCGCCAGGTTCCGGGCATGACGGACGGTGGTTTCATCGCTGGGCAGTGTCCAGGAGGCGATCTGACCGGCGCCGAGAGAGCGGGTACGCACCAGGAGCAGGGTGACGTCGTCGCAGGTCCCAAGACCTGACAGCGGCTGTATGGCACGGTCGCAGAGGTCTTCCAGGGAACGCCCGGGTTCGTCGAGGGAGGCCGCCAGGCGGTGCATTCCCTCGTCGATGTCGTGGTCGCGGGTCTCGATGAGGCCGTCGGTGTAGAAGGCGAGGAGGCTTCCCTCGGGCAGTTCGAATTCCACGGACTCGAAGGTCTCACCCAGTCCGATGCCCAGCGGGGTTCCGGTGGGCAGGTCGGGGAAGGTGACCCGGCCCTGGGGGTCGACGATGGCGGGCGGCGGGTGCCCGGCCCGGGCCATCGTGCACCGGCGGGTGGCTGGGTCGTAGACGGCGTACACGCAGGTGGCGCCGACCACCGCGGGGCCCTCCGGGGTGTCGGCGTGCTCCTCGCCCAGGCGCTGGACCGTGTCGTCGAGGCGGCCCAGCAGCTCGTCGGGGGGAAGATCCATGTCGGCGAGCGTGTGCACGGCGGTGCGGAGTCGGCCCATGGTCGCGGCGGCGTGCAGGCCGTGGCCGACGACGTCGCCGACGACGAGGGCCACCCGGGCGCCGGACAGCGGGATCACGTCGAACCAGTCGCCGCCGACACCGTGGTCCATGTCGGCGGGCAGGTAGCGTGCGGCAGCGTCGACCGCCGTGCCGCCCGTCAGGCGGGGCGGAAGCAGGTTGCGCTGGAGCGCGAGCGCCGCGGTGTGCTCGCGGGCGTACTGGCGGGCGTTGTCCAATGACTGCGCGGCGCGGCTGACGAGCTCTTCGGCCAGGAGCAGATCGCTCTCCTGGAACGGCATGGGATCCTCGGTGCGGATGAACAGCGCCATGCCCAGCAGGGCGCGCCGGGTCCGGATGGGTACGATCATGAGCGAGTGGGCGCCCTGCCTGCGGATCCTCTCCGCCAGCTCAGGGGCCTGCTCGAACCACGTCCCCGGAGACGTGTCCAGGACCGGTTCCAGGTGGGACCTGCCGGTGCGCAGGACATCGACGACGGGCGCACTGTCCGGCACGTCGACCGGCTCACCGCGTACCCAGGGGGATTCCGGGATCCCTTGGTGGATCGAGGCCAGACCGGCCCGCCGGAACACGGGGCGGTGCTCGCCCACCGGACCCGAGCGGACCGGGGTCCCCTCGCCGAACGAGACCGACTGCTCCAGGTCCACGGCGACGTAGTCGGCGAGCAGGGGCACGGCGACGTCGGCGAGTTCCTGGCTCGCCTGCATCACGTCCAGGGTGCTGCCAAGTCGGGTACTGGCCTCGCCGAGGGCGGCGAGACGTTCGAGCATCCGCCGGCTCTCCGTGACGTCGACGCTGATGACGCACACTCCCAGCGCCTCGCCGTCGGCGCCCAGGAGGCAGTGGCACGAGGCGGCGAACGGGTGCTCCCGGCCCAGGCTGGTCGGCAGCCACGTCCGGTACTCGTGGACCTTGGTGGTACCGCTCCGCAGCACCTGCCGCATCATCGCCTCGAGCACTTCGGCCTTGGCGCCGGACAGCGCGTCGGTCAGTCGACTTCCGAGCCGACGTCCCAGGGAAACGCCGTCGTGGCTCTCCATCACGTCGTTCGCGAACGTGCACCGCAGCTGCCGGTCGCGAATGGCGACGGCGATCGGTGCGCGGGCGAGTTGCGAGCCCCGTACCGATCCGCCCGTCGCGTCCACGGACACCGCGACGGCATCGGTGACGGACGCGAGCCACCGTATGGTTCCGTCCTGCCCGCGCAGCATCGTGAACCGCAGGCCGACGTTGAGCACATGTCCGTCCCGGTGGCGCAGGGCCGAGGCGCCCGACCAGCCGTATTGGGCACGGCACCGCTCTACGAACGCCGACGTCGACTCCGCGTCCTCGAAACACGGCACCACGAGTGCGGCGGACCGGCCCACCACGTCCCCGGCGGCATGCCCGACGAACTGTTCAGCGGTCTGTGTCCATGCGACTACCGTCCCCTGCTCGTCGAGCAGCGCGATCGCCACATCAGGCATGTCGGATGTGTTCAACTGCTTACCGAGGGTCACTGCGGCGGGAAGGGTCATGGTCATCGGGCACTGTCCTCGGCTGGCTGCGGACGGATGGCGATATGTGGCAAGAAGGGCGATTTGCACCTCTTGGATGAGTGACCGGACAGACCGCCGTTCTGTGACAGCCGCAGCTGTGACGGCCGCGATCGCCGACATGCGGACAGCTCACTGTCGGACCGCGCGGGGACGGGAGACGAGAACGGCCGGTTCGCGCCGTAGCGCTCGGATGACCCTCCGCGGTCGTCTCGGCCGGACCGTACGATCGACGTTCGGTCGGAGGCCGCGAGGTCGGGCGTGCCGGGCGACGAAGTGGGGTACTGACCCAGCCCGACTCGCGCTGATGAAGGGGGAACGGGTGGAGAACGAGCGGCGCCGCCCTGATTCGGCGGACCTCGTGGTGGCCGGATGCGGATGGCTCTTGATCGTGACCGTCATCGCCCTGCCCGGGCTCGCCCTGAACGATGGTCCACTGACCGCATACCTGGTGGTCTTGGGCGGTCTGATCGGGTTCCTGTGGGCCCGCAGGAGGTTGCGCCACTGAGCGGCCCATCGCGGCTCCGACTGCGACTGTGGCTCCGGCTCCGTCGAGCAGCAGAACCCCCGCCGGCGCGAGCGATCCGCCTCACACACCCGACGCGTCAGGCGCTGCGCCTCCGGCCAATGGTGGGGGTGTACGGGATCCGGCGGTGTCGGGCAGGGGCGGCCGGCTGACGGGCACCTGCGCGAGCCGGTCCTGCCGGGGGTCGACGTGCAACCGGGCCGCGTTGATGAAGTTCAGCCTGGCCCCCTCCATATGGTCCCGGGCCTCTTTCCAGGCGGTTTCGCTGGTGGCCGTCTGCTGGATGAACTGGTCGCTGTGGGCCCAGAAGACTTCGTCCATGCTCGCCGCGGCGGCTACGACGGCCGGGCTGCCGACCAGCCACACCGTTCCGAGAGCGACGTTCCAAGGCACCCAGTCCACAGGATCGCCGTGACGCCAGGCCCGGCGCAGGGCCAGTTGGATGCGAGTGGACTCGGCCACGACGGCCGAGCACGCCTCGATCTGTTTGTCGCGCGACCAGTGCGTGCGATCGGCCCGGCTGGTGAGCAGCGAGCCGGCAAGCACTCCGATCAAGGTGGCCGCCACACCTCCGACCGTGGTCACGGTCGTCGCCCAGTCCACAGACATCCGGCCCCCTCGCGGCTGTCATGGTGAAAGGGGGTTCTGCCCGGATGCGCCCTGTGGGTATGCGTGCGGCGCTGGGCAAGAGGGCTGATCCGGCCACGACACTCCCCTCCCGCACCGACCTGAGCGCCGACGAGCCGTCCACACGATGTGCCGCGCGGGCCTACGTCCTCCACGGCAGTGTCATCGTCGCGGTCGCCGTCGCCGTCGCGGCCGCGGCCATCCAGCACCTGCTTCGTCCGTGATGCGCCGGTCAGCACGCGGCAGTGGCGCGGTGAGGCGCTCGTAATTCAGTGGAACGGCGCCGCTGTGCGCCGTTACCGTGCTGCCCGGCCAAGTCGTCTGGGCAAGGACGTGCCGTTGTACACCGTGTGAGACATCCCGAGCGCTGAATCGTCGCGCGTCGCGCATCCGCGCCGCGCTCCTTTTTGCTGCGGACTTCTCACTGGAATCGGTGTATTTCTGTGCTCGAAAACTGGGTGGTCATGCCCACCTGCCTGCCGCTCGTTCTCCGCCGTTGCCACACGTGCGCGTCCGCGCGCTTCCGGGCAAGCGGTAAGTTCCGCGTCAACGCGCACCACAAGCTCATCGACGCCTGGCTCCTCGTGCTCTGCACCGGGTGCGGGGAAACGGCGAAGCTCACGGTCCTGGAGCGGATGAATGTGCGTTCCGTACGGCCTGAGATGCTGGACCTGCTGCATGACAACGACCTCGGCCTGACAGCCGAGTTGCTCCAGGATCCGGTCCTGCGGCGCCGTAATCACGTCGCCCTCGACTGGGACGACGCCTGGCGCCTCGACACCGGCGGGTCGGATCACCTGGACCGAGAGGTGATCGAGGTCTCGGTCCGCTTCGCGGCGCGGATCCCGGTCCGGCCGGTGCGGCTGATCGCCGAAGGCTGCGGTCTTTCGCGGGCGGAGGTCGAAAGACTGATCACGGAGGGGAATCTCGTGTCGACGATCCGGCTGAGCGGCAAGGTCTCCGGCGACTTCACCTTCACGCTCAAGCGCTGAGCCGTCGCGGGACCAGGGCCTGTCCGGCAGAATCCCGCCGAACAGGCCCTGGCCCCCGCCCCCTTGTGCGCGGGTGCGTGTCAGCGCACGTCGACGTAGACGGCGGTGCCGCCGCTGTCGAAGTGTGTGGCGTCACCGAAGTACTGGATCAGCCACTTGCCGTCGCTGGTGGGCTTGCCCTTGAGGGTGGCCTTGCCCGTCGAGCTCGTGGTGCCCGAGCCCATGTACGTCCACTTCGTCGAGCCCTTCTTCTGGAAGTACAGCTCGACGTGCCGGCCCTTGTACGGCCGCCACGTGCGGTTGACGTACTCCTGAAGGGTGCCGGTGAACGTGACGCTGGTCGACTTCTTGACCTTCGTGGAGGACGCCTTGATCGCGTACACCCGGGTGTCGACGCGGCTCAGCCGGACCGGGGCGGAGGTGCTTTCCGCCAGCCCGTCGCTGGTGAGGTGGTGAACCCGGTAGTAGCCGTCGACGTAACCCCACGCGGACAGCGTGAAGTCACCGTAGTAGCCGACCTTGGCGGTGGCCAGGGTCTTCCAGCCGGTGCGGCCGTCGGCCGAGTACTCCAGGCGCACGGACTCCGCGCCGATCGAGTCGTCGCGGTAGGCGCGCTGCAGCCGGCCGGTGAACTTGACCAGCCCATCGGCCGCGAGGGACGACTTCACCTTGCGGAGCGCGGACTCGTCGGGCACGACAAGGGAGCCCGTGGCCGGGGTCGCGGAGAGATACAGGTCGGCGGGGTTGACGGACCACCCGTCGACCCCGAGGCCCGCGGGCGGGTCGAGCACCGCCGAGAAGTGTCCGGCGGCGTCCGTGGTGACGGTCAGCGCCTGCGAATCGTTGCCGAAGTAGCGCAGGTTGATCCGCACCGGGATGTCCGCGAGGCCGGCCGCGTCGGCGCCGCCGCCGGTGCTCACGGTGCCGGTGACGGTGACCTTCTGGCCGGGCAGCACGCGGGTGCGGTCGGCCGTGGCCGTCACCGCCACGCGCGTCGAGGAGATGGACGGGCGGCCGAACGCGGCGGTGCTGCCGTGCACCTGGTCGCCGGCCTCCGTGAACCGGGCCGTGAAACTGGCCCAGTTGGCCATGTCAAGGTCTTCGGTGGTGAAGCGGCCCTCGGCGTCGGTGACGGCCGTGAAGGTGTCGTCCGGGCGCGGCTTGCCGCCGTCGTAGGCGCGGGTCACCTCGACCGTACGGCCCTCGATCGGGACGCGGTCGCCGGAGCCGGGCTCGATGCCGACCAGGAGGTCGGTGGCGGCGAGGCTCTTGCGGTCGTAGGTCGGCAGGCGCGTGAACGCCAGCCGGTTGTCGCCGTCCGTGTCGATCAGGACGGGCTTCAGGGTGAAGTCCAGCGTTCCCGCCGCGCTGCGGGTCGTGGTGTGGCCCTGGTCGTCGGTGGCACTGACGTCGATGGCGTAGGCCCCGAGGTGCGGCATCGTTC
This sequence comes from Streptomyces sp. NPDC002306, assembly GCF_053593435.1. NCBI lineage: Bacteria > Bacillati > Actinomycetota > Actinomycetes > Kitasatosporales > Streptomycetaceae > Streptomyces > Streptomyces sp. NPDC002306. Next base: position 54,388 of record NZ_JBSFCK010000025.1, read on the forward strand.
CGCCGTCCTCGACCAGCTTCAGCGCGGCGTCGGCGGGCACTGCCCAGGCCGAGCCGCTCCTGGTCAGCGCCGGCAGCTCGGCGACCACCGTGTCACCGGTCCGCACGCGGGCGGAGACGGAGGTCACGGCGGCGCCCGGGGCGTCCGTCCACGCGGTGACGGTGAACATCCCGCGGTTGTCCGCGGTGCGGGCCGCGCCGATGCCGACCGGCCCCGCGTCGTCGGCGAGGGCGGGCACCGTGCTGAGCACGGTCGCGACCACCGCCGTGGCGGCGGCCAGTGCGAGAGAGCTGCGCTTAGCGGGCATCGACGTACTCCGTCTTCGACTCGCTGTAGAAGTGCTTGGAGTCGGCCGCGAGGTAGACGGCCCACGTGGCGTCCTCGTAGGCCTTGGTCTTGAGGCTGAAGCGGCCCGAGGAGTCGGACTTGCCCTTGACGACCCAGTACCAGGTGCTCTCGCCCTTGAGCTTGATGACGAGCACGATCTGTCCGCCCTTGTAGCTCTTCCAGGTGCTGCCGGACTTGTACTGCAGCGTGCCCTTGGCGGTGAGCGGGGCGTTGCGGTTCGGCCGGTTGGGCGTCATGTCGAACGACACGATGCGGGTCTCGATCCGACTCCGGTTGAACGTCGCGGAGTTGACGGGGAGCAGGGTGTAACTCTCGCCGTGCGTCAGCCGGTAGTAGCCCGTGGGCCGACCGAGCGTGGTGATGGTGAACGGGCAGTAGCCCGAGGTGCCGCCCTGTGCCTTGGTCGAGGCGAGGTTCTGCCAGCCGTCCCGGCCGTTCTTCGAGTACTGCAACGTCACCGTCTGATCCGTGCAGATCCACTCCGGCTTCAGCCGGCCCGTGACGGTGAGGGTGCGGTAGGCGTCCAGACTGGCGCTGAGGTTGGTGATCTGACCCGCCCTCGGCACCGTGACGTCGTCCCGGTAGGGGTCGACGTAGTCCGCCAGATATTCGGAGGGGCGCACATAAGTGTAGTGACTGGTGGTGGAGTTGGGCTTCGCGTCGTACGAGAACGTTCCGTTCGCGTCGACGGTGCCGCTACCGATGACTCCGGTGACCGTGTGGTTCCAGGAGTCGGGCTCACGCGTGGTGGTCACGACCGGCGCCCCGTCGAAGGGCACCCAGCCGTTGGACGTGTACCGCTGCACGGTGCCCCTGACCTTGAAGGTCTTGCCGGCGTAGACGCGCTCCTTGTCGGCCTGGGCGCTGATCCGGTACCGCGTCTTCGCGACATCGAGATCCGGCAGGCCGTCGGCGGCATCCGGGTCGGTGTCGGCCTGGGGGTCGACGACGGTGGCGGTGCCGTTCTGGAACGTGCCGCCGGGGGTGACGGACAGCGCGAAGGCGCCGGACTCGTCGGTGACGACCGTCTGCGACGCGTCGGTCCAGGTACCGTCCCGCAGGGAGTCCCAGGCGATCCTCACCTGGGTGCCGGCCCGGGCCGGGCCGGTCGCGCCCGTCGCCGGGTCGAAGGTGGTGACGGAACCGCTGAGCGTCGCGTCGCGGTGGTCGAAGTCGGTGTACGCGCGGTCGAAGCCGGCCTTGGCCACACCGGTGTGCAGCCGGTAGCCGAACAGTCCGGCCGCGCCGTGTTCGGCGCCGCTCCAGTGCTGGACGGTGCCGCTGGGCAGCCGGTAGTCGACGTCGACCGGGTAGTCGCCGTAGTCGGCGCCCTCGGGCAGGCGCAGCGGCTCGTCCGTCGTCCAGCCGTGCTCCCAGCTGTACGACAGCTCGTCCGTCGAGGCGAGCACGGGAGCGTCCGGCTGGGCCGGGTCGCGGACGGTCACCTTCACCCACAGTGCCTGGCCGTCCGGCAGGGCCACGGACAGCGTGCCGTCGTCTCCGGTGGACAGACCGGTCACGGTCACCGGGACGGCGAGGGCGGGCGCCGCGGCCAGGGAGACAGCGGTGAGGCCGGTCGTGAGAAGGATGGCTGCGCTACGGAAAACGGCAGCCCGATGTGCGCGCGAGATGCGCATGCGGGACCCCCCACAGGTCAGAAGAGTGCGTCGGTCTCATCAAGACCGAATGCCGAAGGTTAACCCACCTGTGTGACACCTGTGACGCAGGGGCCTCGTGCGTCAACCGCGTCCGGTTCCGGCCTCCATGGGGCCGGCGGCGCTCCGCACGGCTCCGCTCCGGCCCGCGACGGTGGCGCTCCGGCCCACGACGGTGACGCGGCGCCCGCGTGTCGCTCCGCGCCACCCGCCGGGCGTTTCAGACAGGCTGCGCGGCGGCCGCGTCGAGGGCTTCGCGGGCCGCGGCCAGGGCCGCCGCCCGGTCCTGTGCCACGAGTCCGATGCGGGTACGGCGGTCCAGGAGATCGGCCTCGTCCAGGGCGCCTTCGTGCAGGGCGGCCCACAGCAGGGCTCCGCGTGTGACGGGGTTCCCCGGCACCACGGGCTCGTTCAGCTGGGGATCGCGGGTGCCCAGCGCGTGCACGGCGGGTGCCTCGGTGCCGTAGCGGCGGACGAGGTGCGCGGGTGCCGCGAGCGCGCCGAGGCGGTGCGGGGCGGCGGCCCCGACCAGGGGCAGGGACGCGGTGGTCGAGGCGCCCGCGCGCAGGCCGCGGGCCGCGACCGCCGCGTCGACGGCGTCCTGCGCCATGCGCCGGTAGGTGGTGAGTTTGCCTCCGACGACGGTGACGACCCCTTCGCCGGAGGTGAGGACGGCGTGCCGGCGCGAGATGTCGGAGGTGCGGGTGGTGTCCCCCGACCGGGTCGGCACGGTGTCCAGCAGCGGGCGCAGGCCCGCGAAGGCGCCGACGACGTCGTGGCGCCGCACCGGTACGTGCAGGGCGGACCCGAGGACGTCCAGCAGGAAGCCGATGTCCGACTCGGGCACCTCGGGTACGTCCGGTATGTCACCGTCGACGGGCTCGTCGGTCAGGCCGACGTACACGCGGCCGTCGTCCTGCGGGAGCACGAGGACGAATCGGTTGGTCTCCCCGGGGATCGGGATGTGCAGGCCCGCGGGCAGCGGTCCGAGCAGGTCGGCGCGCAGGACGAGATGGGTGCCGCGCGAGGGGCGGATGCGGATGCCGTCCACCAGGTCGCCCGCCCATACGCCGGATGCGTTGATGACCGCGCGGGCCCTGATCTCGCCGTGTTCTCCGGTGAGTTCGTCGCGGACGCGGGCGGTGGTCCCGCTGAGCTCCAGTGCCCTGACCCTGGTGAGGATCTTCGCGCCGTGGGCGGCGGCGCTGCGGGCGAGCGCGGTGACCAGGCGGGCGTCGTCGGTGACCCGGCCGTCCCAGGACAGCAGCCCGCCGCGCAGGCTGCCAGGGCGTACGCACGGGGTGAGGTGGTGGGCTTCGACGGCGGAGAGGCGGCGCGGCGCGGGCAGGGTGGCGCGGGAGGTGCGGGCCGCCAGGCGCAGGGCGTCCCCGGCCCGGAAGCCGGCCCAGGCCAAGGACGCCTGGCCGCGTGACACCGAGGGCGTCAGTGGCAGGACGAAGGGCTGGGCGCGCACCAGGTGAGGGGCGGTGCGTTCCATGAGGACACCGCGTTCGACGGCGCTCTCGTGGGCGACGTCGAGCTGCCCGGAGGCCAGGTAGCGCAGTCCGCCGTGGATGAGTTTGGAGCTCCAGCGCGAGGTGCCGAAGGCGAGGTCGTGGGCGTCGACGGCGACGACGCTGAGGCCGCGCGCGGCGGCGTCCAGCGCGACCCCGGAGCCGGTGGCGCCGAGCCCGACGACCAGGACGTCCACCACGTCGGCGTCGACGGTCTCGGTCAGTTCGCGGCTCCGGCGGGCGGCGGAGAGCGACGATCCGCCGGCGGGGGCGGTCGAACCGGACGGACTGCTGGTGGGGCTCATGGCGTCAGGGTCCTCTCCAGAAGGGTGCGCAGTTCGTCGAGGAAGGCGGAGCCGGTGAGTTCGGGGTCGTCCTCGTCGGTCATGGTCCGCAGCGACAGGGTGAAGGACTGCACCACGAGCAGGACCGCGCGCGCCTGCCGGCCGGTGTGTGTCCGCCGCACCGACCCGTCGGCGTGTCCCTCCGCCAGCGCTTCGGCGAGCAGGTCCAGCAGGGCTTCCTGGCTGGCTCCCCGGCGGTCCAGGACGTAGGTGAGCAGGAGTTCGGGGTCGACATCGATGATCTTGAGGAAGAGCGGGTGGGCCCGGAACGCCTCGACCCCGGCGACGAGGCCGTCCACGATCAGGCCGCGCGTGTCCAGGCCGGGCCGCCGCTGCGGCATGGCGCGGCTCGCCACGTCGATCCACTCGCGCGTCATGAGATCGCCGACCAGTGAGCGCACGTCGGGCCAGCGGCGGTAGAGCGTCATCCGCGAGACACCGGCGCGGCGGGCGACGTCGGTGAGGGTGGTGCGCCGCACGCCGAACGCCAGCACGCAGTCACGTGCCGCGTCGAGCACGGGATCGTTGTCCGAGTGGTTGTGACGAATAAGCGCCATGTGTAACAGTGTAACGCCCTGTGCGGCCGTGCGGGAGACGGCGCGTCGCCAACCGACCGATGAGGACGAAGCGTTCATGGACATGCTGTGGAGTGGCTGGGGCGACCCCGCCAAGGCGGCACCGCTGCCCGACTCGGTGACCGCGCTGCTGCGGGATCTGCTCGGCGTCAAGCCGCGGGACACCGGCACACACACCCTTGAGGAGATCTCCCTCCCCGAGCCCCCGCTGGACGCCGCCGCCCTGCGTGGGCTGGCGGAGGCCGTCGGCGACGAGGCCCATGTGCGCACCGACGCGGAGAGCCGGATCAGGCACACGCGCGGCAAGTCCACGCCCGACCTGTTGAAGATCCGTACCGGAGACGTCGTGGACGCCCCGGCGGCCGTCGTCCTGCCCGCCACCCACGACGAGGTCCTCGCCGTGCTGCGGGTGTGCGCCGAACACGGCCTCGCGGTCGTCCCGTTCGGCGGCGGTACGTCCGTGGTCGGCGGCCTCGCGCCCGAGCGCCGCGTCTTCGTCGCCCTGGACCTGCGCCGCATGGACGCCCTGCTCGACATCGACCCCGTCTCACGGACCGCCACCTTCCAGCCGGGTCTTCGCGCACCCGACGCGGAGGCGCTCCTGGCCGAGCACGGGTTCACCCTCGGGCACTTCCCCCAGTCCTACGAGTGGGCGACCATCGGCGGATTCGCGGCCGCCCGCTCCAGCGGACAGGCCTCCGCCGGATACGGCCGCTTCGACGAGATGGTCCTCGGCCTCACCGTCGCGACCCCCGCCGGCACCCTGGAGGCGGGACGCGCGCCGCGCTCGGCGGCCGGCCCCGATCTGCGGCAGCTGATCCTCGGCTCCGAGGGAGCCTTCGGTGTCATCACCGCCGTCACGGTGCGCGTCAGGCCACTGCCTCAGACCCGTGTCTACGAGGGGTGGCGCTTCGCCTCCTTCGAGGAGGGCGCCACCGCCCTGCGCCTGCTCGCCCAGGACGGCCCGCGTCCCACGGTGCTGCGCCTGTCCGACGAGACGGAGACGTTCGTCGGTCTCGCCCAGCCCGACGCCATCGGTTCGGCCGAGACGCCGGCGGACCCCGGATGCACGGCGATCGCCGGGTACGAGGGGACCGAGGAGGAGACGGCGAGCCGCCGCGAGCGGGCCGCCGCGGTGCTGCGCGCCGCCGGAGGCACCTTCCTGGGAGCGGAGCCCGGCGAGCGCTGGGCACACGGCCGCTACGCGGCACCGTACCTGCGGGACTCCCTGCTCGACGCGGGCGCCTTCGCCGAGACCCTGGAGACGGCGACCTTCTGGTCACGTGTCCCCGAGCTCTACACCGCCGTGCGCACCGCGCTGACCGACACGCTCTCGGAGGCCGGCACCCCGCCCCTGGTGATGTGCCACATCTCGCACGTGTACGAGAACGGCGCCTCGCTGTACTTCACCGTGGTCAGCGCGCAGGGCGAGGACCCCGTGGCCCACTGGGCACCGGCCAAGCAGGCGGCCAACGAGGCCGTCCTGAACGCGGGAGGTACGATCAGCCACCACCACGGAGTGGGCACCGACCACCGCGACTGGTACATGCGGGAGGCCGGACCTCTGGGCGTCGAGGCCCTGCGCGCCGTCAAGCAGCGGCTGGACCCCGACGGCCTGCTCAATCCCGGGGTGCTGCTGCCCGTGGACTGACGCCCCAGCGCAGACCCCCGGTCGCCGTCCGGCCGCCGGTCCGCAGTCCGGCGCCGGCCCCGCCCCGGCGCCGCCCCAGGCTCTCCCCCACCCCGCTCCGTCCCACCGTCACCGCCCGGAGGCACACCGATGCGACAGTTCACCGCCGTCGTCAATCCCACTGCGGGCGACTCAGCCGGAGCGGCGGCACTGCTCCAGGTCGCCCGACTGCTGCGGGAGGCCGGAGCGGGACTGGACACCGAGTACAGCCGCAGCCTCGTCCACGCCCAGGAGCTGGCACGCCGGGCCGGGGAGCAGGGCCGGGTCGTCCTCGCCGTCGGCGGCGACGGGATGGCCGGGAGCATAGGCGGCGCCCTGAGCGGTACGGACGCGGTGGTGGGCCTGGTGCCCGCGGGCCGCGGCAACGACTTCGCCCGGGCGCTGCAACTGCCCACCGACGCGGCCGGCCTGGCCCGTGTCCTGCTCGACGGCGAGCCGCGGCGCGTGGACACCATCGAGGTCGAGTCGGCGGTGCACCCGCGCACCGTCGTGCTGGGCAGCGTGTACGCGGGCGTCGACGCGCTCGCCAACCGGCATGCCAACCACGCGCGCCTGCTGCGTGGGGCCGCCTCGTACTACGCCGGCGGGCTGCGTGCCGTCGCGGGCTGGCGCCCGGCGACCTACCGGGTCACCGTCGACGGGGAGGAGCACCCGCACCGCGGCTACACCGTCGTGGCCGCCAACTCCGCCTACTACGGCTCCGGGCGCATCGTCGCCCCGGGCGCCCGGGTGGACGACGGCCTGCTGGACATCGTCATGATCCGGGAGGCCCCCCGCCGTCTGTTCTTCACGCTGATGAACGAGCTCAAGACCGGCGCCCATGTCGAACGGCCCGAGGTCGTCGTCCTGCGGGGCAGGGAGATCCACATCGAGGCGGACCGCCCGGTGCCCTACGGCGCCGACGGGGAGGTCGACGCCGTCCTGCCCGTCACCGTCCGGGTGCGTCCGGGCGACCTGGCCATGCTGTTCTGAGCGCCGCTCACTGTTCTGAGCGCCGCCCGCCGCACCCCCGCGAGCGCGCTGTCCGGTCGCGACCGGCGTCGTGCCGGGCGCGGGCCGGCCGACGCGTGCGGCGGCCGGTGCGGACCGGCCGCCAGAAGCGGTCCTGGACGCCGTGGTGAGGATCCTGATGGCGCTGCGCTGGAGGTCTCCCAGCCGCATCGTCTCGCCCGCTATCTTCCTTCACCCGACGGCCCGCACCCTCTTCCCGGACTGGGACCGTCAGATCACCGGTTGCGTGGCACGGCTGCGCACCGTCGCCGGTATCGCCCCCGACGCCCCCGACCTGACCCATCTGGTCGGCGAACTCCTGCTCAAGAGCCCTGACTTCGCCGGGCTGTGGGAGCGATACGAGGTCACCGGCCGAAAGCCCGCGCAGAAGACCTTCCACCACCCCCGCGTCGGCGACGTCACCCTCACCTCCCAGTCCATGCAGCTCGAAGGCACCCCCGGCCAGCGCATCGGCGTCTACACCGCCGAACCCGGGACCCCTGATCACGACGCGCTGCTGCTGCTCGACCTGACCGCAACCCGTCCCACGCCGCGACCGGTGGCCAGGGCCGAGGAGCAGCCACACGAGCGGCCCTGAACCGGGGAGACGACAAGCGGTCGGTCTCGTTGAACGCCGCCGCCGCTCCTTTTGGCCGGCCGGCACATTATCGGCGCCGAGGCGGAATCTGCACCGAGTTGCACGCTCACGGAGAGGAAGATAGCGTTACGGGCAGTAATATCGCTGTTGCGTCGCATGAGTGCGAAGGCACTCGGCGAACCCGAGCATAATTCCACCCGCCCGCGGGCCCGTAACCCCGAGCCCGCATTCGCATTTCACACGGCTCGGGCAGGAAACCAAGCGCGACATTACTTCTACCCGCGACTCGGGGATCCAGGAATGATTAGGGAGACCGTCATGCCCGAATTCCTCCGTTCGTACTCCCGCCGGAATTTCATCGCCACTTCGGCGACGGCTGCGACCGCAGCGGCGACGGGGGCTTTCGGCCTGCGCGCACGGGAATCCAGCAAGCCGGATTCAGCGGAGGAGAGACAAGGAATACGGCCCTTTCGCGTGAACATTCCGCAACAGGACCTGGACGATCTACGACGACGCATCAAGGCGACACGCTGGCCCGACCGCGAAACGGTGCGCGACCAGTCACAAGGTGTCCAGTTGGCCACCATGAAGGAACTCGCCGACTACTGGGGAACGAGTTACAACTGGCGGAACATCGAGGAGAAACTCAACTCCCTGCCGCAGTACATGACAGAGATCGACGGACTGGACATTCATTTCATTCATGTCCGCTCCCGCCACAAGAACGCCTTGCCGATCATCCTGACCCATGGTTGGCCCGGCTCCATCCTGGAATTCTTGAAGGTCATCGAGCCGCTCAGCAACCCCACGGCACACGGAGGCAGCGCCGAGGACGCTTTTCACCTGGTCATTCCGTCGATACCCGGCTACGGCTTCTCGGAGCGGCCGACGACGACCGGGTGGGGTCCCGACCGAATCGCCCGCGCCTGGGCCGTGCTGATGGAGCGCCTCGGATACAAGAACTACGTTTCCCAGGGCGGTGACTGGGGAGCCGTGATTTCCGACAAGATGGCCATCCAGAAGCCCGCGGGTCTGCTCGGCATCCACGTGAACTTCCCGGCCACCGTCCCGCCCGACATCGCGAAGAAGCTCGCCTGCGGCGATCCCGTGCCGTCCGGCCTCGGTCCGGAGGAGAGGGCCGCGTACACCAAGCTCGCCGCCTTCTACAAGACGGGATCCGGCTACTCCGCCATGATGGTCACCCGTCCCCAGACCGAGGGATACGGGCTGACCGACTCACCGGCCGGACTGGCCGCCTGGATGTACGACAAATTCGCGGCGTGGACGTACAGCGGCGGTCACCCCGAGCGGGTTCTCACCAGGGACGAGATGCTCAACGACATCACGCTCTACTGGGTGACGAACACCGCGGTCTCCTCGTCACGGCTCTACTGGGAGAACAACGCCAACAACTTCAACGCCGTTTCGGTGTCCATCCCGGCCGCCATCACGGTGTTCCCCGGCGAGATCTACCAGGCCCCGCGCAGCTGGGCGTCCCGCGCCTACCACGACCTCTTCTACTACCACCAGGTGCGCGACGGAGGCCACTTCGCGGCCTGGGAGGTCCCGGACATCTTCACCCGCGAGCTTCGCGCCGCGTTCATGTCACTGCGTAACTCGGCGAAGAGCGGGGGGAAGTAGCTTTCGGCACCCGCACGAGGAGCGTCGACGGGCCACGATGTCCGCCGGCGCGACTCGGTTGCGCCATCACGAACTCACTGGCCTTCGGAGACGTTTGTCGTCAGTCGCTCGAGGATGGACTTGACCTGGGCGGCCTCCAGAGCGGTGAGGCCCGCGACCTTCGCGATGGTGGCAGGCACGACACGAGCGCGCTCGCGCAGTTCCGCGCCCAGCTCGGTGAGGCTGATCTGCACCGAACGCTCGTCGCTCGCCTGGCGTTCGCGCCGGACCAGCCCATGGGTCTGCAGGCGCTTCAGCAACGGCGTCAGGGTGCCGTAGTCGAGCTGGAGGCGCTTGCCCAGTTCCTTGATCGGAAGCGCGCCGTGTTCCCACAGCACCAGCATCACCAGGTATTGGGGATAGGTGAGGTTGAACTCTTCCAGCAAGGGGCGGTAGCGACTGGTGAGGGCCCGCTGCGCCGCGTAGAGGGCGAAGCACATCTGATCGTCCAGGAGAAGGCTGGCCTCGCCGTCGGTCGCCGCCGGCTCCTCCTCGCCCGTCTCGTCCCTCTTCATCGCAACTCCTCTCCGCGTGCCGGCCCCCGCCCTGGACACTGTACCAAACTTACGCTGGCACCATTAGATCGTGCACAATTAATCTTGGACAGCATTGCACGACCGGCACGTGGATGGAGGCCGGGGAAGCGAGAGGCACGCCTTCAGGTCGGCAGCACGGTGTGGACGATGCCGGTGAGGTTTCCCTGCGCGACGAGGATCTCCTTCGCGTCGGCCCCGTCGAGACCGGCCGCGTAGACGCTGCCGCCGAGGTCGGTCACGTAGATGCGCTCGCCTTCCGGATCGAGCGCGAGACCGATGCCTTCCATCAGATGGTTCAAAAGGATCTCGGGCGTGCGCCTGCCGCCCGGCGGGTCCACCGGCGCGCGGTTCGCGGTGTTGCCCCGCGGCGGGTCGCCTCGGTCCGTCCAGTACAGCATGCGCTGCCCGGGGTCGAATTCCAGGTCGATGGGTTCCGGCAGGTCGTCGAAGAGCACCTCGACGTCGCCGCGTTCGCCGACGTCCTCCCCCGGAGGCAGGTCGAGACCGGCCCGCATGATCTTTCCGAGTCCCGCGTCACTGGGGCCCTTCTGCGTCCAGTAGAGGTGCCCGGCGGCCACGTCGACGGCGACCCCCACGCACCATGTCGTCTCGTCCCGCCTGTCCTGCTCACCCTGACCCGTCCGCACGAGGGTCTCCACGTTCGTACCGTCCAGGTCGCAGCGCATCACGCGCATCCCCTCACGGTCGCCCCAGTACAGCTTCCGCTGCGTGGCTTCCAGGTGGAGTTGCTTCGGCGTGTACGTGACGCCGCTCGGGACGACGGTCGTCCGGTGGCCGCCGTCCAGGTCGACGCGCTCGATGGATCCGTCGTTCTCCGAGGGAACGCCCATGTTCGTCCAGTAGATGTGTCCGGACTCGACATCCACGGCGATCCCGTCGGGGATCCGGCACCCGGTGACGATGACCGTCTTGTCCGAGCCGTCGGGGTTCACGGAGAACAGGCGGCCCCCGCCGCTGGCCTCCAGCGCGAACAGTCTCTCCTGGTGAGCCGTCACGGCGTCTCCCCCTCACGCTCGCCCGCCGCGCGCGGCGGTCCGGACGCGTCGTCCTGGGCGCGCACGGCCAGGAGCGCCGAGAGCATCGTGTCCCGCCAGGCGGCCAATTCGTCGATGGAGCGGCCGTCGGCCTCACTCAGGACGCCGGCCACGATCGTCTCCTTGAGTTCGGGCGTGAACTCGGGCGTGCCCAGGCCCTGCCAGGACTCCGCCATCCTCGGCATGAGGGTGTCCATGAAGTGCTCGATGCCCCCCGCCCCGCCGCCGAGGTGCCAGAGCAGATTCGGACCCATCACACCCCAGCGCAGCCCCGGCCCCCACGAGACGACGTCGTCGGAGTCGGCCACGTCGAGCACTCCCTCCTGGATCAGGTGGACGACCTCGCGGTACAGCGCGGCCTGGATCCGGTTGGCGACGTGCCCGGGAAGCTCCTTCTTGAGCAGAACGGGCTTCTTCCCGATCTCCTCGTAGAACGCCATGGTGTCCCTGATCGTCTCCGCGGACGTCCTGGTCCCGCCGACCACCTCGACGAGAGGGATGACATGCGGCGGGTTGAAGGGATGACCGATGACGGTCCGCTCCGGACGGCGGCATTCGGCCTGGATCTGGCTCATCGTGATGCCCGAGGAACTGGACGCGAGGATCGTGTCCGGTGGCGAGGCGTCGTCGATCTCCGCGAACAGCTTGAGCTTCAGTTCCGGGCGCTCAGGCGCGTTCTCCTGCACGAAATCGGCGTCGCCGACGGCCTGAGCCACATCGGACGTGAAGGTCAGGCGCTCGGGCGAGGCGCCCGGTACGAGGCCGATCGAGGCGGCCGTGTCCCAGGCGGCGGCCACGTACGAACGCAGCGCCGCCTCCGCGGTGGAAGCGGGGTCGGTGGCCGTGACGTCGAAGCCCCGGACAAGATAGTGCGTCGCCCAACTCGCACCGATGGTCCCGGTACCGACGATCGCCACACGGTGGACAGGCCTGCGCGTCATCATGATCACTGCTCCTGATCCTGGTCCTGCTTCTGCCCCTGCTCCTCGTCCTTGTCCTGCCCCTCGTCCTGGTCCTCGTCCCGGTCCTGGTCCTGGTCCTGGGAGTCGTCACGGCCGATGCGAGGGGCTGCCGGGGGCGGCTCAGCGGCCGTGCCAGACAGGCGCACGCTTCTCGGCGAACGCCAGAACGCCTTCCCTCGCGTCTTCACTGGTGGCGAGTCCGCTGGTGAGCTCGTCCTGGCGGGCGAACGCGTCGCTCAGGCTCAGGGTCTGCGTCGCGCGCAGGACATCCTTGACGGCTCCCAGTGCCAGCGGCGCGTTGCGTGCGACCCGCCCCGCCAGCTCCCGCGCGGCGTCCAGCGCCGTGCCGGGCGGGGCCAGTTCGTTGACCAGCCCGAACTGTTTTCCCTCCGCCGCGGTCAGCGGCTCCCCGGTGAGCAGTACGCGCGCGGCAACGTGCTGGGGAAGGCTGCGCGGCAGCCTGATCAGGCCGCCCTCGGCCGCCACGAGACCACGGGTGACCTCGGGGAGACCGAACCGGGCGTCCTCCGCGGCGACGATCAGATCGCAGGCGAGGACCATCTCGAAGCCGCCGCCGAGTGCCCAGCCCTCGACCGCGGCGATCAGCGGCTTGCGCACCTCGGCGCGGGTGAAACCGCCGAAGCCCCGGCCGGGCAGCACCGGCAGCTCACCCTTGGCGAACGCCTTCAGATCCATGCCGGCGCTGAACACCCCGCCCGCGCCCGTCAGTACGCCGACGGACAGCTCCGGGTCCGCGTCGAGGAGATCCATGGCCGCCGCGAGCTGGACCGCGACCGTGTGGTTGACGGCGTTCTTCTGCGCCGGCCGGTTGATCGTGATCGTCAGCACAGACCCGCGCCGCTCCTGGAGCACCAGGTCGGCTCCGGGCGCCGTACTCATGACGCCTCGCCGTCGGTCCGGTTCGGGATCACTCCCTGTGCGCGCAGTTCGGCGATCTCGTCGGGGCCGATGCCCAGCTCGGCGAGGATCTCGTCGTTGTGCTCGCCCAGGTCAGGGGCCCGCTTGGCCGGGACCTTCGCGATGCCCCGCAGGTTGACCGGGCTGTTGACGGTGTACTCCAGCCCGCTGACCCCTTCGATCGGCACGACGATGTCGTTCGCGCGCAACTGCGGATCCCTGGCGGCCTCTTCGGGCGTCTGGATCCGGCTGAAGGTGATGCGTTCGCGCTCCAGGGCGTCCTTCCAGTGGGCGAAGGGCTGCGAGCGGAACGTGGTGTCGAGCAGTTCCGTCAGCACGTCCGAGTGTGTGACGAAGCCCTCGACCGCCGCGAACCGCGGGTCCTCCAGCAGTTCGGGGCGCTCGATGGCCCGGACCAGTCCCTGCCAGTGCGGCGGCGAGGCGACCAGCATGAACCACTCGTCGTCGGCGGTCTGATAGGGGTTGATCAGCGGATTCGCCGGCGCCTTGCGGTCGTGCAGCTCGAACGGCGTGCCGTCGGCGAGCGCACCGGCCACCAGCGTCCCCGTCGCCCAGACACCCGCGGCCAGCAGCGATGTCCCGACGCTGGCCCCCTGGCCCGTCCGTTCTCGGTGATAGAGGGCGGTCACGATCGCGGCGTAGATCGCGATCGCGGACATGTAGTCACCACTCCCCCACACCGGGACCGTCGGCGGGGCTCCCGCGTCACGGGTCGAGGCCAGCAGCCCGCTGCGCGACCAGGCGGCGGTCAGGTCGAATCCCGGCTGCCGCGCGTCGGGGCCGGCGTCGCCGAAGCCGGTGATGTCCGCGTAGACGACCTTCGGGTTCCAGCCCGAGACCTCCTCGTAGCCGAGGTGCAGCTTCTCTCGGGTGCCGTGCGGGAAGTTGGTGATCACGACGTCGGCCCACTCGACGAGGCGTTTGAGGACCTTCGGGGCGTCGGGGGACTTGAGGTCGATCACCATGCCGCGCTTGTTCCGATTGGCCAGGTGCCAGCTGTAGTTGGCCTCCGCGTGGGGGCTCGGCGGCACGGAACTCAGCCGCCGCTGCGGGTCGCCCGCTCCCGGCGGCTCGATCTTGATGACGTCCGCTCCGAAGTCGGAGAGGATCGTCGCCGCGGCAGGCGCCGCGATGAAGGTCGACGCGTCGAGCACCTTCAGCCCGGTGAAGACGGATTCGGTGGTCATCGTCATCACTTCACGAAGGCGCTGAGGCCGCCGGTGACGGCTCGTCCGACGATGAGCGTCTGGATCTCCCGCGTGCCCTCGTACGAGTACAGCGCTTCGGAGTCGGCGACGAAACGGCCCACCTTGTAGTCCAGGACGATGCCGTTGCCGGCGAGGAGTTCACGCGCCCATCCGACGTTCTCCCGCATCCGCACGGTGCAGTACGCCTTCGCCAAAGCGGACTGCTCGTCGCGGAAGATCCCGGCGTCCTGCAACTGGGCCAGGCGCGTCACCATCCCGCACGAGGCCGTGGCATTGCCCAGCATCTTCACCAGGAGATCCTGTACGAGCTGGAAGCCGCCGATCGGACGCCCGAACTGCTCGCGGTCCTTCGAGTACTGCAACGCGATCTCGTAGGCGCCGAACATGACGCCCACCGCCTGCCACGCCACACCACTGCGCGTCTGGCGCAGGATGTTGGCGGTGTCCTTGAACGAGTTGGCGTTCTGCAGCCTGTTGGCCTCCGGGACGCGGCAGTCCTCCAGCACGATGTCGGCGTTCTGCACGATCCGCAGCGCCATCTTGTGCTCGATCTTCGTCGCGGTGAACCCTGGCGTGTCCTTCTCGACGACGAAGCCGAGGACGTGCTTGGTGTCGACGTCGCGTGCCCAGACCACCACCAGGTCGGCGAACGTCGCGTTGCCGATCCACCGCTTGGCGCCGTTCAGGATCCAGTGGTCGCCGTCGCGGCGCGCGGTCGTGCGCAGGCCGCCGGCCACGTCGGATCCGCCGTGCGGCTCGGTCAGCGCGAAGGCACCGATCTTCTCGAAGCGGCTCATCTCCGGCAGCCAGCGCCGCTTCTGCTCGTCGGAACCGCAGCCGAGGATCGTGCCCATGGCCAGCCCGGTGTGCACACCGGAGAAGGTCGCCATGGAGGCGTCGGCGTGGCCGAGTTCGAGGGCGATGAAGCCCGACAGGAGATTGCTCGGCTTGGGCTCCGTGGACTCCGGGTCGGCCCAGTCCACGAGACCGAGCGTTCCGAAGCCCTCGACGAGTTCGAAGGGGAACTCGGCCCGGGCCCAGTAGTCGTCGACGATCGGGTCGACCTTGGTCCGCAGGAACGTGCGAATGGTCTCGATCTGCTGCCGCTCCCGGTCCGGGAGCAGTTCTTCGTACGCGTAGAAGTCGGCGGGCAACAGCCCTTCGTCGAGGTACGGCCCGGAGGGCGTCGGCAGACCATTGGCGTCGCTCATGGCGATCTCCCTCAAGCACGGAGGAAATGGCTTGGTGGCATCGCCCATGAGTCCGCACCCGGGCGGCGGCTCGGCTCCCCGGCGATGGGGACACGAACCCGGAACCGCCTCCTCGGATCCCCATCCTCACAAGATGCCCTAATCACCATAAATCCGTGTAAAGCCTGTCGCAGTTCGGGAGAACCGCCCGGACAGCCCCGTGCCTGGTCGGCCCGTGGCCTTCGCCTCCCGGCGGCCGGGCACAGCGACCGCGCACACACGGTCGGCGACCGACCCCGGCCGGGGCGCACGGTCGGAGCCATATCGATGGCGGTCGACAACCCGACGATCCTTCCGGCCACGCTATCGGCGGCACTTCGCTGGGTTGCTTTCGCACCTGACCACATTGTTCCTTTCCGTACCTCGCGCCCGGTGGCCTTGCCAGAATCTTCGTCACTGCCGTCACGGGAGGGGGACCCGCCATGCGCAGAGGCACACGAGGTCGCGGAGGTCTGTGGCTGGCCGTACGCACGGGGACGGCGCTGGCCCTGCTCGGCTGTGTGTACGTGGTGCCCTGGGTGCTGGTGCTCGTCCTGGCCGCCGGTGCCGTACTGATCTCGACCGAGGGCGTCAACATCGCCACGGTGAAGCTCGCCGCGCTGGCACTCGCCCTGGCGGCGGGAACGCTCGCGGCGGTGACGCGTGGCGTCGTCGGCCGGAGACGACCGGTGCGGGGTGTCCTCGTCACCCCTGCCGAGGCTCCCCTCTTGTGGGACCACGTGGCCCGCGTGGCCGCCGCGGTGGGCTCGCGCCGGCCGCACGAGATCCGCGTGACGGCCGAAGCCAACGCGTACGTCGTGGAACAGCCGCGGGCGCTCGGGCTCATCCGCGGCAGACGCTCCCTGTGCGTCGGGGCGCCGCTGCTCACCGCCTTGCCGGTACCGAGCCTCACGGCCGTCCTGGCACACGAGTTGGCCCACTTCTCCCACCTGGACACACGGCTGGCGGTGATCACCTACGGTGGACGGGACCTGCTGGCCCGGGTCGTCGACTCCGTCCCGCCGGGAGCCCCCCACCGGCTGGTCCTCCAGGGCTGTCTCCACCTGTACGCGCTGGTCTCCTCCACGGTGCTGCAACGCCAGGAGTTGCTCGCCGACCGCTGCGCCGCGTGGATCACCGACCCCGGTACCGCGGCCGCCGCCATCGAGGCCGTGCACACGGCCGCGGCCGACTGGGAACGCTTCGTCGGCGACCACATCGACCCGGCGCGCACAGGACGCGCACCGGCCGGCATCCTCCCGGCTTTCGGCCGGTTCCTCGCGGCGGGCGGTTGCGGACCCGCCGCCGTGCCCTCCGCGCACCGACGCGCCGTATGGGACACGCACCCGCCGTTGGCCGACAGGATCGTGGCGCTCCTGTCCTTCACCCCGCCCGCCGACACCGCCGCACCCGACGTCCCGCGGCCGGCCGTCGACCGGTCCTGGGACCTGGTGCCGGGACTTGAGGACTCCGGCCTGCTGGACGCGGCGGTGTTCCCCGCACCGGACGTCGCGCGCGAGCCGTTCGACGCGCACGCGACCGCCGTCGCCGTCGGACGCCGCCAGGACAACGCGGACGCCCTCTACCGGGCCGCCGCCGAGATCCACGGCCGTCCGGAGGCCGGACTGCCCCACGTCTGGGAACTGTTGGCCGCCGGTGACGCGGACCGGCTCGCCGTACTGCTGCTGCGCGACCACATCCTCCCCGGACCCGGAGCCGGACCCGGACCGGCCGCCGCCGCGAACGGCGGCACGGACCGGCTGCGCCAGGCGCTCCAGGACGCTGTCGCACTGGCCGCGGTCGCCTCCGGCGCCGCGCGCTGGCGACCGGACCCGGTACGCGGTGCGTGCCCGGACATCGGCCTTCCGGACGTCTCCCCGGTCGTGGCGGAGGGCCGGGCGGATCCCCTCCTCGTACGGTCGGCGCGGGACCGGCTGCGGGCTCTGGGCGTCGACGAGCGACAGGGACGCCCCTCACCGGGTGCCGGCGCCGGGGCGGACGACGCGGCCGCACTGGTCGGCGCGCTCGCGGTCCGCCTCAACAACCAGCCGTACGACCTGCTGGTGCGCACCTCCGGCCTGCACTTCCTGCCGGCGAACCCGCACGACATGGCCTGGGACACGTTCGGCCACCGGCTCGCCGCCCGGCTGGAGAGCGCCGTGCACGGCCCCGCGGAGACCGGCCTGTTCATCCCGTTCCGCCAAGTCGCCGCCACCCGGCCCCTGCGGCCCGCCGAAGCGGGCACCGACCTGTTCCTCAAGGACGGCACCTGGCTGCGGATGGAGGAGTTCGGCTGGCGCAAACGCCGACGCCTACGCCGACGTCAGCACGGGCCCGATGCGGTGGACGCGCTGCACCGGGGGTCCGAGGCGCGAGCGGTGGTCGACGCCCTCTTCGAGCGGACCGCGTGCCGGCCGGGCCCGCCGGACCGGCCGCCCACCGGACGCCGGGCGGTCCGCGTCACCGCGACCTACCGCGAACTGGCGGCCATCGACCTCAACCGCGGGGGTGCACGGCGCAGCAGCGTCGCCGGCCTGGTCCTGTGGAATCTCCTGCCCGTGATCCCGGTCGCGGCGGTCACCGCCGGAGCGGAGGTGGACGAGATGATGCCGTTCCTGCCGTTCTTCCTGGGCTTCTTCGTGCTGACCGAACTGCTGCGGCGGGCCGCGGCTCGTCGCCTCGGGGCGCCTCCTCGTCCGGACGGACGCCGGACCGAGAAGCGGGCCGCGCGGCTGGCCGCCCATCCGGCCGGGCCCAGTCCTTCGCGCTGGGCGGTCCGGGGAATCCTCGCCGGCCCGTGCTGCGCGCCACTGGGTGTCTACTTCGCCGTCCGGGCCGTCATCGCGGCCCGCCGCAACGGGCAGCGTCCGACCGCCGGCGTGGTCGTCCTCGTCCTCCAGTGCGCGGCGCTCGCCATGGGGTTCGCCCTTCTGCCCTGAGCAGCCGCCGAGAAAATCGCCGCGGGCGGTAAACGAAACGGCGGCCGGACCCACATACGGGGTGTACGGCCGTCCGCGCGGACGGCTCCCGCAGAAAGGCCGAACGCCGAATGACCGGACACCTCTGGCTCGATCTGGCCGTCGCCATGGCACAGATCCTGCTGCTCCTCGCACAGACGTTCACACAGTGGCACGTCCTGCGCGCACAGGTCCGCCGCGACCGCTCGCCCCGCCCCACCGAGACGGAACAGGACAACTGATGACGACACCTACGCCCGACCACGACCCCGGCGAGTGGGCCGACCGGATCCAGGACCTCTACCGGGAGCATCGCGAGCACCTCCTGCGCTTCGCCGGGCGGCAGTTGGCGCGCCAAGGACACCCGCGGTCGGCCGCCGACGCGGAGGACGTCGTCCAACAGGCCTTCGTCGCCGCCCTGGTGACCTGGCCCACAATGACCGAGCGCCTGGGCAATCCGCTGGGGTGGCTCCACACGGTCGTGGCGCGGAAGTGCCAGGACCTGCCCGCTCATGTCCGGCGTTCCACGCCCGTCGACCACGCGGGACTGGAGCCCGCGTCGGGCGTACCGAGGTGGACGTCCACCTCGGCGGTGCCGGATCCCCAACGGGCCGCGGAGGCCGGTGCGGTGATGGGTGAGATCCTCCGACTGCCCGACGCCCAGCGTGACGCGGTGCTGCTCAGGATCGTCGCCGACTGGAACTACGCGAGCATCGCCACCGCCATGGACCTGGACCCCAGCACCGCACGGGTCCATGTGTTCCGGGGGCGCCGCACCGTCTCCGAGCGGCAGAACGGGGCCGGTCTCGGCGTCTTCGCCGAACTCAGCGCGTTTCCACGGGCCGCTCTCGTGTCCCTGATCCTGCTCGCCGTTCTGGTCGCCGGCGCGCTCGCCGTCCTGGTGGCGTGGTGGTGATCGCCCCCGGGACGGCACCTGCCGGTCCGGCGCTCCAAGGCGGCCCGTGGAAGCGCCCACCGGGCCTCATGAGTGATCGGCGCCGCTCTCCGCCGGGTGCTTGCGGCCGACGCCCGCGTACACCCAGTACTCCGAAGGGTTCTGCGGGATGTCGTCGTCCGGGTCCGGGCGCCACAGCGGTACGTAGACCAGGCCGGGATCCACGAGGTCGAAGCCGTCGAAGAGGCCGAGGATCTCGCCGTGGGAGCGCGCGGTGACCGGCGAGGTGGCCCGGGAACGGTACAGCTTCCCCACCGCGGCGGCGGTGTCCGGGCGGTCCTCGTTCGTCGCGTGCGTCAGTGCCAGCCAGCTGTCCTCGGGCAGGGCGTCCCGGAACGCGGCCACGATGCCGGCGGGGTTCTCCTCGGCCGCGATGAAGTGCATGATCGTGATCATCAGTACGGCCACGGGCTGATCGAAGTCGATCAGCTTGCGCACCTCCGGAGAGGACAGGACATCCGCCGGGCGCCGGATGTCGGCGTCCACGATGGCCGCGTCCGGATTGTCGGCCAGCAAGGCGGCGCTGTGCGCCACGGCGACCGGGTCACTGTCCACGTAGACCACCCGGGCTCCCGGGCAGACGGCCTGGGCCACCTCGTGGACGTTGCCCTGGGTCGGGATGCCCGAGCCGAGGTCGATGAACTGCCGTACCCCGGCATCGACCAGGAACCGCACAGCCCGCCCGAGGAAGGCACGATTGGCCCGCGCCAGGGTACGCACCTGCGGGTCGATGGCCGTGAAGGCCGCCACCGCCTCCCGGTCTATGGCGAAATTGTGCTGCCCTCCCAACATCGCGTCGTACATCCGGGCAACGCTCGCTTTGTCCGGGTCGACGCCCTGAGGCAGACCTTCGCCGACTGACACCACAACTCTCCCTCGCTGAAGTGATCTTGACGCCCCATCATATAGTTGCCGACCATGCGTGGTGAGGTGATGTCCATGTCACGCGATGAGGCTCCTGCCAGTGGAAGGCACCACCCTGCGCAACGAAGCACACAGCCACGCGGACGACGCGTCCGCCACGCTCGCGAGCCTTCGGCCGGTCTTCTCGGACGCAGGCGACGCCATCGGCTCGGAACTCGACCTGCGTCTGACCGGCAACCACGTCGTCCAGGCGCTGGCACCGGGGTTCTGTGACGCGGCATCGGTCTACCTGCTGGAGCGGTGGCTGCTGGAGGAGAACGCGTACCACGCCGCGGATCCGGCCCAGATCGAGGCCCGACGACTGGCCCTGCGCATCGGGACGGACGCGCCCGAGGACTGGGAGGGGACGCTGCCCGTCGGCGAAGTGATCGTCTTCCCCCGGGAAACGCCGTACACACGCTGCGTCGCCACCCGGACGACGCAGTTGCTCGACTCGGTCGACGCCCACACCTCCGAACGGCTCAGCACCGTGGGGGGCGACGACGCGCGGATGGAGGCCCTGCTGCGGACGGCGTCCTTCCTCGTCGTCCCGCTGCATCTGCGGGGCACCGCCGTCGGCTTCATCGCCTGCACGCGAGGTCCGGACCGGGCGCCCTTCCTGCCCGAGGACGCCGCGGCCGTGGAGTCGCTGGCGGCGCGGGCCTGCGTAGCCCTGGACAACGCCCGGCGCTACGAACGCGAGCGCCGCATGGCGCTGGCCATCCGGCAGAGCCTGCTGCCCGCGACCTCGCCGGGGTTCGACGGGTGCCGTATCGCCCACGGCTATCTCCCGGCCGGGCAGGACAACATCATCGGCGGTGACTGGTTCGACGTGCTGCCACGATCCGAGGGCCGCGTCAGCCTGATCGTCGGGGACGCCATGGGGCACGGGCCGGAATCCGCCGTCGCCATGATCCAGCTGCGTACCGCCGTCCGCACCCTCGCGGGATTGGACATCACGCCGGCCGAGCTGATGCGCCGGCTCGACGTGCTGGCCTGTGACACACCGGGCGCGTCCTTCGCCACCTGCATGTACGCCGAGTGGGACGCGCGCAACCAGCTCTGCACCTTCGTCGGAGCCGGGCATCCTCCCCCGCTGATCCGCACCGCGGACGGACACGCCAGGCCGATCACCCTCACCAGCGCGGGCCTGCCCCTCGGACTCGGCATGGGCAGCTACGAACCCACCATGATCCAGGTGCCCGAACCGAT
This sequence comes from Streptomyces sp. NPDC002306, assembly GCF_053593435.1. Lineage (NCBI taxonomy): Bacteria > Bacillati > Actinomycetota > Actinomycetes > Kitasatosporales > Streptomycetaceae > Streptomyces > Streptomyces sp. NPDC002306. The sequence goes on from NZ_JBSFCK010000025.1 coordinate 75,738, forward strand.
ACTGCTGCTGCTCTACAGCGATGGTCTGGTCGAATCCCGCGACACCGACATCGAGCAGGGCATCGCCCGCCTCGCCGACCTCCTCGGCACGGACGGTGCCCCACCCGCGGACGCCGAGGGCCAGGAAAGCCTGGAATCACTGTGCCTGCGCCTGCTGCACAAGACACTGCCGAGCGCCGGCACCGCGGACGACCGGACGCTCCTCCTCGCCGAACTGACGCCCACGACGCACCCCACACCGTCTTGAGCGGTACGAGGCCGACCGGTCCGGCCGACCGGGAGGGCTCCCTCGCCGCACGCCGTGGCGCGCTTCGCCGTCGCGGGCTTCGAGCAGTCACCGGGCCCGCTGAGCCGCTCGGTGTTCTGGTGGCACCGGGGCAGCTTCACCCCGGTCGCCACCGGCGTTCAGGTCGACTCGGCGTCCAGTTCCGGTTGCGGATAGCCGATCTCGGACATGTCACGTGCCAGCTCGGTCGGACCGACCTCGGGGTTCAGCGATGACACGAGCTCCTGGCTCAACGGCCGCAGGGCATACACCTGTCTCACCGCCTCCAGGTTCACGGGGACCTCGTAATAGTCCTCGGCGAAGCGCTGGAACGCTTCCGGCGAACGGTCGACCAGCAGCTCGAACAGTCTCGCCGCCCCATCGGGATCGACAGCGCGATCGGGGAACTCGATCGTCCCGTGGTGCCACCGATCGTCCGTCGCTCCCCGCCACAGGCAGGCCGTCACGACCGGTACCCCGTCCTCGTCGGTGAACGCCGGCTCCTCGACGAAGGACCTGAAGAGCTCGGGGACCTCGTCGACCACTCCCGGCCAGGGCTCGTGCTCGTTGCCGTACGGACTCATCGGCGATTCGTGGTCGAAGCCGCGCACATACGCTCCGGCTGCCGAGAACACGATGGAGTACGCGTTTCCCGACCCGTCGCGCATCGAGGCCATCTCCTCGCCGTCGGCCCAGCGGGCGTTCATGGAGTAGTACCGGTCTTCCCAGTCCGGGCTGAGGATCGCGTCGAGCATCGCCAGTGCACGGCACAGGTTCCGCAGGTCGTCGATGGCGGGGAGCCGAAGGGCCACGTCGTAGACAGTCACGTGCGCATTCAAGCGGATGCCCACGTCACTCGTCGCGGTGCTGTCGGTTCACGCCCGGGGGCCCTTCCCGCGCGAGCGACGAGTTTCGGCGGCGGATCGGGTCTGCCCTGGCATGACCCGAATCATCGCTGACATCTCGCTCTCCCTCGACGGCTTCGTCACCGGGCCCGGCCCCGGCCTGGACAGCGGTCTGGGCACCGGCGGCAAGGCCCTGCACACCTGGGCGTTCTCCGACGACCCCGACGACCGCCGGATCCTGCGCGAGGCGACCGTCCGCTCCGGCGCCGTCGTCCTCGGACGCCGTCTCTTCGACATCGTCGACGGCCCCAACGGCTGGGACGACAGCACCGGTTACGGCGCGGGCGAGGTCGGCAAGCCCGCGTTCATCGTCGTGACGAGCTCACCGCCGAAGTCGGTGCGGCTGACCGGCCTCGACTGGACGTTCATCACCACCGGCCTCGCCGACGCCGTCACCGTCGCACGCCGGCGCGCCGAGGCGGCGTCGTCGGACAGCGGCAGGGACCTCGACGTCGTCCTCATGGGCGGCGGTGCCACGATCGGCTCGGCGCTCGACGCCGGGCTGGTCGACACGCTGACACTGCACCTCGCGCCCGTCGTACTGGGCGCCGGGACCCCACTGTTCATCGGCGGAGTGCCGCGCACGCTGGTACGACGGGACGTGATCCCGACATCGACAGCGACGCACCTGACCTACGACGTCCTCCACTGAGCGCGCCGGCGGAAGAGGCCATCCCGCACCCGGACCTGCCGCCCTCTGGCAGCAGGAATACCGTTGGCCGGCTTCGAAGTGACCTCTAGGCTGGGCGTATGGCCCACGCCAAGACCTCCTACGTCTGTCTGCCCTGCCGAGTCTCGTACAAGCAGCCGTACGACCGGACGAGGCAGCGGATCTGTCCGCGCTGTGCGCGGCCGATGCTGCACGCGGGTTCGGCGTTCGCCACACCCCGTCGACGGGACGTGGCCGCCTGGCGGACCCTCACCGTGCTGCTGAACGCTGGTGTGGGTTTCCACAAGAGCTGCTGCGGTGGACCCGGGTACCGGCCCCGGACGGTGCGCGAGGTGCGTGAGCGGATGACCCACGCACAGCGCAGTGGCAAGCCGTTCGCCGAGGCGCTCGTCGTACGTGACGTGAGCGCCGCATGAGCCGCCGTCCGTGAGGCGGACGCGTGCCCTGCTTGAGCCATCGTCAGTGAAGCGGTGTGGCTCTGCTTGGGCCACCGTCAGTGAACCGGATGTGGCTCTGCCTGTGCCACCGTCCGTGAAGCGTCAGCTGACCGGCGGGGGCGTGGGGGCGAACGCCGCCGCCCCGAAGGCCGTGGCCCGGGGCGGCGGGACTTGAGGTCGCGGCGTCAGTACCGGGAGATCGGCGCCCAGCCCTTGATGGCGAACGTGCTGCCGGTGTCCTCGATCTCCAGGGCGCTGTGGCCACTGAAGTGGGCGGGCAGGACGAGGGCGTGGGAGTCGGCGGCCCAGCCGAGCAGTCGGCGGCGCGTGACGCGGGCCTGGTCGGGGTCCTGGCAGAAGCAGCTGCTGTGGTCGGGGTGGGCGAGCTGGAGCGGGGTGTGCAGGATGTCACCGGCGAACAGGGCCCGGTCGCTGCCGGAGGTCAGCTTGATCACGCTGGATCCGGGGGTGTGACCGGGGGCGGCCTCCAGGCGCAGGTGGGTATCGATGTCGTGGCTCGTCTCCCACAGTTTCACCTGGCCCGCGGCGTGCACGGGGGTGATGCTGTCCTCGAAGACGTTCTCGTTGACGCTGCCGGCGATGTCCGGGTTGTTCGCCGGGTCGAAGTGCTCGAAGTCGGCCTTGGGCATGAGGTAGGTGGCGTTCGGGAAGGTCGGGACCCAAACGCCGTCGGTCAGGCGGGTGTTCCAGCCGACGTGGTCGACGTGCAGGTGGGTGTTGACCACGAGGTCGACGTCCTCGGGCCGTACTCCGGCGGCCGCGAGGTTGTCGAGATAGCCCAGCCGCAGGTGGTCCCAGAAGGTGGCACCGGGGCGGGTCTTGTCGTTGCCGATCCCGGTGTCGATCAGGATCACCCTGCCTTCGCTGCGCAGCAGCCAGGTCTGGAAGGCGGTGCGGACCAGTCCGTCGTCGGCACCCAAGTGGTCGGGCACCAGCATCTCTTGGTGATCGGCCCAGGCGTGCTCGGGCAGGTCCGGGAAGAACTGCCCAGGAGGCATGATCGGGCCGTGTGTCTCCTCGACGCGGGTGATGGTGACGTCGCCGAGCTTGATCTCGTTCATGAGCGATTCCTGATCTGTTTTTGGGCACGCGAAAGACGCGCGTGCCGTGGGCTGGGAAAACAGGGGTCGGGTGAAACGGGGGGCGGGAACAAGGGGGGCGGGAACAGGAAGAACGGGGAACAGGAAGTCGGAGAAGGGCGCGGCGCAGGTGCCGTGAGTCGCGGGAGTCGCCGGAGCCGCTACTCGGACAGCGGCACGGCGCGGGATTCCTGTTCGACGGCCTGCTCGGTGCGGTCCCGGGTGTCGGCCATGGCGTGGACCAGGAGTGTCACCGCCGCCCGCGACGGCGAGCCGGCCTCGGTGGTCGCGATGACGACGTGCTGGTCCTGTTCGGTGCGCAGGGCCTGCTGGGTGACCGTCATGGAACCGACCAGCGGGTGGCGCATCCGGTAGACCGCCGTGTCGTCGGCCTTGACCCGGTGGTCGGCCCACAGGGCCGCGAACTCGGCGCTGTTCAGCGACAGTTCGCCGACCAGCGAGGCCAGCGCCGGGTCGGCGGGGAACCGTCCTGAGGCCAGGCGCAGCGTCCCGACCACGGCCCGCGCCTTGACCGGCCAGTCCTCGTACAACTCGCGGGTGTGTCCGTCCAGGAACACCAGGCGAGCCATGTTGGGCCGCCGCCCACGGCGGTCGGGGCCGTCGAAGTCCAGGTGTCCGGCGAACAGCGTGTGTCCGGCGCGGTTCCAGGCCAGGACATCGCTGTGCAGGCCGAGGACGACGGCCGGCACGTCCGCCAAGGTGTCCATCAGCTGCCGTACCGCCTGGCTCGCCCTTTCCGGCGCGGGTCGGCGTCCGGTCGGCCGCGCCTTCGCGCCGTCGGCCAGGGCGTGCAGGTGCCGGCGCTCGGCATCGTTCAGACGCAGGGCCCGGGCGAGCGCGTCCAGTACCTGTGGGGAGGCGTTGGACGACAGGCCCTGCTCCAGCCGGGAGTAGTACGAGGCGCTGACCCCGGCCAGCAGTGCCAGTTCCTCACGCCGCAGTCCCGGCACCCGGCGCTGCTCGCCGAACGCCCGCAGGCCGACGTCCTCCGGTCGCAGTTGCGCGCGGCGGGTCTGCAGGAACTCGCCCAGCTGTCGTCCTCTGTCCATGGCCCCAAGTATTGGCAGCCGTTCGACACCCGACCACACCCTGCCAGTGTCAGCCACCGTGACCTGCCCGGTTCCTCGCGTGCTGATGAGGTCCCGTCAGCGGGGACGTGTGGCCGACGGCGTCGAACTTCCTTGCTGTCGTGGGTGCATGACGCCGCCCAGTGCAGCCGCCGAGTCGTCGGGCGGCCAGGACGACGGGGGTGGAGGACGAACGGGCCGGCCCGGTCACCCTGTTCACGGGTGACCGGGCCGGCCCGTTCTCCGGTGCCGTCGGCGCAGGGAAGGGAATCAGTGCCCGGCGGGCTCGCCGGGGCGGGCGTGGCGCGGCAGGAGGAAGGCGAGCAGGAAGGTCAGGGCGAGCATGCCGTCGACGACCCACAGCAGCGTCTTCATGACGGAGCCGAATCCGCCGCGGAAGGCCGACGACGCGGTGTCCCGCAGCATGGCGGGTATGCGGGCGCCGGCCTGCGGCGACGTCACCGCGGCGCGACTGTCCTTCTCCAGGCGGGCGCAGGATGCGGGAGTGGCGGCCGGGTCCTTGGCGACGGCGCGGTCGGCGGCGCAGGTGCGCAGGTCCGCCACGATGCGCTGCTGGGCGGCAGGGGCGACATCAGCGGCGGCCAGCCTGCTCCGCAGGTCGTCGGAACGGTGGTCGACGGCGGTGGCGATGCCGCCACCGAGCAGGCCGAAGAACACGGTGCCGAGGATGGCCACGCCGAAGGCGCCGCCCAGTTGCTGGACCGCGGTCATGGTGCCGGAGGCCGAGCCCGTCTCGTGCTCCTCGACACTGGCGAGCACGATGTCGAAGAACGGCGCCATGAGCAGGCCCATTCCGATGCCGGTGACGAGCAGGGCCGGCAGGAGCTGCCAGGGGCCGACGCCGTCCCCGGCCATGTCGAGGGTCAGCCACACACCGAACACACCGAGCGCCATGACCAGCGCGCCCGCCTGCAGGACGGCCCGCCCGAAGCGGACGACGCCCTGGGCTATCCCGAAACCGACGATCATGCCTCCGGACCAGGGAACCATCACCAGGCCGGCCTTGAGCGGCGAGTAGCCGAGGCCGATCTGGGTGTAGAGGTTGAAGACCAGCATGAAGCCCTGCATGGTCGAGAAGAAGACCAGTCCGAGGGTCATACCGCCGCTGAAGCCACGCTTGCGGAAGAGGCTGGGGACGACCAGTGGATCGCGGCCGGCCTTGCTTCGGCGTGATTCGTAGACGGCGAAGGCGACGAAGGCGGCGACGGAGGCGGCCATCATCACGAAGGTCCACACGGGCCAGTCGTACTCACGGCCCTGGACCAGCGGGAAGATGATGAGCAGCGCGGCCAGCGAGACCAGGAGCATGCCGGGGATGTCCAGGCGCGGCTTGCTCGCGGACCGGCCCTTGGGCAGGTAGCGCACCGCGCCGAGGAGCGCGGCGGCGCCCAGCGGGAGGTTGATCAGGAAGATCATCCGCCAGCCGGTGCCGAAGTAGTCGGCGTCCACGAGCCAGCCCGCGAGGATCGGGCCGCACACGGCGGACAGTCCCATGACGGGGCCGAACATGCCGAAGGCCTTCTGCGACTCCTTGGGCGGGAACATCTCCTTGATCATGCCGAGGCCCTGAGGCAGCATCACCGCGCCGAACAGCCCCTGGACGACGCGCGAGGCGATCAGCATCTCGGGGGACACGGACACCGCGCACAGCAGGGAGCCCACCGTGAAGCCGGCGGCCCCCACGAGGAACATCCGGCGGCGTCCGTGGATGTCTCCGAGCCGTCCTCCGGTGACGAGGCCGACGGCCATCGAGAGGGTGTAGGCGGCGGCGAGCCACTGGAGCGTGGAGGCGCCGCCTCCGAGGTCGGCCCGCATGGAGGGGCCGGCGACGTTCGTGACGACGGCGTCGAGGAGATCCATCACCTCGGCCGCGAGGATCACGAAGAGCGCAGCCCAGCGCCACCGGTAGGGCGCTGGCGAGTCGGCGGGCGTCTCGGTGGACGCGACACCGGTGGTGGACATCAGAACTCCTCGCGAAACGGCCGTGCGCGCAGGTGTCCCACGGGCGCGGCAAAACGGATGAACAGGCAGAGAGATGAACGGGGAGGCAGACGAACGGGCAGGCAGACGGAGGTAGGGACGGACGGGACCGCCCTGTCGGCCGGAAGGACGCGGGAGGACGCGGGCGACCCGCCCCTGGAAGACCCGAAGGACCTGGGAGGCGGGCGCCCCGACATCCAGGAGAACAGTGTTCACGTTAGCAGAACACCGCTCACCAAGAGAACAGCGTTCATTAAGATATAGCGTAACTTCGACGCCCGGACAAGATATATCGCGTCTGCCGTCGCGTGGGGGCAGCGCTCGCCAAGGTGAACACTGTTCTGGCCGATGCCTAGACTGTCCTCATGACCGACGCGGCCGCCGGCACCCCCGCACCCCCTCCGCCGTCCCCCTGGGAACGCGAGCGCCCCGCCCGCACCCGCGTCTCCCCCGCACGCACACCGCTGTCACGCGAACGGGTCGTCGAGGCCGCCTTCGCCGTACTGGACCGCCAGGGGCTCGACGGGCTGTCGATGCGTCAGGTGGCGGCCGAACTGGGGGTCACGGTCTCCGCCCTCTACGCCCACGTCAGCTCCAAGGACGACCTGCTGGAGCTGATGTACACCCGGCTCTTCGACGGCTTCACGATGCCCGAACCCGACCCGGAGCGGTGGCAGGAACAGGTGCGCGACTACGCCCGCTCCGGACGCCGACGCCTGCTGACCCACCGGGACATGGCCAGAATCTCCATGGCCCACGTGCCGTTCACCGCCGAACTGCTGCCGCACGTGGAGGCGTTGCTCGCCGTCTTCCGGACGGCCGGGCTGCCCGACCGTATCGCGGCGGAGGCCGGCGACCTCATCTCCACCTACATCGACGGCTTCGTCCTGGAGGAGGGGATGTGGCAGGACCGGGCCGTCGAGCACAGCGGCGGGGGCTCCTCCCTGGCCCGCCCCGACTGGCGCGAGATGGCCGGCGAGATGCAGAACTACTTCGCCTCCCTGCCCGCCGAGGACTTCCCTCACTTGAGGGCCCTGGCCGAGCTGATGGTGACGGACTCCTCCGACGAGAGGTTCGACATCGGCCTGGAGATCATCCTGCGAGGCCTGGCCAGTTACCTGCCCGACGGACAGACCCGACCCGCACCGGACGGCCACCGCGGCGCGGGCGACGCCTGAGGAACGACACCCGGTCCGCCCCTGCCCCTTTCCCGACCCCGCCACTCGCGGGGCAGTCATCGCCGAACCGGGTCTGCGCATCCCGGCCTACGCGTCGACCTCTTCGGCGCCGGGCGCGCTCCTCACTCGGCCGTCCACGGTGCTCCGTAGGCGCAGGATCGCCCAGCCGACGAGCGCGGCGGCCACCAGCGTGAGTACGAGGCCCGCGAGCGTGACCGCTTCCTGGAACTGCGCGGTCTGTCGCGTGCTCCAGTTCGATGTGGCGATGCTTCCGGTGAAGAGTGCCGCGAGGATGGTGCCGCCGACGGCGACGCCGACGCCGGAGGTGACCTCGGTGGCGGTGTCGACGAGGGCCGCGCCGATCGTGGTCCGATTCTCGGGCAGGCCACGCAACACGTTGACCCCGGCGACAACGCCGACCACCCGCATCCCGGCCGCCACGAGAACCAGCGCGGCCGCGACCCACACGTATCCGAACCTGCCCAGCAGAGCGTAGACGGCGAGTCCGAGCACGACCGCCGAGGCACTGAGCCAGGCGGCCCGCTCGAGACCGACCCGTCGTACGAACGGACCGATGACCGCGCCACCCGCGATGAGGACGACGACCTGCGGCAGCATGCCGAGGGCGGCGCGTGCGGGCGACCACCCCCAGTCGAGCTGCAGTTGCAGGGTCACCAGGTAACCGAGGCCGGCGGTCGCCAGCCCGGACGCGGCCTTGAACGCCAGACCGCTCGAAACGAGCGGGTGAGCGACGAGTCGGAGATCGAGGACCGGGTGGCGCGCCGCACGTTCGCGGAGGAAGAAGAGAATCGCCGTCACGACCGCGGCGGTCACGGTGGCCCACGGAGCCCACGATCCGGCGCCGTCGTTCACGAACAGCGTCGGCGCGAGGAGCGCGAGCACGATCGTCGCGGTGGCCAGCACCGCACCCGCGCTGTCCACCGGATCACGGTGGAGGTCGGCCGCGGCATCCCCGGGGATGCCTCCCCTCACGCCGATGATCGCGAGTACGGCGATCGGCACGTTCACCAGCAGCAGTACCTGCCAGGGCGCGATCGCGAGGATGAAACCACCCGCCGTCGGGCCGATCGCGAGCCCGACCAGTCCCACGGTCGTGATGAGGGTTGTGGCACGAACACGCAGGGCGTCCTCGTCGAACAGCCGGAAGGCCAGCGCCATCGATCCGGGAGTCGTCATGGCGGCCGCGACCCCCATCGCCACGCGGACGGCGATCAGTTGCTCCGCGGTGGTGACGAAAGCGGTCGCGAGGCTCGCCACGCCGAGCAGGACCAGTCCGGCGACCATGACCCGTCGCCTGCCGAACCGGTCGGCGAGCGCGCCGAACGCCAGCATCAACCCGCCGAAGACGACCGCGTACGCACCCGTCACCCACTGCAACGCGATCGTCGAGGCGTGCAACTCGCGGCCGATCGAGGGCAACGCGACATTCAGGATCGAGTTGTCCAGCATCTCGAACAGAAACACTGACGCCAGTCCGGCCAAGGCCACCCACGCCTCACGCAACGACCGGGGCGAGTCGGGCACGACGGCCGCGGACACGATTCCGGTCTCGGTCGCGGTTCCGGTCTCATGGGGAGTACTCATGAACACCACCTAAGATACAGAGTTCTATCTTACGGAGGGCAGAGTAGGGCGCTAAACTAAGATAGGCAACTCTATCTAAGGGGACACGGATGCCTGAGCGACGCCGCGGAGCGGCACTGGAGAAGGCGCTCCTCGACGCGGCCTGGGGAGAACTCACCGACAACGGCTACGCCAGGTTCACCATGGACGCCGTCGTTCAGCGCGCGGGGACCAGCCCCTCCGTCCTCTATCGCCGCTGGTCCGACCGCGACGAACTCGTCCGTGCCGTCATCACGCACATCCTGGCGGAGCGCCGCCTCGACACTCCCGACACGGGAAGCCTGAGGGAGGACGTCCTGACCCTCATGCGGGAGATCAACGCCACTCGCGTCCAACTCATCACCGTCATGAACGTGTACCTGGCCGGCTACCACCAGGAGACCGGCACCAGCCCCGGTGACCTGCGCGACCCTCTCGCCACGGGGCGCAAGAAGGCTCTGGACGTGCTCTTCGGTCGCGCCGTCGAGCGCGGCGAGGTCAAACCGGAGGTCCTCACCGAACGCATCAAGTCACTCCCCTTCGACCTGCTGCGCCACGAGATCCTCACGACCTTCGCCCCCGTGCCCGACCACGTCCTCGAGGAGATCGTCGACACGGTGTTCCTCCCCCTGGTGCACTGACCGCTCCACCTTGACCGCTCGCGCTGACGGCCGGCCAATCGGTCACTGCCCAGCGGTGATTCCCGCGGTTCCCGCGGCTCCAGTCGTTCCGGCGATTCCGGCGAGGATGAGGTCGATACCGGCGACGAACTCGGCCCGGTCGTCGTGCTCGCGCAGCTGTCCGGCGACGTTACGGGTGAACGCGTACCGCTCGGGGTCGAGCTCCGCCCACACGCTCGCCAAGGCGTCGAGGTACTCGGTCCGGTTTGTGCCCGCTTGGATCGTCCGGATGTTGGCGGCGTTCTGGCCCGCCACTCCGAGAATGTAGTTCAGCAGCGCGGACGCCGCGGTGAACTGGGCGGCCTCGGGCACCCGGAGCGCCTGGACCTGGCGCCCGATGCCTTCGAAGATCCGCAGCATCGGAGACTCTTCGGGCGTGCCGGCGAGATGCGTGCCGACCCACGGGTGGGCCTCGATCGCGTCGAACACGCCGAGAGCCAGCGCGCGAACCGCTTCCCGCGGAGTCGAGCCGTCGTCGTCGCCGGTGACGGCGGCGGTGACGACAGCGTCGGCGGCGGCAGCGAGGAGTTCGGCCTTGCCCGCGATATGCCAGTAGATGGCCCCGGGGCCGGTCGCGAGGCGCTCGGCCAGCGCGCGGAACGTGAGGCCGCTCTCACCCACCGTGTCGAGGAGTTCGACGGCAGCGGCCACGATGCGCTCGCGGGAGAGCGGTTCCTGCCGTCGTTCCGGACGACGCGTCCTGGTTGCCATGACCCCACCCTAGACGACCGTGGAACACCGTTCCAGCTTGACAACGCATGGAACACCGTTCCACCCTGGCAGCGGTTCGCCGACTGGAACGGCGTTCCACGCAAGAACCGCCGGGTGTCCGCCCAGCGCTCCACGATCAGGAGGGAAACTCGATGACCACTGAGGTCACGATCATCGGCGCGGGGCTCGGAGGGCTGACGCTCGCCCGCGTCCTCCACGTCCATGGCATCCCGGCGACGGTCTACGAGGCCGAGTCCTCCCCGACGGCCCGCGCACAGGGCGGAATGCTCGACATCCACGACCACAACGGCCAGCGGGCTCTGCGGGCGGCGGGTCTGATGGACGAGTTCCGCGGCCTCATCCTGGAAGGCCGCGAGGCGCTACGAGTCCTCGCCCCGGACGGGACCGTTCTGCTGGACGATCCCGACGACGGCACGGGCGGACGCCCCGAGGTGCAACGCGGCGAACTTCGGCAGCTGCTGCTCGACTCACTCCCGACGGGCACCGTCCGGTGGGGGCACAAGGCCAGCGGTGTCCGCGCCCTCGGCGACAGCCGTCACGAGGTGATCTTCGCCGATGGCGCCACCGTCACCACGAGCCTGCTGGTCGGCGCGGACGGCGCGTGGTCGCGGGTCCGGCCGCTGCTGTCCGACGCGGTACCCGAGTACGTCGGTACGTCACTCGTCGAGACCTACCTGTTCGACGCCGACACCCGCCACCCGGCCACCGCGAAGGCGGTCGGCGGCGGGGCGCTGTTGGCGCTCGCGCCGGGGAAGGGGATCCAGGCCCACCGGGAGAGCGGCGGGACCCTCCACACGTACGTAGCGCTCTCCAAGCCGCAGGACTGGCTCGCCGGCATCGACTTCACCGACGCGGCAGCGGCAACCGCCCGGGTCGCGAGGGAGTTCGACGGCTGGGCACCGGAACTCACCGCGCTGATCACCGACGGCGAGACAGCACCGGTCCTGCGCACCCTCAACACCCTGCCGACGGGCCACCGGTGGGACCGGGTGCCGGGGGTGACCCTGCTCGGTGACGCCGCCCACCTCATGATCCCGTCCGGCGAAGGCGCCAACCTGGCCATGTACGACGGTGCCGAACTCGGCAACGCCCTCGCCGCGCACCCGGACGACACCGAGGCCGCACTCACCGAGTACGAGCGGGCTCTGTTCCCCCGCAGCAGCGCGGAAGCCATCGAAGCCGTACGCCTTCACCAGCTCATGTTCGGCGACGACACACCCCACAGCCTGATCGGCATGTTCACCGGATACGAACAGACCGGGTGAACGAGCGCGAGGACAGCGAACGCCGAGAGGGCGGCGTACGCCGACGTGGTGTCGGAGTACGCCGCCTCGAAGCGACACCGGCCGCTGCCCCTACTTCGGGTCCTCGTTGAACTTGGAGGTCGACCAGCGGTAACCGAGCACCGCCAGGCCGAGGCACCAGGCGAGGGCGATCCATGCGTTGTTGCCGATCTCGGTGCCGAGGAGGAGTCCCCGGAGGGTTTCGATGGCGGGGGTGAAGGGCTGGTATTCGGCGATGGGCTGGAACCAGCCGGGCATCGTGTGCAGGGGGACGAAGGCACTCGACAGGAGCGGCAGCAGGATCAGCGGCAGCGCGTTGTTGCTGGCGGCCTCGGCGTTCGGGCTGATCAGGCCCATGCCGACCGCGATCCAGGTGAGCGCCAAGGCGAACAGTGCCAGCAGTCCGAAGGCGGCGAGCCATTCCAGGACGGTGGCATCGGTGGAGCGGAAGCCCATGGCGACGCCGACGGCACCCACGAAGACGACGCTGAGAAGCGACTGGAGCACGCTGCCGACGACATGTCCGACGATCACCGACCCACGATGGATCGCCATGGTGCGGAAGCGGGCGATGATGCCCTCGTTCATGTCGGTGGCGACGGAGACGGCGGTGCCGACGACGGTGGAGCCGACGGTCATGAGCAGGATGCCGGGGACGATGTAGGCGATGTAGGCGGAACGGTTCGCGCCGCCGATGCCGGCGCTCATGGTGTCGCCGAAGATGTAGACGAACAGCAGCAACAGCATGACCGGCGTGAGCAGCAGGTTCAGGGTGAGTGACGGGTAGCGGCGGGCGTGCAGCAGGTTGCGGCGCAGCATGGTGGAGGAGTCGCGCACGGCGAGGGAGAGGGAACTCATCGGACGGTCTCCTTGGACGGGTTGGTCTGCTGCGACGGGGCGGGCTGGGTGGGGATGCCGGTGGTGTCGGTGAGGGCGAAGAAGACGTCGTCGAGGTCGGGGGTGTGGACGGTGAGTTCGTCCGCTTCGATGCCGGCCGAGTCCAACCGGTCGAGGAGAGAACGTAGTTCGCGCTGGCTGCCGTCGCTGAGGAGTTGCAGGGTCAGTGCCTCGTCGTCGCGGGTGGCGTCGGGCAGGGCGTCGGCGGCGGTGTGGTGGGCGGTGGGGTCGGTGAAGCGCAGGCGGACGTGTCCGCCGGGGATGAG
>NZ_JBSFCK010000026.1:0-82710 GCF_053593435.1 Streptomyces sp. NPDC002306
CGGCGGCCTTCCTGTTTGGGCAGGTGGTGCAGGTCGGCCATGAGGAGCATGTTCTCCTCGCCGGTGATCAGGCCGTCGACGGCGGAGAACTGCCCCGTCACCCCGATCGCGGCGCGGATCTTCTGCGGGGCGCCGGCCAGGTCGTGGCCGGCGATCTGGGCCTGGCCGCCGTCGGCGGTGATGAGGGTGGAGAGGATCTTCACGGCGGTGGTCTTGCCGGCGCCGTTGGGACCGAGCAGGGCGAAGACGGTGCCCGCCGGGATCCGCAGGTCGATGCCGTCCAGGACGGTCTTGTCGCCGTAGGACTTGCGCAGCCCGACAGCCGAGACGGCGGGCGGCGACGGTTGACCGTCCCCCTGCTTGGGCGTGGGCATGACAGAAGAAGGCACGGGGCTCTCCATTCGAAGGTTGAAGCGGGCGGAAGATGTGGCGGGTTGGGGAGGTGGCGCTCAGGCCTTGGCGCGGCGGATGTCGATGTTGCCGTGCCGGGTGCGGGCAAGGACCTTGACGGTGTCCTCGGTCTTCTTCGGCGTCCCGGACGCGGTGAGCGTGTTGCGCACCTGGCCGGAGCCCGAGCCGGCGTCGAGCCAGGCAGCTGTGCCTTCGCGGACGCCGACCTGGATGGCGCCGTACGAGGTCTCCAACTGGACAGTGCCGCGCGCTACTTCACCCACCCGCAGGGCGCCGTGGGCGGTGGTGGCGGTGACCGAGTCCTCGGCGCGTGCGACGTCGATGTCCCCATGGGCGCCGCTCGCCCGGAGCTCGCCGGTCGCGGCGCCGATGGCCGTGTTGCCGTGCGCGTTTTTCAGCACGACGGGGCCGTCGACGAGGCCGACGCGCACGCTTCCGGAGCTGGTGGTGATCTCGGCCGCGCCTTCGACGCGATCCACGGTGATCGAGCCGTGCGACGCGGTCAGGTTCAGCGGGCCGGTCACATCGAGGCGGACGTCGCCGTACAAGGTTTTCACGCGGACCTCGCCGAGTCGGCCCTCGCCGAGCACCCGGGCCGCGGCGCCGGTGATGTCGATACGGGAGCCAGTGGGCAGTTCGACCGTCACGTCGACGACGCCGGTGCGACCGAACAGAGGTGACTTGGGGGTCCGCACGGACAGCACGCCGCTCGCGTAGGTGACCTCGGTCCGGCCGGCCGCCCGTACGTCGAGGTCCCGCCCCGAGTCGCGGGGGCGCACCTCGACCACACTGTCCAGGCGGTCACCCGCGGCGAACCGGAGGGAACCGGCCTCCACGTGCGCGGTGACCGAGATCGGTTCGGGGGTGTCGAAAGTAGGCATGGCTGTCCCGTCCTCATGGATTCTCATGGGCATTCAGGACGTCCCCGCTGGTGGGACGTGGTGTGGTGAAGTGGTGCGGAGCGGACGCGGCGACTGGCGCACCCAGCCCGTGAAGCTCTGTCCGACGGTCACCCGACGCTCTGGCTCTTCTCCGCCGTACGCGGCCGAGTGGGACCGTCGGCCGCGGCCGACACCGCCCGCACCAGCCACGCGTTGACGGACAGCCCCTCGCGGCTCGCGGCCTCCTCGGCGCGCGCCTTGAGGGAGGCCGAGAGCCGCAGATTGACGCGGGCGATGCCCCCTTCGTCCCCGTCGGCGGGCACCTGCGCCTGGACCGGTTCGACGGGCGCGACGACCGCCCCCATGGGGCTGCCGTCGGCGGGCGGCGGCGTCACCACGAAGTCGGGGTCGGGCCCGCGCAGCCGTACGTCGACCGAGCCGGGAGCGAGCTCGCGGGTGACCTCGCCCATCGCGGCCGAGAGCACGTGGAGCAGGGTCAGCCGGGTCGCCGACTCCAGCGGAGCGGTGAGCCGCTCGGCCAGCTCGCGGGCACCTTCCCCGCCTGCCTCGGCGGCCACCGCAAGTTCACGGCGGAGGGTGTCGACGTACGGGGTGAGATCCATGACGCCATCATGGCACCACATTGGCGCCATCGCAAGCCCGATTGGCGCCACCCCCGAGGTCACTCGACAGCGGCGGAACCGACCTGCGGATTCGAGCGAGGCTCGCCTGCGCCATCATGGCGCTACGCACACCCGGCAAACTTGCGAGCGTATGGACTGAGACGGATGGCGCCAGCTGGCGTTGGTTGAACACCGCGAGACACCGCGAGACGCCGCGAGACACCGACTGACACTAAGTGGCGCCATCCCGCGCCAGGTGACGCCATGTGATGTCACCGGGTGGCAGCCTACGTCGCCTCGCCGACCACCCCCGGGGCCGAGCGCGCGCGACGATGAGCGTTGCCGCACGGATCGCCCAAGGGCGTGAGTGGCGCCCCTCGGGAATGGCGGACAAGCGGCCACGCGTTAGCGGGGGGAGGACGAGAGCACCGGAGCACGACTTGAGTACTCCCATGATCACGGCATCTGTGGCCGAAGCCCTGCGAGCCTGGCGGCGCGCCACGCCGGAGCCCCTGTGGTGGGTCGGGCCACTCCTGCTCATCGTCGCGATCCCGGTGGCCGACGGATTCCTGGCGCCGGACATCCATCTCGCGCACCTGCTGGTCGTCGCCGTGGCGGTCACCGCCATCGGCACCGGCCCGCGCGCCACCACGCTGATCGGGGCACTCGCCGTACTCGCCCTGGTCTCCGCCGGCATGGAGCGCGGGACGCTGACCACCGAGAGCGTGGTCGTCGAACTCTCCGCGCTCCTCGCCGTCTGCGCCTTCCTCGTCCTCTTCACACGCCTGCGTGACCGGCGCGAGCGGGAACTCCTCAGGGCGCGCTCCGTCTCCGACGCGGCACAGCGCGTCGTCCTACGGCCCTTGCCCGAGCGAACCGGACCCGTCACCCTCGCCTCGGAGTACCGCAGTGCCGAAGCGGACGTGACGATCGGCGGTGACCTCTACGCCGCGGCCCGGATCCCCGGCTCGACGCGGCTGCTCATCGGAGACGTCCGGGGCAAGGGTCTCCCCTCGATCAGCGACACGGCGATCGTGCTGGGCGCCTTCCGCGCCGCCGCACACCGCCCGATTCCGCTGCCTGAACTGGTCGCCTACATCGAGGACGCCGTCCGGTGGGGACTCGCGGAGTTCTCTGAGACGAAGGAGGACGCGGCCGAGCGCTTCGTGACCGCCGCCGTGGTGGACATCCCGGACCACGAGCCGGTGGTGCATGTGATCAGCTGCGGGCACCCGCCGCCCCTCCTGCTGCACAGCGCGAGCACCACACTCACAGCGACAACGGCAACGGCAACGGAGGGGACAGCGACAGCGCTGGCGGTACCCGAGCCGTCTCCTCCGCTAGGACTCGGCGTATTGCCGGACGGCGCCGACGGCACAAGCAGCGCCGCCGACACCTACGCTCCGGCGACTTTCCCCTTCGACCACGGCGACCGGCTGGTGCTGTACACCGACGGCGTCAGCGAGGCCCGGAACGCGGACGGTGTCTTCTATCCGCTCGCCGAGCGGGCGGCGGCCTGGGCGGATCAGGCGCCCGGTCCCCTGGTCGAGCGACTCACCGCCGACGTCCGCACGCATGCCGGCGGCCGCCTCGACGACGACATGGCGATCATCGTCGTACAGCGCGACCGCACACCGACACAGGGCGACTGAGTTCGAGCCGTGGTCGTGGGGACGCCCGTACGTCAGCGGCGGCGCAGGCGCTTGTCGGTGATGGGCGGCGGCGGGTTGACGAAGAAGTCGTCCGGATTCACGTCGACGCCGGGCGGCACGATGGCGTCGACGCGGTCGAGAATGTCGCCGGTGAGCTCCACGTCGGCGCCGGCGAGGAGGTCGGCGAGGTGTTCGGGAGTGCGCGGGCCGATCAGTACCGCGCTCACCGCCGGGTGGGAGCGCACGAACGCGATCGCGAGATGGGCGAGCGACAGTCCGGCCTCGGCAGCCAGGGCGGTGAGCTTCTGGACGGCGTCGGCCTTGGCCCGTACGCCGGGCTGGGAGAGATCGAACATCTTCGCGCCGAGCCCGGCATTACGGTGCCCCTGGGTGGGATCCACGCGTCCGGAGAGCCAGCCGGAGTTCAGGGGGCCGAAGGTCAGCACGCCCATGCCGTACCGCTGGGCGGTGGGCAGGACGCGGTTCTCCACGCCGCGGGTGAGGACGGAGTAGGGGGACTGCTCGGTACGCAACGGGTGGTGGCCGTGACGCCGGGCCGTCCACTGGGCCTCGACGGTCTCCTCCGGTGCGAAGAAGGAGCCCCCGATGGCACGGATCTTCCCGGCGCGCATCAGGTCCGACAGGGCGGCGAGGGTCTCGTCGATGTCGGTGTCCGGGTCCGGGCGGTGCATCTGATAGAGGTCGATGTGATCCGTGTCCAGACGGCGCAGGCTGTCCTCGACCGCGCGCCGGATCCAACGGGCCGAGCCGCCGCGCTGGTTGGGGTCCTCCCCCATCGGCAACCCGAACTTGGTGGCCAGCACCACCGCGTCACGACGGCCCTTGAGAGCCTTGCCCACGATCACCTCCGACTCCCCGCCGGAGTAGACATCCGCCGTGTCGACGACATTGATGCCTGCGTCAAGCGCGGCGTGGATGACGCGGATGCACTCCTCGTGGTCGGTGTTGCCCATCGCGCCGAACATCATCGCGCCGAGCGCGTACTCACTCACCGACATGCCGGTGCCGCCGAGAATCCTGCGCTTCATCGCAGCTCGCCTCCTGGTGCCTTGGTTGCTCGTGCCAGCCGAACACGGCCATCGGCCAGGGTGGGAGACCCGCTCGGACAGGGGGTCCAGCAGGGCCTCCCTGGAGGCTCAACGCTGGGATCCGCCGCGCCTACGCTGGTCGCATGGGTCAGGATCCGAATACGGAGCTGCGGGACTTTCTGCGCTCACGCCGAGCGAAGATCACCCCCGAGGGGGCGGGTCTGACGCCGCATCCCGGCACGCGGCGGGTGCCCGGTCTGCGGCGCGAGGAGGTCGCGCTGCTCGCCGGGGTCAGCGTCGACTACTACATCCGCCTCGAACGCGGACGCCACGCACATGTCTCGGAAGCGGTCCTGGACGCCCTCGCGCGCGCCCTGCGCCTCAACGACCTGGAGCGCGCGCACCTGCTCCGCATCGCGCGCCCCTCCCCCGCCCGCTCACGCCCCGCGCCGTCGCAGCGCGTCCGCCCGGGCCTGCAACTGCTGGTCGATACGCTCGCCGACGTCCCGGTCCTGGTTCTGGGACGGCGTTTCGACGTGCTGGCCGGCAACCACCTCGCCCGCGCCCTCTACACCGACTTCGACGCGCTGCCCGCCCACGACCGCAACATGGCCCGGTTGATCTTCCTCGACGAGCGGGTACGCGCGCTCCACGTCGACTGGGAGGAAGGTGCCCGCTCGGTGGTCGCCTCCCTGCGCCTGTACGCCGGACGCCACCCCCATGATCCCGCCCTGGCCGAACTCGTCGGCGACCTCTCACGCCGCGACGCCGACTTCCGCCGCTGGTGGGCCGAGCACGACGTCTTCCAGCGCACTCATGGCACCAAGCGCTACCGGCACGCCCTCGTCGGGGATCTCGTGCTGGGCTACGAAGCCTTCACCGCCGCCGACGACGCCGACCAGACCCTCGGCATCTACACCGCCGAGCCCGGCTCCCCCTCCGAAGACCGCCTGAAACTCCTCGCGAGCTGGAGCAGCCCCTCGCACCACCAGCCCACCCAGGAGCACCACGGGGTTCCGCCTCGCACTTGAAGTCCCCGGACCGACCGGCCGGAGAGGCGCTCAAGCCGGACCGCCCGCACCGTCCGGCGCGGGTGGTCCAGGCAGTGCCCTCGCCTGGTCAGGCCTCCGCGTAGATCCTCTCCACAAAGGTCGCCATCTGGTCGTCGGAGAGGTGCGGGGCGAGATCCGCCTCGCTGATCATGCCCACCAGCTTCTTGTTCTGGATCACGGGCAGCCGACGAATCTGGTGACTCTGCATCTCCTCCAGCACATCAGTGACGTCCGCGTCCGCATCGATCCAGCGCGGGGTGCCCTGGGCCATGTCACCGCACGTGACCTGCGCGGGGTCGTGCCCCTTCGCCACGCAGTTCACGACGATGTCGCGGTCCGTGACGATGCCGCACAGCCGCTCCGCGGAGTCGCTGATGGGCAGAGCGCCCACGTTGAGCTGGGCCATGAGCTGAGCGGCCCGGTCGAGGGTCTCGGTGGCGGGGATCCACTGAGCCCCGGGGTGCATGATGTCTGCGGCGGTAGTCATCGCGTCAACCTCCTGATCGCGCCGTCGCGGCGGGCGCGGGCGCGCCCGCTTCGGCGCCCTCATACCCATCCTGATTCGGCTGTTCGGAGTACGCGACTCCGCCCTACGACACACCCGGTACGCACCCGCAGCCACCACGCCTTCATCGCAGTCACCTCCGCCGACCGCTCAAGGGTTCTTGAGCGGCGTGAGGTCGCGCCGTATGGCTGTACCGGCCGTACCGGGTCCCCATGAGGTCGTCAGCCGCTCGCCGCGCCTCGGCCAGGGAGTTCCCGGGCACCACACCGCCGCAGCCCCCGTACCGAACGGCTCGCTCCGCGCTGTCACCTCGCGGCCGCTGTCATTCGTGCGGCTATCTGAAGCCGTTGTTCAGCTGTCTGCCATCGGTCGGTCACAGCCACTGCGCAGCGTGCCCCTCGGACCCGAAAAGTTCCACCTCAGGAGGGCACATGGGCACGTCAGGACACCAGAGCGGACTGGACAGACGCGCGTTGCTGCAGGCGGCGGTCGCCATACCGGCGGCCGGCGCGGCGGTGACGGCGGCGTCCACGATCGCGGCGACGCCCGCGCACGCCGCCACGGCGAGCAGCGGCGGCCGGTCGCACTTCGACGAGGAGAGCCCGCGCTTCGCACTCGCGGTCCTCCCCGACACCCAGTACCTGTTCGACGCGGACAGCGCGGACCCGGAGCCGCTGCGCGAGACCTTCCGCTACCTCGCCGCCGAGCGCGCCGAGGCGAACATCGCGTTCATGACGCACCTCGGCGACGTGACGGAGCACGGCACGGAGGAGGAGATCGGCCTCGCCGCCGACACCTTCCGCACCATCCACGGCAAGGTGCCCTACAGCGTCCTCGCCGGCAACCACGACATCCGCTCGTCCACCGACGACCAGCGCGGCGACTCCGCCTACCTCGACGCGTTCGGCCCGGAGCGCTACGCCTCGATGCCGACCTTCCGGGGCGCGTCGCCCGACGGCTACAACAGCTACCACGTGCTGCGCGCCGCGGGCCGCGAGTGGCTGGTCCTCGCCCTCGACTGGCGTGTGTCGGACAAGGGCCTGTCGTGGGCGCAGGGCGTACTCGACGCACACCCGACACTGCCCGCCATCCTCACCACGCACGACATCGCGTGGTCCGACGACGACGGCGCGGCGCAGCTGTCGGGCAACGGCACGCGTCTGTGGGACGGCCTGATCCGCGGCAACGACCAGATCTTCCTGGCGCTGGGCGGCCACTACTGGCCGCCCGGGCGCACCGTGCTCACCAACGACGCTGACAACGATGTCCACGTCCACATCACCAACTACCAGGACCGCTACTACGGCGGCGCCGGCATGATCCGCATGTACGGCTTCGACGTGGTCCGGAACGTGATCGACGTCCAGACCTTCTCTCCGTGGTTCCTCGCCCGGGACCCGGAGAAGCGCAGCCCGCTGGAAGCGGAGACCATCGAACTGACCGGTCCCGTCGACCGGTTCAGCCTGGACATCGACTTCGCCGAGCGTTTCGCGGGCTTCTCCCGTGCGGTGCCTCCGGCGCCCCGCCCGCCGGCCGCCGTGATGCCGCGCGGCACGGTCGCGTACTGGCGCTTCGACACCTCCGGCACGGTCGCCGCCGGGAAGCCGGGCACGTCCGTCCCCGACGGCGTCGTCGTGCGCGACCTCTCCGGCCACGGCAACGACCTGACCGTGAGCCGTGTCGGCGCCGCCGGCCAGGACGCGCTGACCTGGTCCGCGGATCACCACCCGGGCCAGCCGGCGCACGCCAGCCTGCGCTTCGACGGCGGCAAGAGCCCTGACCACGCCGCGATCCTGACCACCGCCGCCGGAGCCGCGCTCAACAGCGAGAAGTTCACCTCCGGCTACACCATCGAGACGTTCATCCGCCTGCCGGAGCCGTTCGAGGGCGACCACGCCTGGATGGGCATCCTCAGCTGGGAGGGCCGGAACGGCGACGCCGGCAAGACCACCGGCTGGTCCCCGCTGGAGCCCACCTGCAGCCTCAACCTCTCCCCGGAGCGGTTCCTGCAGTTCGTGGTCTACCCGCACAAGCAGGACGCCGACCCCACGTCGTGGAGCCACGCCCTGCCCATCGGCCGCTGGACACACATCGCGGTCGTCAACGACGGCCGCCGCACGGTGGTCTACGTGGACGGCTCGCGCATCGCCCGCAACCCCACGCAGCGCTCGACCGGCATCGCCACCCTCGGCAAGCCGTTCGTGATCGGTGCCACCCAGTTCGACGAGCGCTTCGGCCAGGGGTTCTACGGCTGGATCGGCGACACCCGCATCGTGGACCGCGCGCTGCCCGTACGGGACTTCCTCGCGCCCCCGGCGTAGCGCATGCCGTGTGCCGTGCCGACCTCACTCCTCGGGAGGCGGCACGGCGCGCGACCGGCGATCCGAGCAGGGTCCGCGAAGACGTCGTATCCGGTCCGACACGGGTGGCCGTCGCCGCCCTGTCGCCGTAGTGACTAGGGGATGATCGCCTACGTGACGAAGGAAGCGGATTCGGGTGCGGGCGTTGATGAAGCCGCGACGTGGGACGCGCGGTTGGGTTGGGCGTTCGGGCTCATCGCCCACGATCCCGTCGAGCGGGCCGCGGCGCTGCTCCGTCTCGCTGATGTCCAGGGAAAAGTGGCGGACGCCCGGGATCGGTTCAACGAGTTGTGGCATGCGACGCTGCCGCTCGGCAGAGAGGAGCGCTGGCGTGATCCGGCGTTCCTGCGGGCACATGAGCGGTATGTCGAAGCCGGGAGGTATTCGCTGCCCAACGCGTTGTGGAACCGCCCGTCCAGCGACATCAGGACCTGGCAGGGGTTGCCGTACGCGCTCCTCTTCCTGGAATGGGAGGCGAGGTATCCGCAGGAGTGGACCCGGTACGCCAAGGAGTGGGGCACGAAAGAGGGCCTCATACGGGACGTGGCGGTCGCCGGCCACGGCGAGACGGCCCGGGCGAAGCTCACCGACCTGGTCGAGGTCGTCGTTCAGAGGGCCTACCGCTGCAAGGACCGCGCGTACGTGCGCGTCGCCCGAGCCGTCGACAGTGAGGATCTGCGCGGCAGGCTGAAGGCCGCCGCCCGGTCCGCCAACCCATGGGCCCGGCTGCATTCCGGCTATGTCCTCTGGCTCCTCGATCGCCCGGAGGTGCCCAACACGATCCGCGTCTGGCAGAACTGGATAGCGGACGACGCCGGAGAGTGAGGCCCCCGTCCATGCCCTCTTCCGCCGTCGGCCCGAGCGGCCACTCGATCCGCCGCGGCGGACTCCATGCGTCGCTCCCGCGGCTGCCGCGCCTCCTTCGGACTCTTGGGGCGTCGATTCCCGGAAAACGTTCGTGCGTACGAGATCTCGGCCGTGCCAGGATGGCTTCGGGAAGCGAGGTCTCGTGAAGGAATTGGCGCGGTTCCGCCAGGCGTTGGTCGCGTGGGCGGCCCGCGGAGCGGAGGCGGACGCTGCCGCCGCGGTGGCGCGGGAACTGGCCGGCGGCGGGGCGCGGACCATCGTCCTGGTCGAGGGGAGCAGCGATCAGGTCGCCCTCGAAGCGCTGGCCACACGGTACGGCCGCGACCTCGGCGCGGAGGGCGTCGCGGTGGTACCGCTCGGCGGTGCGACGAACATCGGGCGTTTCCTGGACGTGTGTGGTCCTCCGGGGCTCGACCTTCCGCTGGCCGGCCTCTACGACATCGGTGAGGAGCGGCATTTCCAGCGTCACCTCGAACGGGTCGGGCTCGGATCCGGTCTCGCGCACAGCACATTGGAGACGCTGGGATTCCATGTGTGCGTCGCCGACCTGGAGGACGAACTGATCCGCGCCGTGGGGGCCGAGGGCGTACAGCAGGTGATCGAGGCCCAGGGCGAGACGCGCCCCTTCCGCACCTTCCAGGGCCAGCCGGCGCAGCGGGAACGGCCCGTGGAACACCAGCTGCGGCGCTTCATGGGCACGCACAGCGGCCGCAAGGCGCTCTACGCGCAAGCCCTGGTCGCGCACCTGCGCCTCGACCGCGTTCCCCGGCCGCTGGAGCGCCTCCTCACGCACGTATGACCGTCTTCAGCGGCTGCCGTCCTTGGGCATGGCCTCGGACGACGACGTGCCGTGGGTGACCGTCCGGGCACCGCGTGGGTACCCGGACAGCGGAACGACGTACGTCAGTGCAACGCGAACTTCTGGGCCGCCGAACCGTTGCAGTCCCAGATCCGCAGCCGTGTGCCGTTGGCGGTAGCGCCGTTGGGCGAGTCGAGACAACGGCCCGACTGCGGGTTGAGCAGCGAACCATCGGCCTGCTGCACCCACTTCTGGCCGCCCACACCATTGCAGTCCCACAACTCGACCTCGGTGCCGTTGCCGGTCCCGTTGCCGACGATGTCCAGGCACCGCCCGATCGTGGACAGCGAACTGTCCGCGTGACGCGTCCAGTGCTGATCCGCCGCCCAGGACTGGCAGTCCCACAGCTGAACGGCCGTACCGTTGGTGCCCGTGTCGTCCGCGGCGACGTCCACGCACTTGGCACCGGGACCGGTGACCGGCGCACCGCCGTTCACGGAGAACTTCTGGGCCGCCGCGCCGTTGCAGTCCCAGATCTGCAGCACCGTTCCGTTCGCGGTGGCACCGCTGGGCGAGTCGAGACAACGGCCCGACTGCGGGTTGAGCAGCGAACCATCGGCCTGCTGCACCCACTTCTGGCCGCCCACACCATTGCAGTCCCACAACTCGACCTTGGCCCCGTTGGCGGTCCCGTTGCCGACGATGTCCAGGCACCGCCCGATCGTGGCCAGCGAGCCGTCCACGCGGTGCTCCCAGTGCTGGTCTTCGGCGTAGGTCTGGCAGTCCCACAGCTGGACGGCGGTGCCGTTGGTGCCGGTGTCGTCCGCGGCGACGTCGACGCACTTGCCGCCGGGTCCGGTGACCGTCCCCTGCGGGCCGTTGGGAACGTCCGTCGCGCCGGAGTATCCGACCGAGACGATGTTCGCCTGAACCGCGTTCTCCGCGGCGTCGGTCGGGTATCCGGCGACCATCACGCCCTCGAAGAACGTGCCTCTGTTGCGGTTGCTGTTGTCGCCGCCGATGCCCAGGATGATGCCGCCTTCCTGTTGCATCGGCCGGTAGCCGCCGCGCGTGGGCAGACCGCCGTCCCACCACGTCGTCAGGGCGCCGGACTGGGAGTTGCCGCCCTTGAGGGCGTATCTGGTCTGTCCGTCGTTCTTCAGCACGGCGGTGACGTACGCGCTGTTGTTGCCGCGATTGGCGGTGTTGGAGCCGTTGTCGCCCTGGAACATGCCGTTCTCCAGGTCGGCCTCGACCCACGGGCCCGAACCGGTGCACGGCGCGAAGTAGCAGGTGGTCGCGATACTGACGGCGTCCATGTGCCCGTTGCCGGTGTCGGCGGGGGTGCTCTCGGCGTTGCCGTAGTCGAAGCAGCAGTCGGAGCCGACGTGCGTGCCGCTGGCCACCATGTAGACACCCTCGGGCTGTCCGTTGACGGCGACGCCCGACGCGACTCCCGTGTAGCGGTACCCGACGCCGGGTGAGATCCAGATGCCGTACACCTTGTGGCCGCCGGCGGTCACGGCGATCTCACTGGCATCGGCCCCTCGGTCCACGCCACCGGCGGTCCCTGCCGGGCCCGGCGTGAGGTCGTTGTGCCGGGGGCTCTGGTCGTAGACCTTGGTGATGCGGCAGGTGGTGTTCGCGCAGAACGTGTCCTGCTGCGCCGCGTTCGCGTAGCCGCCCTGAGCCAGCAGACCGATGTCGGTCTTCGCGCCGTCCGAGGCGCGGGTGACCTGGTAGAGCGGTCCGTTGTACGAGGAGTAGAGGGCGCGCGTCGTACTGTGCGCGGCCACACACGCCGTGCCTGCGCCGCCGTAGAGGTCGCAGGGAAGGGAGCCGGCCGCCTGCGAAGCGCCGGGAAAGCCGATCAGGACGCCGAGAGCGAGGCCGAGAGCCGACACCGCGACCGCCACCGCCCGCGCGACTCGGTGACCTGCGGTGGCGGCCCTGCTCAGCGGTGTCCCCGCCCAAGATAATCTCGTAATGTGCATGACAAATCTCCTCCAAAGTCCAGCCCTGACTTGAGGTGCCGTCCGCACGGACGGATCGCACGCCGACCGGCTCGGAACCTACGCAGCCTGTTTGAAGGCGTCAATATTTGTGGCATCGCTTTGGTACGTACTTTGCTTGATGTCGGAACGTGTTCGTTCTCCTTACGGGACCCGACCAGTGCGGAAGGCGGTCCAGTCGTTCGTCCCGCAGCCGCGCGTCGGCCTCGGAGAGCGTGATGTCGGGCCCGGCGTGGGCCAGTTCGGCGACAGCGGCCATCCAGCGACCGACCGGGCCGTCCAGGTCATGGCACTGGGGGGAAGTCGCGCGAGGTCCAGGCCGGGCAGGCGGCCGGTGGCGGTCCCGTCGTGGGTGACCGAGGTGGTGCTGTGACCGGTGCGGCGCATGCCGTCGACCAGGAGGCTCCGGCTGCCATCGGGGCAGACGTTGGTGCAGCCGACCGCGGCAGAGCCCTGACCGGCCCGTGGATCGAACGAGGTGCTGTCGTGGCCTGGTACCTGGCACCCTGTCGACCGTGCAAGGCGCCGCACGAATCGTGGCCTTCGGCGGCGCCTGCCCAACGTCTCCCGCGCACCCGCTCAGTGAGCGTGGTCGTCCTCGCCCGCCTCCAGCAGGTTCGCGGCCGCGCCGACGATGCTCGGATCGGGACTGCCGACGACGTCCTCGTCCTTGTCGGCGTAGTCGAAGCGCGCGAGGACACTGCGCATGGCCTCGACACGGGCCCGCTTCTTGTCGTTGCTCTTCACCACGGTCCAGGGCGCCTGCACGGTGTCCGTCTCGCGGAACATCGCGACCTTGGCGGCCGTGTAGTCGTCCCAGCGGTCGAGCGAGGCCAGGTCCATGGGGCTGAGCTTCCACTGCCGTACGGGATCGACCTGGCGGATCGTGAAGCGGGTGCGCTGCTCGCCCTGGGACACCGAGAACCAGAACTTGATCAGGTCCACGCCGTCGTCGACGAGCATCCGCTCGAACGCGGGCGCCTGCCGCATGAAGCGCCGGTAGTCGTCGTCCGTGCAGAAGCCCATGACCCGCTCCACGCCGGCCCGGTTGTACCAGGAGCGGTCGAACATCACGATCTCGCCCGCGGTCGGCAGATGCTCGACATACCGCTGGAAGTACCACTGCCCGCGCTCGCGCTCGGTCGGCTTCTCCAGGGCCACGACACGCGCGCCCCGCGGGTTGAGGTGCTCGGTGAACCGCTTGATCGTGCCGCCCTTGCCGGCCGCGTCGCGCCCCTCGAAGACGATGACGAGGCGGCGACCGCTCTCCTTGATCCAGCTCTGCAGCTTCAGCAGTTCTATCTGCTGGAGCCGCTTGTGCCAGTCGTACTCCTTGCGCTCCATGCGCTCCTGGTAGGGGTAGTTCTCCCGCCAGGTGTCCACCGGGGTGCCGTCCGGCCGGATCAGCACCGGGTCGTCATGGTCGCTGTAGTCGACGGTCATTCCCGTCAGTAGTGCAGTCATCGTGTCTCTCCGCCTTGGCCTCAGTGGAACTGCGGCACGATCAGATAAATTCCGTACGCGACCACGGCCGCGCAGGCCAGGAAACACATCCCGGCCTGGGCGAGACCGAGGACGTGAGTGCGGCCGCCGTCCGCCTCCCGCGCGGTCTCGACCTGAGAGATACCCAGGACGCCGAGCGCGAAGACGACGACCACGGCGACGGTGACTCCGATACTCACCGCGGTGACCTCACCGAGTGCGGTCCAGTCCAGATCCATCGTACGAAACTCTCTTCGGCTCAGGCGGCGGTGCCGACGCCGGTGGGCGTCCCGCCACGGATGGTGACCTTGTGGGTGTCGTTCACGTTGTCCGCGTGGACCGGGTTACGGCGCGAGGCGAGGACGATGAACGCGGCGACGGCGACGGCGCACACGGCGATCACCGCGGTGCCGACGTTTCCGCCGTGCTTGACCACGCTCGCCGAGACACCGCCGACCAGCGCGGCGGCCGGCAGCGTGATCAGCCAGCCGATCACCATGCGGCCCGCCGTGCCCCAGCGGACCTCGGCCAGACGCCTGCCCAGACCGGCGCCGAGGATGCCTCCGGAACAGACCTGCGTGGTGGAGAGCGCGAAACCGAGGTGCGCCGAGGTGAGGATCACGGTGGTGGAGGCCGCCTCCGCCGCGAAGCCCTGCGGCGACTGGATGTCGGTGAGCCCCTTGCCCATGGTGCGGATGATCCGCCAGCCGCCGAGGTAGGTCCCGAGGCCGATGGCGAGACCGGCCGACGCGATGACCCACACGGGGGGACCGGCGTCGTGGCCGAGTGAACCCGCCGAGATCAAGGTGAGCGTGATGACACCCATGGTCTTCTGCGCGTCGTTCGTGCCGTGCGCGAGCGAGACCAGCGAGGCCGAGGCGATCTGGCCGAACCGGAACCCCTTGGTCACCGATTCCTTGCGGCCCCGCGCGGTGATCCGGTAGGCGAGATAGGTGGCCAGTAGTGCGGCCACACCCGCCACGACCGGTGAGGCCACGGCAGGGATCAGCACCTTCTCGATGATCTTGTCGAAGTGGACACCGTGCTCACCGGCGCCGACCCACACCGCACCGATCAAGCCGCCGAACAGGGCGTGCGAGGAACTGGAGGGCAGGCCGAGCAGCCAGGTCAGCAGATTCCAGAGAATGGCCCCGACCAGCCCGGCGAAGATCATGCCCGGGGTGACCAGTGCGTCGTCGACGATGCCGCTCGAGATCGTCTTGGCGACCTCCGTGGACAGGAAGGCGCCGACGATGTTCAGAACACCGCTGATCAGGACGGCGGTTTTCGGCTTGAGCGCGCCGGTTGCGATGGACGTCGCCATTGCGTTCGCGGTGTCGTGGAACCCGTTCGTGAAGTCGAAGGCCAGAGCCGTGACGATGACGACCGCCACGAGGAACGTGATGTGGTCCATCGCTCGATGGAAGCAATCTGAGACGTACACGCGGGAAACCGGAGACGACCGGGACGCGTGGCCCAGCGAAGATGGATGTGTGTTTGGGTCGTATCGGACCGATCCGATGACTCGATGCGCGTCCCACCGCCGACCGTCGGCTCGCGTCGGCGCGCTCGGGTCGCCGGGCCCCGGAGCGCCATGACCCGTCTGGCGTCAGGCGGAGAGCGCGGCTGGAACTCGATGGCCTGCACGACGTCGAGTCGACTCAGGAGAGAGGTCGCTCACTCCGGCGGCGCATGTCCGGCCGGTCGAGAACCTCGACATACATGATCCGGCCATACACGACGTCCAGGCACAGCATTCCCCGCGCCGACAGGAGCGGCACACACCGGTGGCCGGCGCCATACGGCTGCCCCTGCGGATGCGCTTCGGTCGCGAAGCTCTGACAGAAGTCATCGCCACAGCCGCACTCGTCGACCAGACGAAGATCCCAGGCGCAGATGGCCAGTTCACGTTCTCCCTCGTGTTCTAGAAGGGAGATCAGTTCTGCGACGAACTCGGGGAAGACGTCGCGGACAAGGGGACGGTCCCGCTCCATGACCCGAGGGTAGCCGGAGTCGCAGACCCTGGCGCCGCCCTCTCGCCGTACTCGCCGGAGTCGCCGAGGGCCACCGCGCACTAGACGCCTGCCACACACGGGAGTTCACATACACAAACCTGCGCCACGTAGATGTACAGCGTGGTGAACGCCGTGCAACTCTTGCCTCGCCTCTTCGCGTTCCGTCCCCCACTCGAAACGGCGGGCCCCCATGAGCCTCTCCCGGCGACACCTGCTGACCTCCGCGGCCGGCGCCGCGGCCGCGACGACCGCGCTCGCACCCTCCGCTCAAGCCGCGCAGGCCGCGCCCATCGCCCCGGCCGCGGATCCGGCCGAGACGATACGAACCCTGCGCACGGCGGCGGACTACGCCGTGACCAAGCTGAGAGCGGTCGCCCCCGGCGTCACGTCGTTCCCCGTCATCACGAAGTTCGAGAAGTGGACCTACTCGGACAACGGCGACTGGGTCGGCGGCTTCTGGCCGGGCACACTGTGGATGGCCTGGCTGCACAGCGGCGACGCCCAGTTCCGCTCCCTGGCCCTCGCCGCGGCCGACCGGCTGGCCCCGCGCCGCACCGACACCGGCACCCACGACCTCGGCTTCCTCTTCTACCCCTCGTGGGTCACCGCCTGGCGGCTCACCGGCGACCCCAAGTGGCGTGACGGGGCTGTCCAGGCGGCGTCCTCGCTCGTCAAGCGGTACAACAGCGCGGGACGGTTCATCCGGGCCTGGGGCGCGCTGAACGAAACGGCCAACGCGGGCCGCGTCATCATGGACACGATGATGAACCTCGACCTGCTGACCTTCGCGAGCAAGCAGACCGGGGACGCGCGCTACCTCGACGCCGCCGTCGCCCACGCGCGCACCGCCCAGCGCTACTTCCCCCGCCCGGACGGCTCCACCCCGCACGTCTACGACTTCGACCCGGCCACCGGCGCCCCTCTCGGCCCCAACACGGTCCAGGGCTACAGCCCGTCCTCCTGCTGGTCCCGGGGCCAGGCCTGGGGCGTCTACGGCTTCACCACGATGCACCGGCGCACCGGCGACCCGCAGTTCCTCGCCACGGCGACCAAACTGGCGGACTACGCGCTCGGCGCCCTCACCCCGGACAACGTCCCGGTCTGGGACTACCTCGCGCCCCAGCAGCCGTACGACATCAAGGACTCGTCCGCCGGTGCCGTCCTGGCCTGCGGGCTGCTCGACCTCTCCGCCGCCACCGCCCGTCCCGACTACCGCGAAGCCGCCCTCCGCATCCTCACCGCCCTCGCGACCACCTGCCTGACCACCCGGTCCACCCGGGCCCAGGCCGTCCTCGCCCGCGCCACCCGCAACCGCCCCGCCGAGGACGGCATCGAGGTCTCCGTCCCCTACGGCGACTACTACCTCCTGGAGGGCATCCTCCGCGTCCTGCGCCCCGCCGACGTCGACCGCGCGATCGGCCTCTCCTCGGTGTGACGGCCTGAGCGCGGCAGCGGCCAGGCATCGGAACCCGGGACGCCCGACGACGGCGCTCGGCTCGCGTGATGCCTGGTCGCACCCCCGTGGCGGCTTTCGCCGGTCGGTGCGAGGCTGATCGGCAAGGAGCCCCGTCGGAGCGACGGACCTGCGAAGGAGCCATGGTGAACCCTGAGGAAATGGTCGCGCTGTGGGAGCGGCACACGGCGTACGAGTTCGAGGTCAAGGACGCCGATCTGACGGTGAGCACCATGGTGGAGGACGCCAGTGTGATGCATCTGCCGACGATGAGCGGGGGGTTCGGCAAGGAGCACCTACGGCGTTACTACCGCGACGTCTTCATTCCCGGCATTCCGCAGAACACCGTCACGGAGACCGTGGACCGGTCGGTGGGCAGTGACTTCCTCGTGGAGGAGATCCTCATGGGGATGCCTCACGACCAGGAGATCCCGTTCCTGCTGCCCGGACTCGCGCCGACCGGACGGGCCCTCGAGGTGCCGCTGTTGGTGATGGTGAAATTCCGCGACGGCCTGATGGAGAGCGAACGCCTCTACTGGGACCAGGCCGCCGTGTTGACCCAGGTCGGTCTGGTCGCCCCGGAAGGCCTGCCCATGGCCGCCCACACGGAGGTGGTCCGATTCCTGCGGGACAAGGTCATGTCCTGAAGTGCGCGCGGGGTCACGCGAGCCGGACTCCGCGCGGGGGTGCGACGCGCTTTTTTCGTGGAGCTCAACTCATCACGATCCGCTGACTCTTGAGCGCCGACTGCATGTGGCGACAGCGTTCCAGGGAGCGTCCACGCATCCACACCATCCAGCAGCAGAGCGCGACCGTCCCGGCCGCGGTGACCAGTGGCAAGGTCGGTTCACCGCTGCTCACCCCCAGCACGAGCAGCCCGGCCGCGACCAGGCCCATGGAGCCCAGCCAGTACGGCAGCCACCGCCTTCCCCGTTCCATGCGCCCGAGGTGCTCGTCGACGAGCCGTCGCATGGTCGCCTGCTCCTGGGGGTCCTTCGGCACCTCACGGTGCACGATCTTGCGGTTGAGTTCGGCGAGTCCGTGGGGGTCGGTGCCGACCGCACGCGCGACCCTGCGGCGCTGTAGGGCCATGAACCCGACGATGATCGCGGTGTAGAGCGCGGCCTGGATCACCCATAGCGCCGGATGCTCATCCCGACGCGACACAGCGTTGAAACCCACGGTCAGGACGAAGGCCAGGACCGCCTGGGCGAACAGACTGCGGCCGAGCCAGTTCCTCAAAGCGTGCACGGTACGTACCTCCTCGAACATCGACGCTCACCGCTGTCGCTGTCCGGTTACCCCGCCAGGCCCGGCCTACCGGCAGCCCACCTGCCGAACCGCAACAGATCGCACCTGACGCGGACTTGCGCACCGCTCCGCCCGGGGAGGGCGCCGTAGACTCCAGGCCGACGATGGCCCGGAGGAGACCGTGACGGATGGCCGGCCCGTATACGAAGCCGCGAAGCCGGCGGGAAACGGCTCGCGGCCGGCGTGGTCCGTGAGGTCGAATAGGGCGGTGTCGGAGTCGGCGGACGGGAACCAAGTACGGGGGCGTGGTGGGAACCGTACTGAAGGGCATGATCCGTGTCCCGTGGCACGAGTTGGAGCACGCGTACGGCTCCGCGAAGGACGTTCCCGGAAGGCTCTCCCGGGTGGCATGGGGCGATGCCAGGACCAGCGCCGAGGCCTTGAGCGACCTTGGCCTGTGGCTCGGTGAGCTGGCCGTCTTCGACGCGACGGTCGCCGCGGTCCCGTTCCTGTGGGATCTCGCCGTGACGGAAGCCGTCGCCTGCCGGCCCGAGGTGATCGAACTGCTCCGGGCGATCCTCGGACACGGCAGTTCGCACATCGAGGTACAGCGGGCTGCCCACCTCGCCGTGCTGCACCGTGCGCGCACGGTGACCGCGCTGACCGGTGATGACGACCCTGCGGTACGGGCAGCGGCAAACGATCTGGCGACGGCGATCGACGGCCATGTCTGCCGTTCCTGCCGCCCGGCCTGACGCAGATCGGTCGACGACCCCACACGACCCGCCTGCTCGCCCGCCTCCCCCAAGGCGGTTTGTTCGGGCTACTAAATACAGGTCGAGGGTTCCGCGCCCGGATGCCCGTATGGCGGACAAGGCATCGGCCGGGAAGAATCTTGCCAGGCACGGTTTGCACGAGACGAAGGTTCCCCGGATGAACGGTCGGTTGGCCTTGCTCGGGTCGGTGGCCCGTGGTCTCACGGAGAGCGAAGTCTTCCGTCTGGCACTGCAACACGCCGTGGCGGAGCTGAGCGCCCTCGGAGGCACGATCCATCTCCGCGGGCCCATGTCCGCGCTCCGGCTGGTCACGGCGACCGGCATACCCTCCGCCTGCATCCATACCTGGGAGATCATCGACCAGGACGGCCCGCTGGCACCGGCCCAGGCCCTCCAGCGCGGCACCGAGGTGTGGGTGCCGCTGGCGACAGCCGCTCCCGGGACGGATCCGGCCGCCCCGCCCTGTGCGGGCAGCGACTTCGGTGGCCACGGATGGCTCAGCACAGGCATGGTCGCCCTCCCCCTGTCGAGCGCGGACCGCACCACCGGCGTACTCACCCTTTTGACCGGTGAGCGGGGCGAGCCGACCCCGCGCCAGTGGGACTTCCTGCACGGCCTGGTCGCATGGACCGAGGAACGCCTGGCCCAGGCGCCGCCACCGGTGCGCCCCCCGCCGGACGACCGGGGCTCCGCGCGTCTGCGACAGGCCCTCAAGGAGGTCAGCATCGGGTCGTGGGACTGGAACATCGCGACCGGCGAGCTGATCTGGGACGAGGCGTCCATGGAGCTCTACGGCGTGACACCGGACGCCTTCACGGGCAAGGTCGAGGACTGGATGAGGGTCGTCCACCCCGACGACCTGGCCTACACGCTCGCCGCCGTGGAGCGGGCGATCCGTGACCGGACGGTGTTCGACGTCGAGTACCGGGTGCGCAGGCCGGACGGCGGCTGGGGCTGGACCAGGGCCCGGGCCAAGCCGACCTACCACGAGACGGGCGAGCCGTACCGGATGATCGGTATGGGCTGGGACACCAGCGAGTCCCGTACCGCCCGGGACGCCCTCAGCCGGGCATTGCGCCACATGAGCGACGGCTTCCTGGCGGTGGACGGCGACTGGCACGTCACCTTCGCCAACCTGGCGGCCGAGCGCGTCCTGGGTCTCTCCGAGGAGGAACTGTTCGGACGCGTGCTGTGGGAACTCCCCACGACCAGGCCGGCGCCTCCACGGCTGGAGGAGCAGTTCCGCAAGGCGGCACGCGAGGAGGGGCCCGCCAGCTTCGACTCGATGCTGTGGGGCAGCGACCGTCTGTACCAAGTACGCCTCGTCCCCGGGCCGGACGGGCACACCCTCTACTTCACCGACGTGACCGAGACCCGGCGCCTGGAGGTGGAGGCCGAGCGGTCCGAGCGTGCCGCGAGTGAACGTGCCGTCCGCATCGCGGAGTTGAACGCCGAACTCGCCAAGGCGACGACGTCGCAGGACGTGGTCGACGCGGCCGCCCGCAGGGTCCTCTCGCCCTTCGGCGCGTCCGGATTTCTGGTGCGGGTCATCGAGGGCAACCGGCTCCAGAACGTCGGGGCCGTCGGTCAGGCGCGCCAGTTCCGCCCCGCCCTCGACAACCGCACGCGGGTACCGGGCGACCCGGAGTGGGACACCATCACCTCGGGGGCCCCGCTCTTCTTCTCCTCCAGGGAGGAGAAGTCCAAGCACGTACCCGACGATCTCCTGCTGCCCGAGGCAGCGGATGAACAGGCGTGGGCCTACCTGCCGCTCACCGCCTCGGGGCGCACCTTCGGCGTCTGCATGGTGGTGTTCGACCACCCGCGCCATCTGACCGACGACGAGCGTGCCCTGCTGAGCACCATCAGCGCCCTCTTCGCCCAGGCCCTGGAGCGGGCCCGGCTCTACGACTTCGAGCACACCCGCTCCCGCGCGCTCCAGAGCAGTCTCCTCCCGCGCGGACTGCCCACCCTGTCGGCGTGCACCACCGCGGCCCGCTACCTCCCGGCCGGACAGGGTATGGACGTCGGCGGCGACTGGTACGACGTCATCCCTCTCTCAGGCGGCCAGGTGGCGCTCGTCATCGGTGACGTCGTGGGCCACGGCGTGCCCGAGGCCGCCACCATGGGCCGTCTGCGCACCGCTGTGCACACCCTCGCCGATCTCGAACTGCCGCCCGACGAAATCATGAGCCACCTCAACGACATCGTCAGCGGCATGGGCGAGGAGTCCTACGTCACCTGTGTCTACGCTCTGTACGACTCCACCTCGCAGGTCTGCTCGCTGGCACGGGCCGGTCACCCACCGCCCGCGCTGGTTCTCCCCGACGGCACCGTGCGCTTCCCGCAAAGCTCCGCCGACCCTCCGCTGGGTGTCACGAAGATGCCGTACGAGAAGGTCGATGTGCCGGTGCCCGACGGAAGCCTGCTGGTGCTCTACACCGACGGCCTGGTGGAGTCCTCCACCCGCGAGATCGACGCGGGCATGAACACGTTGGCCCGGCTCCTGAGCACCGCTCACGAGGACGGCGCCATGGCGGACCTGGAGCAGTTGTGCGACCGGCTGATCGGCGGTCTGCTGCCCGTGGACCAGATGACCGCCGACGACTCCGCGCTCCTCGTCGCGCAACTGCACGCGCTCCCGGCCGACCGGATCGCCTCCTGGCCGCTTCCCGACGCCGCTCCGGCGGCGGGCCAGGCCCGGCGGCTCGTACGGGAACAACTCGCCGCCTGGGACCTTCCCGACCTCATTCCCACGACGGAACTCCTGGCCAGCGAACTGGTCGGCAACGTCGTCCGGCATGCCAGAGGCCCCGTCCGCCTGCGTCTGCTGCACAGCACCAAACTGATCTGCGAGGTCTTCGACGCCAGCCCCGCGATGCCCCGCATCCGCCGCTCGGCGGACACCGACGAGGGCGGACGCGGCCTCCAGCTGATCACAGCTCTCACCCAGCACTGGGGCGCGCGCTACACCCCGGACGGCAAGTGCATCTGGACCGAACAGTCTCTCAACGACTCGCCCGGGGAAAACGGTTGACCGGACAGCGGCACACCGCCCGGTCCGTGCGACGACCTCCGGCCCGCACCCGCCCCTACGGCCGAGGCGCCGCCAGCGCCACAAGAAGCCCCTCGGCCAGGCGTACGGACGCAGTCGGGTCGTCCCGTGTCGTCGTGGCCCGGACGACGGCACGCAACTGCGCACCGGGGTACGTGTCGGCGTACGCCGCACACCCCTCCCTCACGTCCCTCTCCTCCGTCACGTACGCGCGGGACAGCGCGTCGCCGAGCGCCTCCGCGTGGGCCTCGGCGAAGGCCCGCGCGTTCGCCTCGCTGCTCAGCCGCGCGTACTCATGACCGTAGGTGTCGGCCTCGGCCGGGGCGAAGTCGTTGGCCAGCGCGTAGTCGCGGGCGCTCGTGTGGGCCTCGGCGTACGCGCTCGCCCGGTCGTAGGCCGCGTCGTACAGGCGGAGCAGCGCCGGGCCCAGCACCGTCCTCCAGGTGTCGCGCGCGACCGGCCTGCCCTGCGCCGCCGCACGATGCAGGTCTCCCAGGGCGGTGATCACACCGGAGTCCTCGTCGCGAGCCGCCCGCGCGAGGAGTGGCACGATCGTGTCGGCGTGCCAGACATGGACCGCGTGCAGACCGGTCGCGCGCGGTCCTTCGACGAGGAGCCCGTGCAGCCGGGCCGCCCAGCCGTCCGCGCTGTCCCTCGGCAGTAGCTCGTGCAGCGCGACAGCGACATGCCACAGCCAGGCCGGCGAGGACGCCCCGGCCACGGCCGCCGTGGGCGGTTCGGCGGCCGGTGACCGCAGCGCGGCGAGGAACGCGTCCGAGGCGGCGGTCGTGGTCATGGAGCACCTTCCCTTGCGTCGGCGAGCTGGATCAGGCGTACAGGCGGGTGCCGTTGACGGCCACGCGGCGGCCCTCCCTCGTGTGCGGGAAGTAGTCCCACACGGCGTGGTGCTGGACGCTGCGGTTGTCCCAGAGCACCAGGGTGCGCTCCTCCCAGCGGACCCGGCAGTGCAGCAGCGGGGTACGGGCGATGTGCGCGTACAGCATGCCGAGCAGGGCGTCGCTCTCGGCGCGGGACAGCTGGGTGATGTGCGAGGTGTAGGGGGCGTTGACGAACAGCAGCTTGCGGTCGGTCTCCGGATGCCGGGCGACGACGGGCTGTTCGGTGCGCGGCACGTCGTACTCGGGCGGCGGGGTCATTCCGGCGGCGGTCCACGGCAGGGCTCCGTCGTGCAGAGCGGTCAGGCCGTCCAGGAAGCCGCGCATGGCGGGTGAGAGCAGCTCGTAGGCGAGGTGCATGTTGGCGAACAGGGTGTCGCCGCCGCTGCCGCCCTCGGGGACGGTGGTGATGTACAGCATCGAGCCGAGGGAGGGTTCGGCGTCGGCGGTCCCGTCGGCGTGCCAGCCGTTGCCGGCGACCGCGCGGGACTCCTTGGTCGCCTTGATCTCCAGGATGTGCGGGTCGGATCCCTCGGGCGCGAGGGCGACGGGGTGCAGTTCGCCGAAGGTTCGCGCGAACCGCTTGTGTTCCTCGGGGGTGATGTCCTGGTCGCGGAAGACCAGGACGTGATGGGTGTGGAACGCGTGCGTGAGTTCCTTCTCCTGCTGGGGCGACAGCTCCTGGGACAGGTCGAGGCCGGTGACCTCCGCACCGAGCAGCGGGGTGATCGGGGCTACGGAGAGGGTGTCGTAGGGCTCGGCCGGCCGGGTGGTGAGCCGTTCGACGGCCCGCAGTGCGTAGTCCTCCATGAGGGACCTCCATGACATCGGTGGGAGAGGTGGGAGCTGTGGAAACGGTGGGAGCGGTGGCGCGTCGGTGTGCGGGCAGGGGTCACAGGCCCCGGTCGAGGAGTTCGGACACGACGAGACGGCCGAACGCGAGGTTGCCGTGGATCGTGTCGTCCACCTGGCAGAAGGCCGGACGCTGCCGTCCCGTGCCGTCGGTGACGCGGGCCCGCAGGTCGACGATCTCGACGTTCCGCGAGGCGAGTTCGGCCACGATGACGTCCTGCGCCGCGAAGAAGACGCGTGGGTCGGACATGCCGGGCACGCGTTGGGGCGGCAGCGGGGCCACGACGCGCAGTCCGAGCGCGGCGGTGTGGTCGTAGAAGGCGAGCGCGCCCCGGACGGTCGCCCGCACCAGGTCGGCGAAGAGTGGCCCGCGCAGGAACCCGTCCGGGACGATGCCGTGCCGGTCGCGGTGGACGTCCCAGTTCTGACGGGTGGCCACCGTGTGGGCACTCAGCCCGAACGTGCACACCAGCGGTACCGGCAGCCCGGCGAGCGCGCCCACGTCGAGCGTGTCGAGGAACTCCCGGTACAGCCGCTGCGCCCCGGCCTCCCGGAAGGCGAGGCCGGTGCCGTCGGCGTCGAAGAAGGGACCCAGGAAGTCCCGTCCCGAGCCCACCGGGCCGCCCACGAAGGACAGGTCGGCGGCCTGGGCGGCCTGTCCGACGCAGCCGGCGTGGGAGTCACCCAGCAGAAGGAACCGAGCGGGGGCTGTAGTAGTCGAGCACGGCGTCGTCACACCAGTGGTCCTCTCCGCCGACGACAGGGATGGCTGGTCCGGGCGCGGGGCGCGCCGGGTCGGTCCGGCCCTGGAGGGCCTGGAAGAAGTGCCGCATCACGAAGGCCACTCCGTCAGGACGGACCGTGCGGAGGTTGGGTTCGTAGAAGCGCGCCCGGTACGGGAAGCCCGTGACGATCTCGTACGACGGGAAGTAGTCGACGTGGTCCGCCTCGTCGGCGAGCTGGCCGGCCGCCGCGCGCAGGACGGACTTGGAATGGGTGGTCGCGACGAGGGCGTGACGGCCGGTGGCGGTGGCCGTGAGCGGCACCGGGGAGACGGTCAGGACGGTGCGCAGCCCGGGGTTGACACCGCGGGCCAGGGCGAGCAGGTCGGTCAGGTCGCGGTGGACCCGCGCCACCGTGTGCTGCTGCAGGACGTGCCGGGCGGGATCGAAGGTGCCGCGCACGGTCCCGGGGCACGTCGGCAGTACCGTGCCGGTCCGCGTGTCGTGCCAGGCCTCGGTCAGGCCGAGGGTGAAGACGAGGACGTCGGCCTTGGCGAGAGCGGTGCGGATGGCCGCGAGGGTGATCTCGCGCGAGCGCAGCAGTTCGTCGTGGGAGGCGAAGCCGTCCGGTTCGAGGGCGGGCCGGTAGGGGTCGTGGAAGACGCCGTCCTCCTCCCACGCCTCCTCGGGCGGCTTCTCCTCGCCGAGCGCCCAGGCGACCCACTGGCGCAGCGCGGCGGCGGTGTAGATGTTCCCGGTACGGAAGGAGAAGCGGCGGTAGCCGCGTGCCGACCGCTCGGCGCGGGTCAGGCCCGGTGGTGCCGGTTCGGCGTCGTACCAGTGCATGCCCTCCTCCAGAAGGGCGCGGCCGATGTGGGCGGCGAAGCAGGATCCGGCGGTGACGACGGGATCGTCCTGGCCGAGGGTGAACTTCGGTGTCCACAGGTCGCTGATCGCGAGCGGGTCGGGTTCGGCGACGGCGGTACGCCAGAAGGACCGCGCGGGCAGGCTGGTGTAGGGGTGCTGCACGGTGGCCTCCTCAGGACCGGCCCGCGGGCTGGGACAGGACGGTGTGCGCCTCCGCCGGAGCCGGCGCGAGGGTGGCGGCGATGGCACGGACGTGTGGCTCCGCGACGAGTTCGTAGTGCGTGGCGTCGACGTGGTGGACGCGCAGTGGCCGGGGCAGGTGCGCGTCCCACGCGTCGGGCGCGGTCGGCTCCGGGGCCAGGAGGCCTTCCTCCACGGGGCGTTCGGCGAGCCAGACGGTGGTGGGGGTCAGGGCGAGCCGGGGCAGCCGGTGCTCGGCCATGGCGGCGAGGTTGGTGCGGCAGCAGCGCGCGAGGCGTTCGGCGTAGGCACGGCCGGACTCCGGCAGCCGTTCGGCGGTGTTGCCGTTCAGCTCTCGGGCGAACACGGCGTCCACCTGTCGTTCGTCGTAGGCGGCGAGCCGCCTTCCCGCGCCGGGTGGTGGCGGGTCGAGCAGGTACAGCCCGTCGGCGGGCTGGCCGTCGGCCTCGGCGAGCGCGGCCATCGACAGGGCGGTCCAGGCCCCGAACGACCAGCCTGCCAGCCGTAGTCGGCGGTCGGGTTCGGGGAAGGCGGCGCGCAGGGCGTCCAGGTAGTGCGCGGCGCGCTCGGCGATGGACCGGGCGGGCAGTCCGGGGTCGCGCAGCCTCGGGTCGGCGATCAGGCAGACCGTCGGCTCGCCGGGCAGGGCGGCCACGAGGGGCCGGTAGGCCTGGATGTCGCCGCCGACGGGGTGGACCAGGCACAGTACGTCCCGGCCGGTCCCGCGCTGCCAGACCTCGACGTCCACGGCGGCGGACGCCCGCGCGCCGGTCTCCAGGTGGCCGAGGATCTCGGCGAGGCTCACCCGGTGACTCAGGCGGGACAGTTCGACGTCGGTGCCGTAGCGGCGTTTCACCTCGTCGAGGAGCTCCAGCAGGGTGAGCGAGTCGGCGCCCAGGTCGTAGAGCGCGGCCTGCGGGTCGAGGTCGTCGACGCCCAGGAGGCCGACCAGGACTTCGGTGAGTCCGACGGCGGGGTCGTCGTACGCGGGAGCGTCGTACGCGGGGTCTTCGTACCCGGGGTCGTCGTACGCGGGGGCGAGCCGTGGCGCGGGGACGGAGCGTGGGGCGGGACTGGGCGATGGGACGAGGCCGGGTCGCGCGGCGGAAACGGGCCGAGGGACGGTTGTCGATTCGTAGAAGTAGTGCGCCTGGGCGAGGGGTGTCGTGTTGACCAGCAGATGGGGCAGTTGCAGCCGCAGTGCCTGCTCGAAGACCGCCGCGCCGTCCTCGGGAGTGAGGGCCACCGCGAGATGGTGCTGATGGCGGATGTCGGCGCTGAGCACCCGCTGCGCCATGCCCACCTCACGCCAGGCGTCCCAGCCGATGGTCATGCGTACGGTGGCGTCCTCGCCGGCGGGCGGCGCGTAGTGGGCGTACGCGTCGAGGCAGGCGTTGGCGGCCGCGTAGTCGAACTGTCCGACTCCGCCGTAGCCGGCCGCCATGGACGAGCAGTAGGCCGCGTAGTCGGGGTCGTGCTCGGCGATGAGCCGCTCCACGAGCAGGGCGCCGCGCAGTTTGGCGGTCGTCGCGTGGCGGGCGGTGGCGGGGTCGCGGTGGGCGAGGAGCCCGCCGGCGGGGGTGCCCACGGCGTGCACGATGCCGGCGAGACCGTCCAGGTGCGGGGCCAGCCGGTCCGCGATCATGTCCAGGTCGTCGGTGGACAGGTCGGCCGTCACGAGCGTGACGCGGCCCGGGTGTGCTCCCGGCACGGCCGGGGTCTCGGTCCCCCGGGCGAGGAGGACCACGCGGTTGCCGGGGTGCTCCAGGAGGCGGGCGGCCAGGGTGCCGCCGATGCCGCCGGTTCCGCCGAGCACCAGGTGGGTTCCGGGGGCCACCGCTCGTACGGCGTCCCGCGGGGTTTCGGGGGCGGGGACGGGCTGGACGGTCCGGTGCCACCAGAAGCCGTCGCGCAGCGCGCTCGCCGGTTCGGCGGGAGCGTCGTCGAGCAGCAGGTCGGGCAGATGGGCGGCCCAGTGGGCCGGGCGGGGACCCGGAAGGTCGGCCCAGCGCAGAAGCACGCCCAGTTCCTGCCGGGGAACCTGGAGCGCGGCGCCCAGCAGCCCGGCGACAGGAGTGCGGACGGCGCCGGTGACCGGCTGCGCCCCGTGGGACAGCAGCCAGGCGCGCGGCCGGTCCGTCTCCGGGGTGCCGGCCAGGGCGCGGGCGAGGGCGGCGACCGTGTCGAGGCAGGCCCACTGGGCGGTTTCCAGGGCGGCTTCGTCGGCGCCGTCGTCCAGGGTCAGCGGCAGCGCGTGCAGCCAGTCGACGCCGGATCGGTCGTCCCCGGCGACCTGGTCCAGCAGGGCGGCGAGCTGCCCCGGGTCGGCGGGGTCGGCCTCGTAGCGGTCCTCGTCCCGACGGGTGAGGGTGGTACCCGCGCGAACGGTCACCACCCGGGCGTAGTGGCGCTCCAGGAACCGCCACGACTCGGCGTCCGCGTCCGGTGCGGTGACCACCACGGCGGTGCGCCGGGGCTGATGTGCACCGGTGCGGGCCCGGCGCAGCCGAGTCCACACCGGCTGGTGTAGCCACTGGCCGGCGGGCAGCCGCCGGGGACCCGGTGCGGCGGCCGCCGGTTCGGCCTCGGATCCGCCGGGTGTCCGGGGGAAGTCGTACTCCGCCGTGTCGAAGGCGGGCGGCGGGAAGTCCCAGGGTGCGGGGGCGGGCCCGGCGGGCCAGACGAGGGTGTCGCCGGCCGTCCAGGCCCGCGCGAGTGCGCCCGGGTCGCCGTCGTGCGCGGGGTGGCGCTTCGCCGGGTGCGGTGCCGTGACCTCGGGGAGCGCGTCGAGCCAGGCGACGGCGGAGTCGACGTCGGGGCAGTGCGCCGCCGCGCGGTGGCCGAGTGACGGCCGCCCCGCCTGGAGGTGGCGCAGGACCTGCGGGTAGGCGGCGGGACGCGCTCGCAGATAGGCGGCGATACGGCGTCCGTCCGCACGCACGGCGGACTCGGAAGCGCCGGACAGCACCAGGCACGGCACCGGCTCGGCGGCGGCCGGGCCGGGTGGCGGCTCCGCATGTTCCAGCAGCAGGTGGGCGTTGGTCCCGCCGATACCGAAGCTGCTCACGGCGGCGACCCTCGACGCGCCCCGCGGCCAGGGTTCGGCGGTGACCGGAATACGGAACGGCCCGTCCTCGATCTCGGGGTTGAGCCGGTCGAAGTCCGCGGTGGGCGGGATGATCCCGTGGTGCACGGCGAGCACGGCCCGCACCAGGCCGACGACGCCCGCGGCGGCGCCCAGGTGGCCGATCTGGCTCTTCACGGAGGACAGCGCCACGCGCGCGTCGTCCGCCAGGCCGTACGCCTGCCGCAGGGCGGCTGCCTCCACCGGGTCCCCGAGCCGGGTGCCGGTGCCGTGGGCCTCGACATACGCGAGGTCGGTGCCCTCGCGGCCGCTGCGGCTCAGGGCCGCCCGGATCGCGGCCCGCTGCCCGGCGAGGGCGGGAGCGCTGTAACCGAGCTTTTCGGAGCCGTCGTTGTTGAGGCCCGAGCCCGTGATGACGGCGTACACGGTGTCGCCGTCGCGGCGGGCCGCGGCGAGCGGTTTGAGGACGACCACGCCGGTGCCGCTGGCTCCGACGGTGCCCTCGGCGTCCGCGCTGAAGGGCCGGCAGTGGCCGTCCGGGGAGAAGATGTGCTGCGGGCGGTAGGTGTAGCCGTCGGTCAGCGCGGTGT
This sequence comes from Streptomyces sp. NPDC002306, assembly GCF_053593435.1. Classification (NCBI taxonomy): domain Bacteria; kingdom Bacillati; phylum Actinomycetota; class Actinomycetes; order Kitasatosporales; family Streptomycetaceae; genus Streptomyces; species Streptomyces sp. NPDC002306. The sequence continues at coordinate 29,457 of NZ_JBSFCK010000026.1, forward strand.
CGACGAGGACACCGCCGACGAGCATCACGTCGGCGTCGCCCTGGCGCAGCATCCCGGCGGCGACGTGGACACCGGCGAGCGAACTGGAGCATGCCGACTGGACCGTGAGAGCGGGGCCGGTGAGTCCGAGGTGGTAGGCGGCCTTGGTGGCGAGGAAGTCCTTCTCGTGGTGCAGGGCGAGCCGGAAGGCGTCGGGCAGGGCGTCCGGGTCGCCCTCGCGCAGCATGTGCTGGAAGTAGGTGTTCTCTCCGCAGGAGGCGATGAGTCCGATCCGGTGGGCCGCCGGGTCGCCGAGTCCGGCGTGGGCCAGCGCCTCGACGCAGTTCATCAGGAGGTGGCGTTGCTGGGGGTCCATCAGTCGTGCTTCCTGCGGGCTGATCCTGAAGCGGCCGGGGTCGAAGGCGAGCAGGCCGTCCATCTGGCTGCGCGCGCCGACCCGGTCGTCGGTGGCGGCGAAGTGCTCGATGCCGCGCCGGCCGCTGGTGACCAGGTCCCAGAAGGCGGCGAGGTCGGCGGCGCCCGGGAGGCGTACGGCCATGCCGATGACGGCAACGGGCTCCTCGGACCGCTCCCCCGGGGCCTGCGGTGCCGGCCGGTCGTCCTCGTCACCCGCGTCGAGCAGGCGGGCCAGGGCGCGCGGGGTGACGTGCTCGAACAAGTCCGGTACGCCGAAGGGGAGATCGCCCTCTCCGGCGCAGCGCAGGTGGAAGCGCATCAGGTCCAGGCTGGTGGCCCCGGCGTCGAAGAACCTCTGGTCCACGGCGACCGGTTTGCCGGTCACGGTCTCGAAGAGGTCGGTCAGCCGTCGTTGGAGCGGGGTGAGGTCCGCGGACTGGTCGCCGGGCGAGCGCAGTTCGTGGCCGGGGGCGGTGAGGGCCGCCCGCCGGTCCAGCTTGCCGCTGGGCGTGCGCGGCAGGTCGGTCAGGCGGCGGAAGCGGCTGACGCGCACGTACGCGGGCAGCAGACGGGCGAGGTGGCGGGTGAGTTCCGCGGGGTCGGGGTCATCGCCCGGGTACTGGAGGGCGGCCACGAGTCGGCCGTCGTGGACCTGCGCGATGGCGTTGGCCACGCCGGGGTACTCCAGCAGCGCGGCCTCGACCTGTCCCAACTCCAGCCGGTGACCGCCGAGTTTGACCTGACTGTCGTCGCGGCCCGCGTAGTGCAGCAGGCCCTGCCGGTCGAAGCGGGCCCGGTCGCCGGTGCGGTAGAGGACGCCGAGGTCGGGGTCGTCGAGGAACCGGTCGTGGTGCGCGGCGGCGGCCGCGCCGAGGTAGCAGCGTCCGGCCATCGGGCCGCCGATCAGCAGGTGCCCGGTGACATCGGGCGGGACGGGCAGGCCGTCCTCGTCGACCACGCGCAGCACGGCGTGCGACACGGGCCGTCCGATGGCGGGGCGCGACGGCCAGGCGGCGGGGTCCCCTTCGAGGCACAGGGCGCTGACGACATGGGTCTCGGTGGGTCCGTAGTGATTGAACAGCCGCGCGTCCGGCAGGGCGGCGAACCAGCGGCGGATGGCGTCGGTGCACACCAACTGCTCCCCAGCCGTGACCACTTCGCGCAGCCGGGACGGGAAGCGCGCCGTACGCACACCGTGTTCGGCGAGCAGCTGCAGGGCCACGTACGGCAGGAAGATCCGTTCCGCTCCCCCGGTCTCCAGCTGTTCCAGCAGGGCCGGCACGTCCTGGCGCCAGGCGGGGTTCACCAGGCGCAGCAGGCCGCCGGAGCACAGGGTGGTGAGGATCTCCTGGAAGGAGACGTCGAAGGACAGCATGGAGAACTGCTGGGTGACGGCCCCGCCTTCGAGGCCGCCCTCGGTACGTTGCCAGGTCAGCAGGTTGCACAGGGTCCGGTCGGGGACCTGGACGCCTTTGGGGGTGCCGGTGGAGCCGGAGGTGAACAGGGTGTAGAGCGGGCGCTGTCCGCGATGCCGGTGCGGCACGGGTGTGGATCGGGGGTCGTCGGTCAGGGTGACCGGGTGCCGGGGCAGGGACCGGGGCGCGAGAGTGTCGAGGACGTCGAGGTCGGCGGGGGCGACCAGGACACAGAGCGGGGCGGCCTGGTCGAGCACGTGACGCAGCAGGGACGGCGGGTAGGCCGGGTCGAGGGGGACGACGGTCACGTTGAGGCGGGCCGCCGCCAGGAGGGCGACGACGTGTTCGACGGAGGGCTGGAGGTACAGCGCCACCGTCGCCGGCGCGGCGGGATCCGCCGGCACGCGGGCGCGCAGGGCGGAGGCCAGTTCGTCGGCCTGGGCGTCGAGTTCGGCGTACGTGAGCGTGGACGCTCCGTCGGTGACGGCCGGGGCGTCGGGCGTACGGGCCGCCTGCCGGGCGAAGCCCTCGGCGACGGTGGGGAAGTCGGGTTCCGGGGTGGATCCCCTGCCGGTGTCGGGCAGGGACCGGCGGTAGGGGGCCACCAGGTCGCGCACGGTGACGTCGGGGTCCGTGGTCAGACGGTCGAGGGCGTGGCGGAAGAGACGTCCCGCCGCTTCCGCGCGCTCGGCGCCGATGTCGTCCCGGTACTCCCACAGGCAGTCGAAGCCGGACTCGTGCTCGACGACGGACAGGGTCAAGGCGCACTTGGCGCCCAGCGGTTCGGGCCAGCGCGTTCGTGTCCGGCAGCCGTCCAGGCGCAGCGTCGAGAACTCGGTGTTCTCCAGGACGAACAGGTAGTCGAACAGCGGGGAGCGCTCGCGGAGCGCCGGGGCCGCCAGGACGTCGGCGAGTGCGACCTCCTGTCCCGCCAGGACGGTGCGTACGGCGTCGGCGTGCGCGGCGAGGTGATCCGTCAGGGAGTCGTGCGGGCGTACGGCGAGGTCGAGGAGGACGGTGTTGGCGAACATGCCGACGGTGTCCGCGAATTCGGGCCTGGGCCGGTTCGCCACGGGGGCGGCGATGAGGGGCCGGTTCTGTCCGGTCACTCCGTACACGCTCGCGGCGAACGCGGACACCAGGAGCTGGAACCTGGTCAGGCCGAGTTCCGCGGCGCGGCGGTCCAGCGCGGCACGGCGCACCAGGTCGAGGGAGGTGCGCAGCAGCCTCGCCCGGGGGCGGTCCTCGCGGTCCGGGATCGGCGAGGCGGGTGACGGTTCGTCCTCGCGGCCGTAGTGGGACAGCAGGCGCGCGCGGTGGCGGTCGTAGGCCGGGCTGGTGTGCCAGGTCCGCTGCCAGCGGGCGAAGTCGAAGGGGGTGACGGCGGGCACGGGGGCCTGGTCCGCGCCGCTGTAGGCGTCGGTGAGGTCGCGGAAGAGGAGGTTGAGGGACCAGCCGTCCACGGCGACGTGGTGCAGGTGCAGCAGGAGGAGGCCGCCGTCGGGCCGCTCGGTCCATGCGGCCCGCAGCATCCGGGGGCCGGTGAGGTCGAAGCGGTGGCCGAAGAAGCGGTCCGCGGTGTCCTGCCACCGCTCGTCCGTCCGCGCGTCCAGCCGCTGCCAGGGGTCGTAGGGCTCCTCGGTCCGCTGGAGCAGGCCGTCCGGGGTGGGCACCAGGCGGGTGCGCAGGGCGGGATGGCGCTCGACCAGCGTGCGGACCGCGCGGTGCAAGGCCTGCGGGTCGACGGCTCCCTCGATGTGGAAGACGAGTGGTACGTCGTAGGCGCGGTCCTCGGGGTCGCGCTGGTGCAGGAGCCAGAGGCGTTCCTGCTCGCCGGTGGCCGGCGCGGTCGGGCCGTCGAGCGCGGCCGGCAGGGGCGGGTGCTCGCCCGCGCCGGCGTCCGGGGCGTGCACGGCGGCCGCGAGGGCGGCGAAGTCGGCCCGCAGGACGCTCTCCTGTGGCAGGTCGACACCGAAACGGTCGAGGATCTCGAAGCGGAACCGCAGCGCCTTCAGAGAGTCGCCACCACTCGGTATCCAGCGGTCGTCGGGGCGCAGGCCCTCGACGGCGAGGATCCGTTCGGCGATGTCCAGCACGGGCCGCTGCTCGGCGCTGACGTGCGCCTCGTCCACGCGCGTACCGCGCCACGGCGGGCCGGCGTCACGCAGCAGGGCCGTCTGGTCGACCTTGCCGTTGGCGGTCAGCGGGAGTTCGGCGACGAGGTGGGTGTGGTGCGGGCGCATGTAGGCCGGCAGGGCGGCCGCGAGGTGGCGTTCGTAGGCGTCGTACGCAAGGTCGTCGCCCAGCACGAGGAAGGCCAGCAGTTCGTTGCGGTCCGCCGTGTCACGCCGGGTGCACACGTGGGCCCGGCGGACGGCCGGATGGGCCAGGAGCTGCCGTTCGACCTCGCCCGGTTCGATACGGAACCCGCGCACCTTGACCTGCCGGTCGGCCCGCCCGACGTAGGTCACGCGGCCCTCGGCGTCCTGGCGGACCAGGTCGCCGGTGCGGTACCAGCGGCTCGGGCCGCCGCTCGCGTCGGGCAGCTCGACGAAGCTCCGCGCGGTCCGCTCCGGCAGGTTGTGGTAGCCGCGCGCCAACGCCGGTCCGGACAGCAGCAGTTCGGCTACCTCACCCGGCTCGGCGGTGCGGTCGTCCTCGGTGCGTGTGAGCAGGCCGGTGCCCGGCAGCGCGGTGCCGATGGGGATCGTGTCGCCGGTGAAGTTCCGCGGGATCGGGTGGCACAGGGCGAACGTGGTCGCCTCCGTCGGCCCGTACACGTTGTGCAGGACCGTCCGGGAGCCGGGGTTGGCGTCGTACCAGCGGCGTATCAGGGGGACGTTGAGCTGTTCGCCGCCGACGAGGACCTGGCCGACGTCGGCGAAGCAGTCGGGCACCTTCTCGACGACCGCGTTGAACAGGGCGACCGTGATGAACATCGTGTCGATACGGCGTTCGCGCAGTACGTCGGCGAGCCGGCGCGGGCTGTGCACCTGGGTGTCGTCGAGCACGACGCAGGAGCCGCCGGTCAGGAGCGGGGCCCACACCTCGAAGCTGAGGGCGTCGAAGGCGGGGTTGGAGAGGCAGGCGTAGCGGGCGCCGGGCCGCAGCTCGATGTAACCCGGGCGGCCCAGGCGCAGGACGCCCGCGTCGGTCACCTCGACGCCCTTGGGGCGGCCGGTGCTCCCGGAGGTGTAGAAGACGAAGCCCGTGCCGGTGTCGCCGTCGCACGCCGGAGCCTGCCCGGCCGAGTCGATCCGGTCGGCGGGCCCCACCGCTCCGAGCAGCAGGTCGGCTTCCAGTTCGTCCGGGGTGCGCGGGTCGTCGCGGACGACGAGGACGGCGCCGGAGTCCGCCAGGATGTGCCGCTGCCGTTCCGGCGGACTGAGCCGGTCCAGGGGTACGACGGTGGCTCCGGCGCGGCGGATGCCGAGCAGCACACAGATCAGCCGCCAGGACCGGGGCAGGCCGACGGCGACGGCGTGTCCTGGGCGCACTCCGCGCGAGCGCAGGTGATCCGCCACCCGCGCGCTGAGCAGGTCGAGTTCGGCGTAGTCGAGGGTCCGGGAGCCGTCCTCGACGGCCACCGCGGAGGGTGTCCGGCGGGCCTGGGACAGGACGGCGTCGGCGAGCGGGCTGAGGGCGGCCGGGGGCTTCATCACGCCTCCTGGGCCGAGGCGGCGACGGCGTGGGAGTCGGCCGGGAGGGCGGATTCGCTTTCGTGGTGCGCCAGTTCGGCGGTGAGCAGGGCGCCGACGCGGGCGGCCTCGCCGCCTTCCAGGATCTCCCAGTGGTCACAGGCCAACGTCTCCACCCGGAACTCGCCTTCCGCGCGCCGCCGCCAGAAGTCGCGGACCTCGCCGTGGAAGGGGGTGTCGGTGCCACCGGGCACGGCCTGGGCGAGGACGATCCGGGCCGGGGAGACGGCGGGGAGATGGTCGCGGGCGGTGAGCCGGTTGTGGTTGTAGAGGCGGAAATAGCGCTCTACCTGTGCGTCGTCGATGCCGGGATACATCCCGTTGAACCTCACGAGTTTGTCGCGGAACTCCGCCGCGTCGACGGCGGTGATCGCCGTCCGGGCCGAGGCGTCGTCGGTGGCCTGGGTGTCGAGCAGGACGACACTCACGTCGTGCCGGCCGGACCGGCTCAGCACGCGCGCCATCTCGTGGGCGACCAGACCGCCGTAGGAGAGTCCGGTGAGGACGAGGGGGCCCTCACCGAGGGGTTCGAGGAGCCGGACATACGCCTCGGCCATGGCCTCCACGGTGGGCAGGACGTCCTCGCCAGGGTTCACGCCCGGCGACTGGATGCCGTAGAGCCCGGCCCGTTCCGGCAGGAAGGCGGCCAGCGGCAGATAGCAGAAGGCGGTGCCGCCGGCGGGGTGGACGCAGACCACCCTCGGGCCCGTGCCCCGGCGGAACTCGATGAGGCTGCCGGGCACGCGGTGGATGCCGTCCTCGCGCAGCAGTGCGCTGAGCGCCTCGATGGTGGGACGCAACATGACTTCCGCGACGGGCAGTTGGCGTCCGAAGGTCTCGCCGACCTCGTGAGCCATCTTGATGGCCGCGAGGGAGGTGCCGCCGATGTCGAAGAAGTTGTCGCTCACACCGATGTCGGGGTGGAGCAGGACGCGCTGCCAGATGCGGTACAGGGCGTGTTCGACGTGGTCCCGGGGGCTGGCCGTGTTGACCTGGGTCGAGCCCCGCTCCCGCACGAGCCGCAGCAGCTCACCGCGGTCGACCTTGCCGCTGCGGTTGAGCGGGAGGGACTCCAGGCCGAGGACGACGGCGGGGATCATGTAGTCGGGCAGCCGGCGCGCGAGTGCGGTGCGCCAGTCGTCGGCGGCGCGTTCCGGCGCGGTACCCCTGCCCACCCCGGCCACCAGCCGGGGCTGCCCGGCCGCGTCGCGGTCGACGAGGACGACGGCCTCGCGGACGCCGGGCAACGCCATGAACGCCGCCTCGACCTCGGCGGGTTCGATCCGGAAGCCGCGCAGTTTCACCTGGTCGTCGGCGCGGCCCGCGTAGTGGGCCTGGCCGTCCTGCCCCCAGCGGGCGAGATCGCCGGTGCGGTAGACGCGTTCGCCGGGTACGAACGGGTCCGGCAGGAAGCGTTCCTCGGTGAGGTCGGGCCGGTTGAGGTAGCCCCGGGCCAGGGACGCCCCGCCGAGGTACACCTCCCCCACCACTCCGGGCGGGACGGGCCGCATCCGGCCGTCCAGCACGTAGAGCCGGGTACCGGGCAGCGGGCGCCCGATGGGGCAGGGCCGGTCCGACGGACGGGGATCGTAGTAGGCGGTGCTGTACAAGGTGGCCTCGGTGGGGCCGTAGCCGAAGCAGATCCGCAGGCCGGGCAACTGCTCCGTCATGCGGTGCAGGGCCGCTTCGGTCAGGGACTCGACCCCGGTCAGCAGCTTGCGCAGAGGCAGACCGCGCAGCCGCTCGGCGGGATCCTCGTCGATCCACTTGACGTAGGCGGGCGGCAGGAACGCCTGAGTCACCTCGTGCGCGCGCATCCACGCCATCAGGGCGTCCGGGTCGCCGCGCAGTTCCTCGGGAACGATGTGCAGGACGCCGCCGGTGGTCAGGGGCAGCAGCAGCTCGTGGATCGAGGCGTCGAAGCCGATACTGGACCACGCCGAGCCGACCTCACCGGGGGCGGTGCCCATCCGGTCGTGCCAGGCCGCGAAGAGGTTGAGGACGCTGCGGTGCTCGACCGCGACACCCTTGGGCCGTCCCGTGGACCCGGAAGTGAAGATGACATACGCCGTCCGGTCGGGCCCCCGGCCCACGTCGGCCGGTGGCTGTTCGCCCGCCCCTCCTTCGGCCTCCACGGTGCGCAGGTCGAGCCAGTCCCCGGGACGGTTCCCGGAGTCGTGGTCGCTCAGCACCACGGGGCACACTGCGTCCTCGACCATGGCGGCGAGGCGTTCCCGCGGCTGTCCGGGGTCGAGGGGGAGGTAGACGGCACCGGCCTTGAGAATGCCCAGGACGCCGACCGCCAGGTCGACGGTCCGGCGCGCGTGCAGCCCCACCACGTCGCCGGGCCGCACCGAGCGGGCGACGAGGGCGTGCGCGAGCCGGTTGGCACGGCGGTCGAGCGTGGCGTAGTCGAGCGTCCGGTCCTGGTCGACGACCGCTGCCTGTGCGGGGTGCCGGCGGGCCTGAGCCTCGATGAGGGAGGCGATGCCGTCGGCTGTACGGAGGGCGGTGGCGGTGGTGTGGGGTGCGGTGGAGGCGGCCGTCATGGCTTCGCTCGCGTCCGCCGTCATGGCCCTGGTCGCGACCGCTGTCATGCGCTCGGTCGCGTCCGCCGTCAAGGTCTCGGTCGCGACCGGGGTGACTGCCTCGGTCCCGACCGGGGGGACTGCCCCGGTCGCGTCGCCTTGGCGGATCAGCCGGAGGCACTCGGCCGGGTCCATCAGCTCCAGGGCCTGGACGTCGCGCTCCGGATGCCGGGCCAGGTCCGTGAGCAGGTGGCGCAGATGGGCCGCCCAGCGTCGGGCGGTGGCGTGGTCGACGAGGGCGGTCGCGTAGTCCAGGTGCCCGATGATCCGGCCGTCCGACTCGGTCGCCGACAGGGCGAGGTCGAACTTGGCCGGAGCGTGGACGATCGGAAGCGGCTGGGCCTCGATCCCGGGCAGGCACAGCAGGTCGCGCCGGTCCTGCACCCACGCCAGCATGGTCTGGAACAGCGGGGTGTAGGAGGCGCTGCGGGGCGGGTTCACCGCCTCGACGACGCGCTCGAAGGGCAGGTCCTGATGGGCCAGGGCCTCCCGGACGACGGCGCGGGTGCGGGTCAGCGCCTCGGAGCCGCTGGGTGAACCGGACAGATCGATCCGCAGCGGGAGTGAGTTGACCAGGAACCCGATGAGACCGGCGGCTCCCGGTCCTCGCCGGCCCGCGACCGGACTTCCGACAACGATGTCCTCCTGGCCGGACAGCCGCGACATCAGCATGGCCCAGCCGGTCAGGACAGCCACGAACAGGGTCGCTCCGTGTTCGCGCGCGAGAGTCCGGAGTGCGGCCGTGACGTCGGCGTCGAGGTCCCACTCGACCCGCCCGCCGCGATAGTCCTGCTCGGCCGGGCGCGGGCCGTCCGTGGGCAGCTCCAGCACGGGCGGCGCGTCGCTCAACGCCCGTTTCCAGTATTCCTCCTGAGCGGCGAGAGCGCCGCCGAGGACGGCCTCACGCTGGGCGTCCGCGTGATCGGCGTACTGCGCCGCGAGTCCGGGCAACGGCTCCGGATCGCCGTCGATCAATCCTGAGTAGAGCGCCGCCAGTTCCCTCATCATCACGTTCATCGACGCGCCGTCGTAAATGCTGTGATGGAACGTCAGAAGCATCACATGCCGCTCACCCCCCAGGGCCAGCAGGCGGCCACGGCCGAGCGGTCCCGCCTCCAGGTCGAAAGCCCCCTCCGCCTCCTGCGACTGGCGCGATGCCACGCACGCGTCGGGGTCGGCCTCCGCGGTGAGGTCCTCGAAGACCAGCCCGAAGCCCGCGCCCGGCGGGTCGATGTGCTGGCTCACCACACCCGCCTCGGCCACCAGTCGGGTCCGCAGGGATTCGTGCCGGTCGCTCAGCGCGTCGAGCGCACCGGCCAGAGCGTGACGGTCGAGTGGACCGGTGAGCGCGAAGGCCAGGGTCTCGTTGTACGCGGCGTTCGCACCACGGAGTTGGGCCAGGAACCACAGACGCTGCTGGGCGAAGGACGCGGGCCGGACCGTGGGGGTGGGGAGAACGGGGCGGGGGGTGTGGTGCACCGGCAAGACCTGGCCTTCCTGTCGGGGTGGGACCGGGGAGGAACTGGGCGCAATAAATGACGGCGCCGCGGTGGACGCCGTCAAGGTGAGAAATCCACACTGGAAGCCGGGAGATATATGCCGAGGAAATCGGCGTCAATTACCCGGTCACATAGTTGTGTTGGTCAGGCGGACTTATCAGGAGCCTTCGTGAGGCAGTGATGATCATCATTCACAAGCGGAGGGCATGTCAACACTTGACTTTGCGTCCCGACTTCGCCTAGACGATGAGCTCCACAACAGTCTCATAAGGTACGGCTGCACCGGTATGCGAGATCCACATCAACACGGTGTGACCGAATTGAATGCCTAAACTCACCCAGCGTATTCAGGCAATCCACGGCCGCGCGACGCATTCACACCTCATGCCGCGTGCGGTTCGACCGGTCGAATAGGCGGACCGGTCCGGTGGACCCGGAACCGGACCCGCCCGGTCGAGCTGACCGTGGCCGTCCGGTCCGGGATGCCCACGACGTGATCAGGCCTGCGCGGAGTCCGGGCCGTACGCCGCGGCGATGTCCTTCGAGGCGGACCACCGGCTGTACGTGGGCGACTGCGGCCAGCCGGCGGGCGAGTCCTGCCACTCCTCCTGCCGTCCGTACGGCAGGAGGTCGATCAGCGCGAAGGTGTGGCTGAGCTGTTCGGTGCCACGGCCGGTGGTGTGCCAGGTGCGATGGACGGTGTCGCCGTCACGGAGGAACACGTTGACGGCGAAGCCTTCGCCGGGCGCCGCGCCCACGTCGGCGCCGAAGGGGCTGTTCGCGGTGGAATACCAGGTCATCTTGTTGCCGACCCGGTGCTTGTAGGCGAGCGCCTCCTCGATCGGGCCCTGGGTGACGATGACGAAACGGGCGTCGTAGTTGTCCAGGAACTCCAGCCGGGTGAACTGCGCGGTGTACCCCGTGCAGCCGGGACACTGCCACTGCTCGCCGGGGAACCACATGTGGTTGTAGACGATCAGTTGCTTCTTGCCCTCGAAGAGGTCGGCCAGCCGGACCGGTCCGCCCGCGCCGTCGAGGACGTACTCGGGCATCCTGACCATCGGCAGACGGCGGCGCTGGGCGGCGATCGCGTCGAGCTCCCGGGTCGCGGCCTTCTCCCGGGCCCGTAGCGCGTCCAGCTCACGCTGCCAGGTGTCCGCGTCGACGACGGGCGGTAGTGCGTTGGTGTCCATGATCCCTCACTGATCGTGTGCGCGGTCTGCGGTGTGAGGGTGTGGACCCCCCGCGACGCGCGAAGTCATCGGCGTGGCGGTGACCGGCCGACAGGATCCGCGGCAGAGGGCGGGGGCTCAGAGTTTGATGATCATCTTGCCGGTGTTGTCGCCGCGCAGGACGCCGAGGAAGGCGTCCAACGTGTTCTCGACTCCTTCGACGACCGTCTCGCGGTACCTGAGCTCTCCCGAGCGCACCCAGGCGCCGACCTCCTCGAAGAACCGGGGCTGGAGGTCGTAGTGGTCCCGCACCAGAAACCCCTCCATGCGGCCACGGGTCTGGATCAGCCGGGCCAGGTTGCGCGGGCCCGGTGCGGGCTCGGTGTCGTTGTAGGCGGAGATCATTCCGCAGATCGCGATGCGGCCCTTCAGGTTGAGCGAGCCCAGGGCGGCCTCGAGATGGTCGCCGCCGACATTGTCGAAGTACACGTCGATGCCGTCGGGGGCGGCGGCCCGCAACTGAGCGGCCACCGGGCCGTCCTTGTAGTTGAACGCCGCGTCGAAGCCGTACTCGTCCAGCAGCAGGGCGACCTTCTCGTCGGACCCGGCGGAGCCGATCACACGGGAGGCGCCCTTGAGCCCGGCGATCTGCCCGACCTGGCTGCCGACCGCGCCGGCCGCACCGGACACGAAGACGATGTCGCCCTCCTGCAACGCGGCGGTGCGGAGCAGACACGCGTACGCGGTGAGGCCCGTCATGCCGAGCACGCCGAGGTACGCGGACAGGGGCGCGGCCCCTGGATCGACCTTCACGCACTGCTCGCCGTCGACGGTGGCGTACTCACGCCAGCCGCTGGAGTGCAGCACGTGGTCGCCCACGACGATGCCCTCGGCACGGGAGAAGACCACCTCGCCGACGGCACCGCCCTGCATGGGCTCGTTGAGTTCGAAGGGCGCCGCGTACGACTTGGCCGCGCTCATGCGCCCCCGCATGTACGGGTCCACGGAGAGGTACGCGTTGCGGACGAGGACCTGGCCGTCTCCGGGCTGGGCCAACTCGGCCTCGACGAGGGCGAAGTCCTCGGGAACGGGCCAGCCCTCGGGGCGGCTGAGCAGAAGCCACTCGCGACTGGTCACTGGGAAGGTGAGTGAGCCGGACACAGGGCCCTCCTCGGCGTGGGAATGTCGGGTGTCTGCGACGGGGTGGGTGAGACCTGGCGGCGGCCCGCGCCCGCGTCCATGCGCGCGGTCAAGGCAAGGCTCCGGAAGTCCGGTTCGCTGTCGGGAACGACTGAGCCGACGCCGTCCGTTCGGTCGGCCTACTCGGACCCGGGCAGCGAACTCAGCACCGCACGGACGCGATCAGGCGAAATCCTGCCCGGCGTCCACGCCGCACAGGCGGAGAAGCTCGATGACATAGCGGTCGAGTTCTTCACCGACCTTCGTCACTTCCGCCGGACCCAGGCTTCCGAACTCGTCGCTGGGCCGGTGCATGCTGAGGACGGCATTGTTCTCGTCGTCGCTCCACACCAGCATCCGCAGCGGCGCGTACAACAGGGCCCGGGGGTCGTGACGGAACATGCTCTCGGCGATGACATGGTTGCCGATCAGATACTCCATCGACCTCGTGGAGCCGTTCGCCAGGCGCAAGGCCCGGGTGCCGTTCAGCCGCCAGTAACGGATCAGGTGGTGGGGAGCGTTGACTTCCATGGCCGCTCGAACATCGTCCCAGGTACCACCAGCCTCCTCGATGAGCTCGTACACCCCCGCGTCAAGGGGAGGAGCCGCCTCTTCGAGCGCCGTGACGAATTCACCGTAGGGAATACCCGTGTGAACGTCCACGCGCTTCACGGTGTGGGTCTCGCTGGGCATGCCTGACATCCCCTCGTCATGGGCTGCGCCCTGTGACGCCGTCTCGCACAACACCTCGGGGGACTACGGCCTCCCACTCGACGGTACGTAGGCAAGGTGGGCCGGGCAACTCGGCCGGTGTCCCCTGGTGGGGCGACTCGCACCTCACACGTCAGGGGCGCAGCCCCGCCCGCCTGAGTGTGATCTCGGACAACGCGTCGATGATCTGCTGGTCTCCTCGCCGCCAGGCGTCGGCGAGTCCACCGGGAGGGGCGGGGACCGCGGCGAGAGCGCGCTGCGGGCCGGTGAGGGCGCGCAGCGCGAGCAGATCGGCGCCTCCGTCGGCGTCGAGCAGTCGCCGGGTGGTGGCGCTGCGCCGGATCCAGCGCAGGCGCGGGGGGAGCCACAACACCAGTACGAAAGCCACCGGGAGGACGATCAGGGCGACCGCCGTCAAGGTGGCGACCTGGCCCACGGTGTCCTGCAGCGACTGTCCGGCATCGGCGAGGCCGGTCCCGGCGTCGGCGGCGGACTGGAGCGGCTTCTTCAGGGAGTCGCCGACGAACGGCACTTTCGCGGCCGCCTCGCCGGCGTCGCCGAGACCGTCGGCCAGGGTGTCGCCCGCGCTCTCCGCCTTCCGTCCGGGCTCGGCCAGCAACAAGATCACGTCACGAACGGCCAGGGCGAACTTCACCGCGGCCGCGATCAGGACGACGGCGATCAGGTCCGCGACCACCTGACGGGTCCGACGCGCTGAAGTCTGGGCATAAAGTCGCATGGACGTGCTCCTCTTCCGGCGATGACATCGAAGGTGGACCGGCTTCAGCCAGGAGGAGTGGTCAGAACGGCTCTTCGCATCGTGGTGACAGCCCGTCGACTTGGCAGGAAGCGCAACGACCGAGAGCGTAACCCGTGCGCGCCGCACGGAAACTGATTCCGGATCACTTTTCGAGCCATGGGCACGGGGGTCTCCGCGACCGCGGTCACGCACGGCCGCGCGTCGGAAGGGTCCTCTACGGGCCCACCCGTCCGAGCCGCAGGTCCCGGTGGAGGAACCACGCCGTACCCGCGACGACCGTCCCGCAGACCGTGGGCACGAGCAGCCACGGGAGGCCCGTCCACACGGTGACCAGGCCCACGACGACGCAGCTGGCCCCCGCGACGATGAGCAGCCACTTGCCGTACGGACGCCAGGTGAAGAACCCGGGGTCGCGTGGCCTGGCCAGCCGGATCGCGCCGAACATCAGCGCCAGCGCCGCCAGCAGTCCCGCGAACGTGCCCACGGCGGCCGTCATCTGAAGCTCGTCGCGGGGCGCTTCGGAGGATTCCTGCCGGGCGTCACCCTCGGCGACGACCACGACGACGCCGCGCCAGACGGTGCCGGTGACCCGGTCGCCTCGCTCGAGCCCGTCCAGCACCGGTTCCGGGTCGCCGAACGGCACGACGACCCGCGCATAGGGCTCGGGGCCGACCAGGGTCGCCCGCATGTGCCTGCGCGCCTTCACGGTGTCCTCCACGGTGAAGGGAACCTCCCGCAGGCAGTCCTCCGCGCTCGGTATCACCGTGCGGGCGGGACAGACGTCGGCCGCCTTGTACTCCCGGTAGAGGGTGCGATCGGTGGGAAGCACCGTGGCGAAAAGGAAAGAGGACGTCAGCGCGGCGGCCAGGGACAACATGATCAGCACCGCACCCACCAACAGGTTCCGGCCGGCCACCGGCGCGTGTGGCGACGGCCCGTCCGCCCCCTGGGCCGCGCCACTTCTCATCGTCTTCATCGCTCGTCTCCCCCGCCGCACCCCACCGAAATCCGACGGGCAAGTCTCGTGCAGTCATGATCACGCGGGCAACGACGGCGACCGGCAGTCAGACGTAGCACGTGCTTGCCGTACCCGGGCAACGTGATGCGCGCACCCGCTCGGGCGCCTGGCTCGACAGGGTGTCCGTCCTCGGAGACCTCAGGCACCGGCACGGGCTGAAGGCCGTGCGGAGTCTCTCGTTGTGGACAGCAACGTGGTGGTCGACCTCGGCGATCTACCGTAGGTCTCCGGCTGACCGAGGACGTCGGCTCCGTAGCGAGAGGTGACACAAAGTGACGATCGTCGCATATCAGGGCGAATTCGGCTCCAATTCGGCGACCGCCACCCAGAACCTCTTTCCCGGCAGCACGGAACTGCCCTGCACGAGCTTCGAGCAGGCGCTGGACGCCGTCACCCTCGGGACCGCCGACCTGGCGGTCATCCCGGTGGACAACTCCGCCGCCGGGCGGGTCGCGGACGTACACCACCTGCTCCCGGAGTCGGGCCTGTTCGTCATCGGCGAGTACTTCCTCGCCATCCACTTCGACCTCATGGGCGTACCCGGTACGGCTCCGGCCGACGTCGAGTGCGTCCGCAGCCATGTGCACGCGCTGGGGCAGTGCCGCAAGGTGTTGCGCGAGGGCGGCTGGCGCACGCTCGTCAGTGACGACACGGCCGGGGCCGCCCGCGAGGTGGCGGAGCTCGGTGACGCGCGGCACGCGGCGCTCGCCCCGCCCGCCGCGGCCCGGCAGTACGGCCTGGAGGTACTGCGCGCGGGGGTCGAGGACGACCCCGACAACACCACGCGGTTCGTCGTCCTCTCCCGCGAGTCCGCCTTCGCGCCCGTCACGGACGAGCCGACGATGACGAGCCTCTTCTTCGCCGTACGGAACATCCCCAGCGCCCTCTACAAGGCGCTCGGCGGCTTCGCCAGCAGCTCGGTGAACCTCACCAAGATCGAGAGCTACCAGTTGGGCGCGGGCCTCAATCCCAGTTGTTTCTACGTCGAGGTCGAGGGCCACCCGCACCAGCCCCACGTGGCGCTCGCCCTCCAGGAACTGCACTTCTTCTCGTCCGAGGTACGGATCCTCGGCGTGTACCCGGCACACCCGCACCGCCTGCTGGAACGCACCGGGTGACCATCGCACCCGGACCGGTCAGACGGTCGCGCCGCTCTGGCGTGCCCGGTAGGCGGCGGCCTTGACCCGGTTGCCGCAGGTCCGCATGGCGCACCACTCCCGCCGATGCCCTCGCGACCGGTCGAGGTAGACCTGCGTGCACTCGGGACGCGAGCACTCGCGCAGGAGCGCCTCCTCGTCGCCTCCGAGGATCTCGACCGTCTCGCGCGCGAGAGCCGCGAGCCCCTGGGAGACGGAGCCGGTACGGGTCGTACCGTCAGGTCCGAGCCGCAGCGTCACCGGCAGGCCCGCCGCGTGCAGGTTCACCGCGGCGACCGCCTTGGTGGGCAGCGGCCGGCCGGCGAGGCGGGACGCCACCAGCGCGTAGATCGCCTCGCGCAGTTCCAGGGCGAGGGTGAGGTCCGTCTCGTCACCACCGGGCGCCAGATCGAGCATCTTCGACTCGACGAACCAGTCGTCGAGCAGCTCGGGAGAGGCGAGCTTCTCCATCGGTGCGTCGTTGCGTCGCGCGCGTAGGGTGCCGACGAAATCGAGAGGCAGCGTGCCGCAGGGGAAGGCGTGTTTCACGTCACCATATTGACCAGTGACTGACGAATACGCAACGTTCTCGCCGTGTTCCACTTCCCTCACTCACCCACTCTCCCGACCACTTCGGACCCTCGCGCGCCGCGAACCGACCCTTCGCCCGAGGAACTACAGCCAGGACCAGGCCACAAGCACAGCCAGGACTACAGCCCCAGATCGAGGGCCAGGCACGAGAAGTAGTTCCACGAGCCTTCAGGGTTGTACGAGGCGGCACCCCCGCCGCCGGCCCCGGCGTCCGCCACCTCGGTCATGTCCTCGAAGCGGATCCGCTCGGGAAGACTGCCGTAGCGAACGTGCCGTGCCGCCGCGGCGGCATCCGTCGTGACGTCCTCGCTCATGACCGTTCCCTTCTTCGTCGATCGTCTTCGTCGATCGAGTTCGTCGATCGTGGATCGCGCCCCGCTCGCCGCGAGACGACAACAAGACTGCGCTCTTTCACGTAACCTGTCAAGGCGGTGACGAGCGGTGCGCCCAGCGTGCTGCCGTCAGCGGCCCGGCGCGCGTTCGGTGATCTCCTGGAGTATCCAGTCGTTGCCGTCGGGGTCCGCGAACGAGGCGAAGGAGCCGTAGCTGGCTCGCTCCGGGTGGAGTCCGGGCACCCTGCCCGTCTCGCCGGCGTGATGGAAGGCCCCGGTGACGTCGTGGAACGGGCCGGAGACATCGACGCCTCGGTCGGCCAGCTCCGCGCCGGCCTGCTCGATGTCGGAGACGATGAGATGGAGCCCCCGAGCCGAACCCGCCGGGGTATGCGTCACGCCGTCGCCGAAGATGACCGAGCACGCCGAGCCGGGCGGCGTCACCTGCACGATCCGGTAGCCGTCGTCGATCGGGAAGTCCGCGTCGAGGCGGAACCCGAGCTTCTCCACGTAGAAGTCCTTGGCCTTGTCGACGTCGGAGACGGGGATGACGACGACTTCGAGCTTCATGTCCATGGCAGCGCTCTCGCTTTCAGGTGTCGAGGTGTAGAGGTGTAGGTGTCTGGGTGCGGGTATCGGGGTGCAGACGTCGTGTCGCCGGTGCCGGAGTGCAGACGTCGGGGCCGCTATCGGGTGGTGCGCGCGGCCTCTTCGATGACGCGGGTGACGACGCCGGGGTGGGAGACGGCTACGGCGTGGGAGGCGGCGACCTCGGTGGTGTGGGCGTGGGCCCGCCGGGCCATGAAGCGCTGGGCGGAAGCCGGGATGTTCAGGTCCTGGGTGGTGATGACGTCCCAGCTGGGGATGGTCTTCCAGGCGGCGACCGTGGCCTTCTCCTCCAGGGCGGCCTGGGCGACGGGGCGTTGGGCGACGGCGGCGAGGGCGGCTTCGTCGCGCGGAACGTCCGCGGCGAACTGGTGGCGGAACTTGCCCTGCTGGACATAGAGGTCGGTGCTGGTGGTGCCGTCGGCATGGGTGACCGTGACGGGGTCAAGGACATCGGCGAGGGTGGAGCCGGGGTATTTGCCGGTCAGCCCCAAGGCGCTCTCGCCGGGGGCGGGCAGGAACGCGGCCACATAGACGAGGGCCTTGACGTCGGGGTCCTTCGCGGCGGCCTGGCTGATCACGGAGCCGCCGTAGGAGTGGCCGACGAGGATCTTGGGACCCTTGACGTGGTCGAGGAGGCCGCGCAGCTCGGCCGCGTCGTTGCGCGGGCCGCGCAGGGGGTTCGCGGCGGCGACGACGGGGTAGCCGTCGGCGCGCAGCCGGGAGATCACACCGTTCCAGCTGGAAGCGTCCACGAACGCGCCGTGCTCCAAGACGATGGTGGGCTTGCCGTGCTCCTTGCCGACCGCCGTGGCGCCGTCGGCACTGGCGGTGCCGGCGAGCGCGAAGGCCCCGAATGCCGCGCCCGCCGTGACGGCCACGCCGACACCGGTGAGAGCCCGTCGCTTGCCTACGGCCTTGATGTTGAACACGAGTGGATCCTCCAGAAGTACGTGGGGCGACGCGGAAACCGTCCGGTCGCCGGATGACGCCGGCCGCGGCACAGCTGTCTGGCAGCCGCTCGGCATCACCGCTCTAACTGGTGACTAACTTGCCCTGCATCGCGTCACCTGTCAAGCCGGTGATGGATGAATCGATCGGCTCGCCTGCAATCGCCCGACGATCGAGATCACGCACAAGCGGCCGTCGGTTGAGATCACGACGGCCGATGACAGCAGGCGCCGCCGAGGCCACATAACCGTCTTGACCGGTGACGAATCGCTGTGTCAGAGTCATCGCCGCGAGCGGCCTGCGGCGATGACGCCGAGACTTGTCCCACCGGAGTCCCTGCCTCGCACCGGCAGAGCGCATCGGAATGACGCACGGAAGGTTTCACATGATCAACAGGCGTACCTTCAACAAGGCGATGGGTCTGGGCACGGGCGCGGCCGCCGTCTCACTGGCCGGTCTCCACGGAGTCGCCGACGCGTCCACCGCTCCGAGCCGAACCGGCGGGGCCCCCGTCGTGCCGGCGGTCACTCCGGGCACGCACACGTCCTTCCCCGCGCTGAAGCAGGTGAAGGCCGGTCTGTTGAACGTCGGCTATGCCGAACTGGGGCCCGCTCACGGCCCTGTGGTCATCTGCCTGCACGGCTGGCCCTACGACATCCACAGCTACGTCGACGTCGCTCCCCTGCTCGCCGCCGAGGGCTATCGCGTGATCGTGCCCTACCTCCGCGGCCACGGCACGACACGCTTCCTGTCCTCACGGACCTTCCGCAACGCCCAGCAGTCGGTGATCGCCCTGGACATCATCGCGCTGATGGACGCTCTCAAGATCCACAAGGCCGTGGTCGCGGGCTTCGACTGGGGCTCCCGCACGGGTGACATCCTGGCGGCCCTGTGGCCCGACCGGGTCGAGGCACTGGTCTCGGTGAGCGGCTACCTCATCACCAACCGCAAGGCCCAGCTGGAGCCGATCGCCGCGGCCGCCGAGCACACCTGGTGGTACCAGTACTACTTCGCCACCGAGCGCGGCAAGAAGGCCATGGAGGACAAGGTCCACCGCCTTGAACTGACCCGGCTCGTCTGGGACATCGTCTCGCCGACCTGGAACTTCGACGACGCCACCTTCGAACGCACCGCGGCCGCCTTCGAGAACCCCGACTACCCCGCGATCGTGATCCACAACTACCGCTGGCGACTGAGCCTGGCGGAGGGCGAACGCCGCTACGACCGCTACGAGGACGAGTTGGCCCTCGCGCCCGCCATCACGGTGCCGACCATCACCCTCGACCCCGAGCGGGATCCGTTCACGGCGCCGGGCAACGGGGCAGCGTACCGGAGCAAGTTCACCGGAAAGTACGAGCACCGGACACTCACGGGCATCGGCCACAACCTGCCGCAGGAGGCGCCGACGGCGTTCGCCCAGGCCGTGGTCGACGTGGCCCACTTCTGACGGACGGAACAAGGGGCCGGCCGAACCGGCCGGCCCCGACACCTCCGCGGACGCTCCCGCCCGTGCCGGCGCGATCGACGTGCTGTCCGGTTGGGACCAGCACGTCACCGCCTGCGTGAGCGCGCGGTCAGGCCGGCTGCCACAGCTCGATCCGATGCCCCTCGGGATCGGTGACCCAGCCGAACCGACCGACGCCGTCCATCTCCTGCGTCTCCTCGGCCACGTCCGCCCCCTTGGCGCGCAGTTGCGCGAGCATCGCTTCCAGGTCACGGACCCGGAAGTTGAGCATGGATTGCTGGGTGCGGGAGCCGAAGTAGTCGGTCTCCGACTCGAACGTCGCGAACACCGTCGGCCCGGTCTCCTGACGCCACAGGCCGTTCTCGTCGGCGTCCAGACCCAGGCAATCGCGGTACCACGCGTTCAGGGCCGCCGGGTCGGAAGCCCGCAAGAAGTATCCACCGATTCCAAGCACACGTTCCATGCCGCCATCTTGCCAGGGCGTCGATCGGGCGGACCCGCACCACGCCATCGCCCAAGTCGCGCACAAGGCGGTCACGGCAGTTCCCTCAGCCGTTCTCGACCACCGGCGAACCCTCCGCCGGTCTGGCGCGGCCCCGCAGCAGGACGTCGAGCGAATCCACGACCCACACCCAGGACTCCTGCGCGTCGGGAGCGCTGTGCTCGAAGCCTCCGGCCAGCTCCAGGCTGACGTAGCCGTGGAAGACGCTGCCCAGCAGCCGGACGGCGTGTGTCTCGTCCGGCTCCGTCAGGTCGTAGCCGCGCAGGATCGCTCGCGCCATCTGCGCGTGCCGCACCCCGGCGCTGGCGGCCGCCGTCTCGGGGTCGAGCCGCAACCGGGCGGCGGCGTAGCGGCCGGGGTGCTCCCGGGCGTAGTCGCGGTAGGCGTTCGCGACCGCGGAGAGGGCGTCCTTGCCGGCCCGCCCGGCCACCGCGTCGGCGACCCGGTCGGCGAGTTCCTCCAGCGCGAACAGGGCGATCCTGGTCTTGAGGTCCTTGGAGCTCTTCAGGTGCGAGTACAGACTCGCGACCTTGACGTCGAACCGCCGGGCGAGCGCCGAGACGGTCACCTGCTCGAACCCGACCTCGTCGGCCAGCTCCGCACCCGCACGGGTCAGACGCTCCGGGGTCAGTCCTGCTCTCGCCATACCTAACCTTCCGCCCATCCAACGACAAGCATTATGCATTTGCCTAACAGTTTTAGGCAAACTAGCCTGCCGTGTATGAAGCCACTGACCGAGCGGGAGATCCGCGCCGCCTTCGTGAACTGCTCCAAGGGCGAGGCCAAGCGCCTGTCGATCCCCCATGACCTGGCCGAACGGCCCTGGGACGACCTGGACTTCCTCGGCTGGCGTGACCCCCAGGCCCCCGACCGGGCCTACCTCGCGGTCGACCTGGACGGCCGCACGGTGGCGCTCACCCTGCGCGGCTCCCACGCCTCCTCCTGGCAGACCCGGCGCAGCATGTGCTCGATATGCCTGACCACCCACACCGGTGGCGTCTCGCTCCTGGTCGCCGCGAAGGCAGGCAGGGCCGGGCAGCAGGGGAACAGCGTGGGCGCCTACATCTGCAGCGACCTCGCCTGCCCTCTGTACGTGCGGGGCAAGAAGGACGCGGGCATCGGTGCGCGGCTCCCCGAGTCACTCACCCTGGAGGAGAAGATCCAGCGGACCGTCGGGAACCTCACGGCCTTCGTCGACAGGGTCACCGCGTGAGACAGCCGCCCTCCCCCGACCACCGTCACCTCCCGGAGTCGCGCATCTCCGTGCGATGGTCGTAGTACGCCCACACGGATACCGCCACCACGGCCGTGAGCGCGACCGCCGGGATCCGGGCGGCTCCCGTGGTCGCTGTCGCGAAGGCGACCAGGCCGGTGGCCGCGGCTCCGCACAGCATGATCACGCGGCTGACGAAGCGGTGCCGCGGTGTCTGGGGATCCTCGCGGTCCTTGAGATCACGCAGGGCGTCCCGGGCCGGGTGTCTGGATCCGCGCCGAGCGCGTGCCCGGTACTCCAGCCCGTAACTGATCACCGCGTACAGCGCGACAGCGGCCAGCGTCCAGAGCCAGCCCTCTGGGTCGTCACTCGATCCACGTGCCAGAAACACGACGCCTCATCTCTCCCACCGCTGTCCGGATGTCTCCCACCGCTGTCCAGGTGCCCGAACCCCTTTCCGGACCGCCCGTCAGGAACGGGCCGCCGGTACTGACGGAACCCAGCGCGGAACGTGATCGCCTCGCGCGGCCCGGAACGGAGTTCAGCCGTCGCCGTGCCGGTCCGCACCGGCCGGGCGGAAGCACGCCGCCACCGTCTTGCCGTGCCGCTGACCCGTCATCTCGCACTCGTCGGCGAGCGTCCGCACGATCCCCATCCCCCGGCCCGACTCCTCCCCCGCCCCCGGGTCACGCTGCTTCGGCAGCATCGGGTCCTCGTCGTGGACGCTCACATGGAGGCACTCGCCGTCCCAGGTGAGAACGAGCTGTGCGTCGCTGTGCGCGTGCAGGTGGGCGTTGGTGAGCAGCTCCGACACGCTCAGGACGACGGCGTCCACCGTCTCCGGCTCGGCAGCGGTCCACGGCAGCGACTCCAGACGCCTGCGCGTCCACTCCCGTCCGACGCGCACACCTCCCGACAGCGGGAACGAGTGCGCCCAGCCCATCGCCTTGACCGCCACCGATCTCACTCCCGTCGCGCCGTCGACTCACCCTCGTACACAGGCGTCTACCCGGCACCCGCCTCCGCAGGCCTCCCGGCCGGCACCCGGAGCTTCCGGAGCGTGCGCGCGATCGCGGGCCGCGCGCCAGGCGCCGGCGCGACGACAGCCGGCCAGGCCGGACAAGGTGAGTCGCGAGGCCACCCGGGAGCAGCCGTGGACGTGGTGAGAACAGCGAGGCGGCGCTCGAACGCACCGCGTCCGAGCGCCGCCTCGACAAGGGCACAGATTGCCCGCCCGCATACAGCGGCGCGTATGAGCCTTCTGCCGTTTTCCCGACAGGGCTACCAGTAATGTCGGCGTCCGCCGACTGCGTGACCGACCGCTCCGAGGATCCAGAGCACGGCCCCCACGACGACCAGAATGATCCCGATGGTCCACAGGATCGAAATTCCCGTCACAAAACCGATGACGAGCAGAATGACGCCGAGGACGAGCATGGTGTCCTCCGTTTCCGCTTGACGATTCACCACAAGGGTAGGCGGCAATTGTGTCCCGCGGCTTGTCCGGACACAGATTCAAGGAGCGATTCCATGATTCTCATCCTCGGACTCATCATTTTGGTCGTCGCAGCCATAGTTGGCCTCGCCGGAATATTCGGCAACACCGGTGCGGGTCACAGTCTCGGCGCCGGCGGCGACTTCTCGGTTTTCGGTTACCACGCCACTGCCTCGACCGGGGCCCTCTTTCTGAGCGGAATCATCGTGGGAGCCGCGGCGCTCCTGGGACTGACCCTGGTCATGATCGGCGCCCGCCATGCGGCCCGTCGCTCCGCGCGGACGCGGCGGGCGCTCAGTACCTCGCGTCGTGAAAACACCGTCACCGACCGCGAGAGCGACGAGCCGGCCGAGCCACGCGACAGCGTCCGCGCGGACGCGAGTCCGCCGAGGACCACCTCATCCCGTGGCCGAGGCCACTGGTTCGGCCACTCGACGGCGCCGCGCTGACGCCTCCACCAACCCGGACTCCGCGGAGGGCTGTTGACCGACGGTCTGCTGACCGACCGACCCGTCCACGAGCGTGTGTGCACGACACGAGATCCTCGGCGGTCTCCTCGCCGGCGAGGAGACCGCCGAGGAGCCGTGTCAGCTGCCGCCGACGTCGCCGTCCGGCGTCTGCCAGGAGTTCTCACGCCGACGCGCCGCCGGATTCTGCTCTGCCGGTCCGACAGGGGCTCCACGGCGTGCGCTACGTCGGCTGCCGAACCAGAACGCGCCGATCAACAGGGCGACCACCACCACTCCGGCGAGGATGAGGAAAAACGCTCCTTGCCCTGCGACCGCGAGACTTTCGCTAGCAATCATGATTGCCCTCTTACCCGCGATCGGCAGGCCTACGGGGCATGGGGGCGCTTCCTCATCGGCTCGCGTGCCGGTGCCGTACCAGCAGCGTGGCGACCACCAGAGCGGCCCCGGCCACGAACAGCGGCTTGCGGTTGGCGCGGGCCGCCGTGGCGGCCTGACCGGCCCTGTCGAGGACCGCGTCGGGCGTGTTCTCCGTGACGAGCTGACCGGCACGAGCCGTGGCATGGACGACCAGGCCGGACGCCTGCGCGGCCTGGTCCAGGAATCGATCGGGAGTCCTGTCCTTCACCAACTGCACGGCGTGCTGGGCGTTCGCGCGCACCTGGTCGGCCACCACCGCGGTCTCCGCCGCGGCCCGCTTCCTGACCGCGGCCGTCTTCTCGTACGCCTGCGCCTTGATGTCGGCCTTGTGCGCCAGCGCCTCGACGGTCTGCCCCAGTTCCTCACGCGTGCGCTCGACCTGCTCGCGCAGTTCCTCAGGCGTGGGCGTGCCGACTTGGGTACGGGATTCGTCGCTCATCGGTGTGCCCTCTCCTTGATCTCGGCCATGTCCGCCTTGACGCTGTCGATGGTCTGCACGGGGACGGGGGTGCCGGCTTTGGCGATCTGCTTCTTCCCGATCAGCGCGGCCACCGCGGCGACCACCGCCAGCACCGCCGTGAGAATCAGGGCCGACGCCCACACCGGCAGGACCAGCGCGAGAGCCGCGATGCAGGCCGCGATCAGGGCTTGCGCGGCCAAGAGCCCGAGGAGGCCCGCCGCGCCGAAGAGGCCGCCGCCCTTCCCGAAGCGTTTCCCCTTCCGGGTCATCTCCGCCCGGGCCAGCAGCAGCTCCTCCCGGACCAGGTCCGAGATCTGCTGAGAAGCCCGCGAGACCAGCACGCTCACGGAGTCGTCGGCGCTGTGGGTCGGCCGCTCTAGCGTCGTCATGGCGTAGTCACCCTGCCTTCGTCTGGTGCCTGATCGGCCACACTGCACGGCGCCCGATGGCTGCCACCGTGCCCGTCGACCGTTGGTCGTCTCCGGTACGGCCGGTGAGGGCTGAGAGTCGAAAGGGGTGACGCGCCGAGCGCGAAGCGACACCGTGCCCGGCGGGGACCACCCGGCGGCCTGCCGTCCGTGGCAGTGCCTGGACTCTCTCGATGCTCACACCGTTCTCACAGCGCGACTACCCAGCAATCGACCTGCCACCCACCTCACGCACGGACGCCGCACGATCACCGCTCCATGCGGCGGCGTTCCCTGTCGCTCCACGCGCGGGTGTCGCGCGGCCGGACATAGGGTTCCGCGTCCTCCGGCAGCCCTCCGGCGATCGCCCGTCGGCGGGCCAGCTCCGCGTCGAACTCCAGGCCGAGGAGGATCGCCAGATTGGTGATCCACAGCCAGACCAGGAAGACGATCACGCCCGCGACGGTGCCGTAGGTCTTGTTGTAGGACGCGAAGTTCGCGACGTAGACCGCGAAGCCGCCCGAGGCGATCATCCAGATGACCAGGGCCAGCAGACTGCCGGGGGTCACCCATCTGAATCCGCGGCTCCTGGCGTTCGGCGCGGCCCAGTACAGGAGCCCGATCATGATCGTGACGAGAAGCACCAGGACCGGCCATTTCGCGATCGACCAGACCGTCAGGGCACTGTCGCCTATCCCCAGCACAGTGCCCGCCTGCCGCGCCAGACCGCCGGTGAAGACGACGATCAGCGCGCTGGCGCAGGCGAGGACCATCAGCGTGACGGTGAGCGCCAGGCGCAGCGGCAGCACCTTCCACGCCGGACGGCCCTCGGGCACGTCGTAGACGGCGTTCGCGGAGCGGATGAACGCCGCCACGTATCCGGAGGCGGACCACAGCGCCACCACGACACCGACGAGCGCCATCAGCGACCCGACGCCGCTGCGGCCCTGGAGCTGCTCGACCGCGTCGCTGAGCACGTTCCGGGCGGAGCCGGGAGCCAACTGCTGGAGACTGTCCATGACGCGCTCGGTCGTCGTCCTGCCGGCCAGGCCCAGCAGGGACACCAGGACCAGCAGGGCGGGGAAGACCGCCAGGACTCCGTAGTAGGTCAGGGCCGCCGCACGGTCGGCCAGCTCGTCGTTCCGGAACTCCTTGGCCGTGCCGCGCAACACCGCCGTCCAGGAGCGCGCGGGCAGCTCCGTCGGCCGGTCGGGCGCCCTCTTCTCCACCAGTTCGCTCGGGCCCACACCCGCGTCGCCCTTGGCGTCGGCGGGCTCGCGGTCGCTGCCATGGCCCAGGCTTGACAGGGGCTTCATGCCCCCCGAGTTTCCATCCCCGTGCCACTCATGCTCGGCACGGCGCTCGGAAACAGTGTCGCCCCGCGCGGGCACACCGCGCGGGGCACACCGTTCGGGTGGAGCCTCCCTGGGACGGGAGTCCCGCGCCGGGTAGTCGTCGTGTATGAACTCACATGCCCTCAGTATCTCGACGACGGCCGGACCGAGCGCGGCACTCGACACTGCCTCGGCATGGTGGCTGACCACCCTGGACCGACTGGAACGGACGACGATCGCCGACCCCGTGATCAGGGTTCTCCAGCGGGGCATCAGCTCACTCCCCTTGGGCGGAACGCGTGATCTGCTGCGCGGCAGGCCGCTGGGGCACCCGGTTCATCCGGTCCTGGTGCAGGTGCCGATCGGGTGCTGGATGTCGGCCACGGTGCTCGATGTCGTCCCGGGGGCGCAGCGCGCGGCGACGACGCTCACCGCCGTCGGACTGGCCGGGGCGGCCCCGGCCGCCGTCGCCGGCTGGGCGGACTGGGCGGACCTGCCGCCCGCGCGGGCCAGGGTCGGTCTGGTCCACGCGGTCTCCAACGTGGCCGTGGTGGCCTGCTACACCGCGGCTCTCACGGCACGCCTGCGCGGTCGCTCCGCGAAGGGGCGGCTGTGGTCGTTGGGCGGTCTGACGGCGGTCGCCGTCAGTGGGGCGCTCGGCGGGCACGTGGCCTACCGGCGGACGTCGGCGCCACTCGTCTGACATGGGCGACGCGCGGCTCCGCCCCTGGTGGCCGACCTGCCGGACGTGAACTACGGCAGGACGACGCGCACATGGGCGTACGGGGCTCGTGTCAAGCGACGGGGGGCGTCGCGGTGTGGTCCGGGTGGTGGGGAGTACGGCGGATCGACTTGAGGCGTGCTTCCAGAAGGTGCGCGCGTCCCTCGGCCAGGGCGTCGACGATGTCGCCCTCCATCGCGGCGAAGGGCCGGTAGTAGGTGGAGTTGTACGCCTCGATGATCTGGAAGGTCCAGTGTCCCGGGATGACGTTCCGGCCGACGAGTTCGCGCTCGACCCGGGTGGCCTGATCGTGGTGGCCCGCCTCGCGCAGTAGCCGGACCGCGTCGCCGAGCTCGAAGTCCGCTGTTCCGGTCAACTGATGGAATCCGTACAGGTGGCCTCGCGCCCGCTCCGTGGTCTCCAGGGCCTTCGAGAGCGCGCCCAAGGCACGCACCGTCTTCTCGTCCACACCATCAGGCACCTGGTGTTCCGGGTCCGACTCGGGGTTGCTGTCCATGGTGATCCTCTGCCCGCGACACATGCCGCCGAGCGGTGGATTGAGCCGTCTGGCGTACGACGGTACCGACGGACGGCGTCCATCGCCGGCGTCCCCCGCTCTGCAAACAGTCGACGCGGCCAGGAGTGTGAGGTCGGCAACTGCGTTTCTCCGGTTGGTGTCAGCGCAGTTCACGCGATGAATGCCGCCGTGTGTGGACCTGATTTACCCGACAACCGGTGTAGAGAAAACGTGGGGGGTACCCGAGAACGGTCGGGATGACATCGAGGCACAAGAGGGATCTCACCTCGACGTCGACGACCGCGACACGCACGAGGCACGACACACAACGCACGACACACAAGGCACAAGGCACAAGGCACGACGATCGACGCGCAATGAGCGACGTACAACCAACGACTTGGCGCGTACGAACCCAGGGGGACCGGCGGGGAATTCGTCTTCTGCCGCCCCCTCAGATACCGGAGGAGTTGTTTTTCGCGTGACTGAGCATGTGTGGAGCTACCAGCCGACCGCGGGCCACCTGGCCGGTACGGACCTGACCGGCTTCAAGGTCGAGGCGACCGACGGGAGCATCGGCAAGGTCGACAAGCACTCCGACGAGGTCGGTGACGCCTACCTGGTCGTCGACACCGGCGTGTGGATCTTCGGCAAGGAGGTCCTGCTGCCGGCGAGCACGGTCGTGAGCATCGACCCGCAGGACAGGAAGGTCCTGGTCGACCTCACCAAGGAGCAGATCAAGAACGCCCCCGAGTTCCACCGGGACAAGCACCTCGGCGACCCCGGCTACCGGGACGAACTGGGCACGTACTACACCACCCCGTACGGCAACCGTCTCGCCTGATCCCGCCTCACACGACTCCGGTCCCGACACCCCGAGGGGTGTCGGGACCGGAGTCGTCATGGGCGCTCCCCACTCCGCTGTCGCGCGCTACGCGCGGTGGTACTGGTCCGGCGTGGCGACCTGCCCGCCGAGTTCCTCGGCCGCGTGGCGTGCCCAGTACGGGTTGCGCAGCAGCTCGCGGCCGAGCAGCACCGCGTCCGCCTTGCCCGAGGTGACGACGGCCTGGGCCTGGGCCGGCTCGGTGATCAGGCCGACGGTCGCCACCGGCATGTCGGCCTCCTGACGGACCCGCTCGGCGAAGGGCAGCTGATAGTCCGGCGCCACGGGGATCGTCACGTCCATCACGTTGCCGCCGGTCGACACGTCGAAGAGATCGACGCCCCGGGCGCGGAGCTCCTTCGCCAGACGCACCGTCTCGTCCGCGGTCCACCCCTCACGGGCGTCGCCGTTCTCCTGAAGCCAGTCGGTGGCGGAGACGCGGAAGAACACCGGCAGGTCCTCCGGCCAGACAGCGCGCACCGCTTCGACGACCTCGACGGCGAATCGGGTACGCCCCTCGAAGGAGCCACCGTACGAGTCGGTGCGTCGGTTGCTCAGGGCCGACAGGAACTGGTGGATCAGGTAGCCGTGCGCACCGTGGATCTCGACCACCTGGAAGCCGGCGGCCAGGGCGCGCCGGGCGCCGTCCGCGAACTCCTCCACGAGGGCGGCGATCTGTTGCACCGTCAGTTCGTCGGGCGTCGTCGCGTCCGACCGCATCGGGATCGCGCTCGGGGCGACCGGCGTCCACCCGTACCGCGCCTCGGGTGCGATGGGCGCGCCGCGGTCGACCCAGGTCCGCTCGGTCGAGGCCTTGCGGCCCGCGTGGCCGAGCTGGATGCCCGGAACGGTGCCCTGGGACTTCAGGAACTCGGTGATCCGGCGGAACCCCTCCACCTGCGCGTCGTTCCAGATGCCGAGGTCATACGGGCTGATGCGGCCCTCCGCGCTCACCGCGGTGGCCTCGGTGATGATCAGGCCGGTACCACCGGTGGCCCGGGCGGCGAGGTGGGCGAAGTGCCAGTCGTTCGGCACCCCCGCGCGTTCCCCTGCCGGCGCGGCGCTGTACTGGCACATGGCGGCCATCCAGATCCGGTTGGGGATGGTCAGCGATCGGACGGTGTAGGGGTCGAAGAGCGTACTCACGAATCGTGTC
The DNA here is from genome assembly GCF_053593435.1 of Streptomyces sp. NPDC002306. Classification (NCBI taxonomy): domain Bacteria; kingdom Bacillati; phylum Actinomycetota; class Actinomycetes; order Kitasatosporales; family Streptomycetaceae; genus Streptomyces; species Streptomyces sp. NPDC002306. The sequence goes on from NZ_JBSFCK010000026.1 coordinate 58,549, forward strand.
TCCTGTAGTACGAGAGGCGGCCTGCTGTTCTCAGGTGCCCAACGGCCGATCATGCGCCCGGCCGCCGTCTCCTTCTTGCGGGAACTTGATGTTCTTACGGGACCTTCATGCTCTTGCGGGACCTTCATGCTTGCAAACGCCGACTATCGGCGCACGCATTCCCGTATGGACGCTGAAGCGCGCGACGCTCTGGCGTGGTGCCTGGTCGTCATCGCCTGATGACACCGCGTCGTCATGACGGGTGACCGGCCGCCTGACCCACGCCGGACCCTCCGTCGCGTCGTGACGGTGACGTCGGCGCTCGCCCCGCGGAGGCCCGCGTCACAGGGATTCCGCGGCCGGCTGACCGGTCCGCTCGGCGCGGTCCTTCTCGGGGGCGACGCATTTGACCAGGCACTGGGTGCGCGACAGGCCGAAGACGCCGTAGCCCACGAGGGCGGCACCGAGGAGGGCCGGCACGAGCCACAGCCCCGTGCGTGGCGTCTCGGCGTAGAGCGTCACACCGAGACAGAAGCTCACCACGGCGTCCCCCAGCGTGAGTGCGGGCTGTGACGCGATCAGCGGTCCTCCCTGCATGGCGTAGCCCAGCAGCAGGATGGAGACCGAGCCGGCCACGGCGAAACCGTAGGTCTGCCAGGCCAGGAAGAACCCGGTCGCTCCCCTGCGCGACAGGATGTCCATGGACGACTTCACCAGCGCGGCCGTGAGAGCGTTGCCGATGGCGGCCGCGGCGGCCAGGCAGGCGGCCCGCGCAGGTCCCTGAGAACGCCGCACACCGGCCAGGACCAGGGCCGCTCCGACTCCGATGACGATGACGAGCGTCGGCGCCCACCAGGTCCCGGGAACTTGGGAGCGCCCGCCGCTGGGGGCGGACGAGAAGAGGGCGACGGCCAGACCGACGAAGATGCAGACGACACAGCCCCAAGCCCTCCGGGACACCCGTACCTGGAAGACCGCACTGCCGATCATGAGGGCCAGCGGAAGCTCCAGGATGAAGATCGGCTGCACGGTGGCCAGGGACCCTGACATCAGCGACAGGGCCTGGAAGAGCGCGGCGAACACCGTGCCCAGAACCCCTCCCAGCCAGATCGGATTGTGCAGCAGGTCGCGGACGAGACGGAGTCCCTGCGCGCGGGCAGCGGGCACGTGGACCACCGCCCGGCGCTGGAGCACGGTGCCCAGCGCGTTGCTGCCGGCGGCCAGAACGGCGAAGACGATCGCGAGAAGCATGTCCATCCCACCGGCTTCCGCGTTGTACGCGCTACCTCACCGCGTGTCGCGGCGGCGGGGGCACGTGACCTCGACGGCCGGTGAATTCGAGTGGTCGGCGGCCCTCAGGCGACTGCCGCGCCGAGAGCTTTGAGACCGTCGCTGTAGATTCCGTTGAAGAGGGCGACGACGTCGGCCTCCGAGGCGCCGTCCGTGGGAACGAATCGCCCCGACCATTGGACCTCGCTGACGGCCGGATCGTCCGAGACGGCGTGGACCCGCAGGGTGGAGACGTAGTCGGTCACCGGAAACGGTGCCTCGACGATCGCGTAACTGTACTGCCGCTCCGCTTCGTTGAACGCGAGCAGGCGCTCGACGACGGTCGCTCCGTCCGAGGTGTTCAGCCTTCTGTGGCGCCCTCCGTTCTCCAGTGTGCTGGAGGGAATGTCGGGGAGCCAGTCCGGCAGCGAATCGAAGCCCCCGATCAGCTGCCATACGCGTTCCGGCGGAGCCGGCACGATCCGGCTCACCGATGTGGATGCCATGGCGTGCCTCCTGGTGTGTCGGGCGATGGGACGGGTGGTTGCGTTTCGAGGGAGATCCGAGGCGATCAGGCGCCGCCGGGAAGCGGGGCCAGGGGACTCACCAGTCCCGCCTCGCGGATTTCCCGCCAGAACTGTTCCGGTACCTGTTCGTGGAGTGCGGCAAGATCCTCCGTGATGCGGCTGGGCCTGGTCGCTCCGGGAATGACCGCGGCACTGACAGGGTGCGCGAGGGAGAACTGCAACGCGGCCGCCTTGATGGCGACCTGGTTCCGGTCGGCCACGGCCTTGATGCGCTCGACCCGCTCGACGATCTCCGGAGGCGCGTCCTGGTACTCGAAGTGGGAGCCGCCCGCGAGGATTCCAGAACTGTAGGGACCGCCCACCACCATGCCGACGCCTTGTTCCTGCGCCATGGGAAGCAGTCGCTGCAACGCATGCTCATGATCGAGGAGGGTGTACCGGCCGGCCAGCAGGAACCCGTCGGGTTTCGGTTCGTCGAGCGCCAGGGTGAGTTCCACGGGCTCGGTGCGGTTGACGCCCAGACCCCAGGCTTTGATCACACCCTCGTCGCGCAGCCTGGTAAGGACCCGGAACGCCCCGGTCCGGGCTTCCTCGAACTTGCCGAGCCACAGGTCGCCGTAGAAGTCCTGGGACACGTCGTGCACCCAGACGATGTCCAGCCTGTCCACACCCAGACGCTGCAGGCTGCCCTCGATCGAACGCTCCGTGGCGTCGGCGGTCCATTCGTGGAGAATCTTGTTCGGCCTTCCGGCTGCGAACAGACCCCCCTTCTCACCGAGATCGGGGCTACCTGACTCGATCTCGTCGAGAATGACGCGGCCCACTTTGGTGGACAACACGTATGCGTCCCGGGGCTTTTGCGAGAGCAGTTCACCCAGGCGGATCTCGGCGAGGCCCGCGCCGTACAGCGGAGCGGAGTCGTAATAACGAATGCCCTGATCCCAGGCCGCGTTCAGTGTCGCGGAGGCTTCGTCGTCCGGGACGGCACGAAACATGTTGCCCATGGGGGCCGTGCCGAACCCGATGCGTTCGGAAAGAACCTTGTCAAGGGTCATGATCGGCTCCTCTGCGCCGCGAAGGCCGAGTGCCGGCCGCCCCGAAGGGAACAGCCGAAATCGCCGCCTTCCAGCAAAGTCATAGGCGATTTCGAAGCAGCCATACGCGATTCATTACCGCATAAATCAATACAGAAAACTGCACAATATATCATGCTAACAGCAGCCTCCAGACGGGGCAACCGGTCGCGTGACAGGGCCTCTTAGCCACACCGGAAAGGAAATTCTTACCCCGGGTGGGGAAACTATTTTCCCTTTTGATTGCCCGTTGCCCTCCGCGCGAGCGATCAGCCCGGCCCGGTGGAGGGCGGGCAGGACGCGGCCCCCATGCGTGGCGACGGGAAATCGAGGGCGGGCGGTGCAACCGTTGAGCCGTCGGTCCCCGCACTCAAGGAGCCTCGCCGTGCCGCTGTCCCTCGAAGAGCGTGAACAGTTCCTCGCCGAACCCCACGTCGCCGCCCTCTCGGTGAACGGGGAAGGCAACCGTGCCCCGCTGAGCGTGCCCATCTGGTACCAGTACGAGCCCGGCGGCGATGTCTGGATCATGACGGGCCGGAACTCCCGCAAGGGCGCGCTCATCGCCGTCGCCGGGCGGTTCACCCTGCTGGTCGACCGGCTCGAGCCGACGATCCGCTATGTCTCGGTCGAGGGGCCGGTGGTGTCGACCGAACCGGCCACCCGCGAGCAACTGACCGAGATCTCCGCCCGATATCTGCCGGCGGAGAAGGTCGAGGGCTACGTGGAGACCGCCTGGGCGGAGCACGGGGAGCAGGTCGTGCTGCACATGCGCCCCCGTCGGTGGGTGAGTTCGGACCTCGGTTCCCTCTGAGGTCCCGAGCCGGGCGCCGCGCTCACAGGCGCGGCGCCCGGCTCTCACCGGGTCACCGGGTCACCGGGTCACCGCGTCACCGCGTCACCGCGTCACCGCGTCACCGCGTCACCGCGTCACCGCGTCACCGCGTCACCGGGCAGGTGCCCGCAGGCTGCCTGCCCGGCTGACGGACGGTCAGCGGTGGCGCACGGTGATCGTCCGCTCGGCGGTCACGCCGTTGACGGTCACCCGCAGGACCGCGGTGCCGGCCCGCCGCGCGGTGAGCGTTTCGGTAGCGGGGTCGTAGGAGACGACCGGCGTGCCGTCGTGGTGACCGTGGTCGCGATCGCCGCCCACCACGTCGACGCGGGTCCCGCTCCAGTCGGCGCTGACCGGCCAGGCCACCGGGACCGTACGGGTGCCGTCCTGCGTGAGCGTCGCCGACGCCTCCGCCCGGTCGCCGACCGTGAGCGTGCCCGGCGCGTCGAGGGCCACCGAGTCGGCACGCGCGTGCACTTCCGCCCGCAGCCACATCTCCGAGCCGTCGGACGGGACGTCGAACGGGTCGGTGACGCGGCCCTCCTTCGGGTCGATGCCCAGCATCGTCCAGCCGGTGAAGCCGCCGTCGTCGGGCGTACCGGCCGGGTTCTTGCCGGAGTTCCCGTTGACCAGGTACGGAACACCGTCGATCGAAGTGGCGTTGAAGACGCCGACGTGGGAGCCGACGAACGCGGCGGACTTGTGGCTCTCGGCCCGGAAGTCGGCGAGCCACTGCTCCACCAGCGCGGCTTCCTTGCGGTCGCCGAGCTGGCTGGCCTTGTCCGCCAGCGGGTCCTCGGTGGGGTGGTGCTCGAACAGCACGACACCGCTGACGGACCGGTCCTTCGCCGCCGCCGCGAGCTGGTCGTGCAGCAGCTGAAGCTGGGCGAAGCCGCCGCCGCGCAGGGTGCCGCTGGAGGAGTCGAGGGTGATGAAGCGGGTGCCCTTGGCGTCGAAGACCGACGTGGTGTCGCCGAACTCGGCCTTGAAGTTGACGGTGGTCCCCGGACCCATCACCTCGTGGTTGCCGGGCACGTAGTGCCACGGGATGCTTCCACCGGTGCGGTCGTCGAACTCGTCGAGCAGTTTGCGGGCGAGCGTGAAGTCGGCCGGCGCGCCCTCGTCCACGAAGTCGCCGTTGATGACCAGCAGGTCCGGCTTGGCCTTCGCAATCTCGGCGAGGGTGCGGCGGGCCGCCTCCACCAGCGGGCTGTTGGGGTCACGGGCGACGAACTGGGCGTCGGACATCACGGCGACGCGCAGCGGACGGCCGTCGACCGTTCCGTCCGTCACCACGACCGGGTCGGCGACCCTCGGCGGGACGGGGAGCTGCACGTCGGGGGCGACCTTGACCCGCAGGTCGCTGATCGTGACCGCGCCGGTGTAGGAGCGGGCGGCGCTGGTCTCCAGCAGCCGCACCCGCTGGAAGGTCAGCGGGTAGACGGTACCCGTGGGCACCGGGAACTCGACCTTGCGCCAGCCGGTCCAGGTGATCAGGGGGCCGTCGAGGTTGGCGGTCACGCCGGAGCCGGTGCGGTACTGCAGCCGAGGCCACTCGCCGTTGCCGTCACCGTTGATCCACATGGTGACGGCCTGGGGCTGGCCGGTCAGCTGGATCTGCTGCGGCGGCACGGCGTACTGACCGCGGGTGGCCGTGGACTTGGTGAAGTCGTACGTCAGGGCGAGCCCGGGCGCGCCGTCGTGACCGGGGGCCGGGGCGACCGATCCGCCGGGGGCGCGGTCGTTCGCCGACGTCCAGGACGCGGCGTCGGACAGGTCCGCGAAGGAGTTCTCGGCCAGGCCGACGGTGACCGCGACGTCCGTGGACATCTTCCCGACCGTCAGGTGCAGCGTGGTGGAGGCGCCATCGGCCAGGCCGCGCACCGAGAAGGTGGCGTCACCCGTGGGCTGGACCGACACCACGCCCGCACCGCCGGTCACCTTGACGTCGGACGCCTCGATCGGGGCGGAGTCGCCGAGGCCGTCGTAGCCGGTCACCGTCAGGCGCGCTTCGCCACCGACGCCGTCCAGGGCCACCAGGCCCTTGTTCGGGGCGATGCGCACGGCGGGTGCGAGGACGGTCAGTTCGGCCGTGCCGGTGGCCCGGTGGCCGGACGACGCCACCACGCGGGCGGTGCCGGAGCGCCGGCCGGTGACGACAGCCGTGCCGTCCTTGCCGGGGTCGACCGACACCCGGCCGTCCTCGTCGCGCCACTGGACGCGGCCGCTGGGCAGCGGCGCATACGTCTCGTCGTGGGCGAGGGCGCGCACCGTACGGCGCAGGCCCGGGAAGACCTTGTCGGAACCGTTCGCCGACAGGGCGGGCAGCACGCGGAAACCGCGTACGGTGCCGGAGCCGGGGGCCGCGAACAGCCCGAGCCCGTTGGCCACCTGCCGCTCCGAGCCGTCGGACGGGCTGTTGACCAGGCCGGTCGTGTTCTCACCCGGCAGGCGGGCGGCCATGGTGGTCGAACCGCCGCCGTCCATGTTCAGGGCGTTGGTGGCACCGAGGCCCTTCATGAAGGCGCCGAGTTCGTTGAGGTCCATGCCACGGCTGTTGGTCTGCTTGCCGTCGATCGCGACCAGGTACATGGTGCGTCCGTCGGCGGAGAAGCCCACGCTGGTGCGGGAGGTGGCGGTGACCGTGTCGCCGTCGGTGAAGCGCTGCACCACACCGGCCGAGACCAGCACCTGGCCGCCGCCGACGGCGACCGCCACATCGCCGAAGTCGGCGCGCGGGCGGTAGGTGACATCGACGGCTTCCCCGGGCACGAGCGCGGCCAGCGCGTCGGCGCCCGCCTCCCGGCCGAGCAGCACGCTGGTGCCCGCCGGAATCGGATCACTGCTGACGGAGGTGCGTACGGCGGTGACCTTGCCGTCGCGCAGCCACACCTCGGCGACCCGGTCGGCGCCGCTGACGGGCTTGGTGCGCGGGGACGGGCCCCACTGGTCGGTGAACAGGCCGATGCCGCCCGCCGCCAGAACCGGAGAGTTGACGCTGGCCAGCTTCAGGTTCCGCTCGCCGCCGACCGTCACCTGGCCCTCCAGGAAGACCTGGGCGAGTCTGCCGAGGCCGTCCGCCCCGATGGCCACCGTCTGACCGCGGCCCTCGGTGGGTGAGTTGACGAGGCCGTCCTTGCGTGACACCGCGCCGCCCACCGGGGCCTCGGTGTCGTTCATGTCGAAGTAGTCGCCGTTGATCGCGGCGACGGCTCCGGTGCGCTTGGCCTGCTCGGTGACGCGGGACTTGCCCGTGACCGTGCCGGAGGAGATGTAGTCCACGCTCAGCCGGTCGTCGGCGAGGTCCGCGACGAGCACCTGGCCCCGCACCCACCCGTCGGTCCCGAACCGGTCGAAGCGGGTCAGGTTCAGACCGGGCGCGATCGGCGTGCGGTTCTCATTCGTGACGATGGACTGGCCGGGGATGCTGGGGATCAGGCCGTGGGAGGGGCTGCCCGGCTGCGGCGCGCCGTAGGGGGCCGACACCAGGTTCTCGGGGGTGAGCGCCTGGGCGGTCGTCGCCATCCCGGCGCCGATGCTGAGCGCTGTGGCCAGGGCGAGAACGACGGCACCGCGTCGTGCCATGGAACGTGACGGGGGGACGACGGGGTCAAGACGGAGCGGCACTGACTGACTTCTTTCCATTTTCATACTGAAAGTCGCGGGCAGCGCTCAGTGCACGCACTGCGGGTGTTGGGGCGCCGTGAAGTGTATGGCCGTCAGCAATGCAAAGGATGAACATTGGTGCGTCGGAGCGTGCGCCATCGGGAATTCCCGGACCGCCTGGTGCCGACCGGGCCGGTCTGCCGGGCGCCGACACAGGGTCACACCAGCGCGCGCAGGTACCGTCGCCGGGCGCCCCGCTGAGCGAGAAGGAGAAGAGGGAACGACCGGCGCCAGAGGCCCGCGGGAGCGGCACGGGTGAGGGATCTGAGGGTGAGGAAGACGGTGCCGCTGTCGTCCCGGTGGACCACGAAGGCCTCCTCGCCGCTGACCGGATGACCGGGTCGGGTGCCGTACGCGAAGCCGCATCGGCCCGAGGTCTCCACGACGGCCACGACTTCGACGGGCTCCCGGACGACGAAGGGGCCCAGGCCCGCGGTGACGCTGTAGCGCCCCTGCTCCACCACCCGTACGGAGCCTCGGTCCTCGGAGGCGACGGTGAAGCCGCTGCGCCGCTTGACCTCCCAGCGCATGACGGCGTCCGCCGCGGTGCGCCAGGCGTCCTCGCCCCGGCCGATCACGACGGTCCGTTCGAACCGCCGGAAGCCCGCCGGGGTGTCGCCCCAGTCGGCCATGTCCGGGCGGGTCGCACCCGGAGTGCCGTAACTCAGGCCACTGGAACTGGACTGCCCGCTCGGAGTGCGGTAGTTCGGGCCGTTGTGACTGGACTGTCCGCTCGGAGTGCCGTAGCTCAGGCCGTCGTGCGAGGACTGCCCGCCCGGTGCGCTCGCGTGCGCCGTCATGTACCTATCTCCGTCTCGGCGGGCGGGCCGCCATGTGCCCATCCCCATCTCGGCGGGCCGCCATGTGCCCATCCTCATCTCGGCGGTCGTCCCGTACCCGTCCCGCCTGAGCGGGCCTGCACGGACCCGTCCCGCCTCAGCGGGCCATCCCGTGAAATCCGCGGCACGGGCGGGGCCGCTCCCTCGCCATCGACCTGCGCGTCGTACCAGCAGACCGTCGCGGAACGATGTCGACCGGACGGCGAGTCTACGGGTGGGCCGGGGCGCCCAGCAGGGGGAGTGGCGCCCTGTCGGGGAGGCCGATGCCACTGTCAGTGCCCCCGGTTAGGGTGCCCGCCATGGACACAGGACTGCTCACCGAATCGCTCACCGGATCCTGGGAACACACCCGGCCGGCCCGCGACGCCCTCGTGGAACAGGGAGTGGAGCGGGGTACGGCCGTCATCGAACCGGTGCTGGACGTCCTGTGCGACGAGCGGTCGCCCGTCGACTGGACCGTCTCGGCGGACGTGCTGTGCAGGATCGGGGAACCCGCTCTCCTGCCCCTGGCGGACGCCGCGGCGGTGGCCGGCTCACCCGAGATCGCGAGGAGGGTCGGCTGGGCGCTGGGACGACTGCGAGTGGTCGATCACGCGGTCTACGTACCGCTGCTGCACCACCCCGCCGCCCGCGTCCGGAACAACGCCCTCTTCGCCTTCCAGAGCCTGGGCGAGGCCGCCGTCACCTTCGTCGACCGGTTGATTCCGCTGTTGGGAGACCCGGAATCCGAGGTCCGGCAGCGAGCGGTCTGGACATTCGAGGCCATCGGCGCCGGGGCCGCGTCCGAACTGCGGCGTCTGCGGCGGGAGCCGGCGACCGGACCCAGGATCCGAGCGGGCGCTCTGGAGGCACTCGCCGCGATGGGAGGACCCGCCGTGCTCGACGGCAAGGACCTGGCGGCGTGGCGCCGGCTGACCAGGATCAAGAGGCGGACCGAGGTGCCCGCCGGCATGCATCTGTGCGGATCCTGGTACGCGGTCGCGAGCACCGATCAGGCGGCGGTGCTGCACGCGTTCGACCTGGCCGACCCGGAGCCGGTCACGCTCCGCACGGGCGAGGGGGCGTGGAACCACGACCACCACAACTGGGGGCGGACCCGCCCGCACGACACCTGCGCACGCGTCTACGTCAGCCCGGTACTGGACGGCTGGACGCTGGTCTTCGGCGACACCTCCCAGGACACGCACCGCGTCAAGGACGCGGACGACAGCGAGAAAGCCCTGGCGGACGTCGTACGCGGGCGCTGCGCCGAACTCAGCCGCACGTTCGGAGCCGCCCAGTGGTACGGGATGAGCTGCGGTGACGGCTGGACCGCCTGGTCGATCGCCGAGGCCGGCGAGGTGCTGCGCCACTACGACGCCTACGACGTCGAGGAGAACGGCGACGCGGGCCCCGCGCACCCGGCCGAGTCCGGCTACCTGCTGCCGCACCAGGACGGCTTCCCCGAGGACGCCTTCGACGGCGTGAACTTCTCGGATTCCGAAGCGTTCGGGGCGCGCTACCAGCAAGTGAAGGAGGAACTCCGGATCCCCGACACCTGCTATGCCACCGACATCGCGGCGCGACTGTCGGTCGATCCCGGAGCACTGGGGCCGAACGCCAGGATGTCGGGCCACGGGGTCCTCGCGCTGACCGCGTGCGGCCGGGAGCACGGTCACCCGGCCGGGGCACTGCCCGCGTGACGCGCCGCGCGGAGCAGTGACCATCAACTTCCCTGAGATAGACGCCTGTTGACTGTCTTGACAGGGACGCGCCAGACCGGTTCACTGCGTCGCAGGCAGGTATGGACCAGACTCGGCTCCCGCCCCGCTCGAAGGGCCGTCGGTCCCGGCCACGCCCGCCGACCGGTATCCCCCATCGCGGAATCGAGGCGAGTCCCGGTGCCCTCACGCAGATCCGACATCGTTGTCAGACCGCGGTTCCTCAGCTTCCTGCTGACGGCCGTCCTCGCGTGCGCGGCACTCGTCCCGGCCGCGACGCCCGCGGCCGCCGCCACCCAGGTGTGCGTCCTGGCCTGTGACACACGGGACCCTTCGCTGGCCTGGCAGGAGAGCTTTCCGGTACCGGCCAAGAACCTCAACGGCCGCCGCCTCGAACTGCACGTCTCCGACGCGGACGACATGGCGTGGGCCAGCATCGACGACGGTGTGACCGGCGACTCCGTGTGGCTGGACCGCTCCTGGGACGGCGGCGCCACCTGGGAGGGGTTGCTCGGCAAGGCGTCCGTCCCGGGAACCTGGACCGGCACCAGGACGCTGATGTACAACATCACCGATCCCCGCAACCACCGGCGCGGGCTGGTGCGGGCCTGCGGCGACGCCGCCGCCGTCGGCTGCACGAACTGGACCTACCCCACCGTCTGCGACACACTCTGCGACCGCGCCGACGCCGGCCAGGCGGCCGGTGACGAACAGCCCGTGCCGTCCACCACTCTCTACGGCCGCACGATCCGGTTGCACGTCGACCAGAAGAACTCCATGGCCTGGGCGAGCATCGAATCCGGTGGTGGCGGCGACGAGATCTGGCTGGACCGTTCCTGGGACGGCGGTTCGAGCTGGCCGGACGGCTCCTCCCTCGGCCGCACCAGTATCGCGTCCGGCGCCACCAGCACCCGTACCACCCTGTACGCCACCCGCGATCCACGCGGCCTCCTGTACGGCGGTGCGGTCCGCGCCTGCGGTCGCGAGGCCGGCCACCAGCAGGGCAGCTGCACCGCGTGGGCCAGGCCCGCGCCGTCCAGGGCACGCGCCGCGGCCGACGCGCTCATGTTCTCGTACGACCCCTACAACGGCTGGTGGCCCAGCAGTTGGTGGAACTCCGCCGCCACCCTCACCGCCCTCGTCGACTTCGCCAGGACCACCGGCACGCACGACTACGACTGGGCCGTCGCGCGCACCTACGAACAGAACAAGGGTGTTTTCGCCGCCGGCGTGCGCAGCTCGGACGCGATCGAGGGCCACTTCATCAGCCGTTCCATCGACGACTCGGGCTGGTGGGCCATCGCCTGGATCGACGCGTACGACTACACCGGCGACTCGCGCTATCTCGCCGAGGCCGTCACCATCGCCGACTACGTGCGGCAGTACTGGGATCCCGGTACCTGCGGAGGTGGCGTGTGGTGGGACCGGGAACGCACCTACAAGAACGCGGTGACGAACGGCCAGTACCTCTGGCTGACCACCGCGCTGCACCAGCGCATCCCGGGCGACACGGCATGGCTTCAGCAGGCCAGGACCGCCGCCGCCTGGTACCGGTCCAGCGGGATGATCAATGCCGCCGGGCTGGTGAACGACGGGCTGTCCTCCTCCTGTGCCAACAACGGCGGCACCGTGTGGAGTTACAACCAGGGACTGGCCATCGGCGGCTTCACCGAACTGTGGCGGGCGACCGGGGACGGTTCGCTGCTGACCACCGCGCGGACCCTGGCCGACGCCGCCATCAGCAGCCCTGCGCTGACCAGGGACGGAGTCCTCACCGAATCCTGCGACGTGGGCTCGGCCTCCTGCGACGACAATCAGAAGCAGTTCAAGGGCATCTTCATGCGGAACTTCGCCGACCTCGCGAAGGCCACGGGTTCCGGCACCTACCGGAGCTACATCCAGAAGCAGTCGGACACACTGTGGGCCCAGGACCGCACCTCTCTCAACGTCCTCGGTGAACGCTGGGCCGGCACGCTCCCCAACCAGGCCGACTGGCGCACCCAGGCCGGCGCCCTCGGAGCACTCACCGCCGCCGCGGGCTGACAAGAGAGCCGGGGAGCCGTCGCACGCGGCGCCCCGGCCAGCCGTCATCGGCCACGTCGCGCCCTGTGAACAAGACCGGTCGGCCGAGCGGTCGGAGCGCGCCCCGGCGGTACCGATCCGGCCGGCGGTGCCCTCCCACGAACCGTGGCGAGCGGATCTCGACCGCTCGCCCGGTGCCGGCGTCAGCTCATCGCAGGCTGCGCCTCGGTCTCCCGCACCTCGGCCTCCCGCACCGCGCCGGCCGGCGCCTCGCGCCGGAACACGTCCTTGAGGTAGAGCACGAGCGCGGCGCCGAGCACCCACGCCGGCAGGATCACCAGGGCTCGGGACAGGCCGTCGTCCTGGAACCGGGACAGCCCCTGCATGGCGCGGACGCCCACCCCGACGGGCAGGATCTCGGACAACGGGCGCAGCCAGCCGGGAAGGAAGGCCGCCGGCATGATCCCGCCGCTGCTGCTGTTGCCGAGGATCAGCAGGAGTATCGAGGCGAGGCTGACGCCCGCGGAGCCGAACAGCCGCAGCAGCACCATGGTCGTGGCGGCGACCGCGGCGCCCATCAGCGCGACGACGACGGCGAGGGGCAGGAAGGGCCCGGGCAGGGCACCGAATCCCGCACTCCCCGCGATGGTGGTGACCACAAGGCCGCCGATCAGGCCGAACAGGGCGAGGCTGGCCATGCGCCAGCGGTACTGGAGCCGGGGCGCGATCTGATAGGTCGTCATGCCGAAGAGGTAACCGGCGAGCACCAGGCCGAACGCCGCGTAGAACACCGACAGCCCCCGGGTGTCACCCGCTGCCGCCGGGGCCACGTCGTCGACGGTGAGGCCATGGTGCTCGGCGTGGGCGACGGGGCTGAAGGCGTTGGTCACGGTCGCGGTGACAGCGGCTCCGTTGGCACTGCCGTAGAGCAGTCTGCCCCTGCCCAGGTAGGCCGCGTAGACGGACCTGTCCTGGACAGCCTGCCGGGCGGCGGACTCGTCGGGATAGGTCTCGAGGGTGAAGCCGTCCGGGATGGCACGGGCGAGGCTCTCCCGCAGGTGCTCCTGCTGCGTGCCGATCTCGGTCGTGCCCACGCGCAGCTCATGAGGGCGCGGGGCGTGGAAGGCGGCGAGATAGACGCTCACGAACAGCGCGCCGATCAGCAGGACGACCGCGACGGGCAGCAGGACGGCACGCGGAGTTCCGGGGCGAGGCGGCGGGTGGGCCACGTCCAGGGCGTGCTTGTGAGGCCTTCGGCCGGCGACTCTCTGGGACATCGAAACGGTTCCTAGAATAGAAGGCAACTGATAATATATGTACAGCACAATAAGCTGCCTTACAAATGAGGTCCGCCACGTGAACCATCCCGACCGGCACACCGGCTATGTCGCCTGGCAGATCGGCCAGATCATGGCCTCCCGGATCGAGCGCGCACTGCGCCCCTTCCAGCTGACCCTCGCCCAGAACAGCGCCCTGACCCAGGCCGTCCTCGATCCGGGCGTCTCCAGCGCGACCGCCGCGCGCAGGGCCGCGATCACTCCACAGTCCATGGGAACCGCGGTCACCGGGCTGGTCGAGCGAGGGCTGCTCGAGCGCCGGACCACCCCGAGCGACCGACGCACGCATCGACTGCACGCCACGGCGGCCGGCCGGCGCCTCGCGGACGAGGCCGGGAAAGCCGTGGCCGTCACCCATGCCGAAGCCCTTCAGTCGCTGACACCCCGGGAGCAGGAGCAGGCGCACACACTGCTGCTCAAACTGCTGGCGTCGCTGAACCCGGCAGCCGTGGAGGACGGCACACCGTAAGGGCCGCGGGTGACGAACGGCCGCGCCGCTCAGGCCGCAGCCGACACCGACCGCGCCACTCGGGCCACGGTCGACACCGGCCGGGTCGCGCTCCGGAGGGGTCCTCCACCGCCGCGCCCCGGCCACCCCGCCCCGGCAAAGATCGGTGGCATCGATATTTTGCAGCCTTCTATAAGAGTTTTGCGCACCCTCATGGACTTCTCTTACCGCCACTTCTAGCCTTCTTGCGTCCGCTCCCCCATGAGCCTCGAAGGACGTGCCTGTGACCCCCCATCACCCACGCAGATCCCTGCGACGCTGCATATGGGCGTCGATGTCGCTGACCATGGTCGCCGCGGGCACGGTCGCCGCGGTGGCGCTGTCCGCTCCCAGTGCCGCCGCGGCGGGGGTGCCCGCCCCGTCCCCCGTGGGCATTCCAGGCCGGGGCGCCACCGTCCCGTTCAAGGAACAGGAGGCCGAGTACGCCTCCACCAACGGCGCCCTGATCGGGCCGGACCGTCTGTACGGCCATCTCGCCTCAGAGGCCTCCGGCCGTCAGGCCGTGACACTCGACGCGGCGGGCGAGTACGTCGAGTTCACGCTGACCGCTCCGGCGAACGCCATGTCGTTCCGCTATTCGCTGCCGGACAACTCCGCCGGCACCGGCCGCGACGCCCGCATCGACCTGAAGGTCAACGGGAACCAGCTCAAGAGTGTCCCGGTGACCTCCAAGTACGGCTGGTACTACGGCGGATACCCGTTCAACAACAACCCCGGGGACACCAACCCGCACCACTTCTACGACGAGACCCGCACCACGTTCGGCTCCACGCTGCCCGCCGGCAGCAAGGTGCGCCTGCAGGTGTCGTCCACGAGTGACTCACCGACGTTCACCATCGACCTCGCGGACTTCGAGCAGGTGGGCGCGCCGATCGCCAAACCGTCCGGCGCCCTGGACGTCGTCGGCGACTTCGGCGCGGACCCGACCGGAGCGTCGGACTCGACCGCCAGGATCCAGGCCGCGGTCGACGCGGGCAGGGCGCAGGGCAGGGTGGTGTACATCCCGCAGGGCACCTTCAATGTGCGCGATCACATCGTCGTGGACCAGGTCACACTGGCGGGAGCGGGCCCCTGGTACAGCGTCCTGACCGGCCGTGACCCGTCGAACCGGACGAAGGCGGTCGGCGTCTACGGGAAGTACGCCGCTCAGGGCGGCAGCAGGAACGTCGTCCTCAAGGACTTCGCCATCATCGGCGACATCCGCGAACGTGAGGACAACGACCAGGTCAACGCCATCGGCGGCGCGTTGTCCGACTCCACGGTCGACAACGTGTGGATGCAGCACACCAAGTGCGGGGCCTGGATGGACGGGCCCATGAACAACTTCACCATCAAGAACAGCCGCATTCTGGATCAGACCGCCGACGGCGTGAACTTCCACATGGGCGTCACCAACTCCACCGTCACCAACACCTTCGTGCGCAACACCGGGGACGACGGTCTGGCGATGTGGGCGGAGAACATCCCGAACGTCAAGAACAAGTTCACCTTCAACACGGTGAGCCTTCCGATCCTCGCGAACAACATCGTGACGTACGGCGGCAAGGACATCACCCTCTCCGACAACGTCATGGCGGACACCATCAGCAACGGCGGCGGTCTGCACATCGCCAACCGTTATCCCGGCGTCAACTCCGGTATGGGCACGGCCGTCTCCGGTACCACCACCGCCAGCCGCAACACCCTCATCCGGACAGGGAACAGCGATTACAACTGGCAGTTCGGAGTCGGCGCGGTCTGGTTCAGCGGTCTCAACGAGCCGCTGGACGCCACCGTCAACATCTCCGACAGCGAGATTCTCGACAGTTCCTACGCGGCGATCATGAACATCGAGGGCGCGACGCGCGGTCTGCACTTCGACAACGTACGGATCGACGGCGCCGGAACCTACGCGCTCCAGATCCAGGCACCCGGCACCGCGTCGTTCACCAACGTCACGGCCACCAACATCGGCCAGTCCAACCCGATCCACAACTGCATCGGTTCCGGCTTCCAGATCACCCGCGGCGCGGGCAACAGCGGCTGGTACGCCGACCCGCCGGTCTGCACCGGCACCTGGCCCGACCCCAAGTGGACCAACAACGGCGTACCCGACGGCGGTACCCCACCGCCCACCGACCCGCCCACCGACCCGCCGACCGATCCGCCCACCGACCCCCCGACCCTCAATCTCGCCAAGGGCCGGCCGGTGACGGAGTCGAGCCACACCGACGTCTACCGTGTCGCCAACGCCGTGGACGGCAACGCCGACACCTACTGGGAGAGCGCGAACAACGCCTTCCCCCAGTCGGTCACCGTCGACCTCGGTGCCGCGAAGGCGGTCAAGCGTGTCGTGCTCAAGCTTCCTCCCCCGGCCGCATGGGCCACCCGTACCCAGACCCTGAGCATCCAGGGCAGCACCGACAACGGGACGTACAGCACCCTCAAGGCGTCGGCGGGCTACACGTTCGACCCGTCGAGCGGCAACAGCACCACCATCACCCTGCCAGGCACCTCCACCCGGTACCTGCGCGTCGTCATCACCGGGAACACCGGCTGGCCGGCCGGCCAGCTCTCGGAACTCGAGGCCTACACCGGCTGATGACATCCCCGGCCTCGGAATGACCGGTCGACCGTACAGAGCTGAGGAGCCGCCGCCTCCACGGAGACGGCGGCTCCGGCACATGAACCGAGACACATCGACGACTTCAGCCGTCCCTCGACGCGCTTTTAGCGATTCATTACCGCGTCGGGAAACTCTGTTGAACCGTAGGCTGTGCGGACACGTTTGGAAGAGCAGAGGACTTCCCTGCCGTGACCGTCACCCGACGACACGGCTGCTGAATCAAGGAGTACGCCCCGATGAGCGCCGAGCGCCTGAGCGACCGTCTGTCGAGCCACCAGCCCCTCGTTCTGGGCTTGTTCCGTATCGTCCTGGGCTTGTTGTTCGCCAGCGAAGGCGCCGCCACGGTCTTCGGGGTGCTGGACAGGCGGGCCAGCCCGGTGGGCGACTGGCCGTTCTGGTACGCCGGGGTGATCGAGCTGGTCTGCGGTGCGCTGGTCCTCCTCGGTCTCGCGACGCGCAGCGCGGCATTCCTCAGCTCGGGCATCATGGCGTTCGCCTACTTCACCGAGCACCAGCCGGACGGTCTCTTCCCGCTCCAGAACGGCGGCCTGTCGCCCGTGTTGTTCTGCTGGGGCTTTCTCCTGCTGGTCTTCTTCGGATCCGGCGAGCTGTCGGTGGCCGGTCTCCTCCGTCGTGCCGACACCACCCCCGGCTCCACCCGGCTCGCCGGCGAACGAGCCTCATGACGCGTGGCGCCGACGGCGTCAGATCGGCTGCGGTGCATCGGGGAACCGATCGGCGGCGTCAGGTCGAGTGCGGTGAATCGCGGGACCGGTCGGCGGCGTCAGGTCGAGTGCGCTAGTACATCGGGGGACTGATCGGCGCCGTCGCGCCGCGCCAGTCAGGGGCGGTTCAAGCCCCACGTCTGCAGGGCGAAGGGCCGCCCCTTCTCCTCCCCCTCGATCAGCGGCACATCGAGCAGGCTGAAGCCGGTCCTGGTGGCCACGGCGACACTGGCGGCGTTCTCGGCCTCCAGTTCCAGAATCACCTGCTCCGCGCCCAGCTGCTCGAAGGCGTACGCGGCCATCACCTCGACCGCCCGCGCGGCCAGCCCCTGACCGCGGTGCGCCGGGCCGACCGCGTAGCCGAGTTCCGTGCCCTCGGGGGAACGCCGCAGCATCACCTCACCGAGCGGCGCACGGCCGTCCACGGTGATGGCCAGCAGGATCGCCGTACCCTCCGCGCGCAGCTGGCGGTCCCGGGCCAGTCGCGCGCGAGCGGCCGCGTCGTCGAAGGGCGAGACGATCGGCGTCCAGTAGGCGATGTCGGTGTGGTCGAACAGGTCCGGCATCGCGACCAGGTCCGCTTCCGTCCAGTCGCGCAGAACGAGACCTGCTCCCGTGAGCTCGATCCGATCGGGAAACGGCAACGCGGCGCTGCTCATGGTGAGGGACCTCCCTGGCCTGTTCAAGACGAGACAGGATATCCGGGAGCGGTCATCCGCTCACCGCACGGATCCGCGAAGTACTGGGACCGCCCCTCGATCTGTGCCATGAGCCCCTTGCATCAGGACATGATCGACAATGGTGCCGCTACCCCACCATACGGTTCAGGTCATGAATTCCTCTGTGCCCGCCCATCCTCTGCCACCTGTGGAAAGCAGGATGGCGCCACCACTGCTCGGCCCCAGTTGGTTCGCGGCCGTGATGGGTACCGGCATCGTCGCCGACGCGGCGGCCACCCTGCCGCGGAGTTTCCCGGGACTGCGCGCCGCCGCCACAGTGGTCTGGGTGGGCGCCGCGCTCCTGCTGGTCGTGCTGGCCGTCGGTTACCTGCGGCAGCGGACCGTGCGGTCGCACGCCACCGATCCGGTGACGGTCCAGTTCTTCGGCGCGCCGCCGATGGCGCTGCTCACCGTGGGTGCCGGGGCGCTGCTGCTCGGCCGGGACCTGATCGGGGCCGAGGCCGCGCTGACCGTCGACTGGGTGCTCTGGTCGCTGGGTACCGTGCTCGGCCTCGCCACCGCCTGCGCGGTGCCCTATCTGATGATCACTCGGCACCGGTTCGAGCCGGACGCGGCGTTCGGCGGCTGGCTGATGCCGGTGGTGCCGCCGATGGTCTCCGCCGCGACGGGCGCGCTGCTCGTCCCGCACGCACCGGCCGGTCAGGCGCGGCTCGCCCTGCTGCTGGGCTGCTACGCGATGCTCGGGCTCGGCCTCGTGGCGGCACTGCTGGTGCTGGCGATGATCTACGGCCGCCTGGTGCACCACGCGGCACCCACCGGACCGGTGGTACCCACGGTATGGATCGGCCTGGGAGCGCTGGGCCAGGCGGTGACCGCGCTCGGCGCGCTGGCCACGGTGGCGCCGAGCGCGCTGCCCGCACCCTACGCTCGGGGCTGCGCGGTCTTCGCCCTGCTGGGAGGCATCGTGGTGTGGGGCTTCGCCATGCTGTGGCTGGCGCTCGCGACCGGGTTGACCGCACGCACGATCCGCGCCGGACTCCCCTTCGCGCCCACGTGGTGGTCGTTCATCTTCCCCGTCGGCGCCTGCGTCACGGCCACCAGCGCCCTCGCGGCGCGCACCGGCTCGGAGCCCTTCATCTGGACCGCCGTCGCGTTCTACGCGCTGCTCGTCGCCGCCTGGGTGGTGGTGTCCGCGCACTCCCTGCGCCACGCCGCCCGGCACACACGCCGCCACGCCGCCCGGCACACACGCGGCCGGCCCGTCGAGCCGGACCTGCGGAACGGCGCGGCGCCATGTCGAGGCTGACCACCAGGCGCCAACCGCGCGCCGTGCTCGGTGTCCGCGCAGAACCAATCCATTACGCAGAGGCCGCCGCCGTCGTGTTTCGACGGCGGTTGGGACGCGCACGCCTCAGCAAGGTTCATCGTCCCGGGTCATGAAGCACCGGCGGTGATGACAGCCGTCCACTTGGTGCCGTCGGTGGTGTAGACGGCACCGGCGTCAGTGGTCGTGCAATCCGTGAAGGCATTGCGGTGGGCATCTTGCAGCCAGAGGTCGATCGCGGTCTGTGGCGAGGCGGAGCCCACGCCTCCGGCTTGGATCTCGCCGACAGTGCCGCCGGTCCAGCCGTTGGCGGCGGCGCGGCTGCTCGGGGTGGAGCCGTCCGAACCGGTATGCCCGTCCTTCGTGCCGTTTTGCATGATGTCGTCGGCGTGCGACTGCGCCGCAGCTTGCAGCCCGGCATTCGACACCCAGGCTGGGCACCCGTTCTTCGCTCGTTCAGCGTTGGCTGCGGCGAGCATCCCGCCGTCATCGGCCCGGGCCAATCCCGCACCGGAAAGCACGATCGTCAGTGCCACGGTGGCGGCAACGGGCGCGCTCACCGCCCAGGCGACCAGCTTGTTGGTCCGTTCGGAGGTGGTCGTCATGAGGTGTTCCTTTCCCGCTCTGGGGTTCGCGAGCGGCCTGGCCTTTTGGGCTTGAGCGCGCTGTCTGGCCCGGAATCCGCCTGGACTGCCCACGCCACGATCAGCCGGTCCAGGCTGCTGTGCCACATCCTGGCCGCGCCTCGCCCGGCAACCGCGATCAGCCTGCCGGTGCGCTCGCGGAACTGCTTCCAGACACGCACCAACGCCGCGATGCCCACTGAATCGCGGAAGTCACCCCGGTCATGTCCAAGACCAGGTGGTGAAGGTCGGCATCGATCACGTCGTTGAACTGGGCGCGTAACCCTGGTGCCGTGTCGAAACCGAGCCGACCAAGGCCATGACCAGCAAGGGTTCGGTCCCGCGGTCGGTGCGGATCACCGTGAGTTCAGCCATGAATCTTCCGCGTCTGTCAGACGGTCGGATCCGGCGTAATGAACCTGTCGATATCAAGCGTTACACGTGCAACGACCTGACGGCTACCTGTGCAGCCGCACCGTGGTGAACTCCCATACCGTATGGGACGGTTGCAGGTCCGGGTCAAGGTCGGCGAGCCATGCGGTGAAGAGCTCCGCCGCCGGTGTCCCGGTTGCGGGGAACTGCGCCGTCACCCGCCACACCCACGGGCGCCCCCAGGCCGCCCGTGTCACCGCCGGACGCACAGGGCAGGTGCTTCAGCTGTGCGCGGTTCGTCGTATCGGACGAGCGCCAGCAGGTCGCCCGCCGTAGGCAGCGGGCGACCGGCCGAGGCCGCACAGGGGGCGTCACCGCTGGTGGGATTCCAGTGCCTTGCGCAGGGCGGCGAGCCGGGCCATTTGTTCGCCCATGCCGCGCGTTCCGGCCAACGGCGTGCGGGCGTGCGGCCAGATGGCCCGGACGAGGCTCACGTGCCGGGCACCGCCGAGGGCGACGACCGGGTCGAGGTGCGTGATGGCGCGCAGAGTCACCTGCTCCAGCAGAGCCCGGCCCGTGATGGCGTCGGCCACACCATGGGGTGTGTCGTAGGGCTCGATCACGTCGTCGAGGTCGAGCAGGCCGTGGCGCGCGGAGAGGATGAGCAGCCGGTCGGGCCGCAGTGCGTCGGCCGCCTTGCGGCACGCGCGGTGGTAGGAGCCGACGTAGAGGTCAGCCGCCCGCGCCGGCCGATCCAGTTTGCGGCTGCCGCAGGGGATGACGACGAGTTCGGCTCTGTAGCAGTCGAGTTGATCATGCGGGGTCGTGTCCGCCGCCACGTCTCTCGTCACGCCTGTCGTCACGTCTCTCGTCATGTCCGTCGTCCCGTCCGTGGTCCTGCCTGACCCCCATGACCAGGCTCTGGATCTACAACCGTGTGGTCGCAGCGTTCCACGGGGAGGCGGCCCCCGCGGCGGTATGTCCCGATGTGACGGTGCCATGGCATTTTCGTGGGTCCCTCTCGGCCCCTTCGCTGCCCTACCGTCGAGGATGTGACACAGCCGGGCATATCGCCCTCAAAGGACACGAGCCCCTACGGGCACGAAGGGGAAGCGAAGCGTCTGGGCACCGCGGGGGGATGACCAGGCGGTCCGGCTGGGTCCGGCACCGTTCGACCTCGATGAGGAAAGAAGGCGATCCACACAGTGGCGTCGCAATCACATGCCGGCGATCCGACAGCGCGTGGGCTGGAGTTCGGCCTCAACGAATGGCTCGTCGACGAACAGTACGAGCGCTACCTGCACGACCCCGACTCGGTCGACGAGACATGGAGAGACTTCTTCGCCACTCCGGTACCCGTGCCCGCTCAGCTGCCGCGCAACGGCACGGCGACAGCACGTGACGGCGCGGACGAGTCTGCGGTCAAGGCGGTGCGCGTCGCGGCGCTCATCCAGGCGTATCGCACGCGCGGACACCTGATGTCCGACATGGATCCGCTCAGGATGAAGCCGGCGGCCCCACACCCGGACCTCGACCTCACGGCGTTCGGGCTCCGGAACGACGACCTGGACACCGAGTTCGTCGTGGACGGGTTCGCCGGGCGGAACACCATGACGCTGCGGACCGTGCTGGATCTCCTCCAGGATGCCTATTGCCGCACCATCGGCACCGAGTACATGCATATCCAGGCGTCGCAGGAGCGCCGCTGGATCCAGCGGCGGATCGAATCGCCTCGGCCCCGGCCGGACTGTGGTGAACAACTGCAGATCCTCTACCGGCTGGGCGCGGCGGAGTCCTTCGAGACGTTCTTGCAGACGAAGTACGTCGGCCACAAGCGGTACTCGCTCGAAGGCGGCGAGTCGGCGATCGTCCTGCTCGACGCGCTGCTGATCCGCTCCCTCAGGAGCGGAGTGAGGGAAGCCGTCATCGGCATGGCCCACCGGGGCCGCCTCAACGTCCTGGCCAACATCGTCGGCAAGTCCTACGCGGAGATCTTCGACGAGTTCGAGGACGCGGCGGACACCCGGTCGGCCCAAGGAACCGGAGATGTGAAGTACCACCTGGGCGCGGAGGGGACGTACCGCGCCCTGGACGGTGGCTCGATCGCCGTGTCCGTCGTCGCGAACCCCTCGCATCTGGAGATCGTGGGGCCGGTGACCCAGGGCGTCGTGCGCGCCAGGCAGGACGCGGCCGCGGACGCCGACGAGACCTACCCCGTCCTGGCGGTCGTCGTCCACGGCGATGCCGCGTTCGCGGGTCAGGGTGTGGTCGGCGAGACACTGAACATGTCGCAGCTGCCCGGCTACCGCACCGGCGGGACGGTGCACGTCGTCATCAACAACCAGCTCGGCTTCACGACCTCGCCCGCCGGCGCCCGTTCGAGCACGTACGCCACCGATGTGGCCAAGACGATCGAGGCCCCGGTCTTCCACGTCAACGCCGACGATCCCGAAGCCGTCGCGCGGATCGCGCGGCTGGCCTTCGACTACCGGCAGACGTTCCACAAGGACGTCGTCGTCGATCTGGTCTGTTACCGGCGCCACGGGCACAGCGAGGTCGACGATCCGTCCATCACGCAGCCGGCGATGTACGACCGTATCGACGCCCGCGCTTCGGTGCGCGAGCTGTACGCCGACGCGCTGGTCCGCCGGGGCGACCTCGACGAGCGACAGGTGGAGGGCGCCCTGCGGGACTACCGGGGGCACCTCGAGCGGGCTTTCGCCGAGACCCGGGCGTTGCCGGTGCCCGAATCGCCGGAGCCTGTCGGTTCCCTGGGCGCCGAGGTCGGCGACGGCCGTACGGCGGCGACCGCGATCACGGAGGCGACCGCCCGGCACATCATCGCTCACCAGACGGCTCTGCCACGGGACTTCGCCGTGCACGCACGCGTCCTGCCGCAGCTCCGGAGGCGTAGCGCGATGCTGGACGCGGGAACGGTCGACTGGGCCACCGCGGAGACGCTGGCCCTCGGCTCCCTATTGCTGGACGGCGTCGCGGTGCGCCTGGCCGGACAGGACTCCCGGCGCGGCACGTTCGGACAACGGCACGCCGTCCTCACCGACCGGCACACCGGCGTGGAGCACACGCCACTGGGCGCCCTCGGCTCACCGGCAGCCCGCTTCGCACCGTACGACTCGATGCTGTCCGAAATGGCGGCGCTGGCCTTCGAGTACGGCTACTCACTGGCACGTCCGGACGCTCTGGTGCTGTGGGAGGCCCAGTTCGGCGACTTCGCCAACGGCGCCCAGACGGTCATCGACGAGTACATCTCCTCGTCCGAACAGAAATGGGGGCAGCGCTCCGGGGTGACGCTGCTGCTGCCGCACGGTCTGGAGGGCCAGGGACCCGACCACTCCTCGGGCCGGATCGAGCGGTTCCTCCAGCTGTGCGCGCAGGGGAACATGACCGTCGCCATGCCCTCCCTGCCGGGCAACTACTTCCATCTGCTCAGGCGGCAAGCGCTCGGCGGCCACAGAAGGCCCCTGGTGGTCTTCACCCCGAAGTCGATGCTGCGGTCGAAGGCGGCGACCTCCTCGCTGACCGAGCTCACCACGGGTGGGTTCCGTCCGGTCGTCGCGGACGAGACGGCCGAAGCGGCGCGGATCAAGCGGGTGTTGCTGTGCTCGGGCAAGGTCTTCTACGACCTCGACGCCCACCGGCACGACGCAGGCCTGTCGGACACCGCGATCGTCCGTCTGGAGCGTCTCCACCCATTCCCGGAGGAAGAGCTCCGCGAGGAACTCGGCCGCTTCCCCGCCGACGCCGAGGTGCGCTGGGTGCAGGAGGAGCCGGAGAACCAGGGGGCGTGGTCCTACGTCGGGCCACATCTGCACCGGCTGACGGGCCGGCCCCTCACACGCGTCAGCCGTGCGCGGTCCTCGGCCCCCGCCGTCGGCTCCGCCCGGCGTCACGCGGGCGAGCAGCGGGATCTCGTGGCATCCGCCTTCCGCTGACCGTGCCGTCTCGTACGGCGCGCACCGCGGACCGTACGGCACGGGCCCGTAGTGAGTGGGTGCTGTTCGGCACGTGGGCGGCGACCAGGCTGCCGCTCCTGCTGTGCGTGCTGAAGGTGTTCGTCTTC
>NZ_JBSFCK010000027.1:0-74607 GCF_053593435.1 Streptomyces sp. NPDC002306
CCGAGCCGGGCGGCCATCGGCTCGACCGACTTACGCTGCCCGTCGGTCAGCAGTCCCCGCAGATAGACCTGCCCCCACCGGCGCTGATCCTTGCGCGCAAACGGCTCGAACACCTCCGCCGCGAACGCCTCCAACTCGCCACGCACCACAGCAATTTCGTCAGGAGTCACACACTCTCAACGCCACACCCTGCCCACAGGACACGCACCACCACAACCGACCTGACCAAGCCCTACTAGGGCCAAGGCGGCCTGGTTCCGGTCCCACCGCGCGACGAACCTGATGGTCAGGCGGCTGCCGTAGCCGCCTGACGCGACGACGCTTACTCCCGCAGCGGACACACCGACGAGGCGACCCCACCGAGGAGCACTCAATGACGATCACCGCCACCGTGAGCTGGAACCCCGAGGCCCTGGACGAGATCCTGTCCTGTTCACGAACGCCCGGATCCTGACCATGGACCCATTGATCGGGGCCATGGTCGGCGCGGACATCCTGTGCGTCGGCCCGCTGATCGTGGGGGTCGGTCCCGGCATCGTGACCGCGGCCGGGGACGACAACGCCATCGTCGTCGACGCCACCGGCACCACCGTTGCCCCTGCCGTCATGGACGCCATCGCGCTGGCCGGCGGCCGCGGCCACCGCTCGGAGTACGTGGCGACACTGGCACCGGGCAACGCCTCCGACTTCCTGGTGGTGCCCGACGAACTCGCCGACGACGTGCCATGCGCGGTGGCCACCCTCCTGACCCACCCGGAGCAGGTCCGCGCGCTCGTCTCGGCAGGCCGAGCGGTGCTGTGGGCAGGCGCCGACGTCCCCGGCCGGGCCGCCGAACCCGAGACGGGCATTCCGGACGGGGAGGACCTGACAGGCAGCCCGCGGGTCGGTGTCTGGCTCGACCGGAACGACTTCCTGCACCAGGAACTGACCGCCGACGGCCGCTACGACGAGACCCGGGGCGGCCGCCCGCACGCCTACCAGGGCCGGTACTGGATCGACGGTGACCGCATCGACTATCTGGACGACCTCGGCTTCTCGGCCTACGGCGAGTTCCGAGACGACGAACTCCACCACGCGGGCTACGTCATGAAGCTCGGCTGACGCCCCCGTCACCTCGTCCCCTTTCCCCCGCCGTACTGAAAGAAGAGCCTCATGCACGTCAACGACACCACCAGCGCCGCCGTTCTCGACGAGATCCAGCGGCGGCCCGCCGACCGGCGGCGCATCATGTTCACCGGCGCAAGCGTCGTCACCATGGACCCCGGCCTCGGTGTCATCGACGGCGCCGACCTCCTCGTCGAGGGCGACACGATCACCGCCGTCGGCCCCCACCTCGACGCGGCGGACGCCGTGGTCGTCGACGCCACCGGCACCATCCTCGCCCCCGGCTTCGTCGACACCCACCGGCACGCCTGGGAGGCCCAGCTGCGCCGGATCATGCCAGACGTCGACGACCTCGGCGCCTACGTGATGGCCACCCTCGCCGGCTACGCCACGGTCTACCGGCCCCAGGACATGTACATCGGCACCAGACTGGCCGCCCTGACCGCGCTCGACAGCGGCATCACGACCATGCTCGACTTCTCCCACAATTCCCGCACCGCAGAGCACTCCGACGCCGCAGTCCAGGCCCTTCGCGACACCGGCATCCGTGGCGTGCACGCCTCTATGGGCCCTCACTTCGGTGACTGGGACCGGCAGTGGCCGGGCGACTTGACCCGCCTCAAGGAGCGGTACTTCAGCAGCGCCGACCAGCTGCTCACACTGCGCCTTGCGACCCTGGCCACCGACGAGATCGCCGGACCCGCGCTCGCCTACGGGCCCGAACTCGCGCGCGTCGCCGAGGAGCTGGGCATCGGGGTGAGCGTGGACGCCGTCTTCGGCACCGCCTCTTCCGACGCAGTGCTGCGCTGGGCCAAGGACGGCATCCTCGGCCCCGACGTCACCCTCATCCACTCCACCGGGCTGACCCCCGAGGCATGGCAGGCGATGGGCGAGTCCGGCACCACCGTGGCTCTCGCGCCGACCTCCGACGCCCAGATCGGCCTGGAGACCGCGATCCCCGCCGTCGACGAGGCGCTGTCCGCCGGTATCCGCCCGGGACTGAGCATCGACGTCGAAGTCGCCCTGGCCAGCGACATGTTCACGCAGATGCGGGCCCTGCACGCCATCCAGCGGATGCGCGCGGTCAACGCCGCCCACGGCACCGGTCGGCAGCCCGCCCGCATCACCACCCACGACGTCCTCGACTTCGCCACCCTCCAGGGCGCCCGCACCAACGGCCTGGCCGGCGTGACCGGTTCGCTCACCCCGGGCAAGAAGGCCGACCTGCTGGTCATCCGGGCCGAGGAACTCAACAATATGCCCCTCAACGATCCGACCGGCACGATCGTGCTGGGCTCCGACGCCCGCAACATCAGCGCGGTCCTCGTCAACGGCGAGCCCCGCAAGTGGGACGGACACGTCCTCGACGTCGACCTGGCCGCCTTGCGCGCAGAGGTGCACGCCTCGCGTGAGTACGTGCTGAACACCCCGGCCGCCTGAGAGTCCCCGCCCTCGTCCCGTGGTCTCCCAGCCGTACCTCGTCGCCCACGCGCCGCCGTTGCGGCGGCACCCCGTTGCGGCGGTGAGCGCTGAGAAGGCACTGGCCTGGGTCCGCCAGCCGGTCCGGTTCGGGCTGGTGCCTGCCCATCGCTTCGGATGAGTTGGGTGATTCCGATCATCGTGAAGCCGATGAGCAGCACCGGCGGGATCAGGTCCAGCGCGGCCGGCTCGCCGACGCTCAGCCGCCGGAAAGCGCCGGCGAGCCCCGGGCAAGGCGAAAGGCATCGGCCGACGGGCCGCTGACTCCAGTCGTCAGCCGACGTGCGGCCTGCGCCCAGCCAGATGCTTGGCGTCAGGCCTTGGAGGAGGTGCTGGGGCCAGCCACCACGCCGGTGGCTGGCCCCAGCACAACGGAAGGTCCGCGCACCAACCTCACGTCGGTGGAGGCAACGTACGGCCTTCCCGCGGTTCCCTTGCCGTCGGTGCCGGTGAGGGTAGGTATGCGGCACCCAGGATGAGTCGGGCACGGCTGAGCGTCCCAAACTCCGCTCCACGGTGGTTCGGTAGATGTGAGGCACCACACTGTTTGCCCGCTACGACTGGAAAGGCTTTGACATGACCAGCCCGGACACACGAATCGCGACAAGGAGTATTGAGGAACAGGAGGCACCGCCGTGCACCGCCAAGTACACAACGACCGGGCAGACACAGCCCGTAATGTCGGGCGCAATGGAACTGAGCAGAGGGGACCCGGATACCGCGGACCCCGATGTGCAGTATTTGGTGGGTTTCCACTTCTGGGTGGCGGATGGCCGCCTGGTACGCCACTACTACCGAGTCCGCGAGGCTTCGGGGCACGATCACGCCGAGAAGTTGGCGGCGGAGCGTGCTCGTTGCGCCAGTCAACAGCTGCAGCATGCGTGGACGCCCGCGGACGGAACACGCAGTGAGGTCTGCCTACTGCGTCGCAGCACCCTGGGAATATGGGAACTGGGATAGACAGTGGCACAGATGGAGAACGCGGCCTGAACACTCGCGCCTTCGTCACGTTTATATGCCCATACGCCGCGATGAGCAGGGCACGGTCCTTCCAGTCGAAGGATCCAGGATCGGTCTGGTCGGACGACGTCCGCTCCCTCACGGCGCAGAGCGGTCACGAGTGCGCGCAAGGCAGCGCGGGCTCAGCCGGGTGAACGGGCCTGTCCAAGACGGCCACGTCGCCGTGATCACATCAGCCGCACTGTGATCACCGTGCTCGGGGCCGGCTGGACCGCATCTCCTGTCAAGGCTCCGGGATGAAGGCGGGGCGATGCCCATCGGGGACACGCCCTGGCGCACGAAGCGGTCGAAGTGCTTGGTCTCTGACACGAGGACATCCCAGTTGACGGGTGTGGTCCAGAAGGCCGGCGCGAGGGTGGAGCCGATCTGCCAGCCCTGCCTGGAGTGCACCATGCGGATCACCCCTCCTCCGCCTGCATCGAGTCGAACTCCAAGTCCACATCGCCGGCATCCGGACCCCAGAGCCAGAGCGCCAAGTGGTAGGCCAGCTGGGCACCGGGGAGCTTCTCCTCGGACCACGCCGCCCGCCCCTGTTCCCAGATGGACAGCTCAGCCTCGTTGTCGAGGAACAGCACCGTCAGGGGGCCTTCCTCGGGGTGAGGCCCCGCTGCGGCAGGTCCGACAGCCCAAAGTTTCTACACTCGCGGACCTGCGAGACGCCGGCGGTATCGACGACATCGTCTTGCGGACCGTGCAGCGCATGCTCGACGTGGAGGAGGTCCGGCTGAGGGGTAAGGTGCTTCGCCCAGCGGCACCACCTTCATCAGATGGCCCCGCCGACTCAAGGGCTCAACCCACCGGTCCTCCATACCCGTCCACGTCCCGCTGCGAGAAAGGCCCTTGCCGCCGTCATGCGAACAACGACCCGGTCGAAGCGACACCAACGGCTGTTCGGTCAGGCGATGGTCTGGGCGATCGTCGCAACCCTGCTCGCCGCCTGCGGTGAGTCGGCCGTAGAAGGTCCGCCGCATCCCACGGGCAAGCCCGCGGTCGTAGCGTGCCTGACACCGTCAGGGGATCTCATGACTGACGTAGACGGCGACGGCCGTACCGACCGCGTCTCCGATCCCTCCCACACTGGTGCTCGACTGAGCATCGCCTTCGGCAGTACGGCGAGCTACGGCACCCCGGTCGGCGTGCGAAAACTGGTCGGCGGTTCCGGCTCGGGCGAGGAAGACGTAGTCGGAGCGGTGGCGGACTTCGACGGCGACGGATGGAGCGACCTGGTGGTGGTGGCCAGCGGTCAGAATCAGGGGGACGACGCAATCGAACCGGCTGTGGCCCAGCTGGTATCAGGGCCCTTCTCGGCCTCCGGCCGGGGGCAGCACACCCGGCATCTCGACCTCGTTGAGACACGCGGCGTCGCCGTGGCCGACTACGACCACAACTCCCGTCCCGACCTCGCCGTGTTCTCCTACTCCGGCGACGGCGTCTACCAGACGGAGGCGCGCCTCGGCAGCGCGACCACGGGACTCGCCGACGCCACCGCGGACACGAAGTACACCGTCACTGCGTACCAGCGAAACCCTGTCAAACTGCCCCGCTCGGGCCTGAAGGCGTTCTACCCGGACTGCAGGAAGCCTGGCAGCCAGCGCTGAGTTCATGCCGGGTCCTCTCGACCTCTGTCGAACGATGGGGGCGTGGCGGGGGGACGACGCTGGTCTGTTCTCGTCCGCCACGTCGGGTGGTGTGTCGGACGGCCTGGGCGGTGGGCAAGATAGCGTTCTTGGTGAGGTTGACATGACGCGGGACGGCTGCCATGAAGGCGACGGCCCGTGCTGGGGCCGAGTTCGACGCGCAGCGTCCAGGTGAGGTGACCGTTGTAGGCCTTGGTGCCGGAGTGGACGGAGAATCTCGTCAGGATGCGGGGGCCGCGATGGACGAGGTGCTCATCAGGTCAGCGGGCCGCCCGCGGCGGCGGATGGGGTCAGGTGCAGGGAGATCGCGGCGATCACGTTCATCAGGCCGCCGATGTCGAGGTCGAACCGTGACCGGGTCTCCGCGTCGGTGCTCTCCTCCAGCGCCCCGAGTAGTCCGCGGCCAGCATTGTTCAGCAAAACGTTGATGCCGCCGGACCGCTCCACGGCGGTCAACCACTGGCGAGATGTTGTCGTTGTCCGTGCCCTCCAGGGCGACCGCGATAAAGACCCTGCAAGCGCGAGCAGATCACCCGAAGATCCGTTTGTAGCTGGCAGGACGCATCCGGGGCTGGTGATCTCCCGATTTCCCGTGACTGGCACGATCTGATCAACGCAGCTCCCGAGCAGCACTTGACCTCCATGATGCTGTGTGGGGGGCCGCGCACAACGGCGCCGGCTCAAGCACCTCGGCAACCCTCAGAGCCAGGAGTGCCCAGCGGAGATCATGGGTCATCGTTCGAGGCATTGCCGGGCCCCGGAGGCCCGGCCCCGCTAAGATCTCGAACTGTCGCTGTGCTCAAGCCGTTGCAGGGCTCCAGCCGGTACTGACTCCGGTTGACGGCCGGCAGCCCTCACTGCGGGTATTCCGGAGCTGCATCCGCGAATGAACGTGCCTGAGGCGCGCCTCCGCTACCGACCCCGCAGTCGGCGCGTCGCTCGTAGTGGGTGTGGAGTCGCTTGGGCTGGTGCAGCCGGGCGAGGGCAGGTCCGACCACATACCGCCTCTTGTCCAACCCGGAGCCACGGGCGACACGCGTCAGGCAATCATCGGCTTGATCCCGCATCTCCACAGCGGACGGCGGCACTTGTCTGATTCGCTGCCTTCATCCGCGGGGGCTCAACTCCCATTTGCCCATTTCGTCGCGGCCAATACGTCGAAGCTCGGTCCAGCTCTCGTCGAGGGCGGCGTCACCGCGTGCTCCTCGCTCGCCGGCGGAGCAGGCCAGCCGAAGGGCGATCTCCCTGGCCTGCGCTGGCCCTGATGCTTGTCGGACAAGGTAGAAGTGCCGGACCGAGTGACTGTCGGCAACGTTGAAGCGAAATCCCACTATCCACAGGGAATCGGTGTCCAACGCCGATCCCCTGCCGCCGTCGGAGGGGGGACCGTCACTGGCCGCAGTGCTGCTCGGGGGTCTGCTGCCTGGCCGGGACTCCCTATCCGAGGAGATGGACCGGGCAGGACAGGTGGCGGCAGGTTCCGAACTGTTCATGATTACAGCCCTTCTGGGCTCGTATAGCGGTAGACGAACGGCCCTCGCTCCCCGAGTCGGTTGGGGCACCTGGCGGCCCGAGACCCCGTGGACGACGTCTGAGGACGGTGAAAGGTGAGGGCACCGGAGACCGGACGTTCTCCGAAGCAAGGTGGCGGGCCGTATGTAGGGTCCGGCGGCGGCACACCTGCAGAAACCGTTTTGGGGACGCGCCGCCGTCCGGCACAGTGATCAGGCGGCGAGCCCCCTCTTGAGAGCGCCCGCGATCTGGACGACGCGCGCTGTCTGGTGGTGGGCGGCGTTACGGGTCTGGTCACCGATGGCGTTGCTGCGCTGGACGTCCACGTGGCAGGGGCCGTAGGGGTTGCCGTCAGCGCATTTCACCGGGTCGGTGCAGCCGGAAGAAGCGATCACGCCACCGAAGTGATGGATGAAGTTGTACCGAGCAAGCAGGGTGGATTCCTGGCCGCCGTGCTGGCTGGTGCTGGTGACAAACCCGCTGTAAGCCTTGGTGGCCAGCTTGCCCTGGGCCCACAGGCCTCCGAGCCAGTCGATGAACTGCTTGAGCTGCGAGGACACGCTGCCGAAGCGGGTCGGGGTGCCGAAGATGACGGCGTCCGCCCACTCGACGTCGTCGGGGTCGCCGCCGGGATGCCGGCGCCGGCGACTGCATGGGCAGCCCAGGCTTCATTGGAGGCAATGGCCGCTTCCGGAGCGAGTTCGGTGGCTTTCAGCCGATCTTCGACACCGGCCTTCGCTGCGACTTCGGCGATCTCCTTGGCGATTTCTCCGCTGAATTCAGTGGAGGAGGAGTAGGTGACGGCAGACTTCACATGCGTGTTCATGACGGAATTCTCCGTTCATTGGTGATCTTGTTGCGACCGAAGATGCTCGCGGTGCGATTCGCCTCTCGCTGACGCCAGGGGAACCGGCGGGCGGACGTGGAGCGTTCCGGGTTCGACAAACCTGCGCCGCGCCCGGCCGGTGTTGGCTGCCGCGCGGCAACTCCGTTTTCCCGATGCGCCTTGCCAGGGCCGCATGTCGGCCCATGTAGGCGACCGTGCCGCCACGCCCGGAATTTCGGATCTACGGCTCACGGGCGATACAGCCACACTACAGCATTTCGTTGATGCATCAACATTGGACCAAGGTGGATCGAGGGTGGATCCTCCAGGCCTTCCGGCTTCCGCTGCCGTCCGATTCAGCTGGGCGGCGAGGGCGCCACCGTCGCCCGATCCCGAGCCGACCGCCGCGTGCGACGGGACGCCACCGTCAGGCGCCCGACATGGACGACGGGTCTGCCGCAACGCCCCAAGAGGGGCCGCCGAGCGCCTCGCCGCCCGACGCGCTCGCCACCTCGACATCCCTGTTGGTCACGAGATCAATGAAGACCGGCGAACCATCTCGGCACGACAGGGAGCCGCCGCCCCAATCCCGGCACGGCCCACCCGGCAGGCCTGATCATCGAACCACGGTTGTCGTTGCGTGGGCCCTCCTGGAACAGGAGGGCCACGTTGCGCCATGCGGGCGCCGCACCCGAGCCCGCCGACAGGCAGTGCCTCATCGGGCGATTCGACGAGGAGGGCCAGGACCGGCCCTCTTGAGCCGCTGCGGCTGAAGCATGTCCGGAACCCCACCAAGCTGGTTGACACGTCAACAACGCCGCGTATTGTGGACTCATCAACAAATTCTAGATAGGGCCGTGGGCTGGGACAACTCACCGTCCTGCCCTCACCGTCCGATGCCGCCGAGGAGGACCCCATGAAGGCGCTCGTCGCCCGTTCCTACGGGCCCGTGGAAGATCTGGCCATCACCGATATCCCCAAGCCCGTTCCTGGACCGAGCCAGCTCTTGGTCCGCGTCGAGGCTTCGGCACTCAACGCCATTGATCTCGCTCTCGTCACCGGTGGCGTCAAGGACCATCTGCCGATCCAGCACCCCTTCGTCCCGGGCGTCGATGTCACCGGTGTCGTCGAGTCGGTCGGTGAGGGCGTGTCCCGCTTCACCGTGGGGGACGGCGTCCTTGCCTGGAACGGCGTTCCCTCCGGGGGCCTCGCCGAGTACGTCCTTGTCCAGGACGCTCCTTCCGCCGCTCTCCGCCCGGCCGCACTGGGCCTGGCCGAGTCGGCCGGACTTCCGACAGCCGGGCTGACCGCCGCTGCGCTCATCGACGAGGCCAAGCTGCAGGCGGGCGAGAAGGTACTGGTGATCGGCGCCTCCGGGGGCGTGGGTTCCTTCACCGTGCAGCTCGCCAAGCAGGCCGGCGCCAAGGTTCTGGCCACCGGTCGCGCCGACGAGGAAGACCTCCTGCGCCGGCTGGGTGCCGATGCCACCGTCGACTACAAGACCTCGGACGTGACCGCCGAGGCGCTGCGCCGGGTGCCCGGCGGCGTCGACGTGGTGATCGACCTGGCCCAGGCGGGCCCCGCGCTGGCCGGCTCTGCGGCCGCCGTCCGCGCTGGTGGCCGCTTGATTTCCCCCCTAGGAGGCCCATCCGCCTTCGATCGCGGTGTCACCGCCGTCTATACCGGTACCCGGACCCCTGCGGGCCGGCTCGAAAGCCTTGCCGGCCAGGTGGCCGAAGGCCGCCTCCGCGTCGAGATCAGTGGGCGCTACTCCTTCTCCGACGCCCCGCGGGCGCTGGCTGATTACGCCCACAAGCATCTGCCGGGCAAGGTCGTCATCACCTTCTGACGTATCCCCCGGCAGTCCGGACCGTGCAGCCAGCACCTGAGAACCGCTGCTGATTCCGGCTGACGCGGCACCTGTGCAGTTCGTGCCAGCCCAGCCAAGTCTTATCGGACATACAGCAATGAGAGACATTCTCACCGGCAATGCCGTCGTCACCGGCGCGGCCAGCGGCATCGGCCGGGCGGTCGCGGTATGGGCCGCACAGCATGGAGCGAAGGCCGTCGTCATCGCCGATCTCACCGCACCCCTTGGAGGGGGCGCACTGGCCATGCAGGAAATCGAGGGCCTCAGCGTTCCTGCACGCTTCGTCCGCGCGGATGTCACCGAGCGACTCCGGGTCGACGACCTGGTCGCGGCTGCGGGCGAGTTCGCCTGAGTCGATGGGATGGTGTGCAACGCTGGCCTGGCATCACACGTCACTCAGACCGTGCGGAGGTCTCCGAAAGGAGCTTCGACCCGCTGATGGCCGTCAATCTCGACGTCGTGCTCTTCGGAGCACAGGCGGCGGCACGCCAGATGAAGGACCGCGGCAAGGCTGGAAGCATCGCGCTGATGGGCAGCATGGCAGGCATCGTCGGTGCCGGATTCACAGTCGCCCACTCCACCAGCAAGGGCGGCGTCCTGCTGATGGCCAAGGCCCTCGCCGACGCCTCTGCGTCGGCCAGTCGGCCAGTCCGGCCCCGTATTACCTCGGTTCGGACCTGTCCAGATACGTCACCGGCACCGCCCTCATCGTCGACGGTGGCCTCACTACGGTCATCTGAGTGCCCAACGACAACCTCTTTTACGGAAGGACTCCCCCGTGAGCAGCAGCGAGGCCGCGAAGGCCATCGTTCGGCGCAACACCGAAGAGGTGCAGGGCGGCGGCGACTTCGAACTCTTCGACGAGCTGTTTGCCGACAACTTCGTGGACCACACTCCGCAGCCTGGCCGCACCCCGGACAAAGCCGGCGCCAAGGAGCTCTACCACGCCTTGCGCACCGCCTTCCCCGACTTCCACGCCGTGATCCACTGGCAGGCCGCCGACGGAAATCTCGTGACGACCTACAAGACGTACTACGGGACCCACAGGCGCGACATCTTCGGGGTGCCGGGGACCGGGCGCGAGATCCACTTCGAGACCGTCGATGCCATGCGTGTGGTCGACGGCAAGATCACGGAGCACTGGGGTGTCGCGAACCTGTACTCCCTGCTGGAGCAGATCGGCGCCTGGCCGCCGGCTGACTGAGCCTCGTCCAGCAGGCCACAGGCGCACAGCTCGCCCACTCCCCCAGAGCGCCGGCCGCCGCTTGCTCCATGGCGCCGGCCGCCAGAACACCGCTAGACAAACCGGAGCATCAAGATCATGACAGCACCGATAGCACCCGGATCCTGAATCCGGCGTTCCCGTCAACGAGCACGAACCCAAGGCCCAGTATCAGCAGTTCGATGCCGCCCGCATGATTCCCCTGTGGACGCGGATCGACGACCTGATGCCACATCAGCCGGTGCCCCGCGCGGTGCCGCACCTCTGGCACTGGGACGAGCTGCACCCGCTGGCCAAGAAGTCGGGGTCCTTTCGTGGACATCCCGCCCAGGTACGACGTCACGCACTGGCCGCTGCGTGTAGAGGAGTTCCTCGAGAAGACCGAAAAGCCGTTGACCGCGCCATTCTCAAGAACTACCTGCGTCACCTCCTGCTGGAGGTATCCGGCTCCTGGGAACAGATCTCGTCCCAGAACTCACGCTCGACGAAACCAGGTACCGGGTCGGCGGCCGTGGCACCACCGAGGCCTACTGGGCCCATGTCGTACCCGGCACCCGCCTCCACGACCACGCCATGGACGCCGATCGCCAACGCGGTCACCCCCGAGCAGGCCCGCTCCCTCCTTGGCCACGTCGCCCTAGACCGAGGAGTCCAGTCCGCGTGGCCACCCGCTCATGCCCCCTCGCAGCACCAAGAGCATGCGGCCACACCCGGCACAGCCGCTGCTGTTGACGCGGGCATGCCCGACCGCACCTCGGAGTGCAGAAGTCCGCGGTGCTCCCCGCCCGGGTCCGGAACCCTCCAAAGTCCAGCCCTGCGTCACAGAGAGTGAACGATCGACAGCCGAACGTTCCGAGCTGGAAGGGTTCAGTATTCCCGTTTTTGTTGTCGTGTCACTAACTTGCTACCGTTTACACCATGCGACGTCAACACTGGCTCAATGAGCAGGAGGCTCACGTCTGGCGCTCCTTCCTGGACCTACGCCGACGCATCGAATCCGTCATCAACCAGCAGCTCAGCGACGATGCCGGCCTGTCCTCGGTGGACTATGAACTCCTCGTCCCCTTGTCCGAATCACCTGACGGGATACTCAGGGCTCGCGACCTGGGGCGGATGGTGGGCTGGGAACGCAGCCGTCTGTCCCACCAGGTGCGCCGCATGGAACAACGAGGGCTCGTCGCCCGCGAGGACTGCGCCACCGATGCGCGCGGTTCGATGATCCGCCTCACGCCGGAAGGCCGTGCCGCCATCTCTGCCGCCGCCCCAAAACACGTCGAGGTCGTCCGCCGGTATTTCCTCGACTCCCTCACCCAAGAGGAGATGGCGGCTCTTGGGGCCATCTACGACCGCTTGCTCACCAAGATCGATTCCGACCACCCGGCCACCGGCAAATCCTGACTGCGGGGCATCTCCCTTCACGCCGTACAACGAGGCGCCGCGGAGCCCCGGCAACCGCCGATCTGTCGCTCTCCGGTCCCGGGAACAGGCCCGGACCGTCTCCGGCCGTGTCCTGCTGAGGCGGCGCAGAGGACGGCGCCCAGCAAGTTCGGATGCGCCGGCGCCACAGGAGGAGTCGGGCGTGTGCTGGGCTGCCTGAGGCCGTCAATCGCTTCCGTGGCACAGGCCCCGCCACGGCGCGCGTCCGTTGACGTGCACGGACTGATGACCCGGAGTCCCGGCATGGGCGCTTCGCGGCTTTGTGGGGCGACTGCGGCCCGCCGGTCGTCGCCTGGTCCCGGGCCCGTCTACAGGAGGTACTCCCACTTGGTCATGCGGTCCTTCAGGTCGATGGTCGGCCCGTCAAGGGTGAAGGTGCCGTCTCCACGGTGGTGGAACAGCTGCGGCTGGGGCTGCGAGGGGTCGGTCCAGGCCCTGACGGGCTCCAGCAGGAAGAGGTTGTAGGCGGCCACGAGGCAGCTGTCGGCGACCCGGCACTCGATGTTGGCGAAGCATTCGGCGACCAGCGGTGCCTGGACCTTCTCGCCGGTCACGGCGGTCAGGTCGAATTCGTCGAACTTGTCGACGTCGGTGCCCGAACAGTTGCCGATGTCGACGACGACGGCGGCCATGTCGGCTGTGGGCACCGAGACGACGCACTCCTCGGTTTCGACCAGGGCCTGGTAGCTGTGGTCCCAAGGGCCGATGGCACAGGCGATCAGCGGCGGCGCGTGGCGCACCATCATGTTGAACCCGTTGGTCATCACGTTCGGAATGCCGCGGTGGCGGGTGGTGACCAGGATGACGGGGCCCGGTTCGATGAGGCGGTGAACCTGGTCCAGAGGGTGCGGCTGAAGATCGTTCGCGGTGATCATGTCTGCTCCCGGTGCCGTGCGGTCTGTGGCATCGAGTGTCGGCAGACGAGGGCACCCTCATGAAGGCCGTGTTCTTCCTGGGTGGGGCAGGACCAGCCTCCACTGGAACTCACATGTTCGCGTCCATCGCTTCTGTCCGGGCCTGCTTCGGTTGCGTACCCATGATCCTCAGCGTCTCGAACGCTGCCGCTGTGGGACTGGCGGGTTCGGCCTGGTAGACCACGAGTTGCTGGTGCGGGGCTCCGTTGACGGTGAAGGCCGCGAACTTGATGTGAAGGTCACCGACCTGAGCGTGTTTCAGGTGCTTGCCCTCCTGGGACTTGCTCTTGACATCGTGCAGTTGCCAGAGCGCGGCGAACTCCGGACTCTGGGCGGACATTTGCGCCACGACCTCGGCGATGCGGGCGGACTCGGGATCATGGCCGTAGGCGGCCCTGATCTCGGCGACGCAGGAGTGCGCAGCCCGCTCCCATTCCTGGTAGAAGTCGCGCCCCGCCGGGTCGACGAACACCATCCGGGCGAGGTTGTCGAACTCCTCGAAACCGCTGTGCAGGGCCGTGGCCAAGGAGTTGCCCGCCATGATGTCCAGGGCCGGACCGACGACAAAGGCAGGGGTGTGATCCCAGCCCTCCATCAACTGGAGAAGCTGCGGACTGACATCTGCCTCACCCCAGTCGTGAGGGCGCTGTGAGGCGGCCAGGCAGAGGCGGTTGAGATGGTCGGTGGACTCCGCGTCGAGTTTCAGCGCTTGTGCCACCGCGTCGAGGACCTGTGGGGAGGGGCTGTTCTCGCGGCCCTGTTCCAGTCTGATGTAGTAGTCGGAGCTGACTCCGGCGAGCAGCGCGACTTCCTCTCTGCGCAGTCCCGGCACCCGGCGCCGCCCGTGTTCGGGCAGACCGACGTCGTGCGGTTTCAGGGCTTCTCTGCGGGCTCGGAGAAAATCACCCAAAGGCGTCCCATTGCTCATGCCGCAAGACTAGGTGGCTTTCGGGCCACGGGGAGCCCTCAAGCCCACATTATGACATCGTGTAGCACGCGCGTCACATGGGGTGACTTCAATCCCGCGCATGTCTTGGGACGGATTCCCGGTTACTTGCCGCATAGTTGGAGCTGTCCGGAAGAGAGTGAATGCGACCGCAGGCAGCCAGCGGGGCGCGCCGTTCTTCACCAAGGCCCGGGATCCCCTGGGCCCGCAATCCTGGGTGTAATGCACCCACCGTAGGTGGGACTTTTCCTGGCGTTTTCCGCCTAGCCTCGGTGCTATGGACAACGAAACGCGCCTTGACTCGGTGGAAGGGCTGGGTCAGTTCCTCCGTGCCGGCCGGGAACGCCTCAGCCCCGCAGCAGCCGGGCTGCCTGTCGCCGGCCGGCGACGGGTGCCCGGGCTGCGGCGCGACGAGGTCGCGACGCTCGCGGGGATCAGCCTGAGCTACTACGGCCGGCTGGAGCAGGGCCGTGAGCTCAGCCCCTCGCCCCGGGTACTGGAGGCCATCGCGCGCGTGCTGCAGCTCGGCGACGAGGACAAGCGGGCGCTGTTCCGGCTGGCGCAGCCGGCGTCCCGCCGTACGAAGGCGCCTGTCCGTGTCGAGCGTGTCCGGCCGCACCTGCGACAGCTGATCGAGAGCTGGACCGAAACGCCGGCCTTCATCATCGGTCACGCCCAAGACCTGCTGGCCACCAACGCACTCGCCGACGCCCTGTACCGCGACTTCGCGCAGCACGACAACGTCCTGCGCATGCTCTTCCTGGACCCCGCCGCGAAGACCTTCTACCGCAGCCCCGAACGGGCCCGGCACCGGGCGGTCGCCGACCTTCAGCAGACCGCCGCGAGCAGCCCGGAGGATCCCCGCATCCTCGAGCTGGTCGGTGAGCTGTCGGTGCGCAGCGGCGAGTTCCGGGCGCAGTGGGCGCGCGAGTACACCCGGGTCCCGCCCTACGAGATCAAGCAGGTCCATCACTCCGTCGTGGGCGACCTGGAGCTACGGCACGAGGCCCTGAACATCCGCAGCGCCCCAGGGCAGCAGCTCGTCATCCTGCAAGCCGAGCCGGACTCGCCCTCCGCCGACGGGCTGACCCTGCTGGGCTCCGTCAGCGCGCCCGCGGTGCCGCACCAGCAGAACCCCGTGCGCGGCACCTGAGGACGTGCCGCCGTCACGGGCCGTCTGCCGGCCGGTTCATGTGCCCCGGCAGGACTCGCGGGGACGAAAAGGGGAATCCATACTGCGCCGCTATCCTCGACGGCACCTTGAATTTGACGCAGAGGATTTCCCGGGTCGAAAAGCCGTCATGTGGATCCACCCATATCTGCTCAAGCGCCATTAGCCGCGCCGCACGGAGCATGACGCGCCACCGGCCTTCTGTCCGGCCTGCGGACCGACCGAGGGCGGGCCATCGCTGTTCGAACAGAGGTACCCCCTCTCAAGCTGCAGACATGCCTCGCTCCGCCAAGCCCCGCCCTCATCCAGGGTGTGGGACTCCCAGGAAAACCACAGCCTTCATAGCAGCATGAACCAGGGGCACACTCGAATACGTCAAGAGGAAATCCCCCCACAAGGGGAAAGCAACGAAAGAGGTTTTTCCCATGGCTACGTGGTTTGTCACCGGTGCCTCCCGTGGAATCGGCGCGGAAATCGCCCGTGCCGCTCTGGCAGGCGGTAACAATGTCGTGGTCGGCGTACGGAACCCGGCGGGTGTACCGGACGATCTGAAGAGTTCCGACAAGGTCTTCGCGGTCGCTCTGGACGTCACGGACAGCGACAGCATCCCGCAGGCGGTCGACGCCGCCGTAGAGAAGTTCGGCGGCATCGATGTCCTCGTGAACAACGCCGGCCGAGGCCTGCTCGGCGCATTGGAGGAGATCACCGACGCCGAGGCCCGGTCCTTGTTCGACCTCAACGTCTTCGGCTTGATCAACGTCACCCGCGCCGTCCTGCCCGTGATGCGCAAGCAGGGCGCCGGGCGGCTCGTGCACATCGGATCCCGCTCCGGCTTCGAGGGCGAGCCCGGCGTCAGCCTCTACTCCGCCTCCAAGTTCGCCGTCGCCGGCATCAGCGAAGCCCTCTCCGCCGAGATGGCACCCTTCGGGATCCAGTCGATGGTCGTCGAGCCGGGTGTCTTCCGCACCGACTTCCTCGACGCCAGCTCCCTGTCCGTCGCCCACAACCGCATCAGCGACTACGACGACACCCCCGCACACGTGACCCTGGACTGGATCGACCAGGCCAACCACGCCCAGCTCGGCGACCCCGTCAAGGGCGCCGCCCTCATCGTCGAAGTGGCCTCCACCGACAAGCTCCCCACCCACCTCTACCTCGGACGCGACACCCTGGAGCGACTCGACGCCAAGTACCAGCAGGTCCAGGACGACCTCGCCCCCTGGCGCGAAAAGTCCGCCGCCACCGCACACGACGACGCCTGACGCTCCGCCGGGTGCCGGACCCGCGCCGGCACCCTCCCAACCCCCTGCGATCGAAGAGATTGAGGTTTCGTAATGTCTGCTGCCCTACTCACCGGTACCCCCCTCGCCGGCCGCGTCGCCGTCGTCTCCGGCGCCTCCAGCGGCATGGGTGCCGTGACCGCCGAGCGCCTAGCCGAACTCGGCGCGACCGTAGTCGTCCTGGCCCGGCGCAAGGAGCGTCTGGACGGCGTGGTCAAGAACATCGAGACCGCCGGCGGCACCGCGCTCGCTCTGGCCGTCGACGTGACCGACCGAGCTGCCGTCCAGGCCGCCGCCGACCAGGTCGCCGAGCGCTTCGGCACGGCCGACCTCGTGTTCAACAACGCCGGCGTCCAGCTCATCTCCGGCATCGAAGAACTGAAGGTCGACGACTGGCAGCGGCAGATCGACCTCAACATCGGCGGCCTGATGAACGTGATCGCCGCCTTCGTCCCGCACCTGACGCAGTCCGCCGCCGCGGGCCGGGCCGCCGACCTGATCAACACCTCGTCCATCGCGGCCACCCGCATCCTGACGAAGTTCTCCGTCTACTCCGGTACCAAGGCGTACATCAGCCACCTCACCCGGCTGCTGCGCGTCGAACTCGGCCCCAAGATGGTCCGCGTGGCCACCATCGAGCCCGGCATGGTCGACACCGAGCTCCCCGACCACGTCACCGACCCCGACGCCTCCAAGCTGATGGCCGACCTCATCCGCGACATCGACGTCCTGCAGGGCGCCGACGTCGCCGAGACCGTCGCCTTTATGGCCGCCGTCCCGCGCCACGTCAACCTCACCGAGATCACCATCCTGCCGACCGCCCAGGCCGTCTGACACATCACCCGGCGTGGCGGGGGAAGAACAGCACCGGGCTGTTCTTCCCCCGCCACGCTTTCATCGTTCGACAGAGGCAGCGAGGACCCGCAGGGACATCACGGTGATCGAACGAGGGCGGGTCGACGGTGGCCCGGCTCGGCTGTGGGCGAAGGCCGGCCACAAGGTCAGGGCCCTGCGAGGGGGACGGAAGCGACGCTCCGGTCGCGCACGTCGTCGTCGTGGCTGTCCCCGGTCA
This sequence comes from Streptomyces sp. NPDC002306, assembly GCF_053593435.1. Lineage (NCBI taxonomy): Bacteria > Bacillati > Actinomycetota > Actinomycetes > Kitasatosporales > Streptomycetaceae > Streptomyces > Streptomyces sp. NPDC002306. The sequence goes on from NZ_JBSFCK010000027.1 coordinate 17,491, forward strand.
CTTCATCGGTGAGGCGCTGCGCGGTGTGACCGTGCTGAACGGCCAGGTGACCATCGACGTGACCAACTTCTACACGGGGTTTCCGTCACGCGCGCCTCAGGTCACGTCCGTCGTCGGCGGTCCGACGGCGAAGGCGTTCAACACGGTCTCCGCATCCGCCTGCGACTTGATCGGTGAGCGGTGTGTCACGCCGTGCAACCTGCCACGCGGCGAACCGGACGCCAGGAACGTCACCGCGGCTCATCGGCGGCGCCGGCTACGACCCCCTGCGTGTGGGCGATCTGGATCCGGGAGCGCGCGGCTACTGGAGAGCAGTTGCGGCCTCAAGCGCGTCCTGACCGGCCAGATCAGCCCGTTCCTCTACCGCTGCGGCCGACCCGGCGAGCTGTAGCCCCGGACGGCACTTCTGAGGCTCCTCAAGTCGCGTGGTCCGCGGCGAACCTGACCGCCGGGCTCATCCTCATGACAGGTTTCACGGGGCCGAGCAAGAAGAACCACTTCGTGCCGGCCATCCGGGGCGCGGACGTGATCGCGGCGGCCCTGCGCCAGACACTGCCGGAAGCCTCACCGGAGGACCGCCCGGGCCTGCAACGCGCCGCCGCACTCGTCGAGCCCCACCGCCACCGCCACCGCCACCGCCACCGAGAGCGGGCTCCGCGCCCGCCGGGTCCGCGCCCGCCGGGTCCGCTCCCGTCTGGCCACCGCCGGCTTCACCGAGGACATCACCTCCGTCGCCGCGAGAAGGCACTACGGCAGGCGGAGCCGAAGCTGAGCCCGCTCGCGACCGTGCAACTCCGGAGGGAGGCGGTGGCGTAACCCGATTGATCCGGCGGCCCGCCAAACGAACTCAGGCGGACCGCCGGAGTGTTCAGGGAGTAAGGTGGCAGCCCTTCCGTACACCCGGCAGCGGGTCCGTGCCGCCGAACGCCGCCGTCGTACAACTGGTGCCGCCGGTGAACGTCCTGTAGACGAAGATGCCCCGCGCGCCGTAGGCCACGGTCCGCTGCCCGCTGAAGGCGCAGGTCCCGGTCTCTTCAGCGCAGTTCGTGGCATAGCCGACCGGGCCGCCGGTGGCGGTGTAGCACGCTTTCGACTCGCCGGGGATCGGGTCGCCGAACGTCGCGTCGCTGCACGGGGTGTCACCGGTGGCCCTCAGCGTGGTGAACGCTCCGAACGTGCCGTAGGTCACCGGCTGTCCGGCGGCAGCCGTGCAGGTCCCGTTCTGGTCCGCACACTTGGTCCAGCCGCCGGCCGGTGGCCCGGCCGAGGCCAGGTAGCAGGACTTGGCGACGCCGTCGATGGGATCGCCGAAGTGGGCGTTGGAACAGGCGACGGAGCCGTTGGCTACCTGGTGCACGAAGTTGCCGTTGGCGCCGTAGACGACGTCACGGTTGTATCCGGGCACGGCGCAGGTGCCGCCTTCGGACGCGCAGACGGTGTAGCCCGGCGGACCGCCTACGTCGGCGACGTAGCAGGACTTCACGAGATTCGGCGCCGGGTCGCCGCCGAAGGAGCCGCTGGTGCAGGCGGCGGCATCGGTCACCGTCCTGTAGGTGTACGTCCCGGCGCCGTAGGCCACCGAGCGGGTGCCGCTGAAGGAGCAGGTACCGCCCTCGCCCGCGCACCGGGAGTAGCCCGCGCGCAGTACACCGGTGGTGGCGAGGTCGGCGGGTGCGGCTGGGGTGCCAAGACCGGTGGCGGTCACGGTGTAGCTGCCCGGGGCGACGCCGGTGAGGTAGACGTAGGTGTCGTCCTGGCTCGCGCCGGTGATGCCGGAGACGGGCGTGAAGGTTCCGTCGCGCCAGACGACGGTGCCGTTCACGGAGACCGAGACGTTGCCGCCGCCGAACTTCGGGACGCCGATGCGGCCGCTGGTGCCGGACGGACTGGTCAGGTGCGCCGAGTAGGTGCCGGCGGCGGGGGCGCGGGACCAGGAGGCGTCGACGGCACCCTGGGGCAGGGTGATACGGCCCTCGGCGCTGGTCAGGTCGCCGGGGTGCGGGACGAAGCGGTAGCGGCCGGCCGCCGACTCTGGTGCGGTGCCGAGGACGTCGAAGGTGAGCGTGGAGGTGGGCGCCGAGGACCAGCCGTGGGCCAGGCTCATGAACGAACCGCCATAAGCGAGGCCGCCGTCCGCTTTGACGCCCTCCCAGAAGGTGCTTCTGGTGCCGATGTCGCTGTCGAGCATGTGACCCCAGGTACGGCGGATCTGGTCCAGGGCGGTGTAGTCGTCATTCACGGTGAAGCGCGCGTTGAGCTCCATGCCGCCCGCGAAGGGCGAGACGTTGCCGCCCCATTCGGGGGTGGTGGGGCCGTACGCGCCCCAGTTCTTCCCAAGTCCAGCGACGACACTCTTCGCTTTGGTCGTGGAATCAGTCAACCCGTACCAGACCGCCAGCGAGTTGCCGTCCTGCGGGTACAGACCGCTGGTGGGGTTGTCCTTGTACAGGCCCTTCGAAGCGTCCCACAAGCGGGAGTTGACCGCTGCCTTGATCGCGTCCGCCTTACCGGTCCAGGTCGCGGCGAGTACGCCGTCGCCCTCGACCGTGGCCAGGGCTACGCCGCCCCTGAGCGCCGCGTACAAGAGTGCGTTCGCGGAGATGTTCTCCCCGCCCTGGCCGACCCGGGCCCAATCCTGGGTGCGGGTCACATTGAGCAGGTTGTTGCCGTCGATCTTATTCGTGATGAAGGCCATCCCGCGCTTGTAGTCGGCCCATTCCGAGTCCAGCCACGCCCGGTCGGCGGTGTACGTGTAGTACGTCGACGTAGCCAGCAGCGTCCAGGTGTGGTAAGTGTCCGAGCCGGTGAGGTTGAACGGTGGCCCCGACCAGGGGATCTCACCCGACGCCGACTGCACGTCGTACATCGTCGTCAGTGCGTTACGCGTCGAGGTGAGGTCGCCCGAGTACGCGTACTGCGTGGGTACGGCGATGCCCATGTCGCCCGGCCACACCGTGCGGTCGCGCTTGGCGCCGTCGACCAGGACGGAATCCCCCACGCCGACAGTCGCGCCGTTGTCCCAGGCCGAGGCCGGCGGCGGCCAGGCTCGGCCCTGGTTCGAGGCGATCGTGTTGAGTTGCACCGTATAGGCCCCGGCGTACCAGATGCGGTTGAGCAGGTCGTCGCTGGAGTGGAAGTAGTTGGGATAGTCCGCCGGGTCGGACTTACCGGGTGCCGCGGTGAAAGCGAGACTGACACCCTTGAGATCCACCCAGCCCGAGGTGTCGAGGAAGACGGTCAGGTAGCGGAAGCCGCCCCGCAGTTGAGTGGTGGGGACGGTGTAGGCGCCGCCCGTTGAGGCCGTAGCGTAGAGGGCTCCGTCCTCGTTGCCGCGGCCGCTGCTGAGGTCGCTGTCGTTGCCGACGTACAGGGACGACTCACTGAAGGCCAGGCCGACTCGCTGCCCGCTGTCGCTCACGCTCCCGAAGGACAACGTTGTCACACCGCCGACCTCTTTGCCGAAGTCGAGGGTGACGGCCGACTGCGAGCCGGAGATCCTCGTCGACTGTCCGGTCAGCACGTTCTGCGGGTTCGCAACGCTGCCGGACGTCCGGTAGACGGCGGTCGGCTTGAGGATGCGCGAGGCCGGTGAGTAGTTCAGGGGGTCTGTTGCCGCCGCCCGGGCGTCCGTCGCACTCTGCGTGGCGGACATCGGTACGGCGCCGGCAGCGGGGGTCGGGCCCGTGGCGAACACGGCCGCCGCGAGGACGGCGAGGCCGAGCAGATGATGCCGGCCCGGCGGTCTGCTCAGTGGTGGGCGACGGCGCATGGAAACCTCCTGGGTGGGGGTGCGGATGTCTGGGGAACGGAGGTACTGAAACGATTCAAACTTGTGCCGTGCGAAGCCCAGTGCCTGTTGCGACAGCTGGATGCACGAGGAACCTCGCCGAAGTTCCACCGATGATGGGCGTCTGGAATCAGGGTGTCAACCCGTCACGACAGTCTCTCAACTCCCTTGGGGCGATGCGCTCTTGCGCGACTTTGACCTCGGCTCGCCAGGAGTGGCCCACGATCGCGACCTCCGAGCCCACCAGCATCGCCTTCAAGCGGTCCGCCATCGTCCCCCGGTCGGGAACCTCTGGCGGCCTTGGCCCAGTGGTCCGTGAGGGCGGGAATGTCGTCGAGCAGGTCGATGCCGCAGACCTCGACCAATCCGAGGACGGTCGCCATCTCATCACCAATGGTCTGAAGAGGGCGCGTGCCAATGTGCCGTCGCCGGTCGATCAGCTCATACGCCGGGCGCGGATCTCGAAGTGGATGATGGGGGCGGGGTCCGCAGCAATCGCCGGCCCGCATCGTCATCACGCCCACGGACGCGTACTCGTTCAGCCACCCGCACAGCCTGACGCGCAAGCGCCCGCCCAGGGCAGGACCGGCGGCGCGTCAATCTCTTCTGTAGAGCTGCCAGCGCCGGTCTGTCAGCGCTCGGGTCAGTTCGGCGTCGTACTGATCGGCGTCAAAACAGAAGGCTGGGGGCCGCACCTTGTCTACGGGCGCCCGCCAGTCGGACCACTCCACAACCCCGTCGTGACGCTGCACGAACACGGACAGGTAGCCACAGCATCCGCCCGTGCACGCAGGCTCGCCGAGCTCTACGCGTCGCCCCTCGCCAGTCGCCCAGAGGGCACCGTGGCCGTCGGCGGGCAGCGCCTCCTCCGCAAACGGGCCGCGGCCTCCCTCTCCGACCGCCTCCGCCACTACATCCTCGCCGTCGATCCGAAACTGCAACTGAGCAGCCCAACGGGGACCCGGTGGCAACGCCCTGACCTCAAGCCGATTGAACATCCCAGCACCCTACGCGGGACCTGACCGTCACCGGTCCTTTCCTGCGACTGGGTGTGCGCGTCTGGCCAACCACCAGTCGCCGTCCCAAGAGGCAAACGTTGCCTGATGGGGCGCTACATCTGGCGGCCGTGCGGAGCAAGGCCCCGGGGGGCCAACTGGTGCCTGCTCCACACGGCCAGTGCCTGGGCGGCGTCGAGGGACTACTGCTTGTTTCCTGTCTCGGTTCCCCTCTGGCCGGGGGACGTTCTGCTACCGCGACCGTGCCGCCCCGGCATGAAGGACGGCGGGAAACGCAGACGTGGCCGCCTGGGGTCAGGGCACGATGACGATCTTCCTTCCCTGCCCGGCGCCGAACTGGGCGAGTGCCTGCGGATAGTCGTCCAGGGGGAGACGATGGCTGATGAACACCTGGGGGTCGAGTACTCCGGTGGCGAAAAGGTCCGCTGCGCGTTCGAAGCTGTGCAGGACGGCCATGGAGCCGACGATGGTGATTTCCTGGTTGTAGATGCGGTAGGGCGAGATGGTGGCCGTTGTCGCGTAGTCCGCGACGCCGAACTGCAGGAATGTTCCTCCTTTCCCCACTCGTTCCAGGCCGTCCTGGATGGCGGCCGCGTTGCCGGTGGCGTCGATCACCACCTCCCAGCCGCGAGGCTGCTGGAGTTCCTCTGCCGATGCGGCCGCCCTGGAGCAGCCCAGTTTTGCGGCTGTGGCGAGGCGTTCGGGGTTGAGGTCGATGACGTCCACCGAAGCGGCACCGGTGCGCTTGGCCAGCTCCAGCATCATCAGGCCCATGGTGCCGCTGCCGTAGATGAGAACGTTCGCCCCCATCCTGGCGTTGAGGACGTCATATCCCCGTACCGCGCAGGACAGGGGCTCGATGAGGGCGGCGTCTGCGACGTCGATGTGTTCAGGCAGTCGGACGCAGTTGGCGACGGGGGCGACGGCGTATTCTGCGGCGCCGCCGGCGACGGTGACGCCGATGGCGGCCCATCGGTCGCACAGGTTGTTGCGACCGGTGCGGCAGAAGCGGCACTCGTTGCAGTACAGCGAGGGGTCCACGGCGACCCGGTCTCCGACTGCGAGTTCGGTCACCTCGGTGCCGATGCCGACGATCTCTCCGGCGAACTCGTGGCCGGGGACGATGGGCAGTGTCGGGGCGAACTCTCCCTGGAGGATGTGCAGGTCTGTGCCGCACAGCCCGCAGGCCGCCACGTCCACGACGACCTCGCGTGGCCCGGGGGTGGGATCGGGCACCGTGGTGACGGTGACCTTGCCGGGGGCTTCGATGACGGCGGCTTTCACTTGACTGCTCCTAGGGACAGGCCGCGGACGAGTTTGTCCTGGGCGGCGAAGCCGGCGATGAGGACCGGCAGGGAGACCAAGGTGGCGGCGGCGCAGAGCCGGGCGAGGAAGAGGCCTTCGCTGGTGATGAAGCCGACCAGGAAGACCGGCGCGGTCGACGCGTTGGTGGCGGTGAGGTTCACGGCGAACATGAACTCGTTCCAGCTGAAGATGAAGCAGATCAGCGAGGTGGCGGCGAGTCCCGGCATGGCGATCGGTGCGACGACCCGCCACAGCACGGTGAACAGGTTGGCGCCGTCGACCTCGGCCGCCTCCAGGATTTCCTTGGGGACTTCGGCGAGGAACGAGCGCATCATCCACACGGCGATCGGGAGGTTCATGGCGGTGTAGAGGATGACCAGCGTCCATACGTTGTCCAGCATCCCGGCGTCCTTGACGATCAGGTAGACCGGCAGCAGGGCCGCGATGGCGGGCAGGAACTTCGTGGACAGGAAGAAGAACATGACGTCGGTCCACTTCTCGACCGGCTTGATGGACAGCGCGTAGGCCGCCGGTACCGCCAGGGCGAGCACAAGGGCCGTCGAAATGACGCTGGCCGTGGTCGAGTTGAGGAGGAAGGGAGTGATGTCCCGGCTGAACAGCAGCTTGTACTGGTCGAAGGTGAGTGCGGCGAAGGGTGTCGGCGGGTTGGTCGCCGCGTCCGCCTCCTGGTGGAAGGAGGTGAGCACCATCCACGCCACCGGCGCGAAGAACGCCAGCGTGGCCAGCCAGGCGACGAACGTCCACAGGGGCGACAGCCTCGGCGCGCCGCCGGGGTCGTCGTGGCGGCGCAGGAGCTTCTTCAGTCTCGTGCCCGGGGCGGCGACTGCTATGTGAGCGGTCATCGGGATACCTCCTCGCGGAACAGCGAAGCGATGGTGCGCAGCGCGAAGGTCGCGATGACGATCGAGCCGAGGACGACGACCACCCCGGCGGCGGCCGCCTGGCCGTACTCGTACTTGCGGAACATGGTCAGGTAGATCTCGTAGGGCAGGTTGGTGGTCTGGGAGCCCGGGCCGCCCTGGGTGATGCTGTAGACCGCGTCGAAGGTCTGCACGACGTAGATCGTGCCGAGCAGGACGCCGAGTTCGATGTACTGGCGCAGGTGCGGCAGTGTGATGAAGCGGAAGGTCGCCATGGCCGATGCGCCGTCCATGCGCGCCGCCTCCAGGACGTCACCGGGCTGCGCCTGCAGGCCCGCCAGGAGGATCAGCATCATGAAGGGGGTCCACTGCCAGACCAGCGACACCACGACGGCGGGCATCGGGTAGGAGGAGATCCAGTCGACCGTGGGGCCGTTGTCCGCTCCGAAGAGGCGGTACACGGCGCTGAGGGTGCCGCTGAGCAGGCCGTAGTCGGGGTTGTAGATGGCGTGCTTCCACAGCAGTGCCGCCGCTACCGGCATGACGAGGAACGGCGCGATGAGCATCGTCCTGGCCAGTCCGCGGCCGGTGAACCGGCGGTCGAGCAGCATCGCCAGACCGAGGCCGAGGACCACGCTGATGAGTACGACCGACGCGGTGAGTACGACGGTGTTGAGCACGGCCGTGCGCAGCCGCTCGTCGGTGAGGACGAACGTGAAGTTGGACAGGCCGACGAAGTGCCGGTCGCCCGGCCTGAGGATGTTCCACTGGAAGGTGGAGATGATCAGCGTCGCCACGAAGGGAAGTTGAGTGACGACGACGGTGAAGACCAGTGCCGGCAGAAGCGGGAACCGGCGGCGCCACTTGCTGGCGCCGGTTGCCCTGCGAGGGCGGCTGGCTGGTGATGCTGTTTTGGGAGGAACGGTGAGCGTGGTCATGGAAGTTTCCTCTGCCGGTGACGGCCAGGGTGGGAAAGCGGTGCCCGGCCGGCACCGGGGCCGGCCGGGCGGGTGACGGTCACCGGTAGTTCTTGGCGACGTCCTCGGCGAGTTTCTGGCCGTCGTCCAGTGCCTTGTCCACGCTGGTCTTGCCGGCAATGGCGGCAGAGATCTCCTGGGTGACCTTGGTTCCCAGGTCCTGGAACTCGGGGATGGCCACGTACTGGACACCCACCGTCGGCCTGGGCTGGACGCCCGGGTTGGCCGGGTCGGCGCCCTCGATGGACTTCAGGGTGATATCGCCGAACGACGCGGCGGCCTTCTTGTACTGCGGGATCTCGTACGTGCTGGCCCGCTTGCCGGCCGGGACGCGTGACCAGCCGAGCTTCTCGCCGACCAGGTTCTCGTACTTCTTGCTGGAGGCCCACAGCATGAACTTCGAGGCCGCGTCAGCGTTCTTCGTGGTCTTGGGCATGGCCCACGCCCAGGCCCACAGCCAGCCGCTGCTCTTGGTCTCGGCGGTCGGTGCATAGGCGTAACCGACGTGGCCAGCGATCTTGCTGGAGGCGGGGTCCTCCAGCGACCCGGCCGCGCTGGTCGCGTCGTACCACATCGCGACCTTCTTCTGGCTCAGCGCGTTGAGGCACTCGGTGAACCCGGCCTGCGCCGCGCCCGCCTCACCGTGCTTCCTGACCAGGTCGACATAGAAGTTCGTGGCCTTCTTGAATTCCGGGCTGTTGACCTGGGCCTTCCAGTCCTTGGTGAACCAGGTGCCGCCGTAGGTGTTGACCACGGTCGTCAACGGCGCACCCAGCTCGCCCCAGCCGGCGAGGCCGCGCAGGCAGATGCCCTTCATGCCGGGCTCGGCGCCGTCGACCTTGGCTGCAATGTCGGCGATCTGCTGCCAGGTCGGGTGCTCGGGCACCGTGATGCCCTTCGCCTCCATGACGTCCTTGTTGTACATGAGCATGGAGGACTCGCCGTAGAACGGCAGGGCGTAGAGCTCGCCGTCGGCCCCGGACAGGGACGTGACCATCGGCTTGAGCAGGTCGGCCTTGTCGAAGCCCGCGTCCTTGTCGGCGTAGGAGCCGAGTTCGTGCAGCCAGCCGTTCTTCTCCCAGATGGGCACCTCGTAGGCGCCGATGGTCGCGACATCGTACTGGCCGGCCTGGGTGGCCACGTCCTGGGTGACCTTGTCGCGCAGTTCGTTCTCGGGAAGGACCGTGAAGTTCACCTTGATGCCGGTGTCCTTCGTGAAGGTGTCCTTGGTCAGCTTCTGGATGTCCTCCATCTGCGGGTTACCGACCATCAGCACGTTGATGCTCTTGCCGCCGTCATCAGAGCTCGAGGAACCGCCCGCCCCGCTACAGGCGACCAGCACCGAGCCTGCGGCTGTTGCCGTGACGAGAGCGTGGAACATACTTCGTGTGCGCATGACTGACTCCAGGGGATTTTTCGAAGGCATGTGGAACCACGGCCCCGTCCTCGCGGGGTGGCAGCGGGAGATGAATCGAGGTCAGGCCCGAATGACTTCGGGCCCCAGCAACGAATAGCGGTGTGCTTCGGAGGCAGACAGCCCGGCGTCGGTGACGATCGCCTCGAACTCGGCGACTTCCGCGAAGCGGCAGAAGCTCACCGCACCGAACTTCGCATGGACTCCAGAGAAGACGCGGCGCCTGGCACTCCGGAGAACCTGTGCCTTGACCTCGCTGACCGCGGGGTCGGGCGTGGTGAGTCCGTATTCGCGGGAGATGCCGTTCGCGCCGACGTACGCCAGGTCGATGACGAAGCCGGACAGCATGCGAGTCACCCAGTGGTCGACTGTGGCCAGCGTCCCGCCGCGCACCCGGCCCCCGAGCAGAAACACGTTGATGTTCTCGGCGGTAGTCAGGGCACCTGCGGTGACCAGCGAGGACGTGACCACGGTCAGGGGTCGGTCGCGGGGAAGGGCGGCAGCGATCAGCTGCGGCGTATATCCCTCGTCAATGAACACGGTCTCGGCGTCCCCGAGGAGTTCGACCGCGGCGTCTGCGATCCGGGACTTCTCAGGGACATGCATCGTGGTACGAAAAGCGAGCGTGGTCTCGAAGCCCGCGCTCTCCACGGGATGGGCACCGCCATGGATACGCCGGACCAGCCCGTGTCCCTCCAGCAAGTTCAGGTCACGCCTCACGGTCTCCTTCGAGACGCCGAGATCCGCGGCAAGCATTCCGACGTCCGCAGATCCAGAACGGCGTGCCGTTTCCAGAATTCTGCGTCTTCGCTCGTCGGCATCCACGGCGACACCTCCGTTTCGTGGCTCTGCGCGTCAAGCACACATTGGCCGGCAATTTCCGCAGCCCCTGCCCGTTCAAGCTCCGGTGGCAAATTTGTACAAGCCGAATGCCCCTACTGGCCAGGTTCACCGCTACGCATTTGATGACCGATTCTGCCCGCTTCTGTGATGCGAAGCCCCTGGGTGAGGCCATGAAGGGCTCCGTGGCGTGGAGGCTGTTGTCGGTTCACCCACCCGAGAGTGCCCGCTTGTTGCCCGTTTCCCGGACGCGTTCGGCCATCCACGGTCGGGACTTGGGCAACCATGTACCTACGGGCCGGCACGACCAGTTCCCCTGACACGCTGGACAGAGCCGTTCCTTACACGTCAGGGAGAGGGGACAAACCCGATCAAGCATCTGAAGCGTCCGTGAGCACGGGCGGGACGCTCACCTGTCCGAAGCGCCGGCCCACGGTCGAGAAGCGGGTCGCCGAACGTGCCGACCGGGCCATGCTGTTCACGGGTGGGGGGTGTTGCGTCCTGGGAAGTGGCGTACGGGTCCGACCTGATCCGGGGGTTTGCTCCAGCGTGGGGATGAGGCCCGCATAGATGAACGGCCACCGGCTGATCTTCGAAGCCCGAAGGGGGACAGCACGATGACCGCAACAAACAGCCTGCCCCTGCACGCCCTCGGCAAGTCCCGATCTGCTGCGCGCGATGGTCAAGACGTTCGCCGACGCGCTCATGTCCGCCGAGGCCGAAGCCGTCTGCACGCCGAATCCGGGCAGGTCAGCGGCGAACGCGCCAACCACCGCAACGGCTACCGACCACGCGAGTTGATACCCGTGCCGCCACCGTCGAACTGGCCGTCCCGGAGCTGAGGTCGGGGAGCTACTTCCCGCACTCGCTGCTGGAACGCAGCCGGGCGCTGCCGGTGCCGCGAGGACCGGCCGGGGCACGACGAGCGAGCGGCCACCGCACCTCGGGCAGGCCACGAGCACCTGGCCAGTGAACTGGACGAGCTGCTGGCCGCAGTCGCAGTGGCGGCCCGCGTCGCAGTAGGACTGACGTTGCCGCGAGCCTCGTGCGGTCTACCCGCAGGCTCGGGCGAGCAGCCCTCGAACGTCCGCGCAGCAGCACTGGACGCAGGCCCCGATTGATGGCCAGGGCCTGCCTTCCTGTGCTCAACTACGATATCGCCGAGCCCGAGATCGCCTGTCGGTACACCGTGGGACTCGCCCAGGACTACAACGTCCAAGGCACCTCCAAGATGAGGAAGAAGCCGTGATATCGCAAACAGCATTCCGGGAGCGCGCTCCGCGGGGACCTGGTGTACCGCTGCTGCTCGTGCTGTGCGGCGTGGTGACGCTGGCCGCCGTCGCGATGGTGGTCTGGCCGGTTGCGGGCGTCGCTGTGAGCCCCGAGCCCCGGGCCTCCTCTGGCGAAAGGCACGGAGTCCCCGGCGCCGCGCTGCAGGACGCCTTCCGGCTCGACGTGCCGACGGAAGCCGAAGAGGTCTCCTACCTGGTGGTTCCGGGCGACGGCAGCGCAGAGAGCGGCCAGGACATGTATCTGCGCTTCCGCACCACATCCCGAGGCCTCAAGGAGTTCGTGAGCTCCGTGGGCGGGACAACTGACGACCTGCGGTCCGGTGATGTCGTCCTGGAGCAGGACGACATCGACTCCGTCGGCCTTTCCTGGAAGATCGGAACCAAGGGACACCTCGCCGGCCTCTACGCGGACATCCCAGAGAAGGGCGACACCATGGGAACGGCCCTGCTGACCGTCGACGAGACCGATGAGGACGCGCCCTTGGTTTACGCGCGAGTGACCGTGTAGAGGGCGCCCGGGCGTCGCCCTCGAACCGCTCGCACAGCCCACCACCCCGGGTAGCGCCGTCGGACGCGACGAAGCTGTCCACCGTCGATGTCCGCTGCGACAACGCCCTGCCCGGCGCTTCTCGTCAGGTCGGCTGCGTGAAAACCCAGGCCGTTCCGGTGATCAGCTACAGCCTGACAGGGCCGTGGCCAGCACTCGCCAGGCACATCAAGGACGCCCAGGCCACCGGACTTCCAGGCGAGTACGGTGCGACGAACTACCTGACGCGGCTCACCAACGGCTCGAAGATCACCGAGAACCGCAAGAAGGCCTGCCCCAGCAGCCTGCCGCGCCCTTCGGGTAGATCATGCGACGAGTACCCCTTCGCCAGCACGTGGCAGGGCGCGCGCTACAGCGGCGGCCCGTTCAGTCGCCGAATGATCAACGCCACGCAGAACGCGGACGCCGGCAGGGCGCTCAACGGCTTCTACACCTACAGCCGCGTCCTCGACGGAGACCGGTTCCTGGTATGGATCAGGTAGACCCCAGGCGGATGAGACCGGAAGACAAAACCCCGTGAACGATGAGCCAGCCCGAACAACAGCCCTGGTACGCGCCGAGTACCACCTCTTCCAGATCACAGACCCGCAAGGGCCCGTGGCCGACGACCTCGACGCAACCCACAACGGGCTCGTATCCGCTGCCGGCGGCGTCATCGAGGTGGCAACCGGGATCCATACCGGCAACGTCCGTGTCACGGTCGAAACGCACTCACAGAGACCCGGCCCTGCTCCGGACTGGGAAGAGATCGTTGAGATGCCATGCCATTCCTCCGCCGGGGAAGTGCTGGTGACACCCATGACGGACGACCCCGCTGATCTTCCCTCGCTGGCTTCCCGAGGCCCGGGCCAGTACCGACTGCGCGTCCACGCACTCGGAAGGGACACGGCTGTCGACGAAAGCACGGACGACAACGTGGAGTCCTACCTGATCCAAAGCTGGCCCGCCGCCCACCAGGACGCCCTCCTGGTGAAGGCGACCGACGCCTACGGAGCCCAGGTACGAGCCCAGCCGGCCAACGACACCGTCGTCATCGACCACGAGGACTCGCCCGACACCCAGACCGGCCGGGAACGCGACGTCCTGCGCCGGGCCGGACAAGGCGACTACTCCTGACCTGCTCCTGGACATTCGGTTGGGGCGGCCTCGCACACGGTTGCCCCAACCGAAGCCGCCCACGCCCGACCGCAGGGGACGTGGCAGACATTTGCCACGGTTTCGCACTATTCCATCGTTCACGCATTTTTCTATCCGGCCGGTCCGACAGTACGGGCGGTATTAAAGCCTCGTCGGACCCTGCTCCGGCTGCCAGCGCCGCACCCCAAATACGGCGGCGGCGGCCTCCCCCTGTGCTGGTGGTTTGTGGCCGCTGCCCGAGAAACGTGAGGGCCGGCCGTCCGCTTCACCAGCACCCGCCCCCAGGCCTGACCACCACCCGGTGCGGCACATTCCGACGCGGGACCGGCGTGGCAGCCGAACGGCAAGCCCTCCGGGTGGAAGGCATGTGGTGTGACGTGGACGCTGCCGGAACCGATGCTCACCTCCCCCACCCCCGAGCCGACGCTGAAGCCGGGCTGGGCCGCGGAGCCGAAGTGGGACGGCTACCGGGCCCTGCTGCGCATCGACGCCGGGCGGGTCATGCTGCGGTCCCGGTGCGGTACCGAGATGACACCCGCGTTCCCGGAGATCGTGGCCGGCGCCGCGCAGCTTCCCGACAAGAGCGCGCTGGACGGTGAACTCGTCGTCTGGGAACACGGCCGCCTCGCCTTCGAACAGCTCCAGGGCCGGCTGCAACACCGCAAGGCCGGCGCAGTCCCGACCGTGAGCGAAGGGCCGGCGCACTTCGTCGCCTTCGATCTCCTGCGCCTGTCCGGGACCGACACCACCAGTTGGCCCTACCGGCAACGGCGGGCCGCACTGGAATCCCTGTTCACCGCCCGCAAGCTGACCGCGCCGTGGGCACTGTGCCCGTCGACCACCGACCAGGGCCTCGTGGGCGAATGGCTCACCTGGACCACCGTCGGCATGGAAGGCATCGTCTTCAAACAGCTCGACGGGATCTACCAGCCATCACGGCGCGGCTGGCTGAAGTACAAGGTCCGCGAGACGACCGAAGCGATCGTCGGCGCCATCACCGGCACCCTGGCAGAGCCCCGCACCCTGCTGCTCGGAAGATACGACACCGACGGGCAACTCCAGTACAGCGGACGCACCACCACCCTCCCCCAAGCAACTGCCCGTACCATCGCCGGCCTGCTTGCCCCGGCACGGCGCGCCCACCCATGGACGGGCTGGACGTTCTCCGCAGGATGGGGTCCAGACAGCCTCGATGCCTCGCTGGTCCAGCCCGAACTCGTCGTAGAAATCCAAGTCGACACCGCTCGTGACGCTATCGGCCGGTGGCGGCATCCCGTACGCCTGCACCGCCCACGCGCTGATCTTCAGCCCGCCGACATCCCGACCGGCCCGGCACCGGCCTTCGGCCAGGACTGACCCTCTGCGCCTGTGCACAGCAAGTCGCCGGTTGCACGCACATGGCGGCCACGCGCCCGGGCCGTGCAACTCCGGGCACGCCGCCGTGAGAGGAAAAGTCAGTGCAGCCGTGCTCAGCAGCCACACCGGCGAAGGGTGAGCGTGTCAGTCGCGGCCGCCGCGGGTGCGGCCCCAGGACTCGTCGTCGACGAAACGGCCGTGGCCGTTGCGCAGGGTCGCGGCGTCCCGGTCGTCGTTCCACACGTACGCGCGGCGGTCCTGGTACAGGTCGGTGCGGGTGTCGCGGCCCTGCCCGGCGTGGATGCGGACCGTGTCGCGGCCGGCCCGCTTGTAGTGGTGGGAGGTGGAGAAGTGACCTGCGGCCCGTGGGTCTGGAAGCGTTCGAGGGTGGTGAACAGGAGAGGGCGCTCTCTGCATACTCGCTACCGGGTTACGCCCCGAGCTCGCCGTCTCCGCCGACGGCCGCAGGTGGTCGGCCATGCCGGATCTCTGAGGGGGTTGTCGGTGGCTGGTGGCAGGATCGCCGGCATGGTTTTCGTACGTACTACTCCACTGCGGCCCGTGGACGTAACCGCGGTCTTTCCTGAGCTGGTGCCGTTGGCGCGTCCTGCGATTCGGTTGCACCCTCGCGCTGGGTCACCTTCGATGTGGGAGAGCTCAGTCGGGGGGCCGTTGCTGTGGCCGGCTGAGGAGCCGTGGCCGCACTGCGAAGGGGTGCACCTGGACAGCGGGTTCCGTGAGTCGCCGGTAGAAGTGCGGCTGGAAAGGCGCAGGCGGGCCCGGCAACATCGTGATCCTCAAGGTCCCGCGTTCACGTCCGAGGAGGTGGCGAGCAAGGAACAGGACGCCGTGAGGATCGCGGAGCGATTCGACGCCGGCCCTCCCTGGCCCGCAGAGTGCCCGGTCCCCATGCTGCCCGTGGCCCAGCTGTATCTGCGCGACTTCCCCCTGTTGCGGCCGCCCGGACAAGCGGATCTACTGCAGGTTCTTTGGTGCCCCTACGACCACGATCCGGACAACAAGCCGTCGACCGCCCTGTTCTGGCGGTCCGCCGACACGATCGTCGACATCCTCGCCATACCGCCGCAACCGTACGAGGCTGACTGGCCGGGCTACGTGCCGGAGCCCTGTCTGCTCGCGCCAGAAGCGATCACCGAGTACCCCAACAGCCTTGATCTGAGCGCGGAGATGCGGACGGCGGTGGGAGTCTGGAGCAGATGGCAGGCAGCCAATGTCGGCGTGGACAGCTCGTACGCGGACTGTCCGGCGGAGTTCTATGACATCCATCTGGCCAACGCCCCGGGCTGGAAGGTCGGCGGCTGGCCACCGTGGGGCCGCACCGACCCGTATCGCCAGTATTGCGCTGTCTGCGAAGCTCAGATGGTCCCGCTGCTGACCATCGCTTCCTTCGAATGGGACGGTGGAGGAAGACGCAGCTGGGCGCCGCGCGAGGACCACGCCGCAGCCTACGCCGACAGTCATGTCGCCGGCCTGCGTCCCTCGCAGCCAACCGCGGTCGAAGTCGGCAGCACCGACAACATGCAGCTCTACGTCTGCCCCACCTCGCCCGAACATCCGCACACCGACCTGATCCAATGAACCGTCAGGCTTGTCGCACGCCCTTCGCAGCCTGCGCGGGCCTGACGAGGCGACGTCAGTAATCCCAGACGACCGGTACGAAACGGAAGGCATCGCCGTCGACCGCCACGTGGCAGACAGACGGGAACGGCAGGTGAGTGCAGACCAGTTGCTCGCCGCGTGCCGCCAGCTCTTTCAAGAGGCGGATCCGGATGCGGGCTGTTTCCTCAGGGGCGTGGTCGAAGCCGTTGTGCCACTCGGGTTTGTCGAACCCGGGCTGGAACACGGCATCGCCGGCGAACGTCAGCCGGTCGCCGCCGGATTCGAGGCGAACGATGCTGTGGCCTGGAGTGTGACCGCCGGTGCGAGAGATCATCACTCCTGGCACCACCTCGTACTCGGTCTCGAACGGCTGCAACTGGCCGCGGTACACGTCCAGGAACCGCGAGGCGGTCCTACGAAGCACGTCCGGCACCGGTGCCGGCATGGTGGTGTGGGAGAAATCAGGCGCGTCCCAGAACTCGGCCTCGGCGGCCGCCAGGTGGACCCGCAGGTCTGGGCGCAGCCGGCCCCTCAGCCCGTCGACGAGCAACCCGCCGATGTGGTCCATGTGCAAGTGGGTGAGCACCACGTCGGTCACAGACGCGGGATCGATTCCGGCGGCGTCAAGTCGCATGGCCAACTGCCCGGCTCGCGGGAAGTCCGGAAACTCCGTCCCCAGCCCGGAATCGATGAGGATGGTCCGGCCACCGGTGCGCACCACGGCCACATTCAGCGGCCAGTCGCACACCTCCGGCGGCAGGAACATGTCCTTGAGCCAGGCGGTCAGGGCAGGCTTGGTCGCGTTGGTGCCCAACGTCACGGCGGGAATCGGCATTACCCCGTCGCTGATCACCATCACGTCGATGTCGCCGACCTTCAGCGCGTAGCGCGACGGAACCAGTTCGTCATGCCCCGGTGCATGGGAGTGCGCGACACTGACTCGGCTCATCTTGTCTCCTTCTGAAGAGATTTGACTCCAGCCGTCGACAGCACCACGGATAGCATCGTCCGTCATTCTTTAAGGCCTGGCTGTAGCCGGTTCACGATAGCCGTCCGGCCAATTGCCGATTCCGACTTGTTCCTCAGGCTATATCTGGGATTAGTCGAAGTGATTCCGCGACACGATTCCAGCCGTGATCAAGTTCCGGTCCGACACCTGGACCGAAACTCCCGCATAGCCCACGCGTGACGGCAGTGGTCCCGCGACCATGGCGGGTCCCTCCGCTGCGCATCGAGTTCACCGCCGCCGGGCGGGCCGCGTTTGCCGCTCTCGGGCTCGACTGCGCGGCGTAGAAACCCGGAAATCCGGGGCTGACCGACCTGGTCGCGTGGAAGGCGTCCAGTTCCAGCACCGCCCGCTCGGCACGCACAGCGGCAGGGGTCGCAGCCTCGGGCGCCGACGAGGAACTGACGCACCAGCAGCAGAAGTCACGCAACTACCGACGATCAACTGCCGGCGCAGGACCGTAGAACGCGGACCCGCCAGGGCGGCCGTCCATCGATCGCCGACACACGGCCGACGCACGGCGGCGGCCCGTTCAGTATTTCCCGGCGATATTCATGGCCGGGAAGGTGGTGCCGTCGATGGTCATTCCGCCGAAAGCGACACTCGCGCTCATGCCGGCCATCGTGGCCGGGAAATCAAGCGTCGGTGCGGAGATCTGGTCGAGCGTGGCGCGCTGCTCGGGCGTCAGGGTGACGTCCAGCGACGCGAGGTTGGCCCGCAACTGCTCGACGGTCCTGGCGCCGATCAGCGTGGAGGCGATTCCGGGACGTCCCCGCACCCAGGCCAGTGCGACCTCCGCGGAGCTGACTCCGAGCTCGGCGGCGGTCCGCGCGACCGCATCGATGACCGGCCAGTCGTGTTCGGATGGTTTGCCGAACACCCCCGCGCGGCTGCCCTCGCCGGCGCCGTCGCGTGTGTACTTCCCGGTCAGCTTCCCGCTCCGCAGCGGGCTCCACGGCACCACGCCCATGCCCAGGGCCTGCGCCATCGGCAGCAGTTCGCCCTCCGAGGTGCGTTCCAGCAGGGAGTACTCCAGCTGGAGCGCGGTGACCGGCGCCCAGCCGCGGAATGCGGCGATGGTCTGCGCCTGCGCGGCGACCCACGCGGGGACGTCGGACAGGGCGATGTAACGGACCTTGCCGGCGGAGACGAGGTCGTTCAGCGCGCTCATCGTCTCCTCGATCGGGGCGCCGCGGTCCCGGCCGTGCAGCCAGTACAAGTCGATGTAGTCGGTCTGCAGGCGCCGCAGGGACTCGTTCAGCTGGCCGATCATCGCCTTGCGTCCACCGCCACCGCCGTTGGGGTCGCCGGGGAACAGGTTGGAGAGGAACTTCGTGCTGAGCACCACTCGGTCGCGCAGCCCGGGACGCGCGGCGAAGTAGTCACCGATGATCTTCTCGGAATGACCGTCGGTGTAGGCGTTGGCGGTGTCGATCAGGTTGCCGCCGCGATCCAGGTAGTCGGTCAGGATCGCTTCGGAGGTCTCGACGCTCGCGCCCCAGCCGTGGTCCTCGCCGAACGTCATGGTGCCCAGCCCCAGCGGACTCACTCGCAGTCCGGAGCGCCCGAGTGTGATGTAGGAGTCCAACGAGTTCATGATTCTTTTCCTTCTGCGGTGAACGGGCGCGTTCCGTGGGCGCGGGTACTCGCCCGGGCCGCGGAACCGCTCTCGGTCGGGGAGGTCAGAGCGTCGTGTCCGCGGTGCGGGCCGCGAGGTTGTCGGTGAAGAAGGGGACGAGTTCGGTGACGACCTGGGGGACGTAGCGGTCGTAGAGGTCGATGTGGCTGGCCCCCTCGACCCAGTGCAGCCGCTTGGGCTCGTTCGCCTTCTTGACCGCTTCCTCGGACATCCAGGCAGTGGCCGCTTCGTCGCCGGCGACCATCAGCAGCGGGCGCGGCGCGAGCAGGCCGATCAGGTGGAAGGCGTCGAAGTTCACGATCTTGTCGATGCTGGTGAAGGTGAACTCGTCCGCCTGGCGCGGGTGCCGGCCGCGGTCGGTGCAGTAGTACTCCCAGCCCTCATGGGCGTAGCGGCCTCCGGCGCGTGCCTCCTCCTCGGTGGTGCGTACGGACATCATCGGGAGCGGCCGGCCGGAGGCTTCGGCGGTGCGGGCCGCGGCTGCCGCGTCGAGTAGGGCCTGGAGCACAGCCGGATCCTGGGTGCCGTCCGGGCCCACCCGGAAGTTCAGCCCGAGGTCGACGGCGCTGGCCGTCGCGACGGCGCGGATGCGGTGGTCGGTGACCGCGGCCGGGATGACGTAGCCGCCGGAGGCGCAGATACCCAGGGCGCCGATCCGGTCGGGGTCGGCCTCCGGACGGGTGGTGAGGTAGGAGACGGCGTTCTTGATGTCCTCGACGCGCTGGGCGGGGTCCTCGACGCCGCGCGGGGTGCCGCCGCTTTCGCCCTGGTAAGCGGCGTCAAAGGTGAGCGCGACGAAGCCGGCGTCGGCGAGCTGCTGGGCGTAGACGCCAGCGGTCTGCTCCTTGACGCCACTGGCCGGGTGGGCGACGACCACGGCGGCAAGCGGGCCGTCGGCGGCCGTGTCGGGGGCGTACAGGTGGCCGGCGAGGGTGATTCCGGCGCTGGTGAAGGTCACGTGTGTTCGCATGACTCCAAGCTGCCCGCTGCCGCCGTGGTGCGGGAGAGGCACGTTCCTGCCGGGGAAGACGCCTGCCAGGGAAGATTTCTTCCCCCTTTCGATGCGAGCTGTTCGGGGCATAGTGGCTGTCATGTCCGATGCGCGTTCATCTCGCTCCGAGTTCGGTGCGTTCCTCAAGGCGCGCCGGGCCGAGCTGTCGCCCGCGCAGGTCGGTCTCGCCGACGACGGGACCGTCCGGCGTGTCCCGGGGCTGCGCCGCGACGAGGTCGCCCGCCTGGCCACGATGAGCACCGACTACTACACCCGCATCGAGCAGGGGCGCCTGCGGGCGTCCGCGACCGTGCTCGCCTCCCTCGTGCGGGCGCTGCGGCTCGACGAGGCACAGCAGGCCTACCTGTACGAGCTGGCGGGCAAGACACCCGCCCCGCGCCGCCGCAGGGTGCAGCGGGTGCGGCCGTCGGTGCAGCGGATGCTCGACGCTCTCGGCCACCTGCCGGCCATGGTTCTGGGCCGCTACAACGACATCCTCGCCTGGAACGCGGCCGCCGTGGCCCTCTACCTGGACTTCGACAAGCTGGCCCCGCGCGAGCGCAACTACACACGGCTGTTGTTCCTCGACCCCGCCATGCGTGGCCTGTACGTCGACTGGGAGGACGCGGGACGGCTCAGCGCGGCGCTGCTGCGGATGGAGACGGCCGGTAACCCGGACGACCCGCGCCTGGCCACCCTGGTCGGTGAGCTGTCGGTACGCAGCCCCGAGTTCCGCGAATGGTGGAACGGGCGGATCGTCTCCGACACCACTTCGGGCAGCAAACGCTACCGTCACCCGCTCGTCGGCCCCCTCACCCTCGACTGCGACACCTGGACCAGCCCCGACGACCCCGACATCACGTTCATGGTCCTCACCGCGGAACCCGGCAGCCCCGAGGACCACGCGCTGCGCATCCTCAGCTCCTGGCACACTGCCCCCGCATCGACGCACACGTCCGACACCCCCCACGACTGATCACAGCCCGCCGCGTCCGGACCGGCCCCCTCGTCGCCGCCAGCCGAAGCAGGCGACGCCCGGCCGGTCACAAATGGTCACGACAAGTCACAACAGGCCTCGGCTGGCCGCACAAGACAGCAGCTCGGCCACGAGTGCTCTCCTGGGGCGTCCGCGCCGGAGCTGACGTGTCGCTGGATTCTGGCGGCCATCCCAGTCCATGCACATCACGGTGGCATGCCGGCTCCCACCTGCAATGCACTCCATAGAGCTCGTAACCCAGTCCCAGTAGTCGTGTGGTGGTGGAGCGTGGGAGCGTGGCCTTGGGTCGTGGGCGAAGGCCTGTGTGGGGAGAAGGGGCTGGATGAGTGTGGTGTGGGCGGCGACGTCGCCACAATCGGGACAGTTCCATCCGGTTGAAAGGCGTTCAGGGTTGAAGGATCTGTCAGACCGCTTCAACGACCTGCGTTCCCATGGTGAGGGGTACGTCGAGGTTCGGTCGCCACACAGGGAGTTCCCGGTGCTGATCCTGGCCTTCCGAGGTGATCACGCGGTCGTCCATCTGATGAGTGACACCGAGCGGATGTCTCTGCTCGTAGGAGACGGCACCGTGCCCTCGGGCGCCGAGGTCGACGTCCCGATCATGGACGACCTCGCCGCGTTCACGGGCGACTTTGTCCTGGATATCGATCGGGCGTGGGACCTGGTGCAAGACTTCACCCAGACGCGGGCGGCCGGCCCTCTGGGTGAGTGGTGTGAGTTGTAGCGGGAAGCCCGATCAGGTCCTTCGTATCGGCCCGAGCCTCGAGTTCGGTGAAGATGCGCTGCCAGGTGCCGTTGCGCTGCCAGCGGCGGAACAGGTCGTACGTCCGGCCCCACGGCCCATACTCGGCGGGCATGTCCTGCCACGGTATGCCGGTGCGGACCCGAAAGGTATGCCGTCGATCAGCTGCCGTCAGGTCCGTGTCGGCAGCCGGCCGGGCTTCTCGCCCCTCGGCAACAGCGGCTTCAGCACAACCCATTGTTCATCCGTCAGGTCTCCACGCGCCATGAACCAAGATCATCCCACGGCCGGGATCCATTTCGATACACCCCCCAGTCCCAACTGCGGCCGCACTCAGATCACCGGGGGCCGCCGGCCAACTTCAGGACTTCTCTCACTGCTTCTGTGAAGTGGCCTGTTCCGTCGACCGTATTGGACATCGCTGCAGCCGCGCCTGCTGTCAGGCGACCGTGCACTTCAGGTTCGGCTGCAGCGAGTCGCCGTGAGAGCCACTTGCCGCCGCCGAGCCAGTGCCCACCCGTCAGCAGGGCCAGCTCTGAGGCGCGCTGCAGCAGGTCGGCCACAATGTATGTCCGCTCCAGCGGGTCGGTACAGCCGCGAAGATCGTCCAAGGTGTCGGTGAGCGCGTACCGCAGGTCTTCCAGTTCTGTCGTTGATACGGGAGGAGGCCCCGCTGCCAACCGTTCCGGGGATTCTGCCTGCAGCGCGGCTCCGAGCCCGTCCGCATCGGCCAGCAACATGCCTTCCGCGCACATGGCCAGCAGCGGAGATTTACGGGCCGCTGTCTCCCGCTCGGCGAAAAGACGCCAGTCGGCCTCAGTCTGGACGAACAGTTCCACCGGCCAACCTTCATGCACCAGGCTCTCCCGGAAGGGCGCAGGCGGGCCCGCCAGCAGCACCACGGTCCAGATGCCGGCCACACGCCTTGAGGGCGGCACCGCCTTCCCTTCCCCGCAGCCGGCGCCGGCTGCGTTCAACCACGGGTAGTAGAGCGCGGTGAACTGCGGCTCCTCCTCGCTCAATTCGAGCAGGCCGGCCGGCTCCGCCTCCTTGGAGGTATGCAGCAGCGCCACCCGGTTGCGGGCATCCGCGCAGTGCCGGACGATGGTCTTGGCGATCTCGATGCCGTCCTCCTGGTCCTACCACAGGTCCGGCGTCACCACGATCGTCACTGCGGAGCCGAGCGCGCCCAGTGCGGCCTGGTATCCCGTCAGCGGGCCGCCCTGGCCCATACCGGCGATCCAGCAGGTACCGCCGCCGTTCTCGCACCAGCCGAACACCGCGTCGGCCATGTACGGCGAGACCGCCCCGGAGCCGGAGCTGCCCGCGCCGTCGACGAACTCTCTCCAGGACCCGACCTTGCGAGGGGCGCCAGCATCGACTCATTACGCTACTTTGCGTAACCAAAAGGTAGCTTTTGGTATCACGCTGATCGAAGGGACCCCCCATGCGCTCCATCTGGCAGCACCGCCCGGGACTCGTCGTCGGCCTGGCCGCCTGCGCTGCTCTGCTGACCGCCGGCGCTGCCCACGCCTCACCCGCCGCGCCGGCCACCTCGGCCGGTATCGGCTGCTGGGTGTCGTGGCACGACGGATTCGGCGGCCGTTACGAACACCGTACGTACCTCAACGACGGTGAGTGGGGCCGCAATGGCAACGCCACCGTCCAGTGCCGAGACGGCCACTACGTGAACGTGACCCCCAACGTATTCAACTGACACGGCCACAGAGCATCTCCCCCGTGGCGCCAGCCGCTCGACGGGTGACCCTGCCGCGTCGCCCTGCCCTTCCGGAGCTTCGTTGTGCCGCCAGTCTGCCACTGAGGTGTGACACATAGGATCGCGGGAGGCCAGCAACCTGGGGCTACCGACCAAATGGGCCGCCCCAGGTGACGAAACACAGTCGGTTCGGCGGGCCCATCGGTGATGCGTGCGTTCGCGTCGGCGCCGACGCTCAGGGGCGGGTAGGTGGGCACTCCCGCGCGGGAATCCAACCCGGCGGAAGCCACGTTACGACTGGTCCATTCCGTCGGTTGCCCACGCGTGATCAGACGACCAGTAGCCGGGGCCGGCCGCAGGAACGAGCCAGGGGGCGGGCGGCGGGGACACCGGCCATCAAGCAGCCGAAGCGCACCGGCGACACCTCGTGTGTGGCCCCCGCCCCCGCACCCCCGACGGGGTGCGGGGGCCACGGCTGAACTGGCACAGGTACTACTACGGGAGCCTGTCCGGCGAACCGCTGCCACACCGCCTCCGCCTCCCGCAGCTCGGCCTGGAGGGCCTCCACCCGCTGCCGAGTGACGCGTTCATGCTCCTCCAGCAACCCCATCACCGACGGCACCCCAGCACCTCCACCCAAGAGACGACACGACACCC
This sequence comes from Streptomyces sp. NPDC002306, assembly GCF_053593435.1. Lineage (NCBI taxonomy): Bacteria > Bacillati > Actinomycetota > Actinomycetes > Kitasatosporales > Streptomycetaceae > Streptomyces > Streptomyces sp. NPDC002306. The sequence continues at coordinate 41,412 of NZ_JBSFCK010000027.1, forward strand.
CGTCTCTGCCGCCGAAACACCGCACCTACACCTGACCAGCGAAAACACACCCGTCACTCACGCAAGGACAACGGCGTCTGAGACGTGCCTGGTCATGCGGTGAGGCGTGAGGCTTTTCCTGCGGGCGACTACGGTTGCGGTAACTGCATTGGAGCCTTGCCACCCGCAGAGGCCACCTCGCCCCAACGTCCCGGGCCCATGCAAGCAACGTCCGGCCAGCCCGGGGACGACCCGATACAGTGCGCGAGACGGCAGCCTGGTCAAGAAGGGGAAGCGTGACCGACACCAACAACACCCGCCCCGCCGACAGTGAAGCGCAAGCACCACGGCAGAGCCGACTGCACCGCCTGATGCGCTATCTCCCCCTGATCGCCCCCGTCCTGCTGTGGGCCGTGCCGTGCTGGATGCTCCTGCACACCGGCCAGCACTGGCCGTTGCCCGTCACGCTCGCCGGCACCGTCCTGTTCGCCCTCGGCCTCGTCGGTATGCCGCTCGCCATGGGGCGCGGCCACGGCCGACGCCAGCAGGACCGAGCGGCGATCGCCGGTGACACCCTGCTGGGCATCAGCTGGGTCCTGTTCACCTGGTCGGTTCTGCTCGGCGTCCTGCTGCGGCTCGCGCTGACCGTGGCCGGCATCGGCGAGGGCCAGGACCGGGCCCGAATCGTCACTTGGGCCATCCTCGGCGTAACCGCCGTGCTGCTCGCCTGGGGGTACGCCGAGGCCCGCCGTGTGCCACGCGTGCGCAACCTCGACGTGGAACTCCCGCGCCTGGGCGCCGGGTTGGACGGCACCCGCGTCGTCCTCATCACCGACACCCACTACGGCCCGCTCGATCGCGCCCGCTGGTCGGCACAGGTATGCGAGACGGTGAACACCCTCAAGGCCGACCTGGTCTGCCACACCGGCGACATCGCGGACGGCACGGCCGAACGCCGTCGCGCGCAGGCCGCGCCTCTCGCTACCGTGCAGGCCACCCGTGCCCGCGTCTACGTCACCGGCAATCACGAGTACTACAGCGAGGCCCAGGGCTGGGTCGACCTGATGGACGAGCTGGGCTGGGAGCCGCTGCGCAACCGTCATCTGCTGCTGGAACGCGGAGGCGACACCCTCGTGGTCGCCGGCGTGGATGACGTCACGGCCGAGTCCTCCGGGCTGGCCGGCCATCGCGCCCACCTCGACGGAGCCTTGAACGGCGCCGACCCCGACCTGCCCGTCCTGCTCCTGGCACACCAGCCCAAATTCATCGACCGGGCGGCAGCCGGCGGCGTCGACCTGCAACTCTCCGGGCACACCCACGGCGGCCAGATCTGGCCCTTCCACCACCTGGTCCGCATCGACCAGCCCGCCCTCGCAGGCCTCAGTCACCACGGCCCCCGCACGCTCCTCTACACCAGCCGCGGCACCGGCTTCTGGGGCCCGCCGTTCCGTATCTTCGCCCCCAGCGAGATCACCCTGCTCGTGCTCCGCTCCCCGCAGCAGTCCACCTCGTCGTAGCACAGCCGGGGCCGACCACCGTGATGATTCGCACCGCCCTCTGACAAGGTGATGGCGATTCTCAAAAACGGCTCTGTCCGCAGTTCCGTGACTCCCCAGGCCAGGGAGGTGAGCGCGGGATCGTTTCGGCTGAGTATGTCCCGGCATGGCGAGCAAGACGGTCGAGGCGGTGCTGTTTCCCGGGATCGATGTGCGAGTGGAGCGCGTCAGCGCCTCCTCCGACGTCCTCGTGGTGGAGGCTGTGTCCACCGCTCGGCCGGGCCGGTGACCGGACTGCCGAAATCAGGAGAGGTGTCGACACAGCACATACCAACGTGTCCTGGATGAAAGGCCGTTGTACTCTCACCCGGGCCATGGTCTGGCTGCGGGGCCGCGACACTTCCGTGACCGCCGGACTCACCCTCCGGTAGAGCTCCGGCGTGGTCGAAGAACACGTGAACCGCGTGAAAACACTCAAACCAACCACGTGCGGCCGAGCCTCGTTCCAACTCCTCCGAGCCCGCATCCTCACCCAGTCATGACTATCACGGAACTGCGGGAGCCCCTTTCAGGGGCTTGTGCCAAGGAACTGGGCTGCCAGACGGGGAAGCCGACGGCTCATCTCCCTGTCGTCGTCGAAGTCGAAATCCTCGCCCATATCAACCGCGTTGTCGCTCTGTGTATCAGCCACGCGGAAACTGCGCCAGGCTTCGTAGAAGGCATCCGCATCACCCGTGATCCGTTCGAACGCACCGCCGGCCGCATAGTTCACGTCCTCGTAGAACAGCACCTCGGAACGGTCCCGGCCATTCACAGCCTCAACGACATCAGGGTGCGCGGAGAGGCTGTCGGGGTCAGCGGCCACGCGCTGGTACCACTGACGGCCCAAGGCGATCACACCAGCGCGGAAGTCCATGAAACTGTCGTCGGAGCACCCGCCCCCGATGAGGTAAGCAGCCGCCCACACATCCCAGCGATACAGGGCGTCGTGCAGCTCATCGAAGCGTTCCGCAAACTCCAGGATCTCCTGCCGCGGTCTATCCGCGAGCTGCTTGACGAGAACCTCGTCAAATGGCTCGCCCGTTGCGGCAGCCCCGGCTTGCGCGGCTTCGATGACGTCCCAGAACGTGTCGATCTCCATGACCGCGCACTCTGTCACGACCCGCTGACAATCGACCTTGGCCGCCCTTCCGACACCTGGCCGTTTCACGGAACTGCGGCCAGAGCCTTGAAAACGACTTTGGCCGCAGTTCCGTGAACCCGTTCAGAAGGACCGGAAGATCCCCTCGGGATCATCGTGAGCCCATGCCGCAAACTCCTCGAAGCCCAGGTTCCCGATGCTCAGGTTCGCGTGGACCTCGTGGAGTCTTGCGGGGGTGACGCGGAAATCACGGCCGAACTCGGTCAGTTGTTCGTAGTCTTCTTCGTCCACGCATTCCTCCCGCGTCAGCGTGGTGACCGCCAACAGCGGGTGGCTCTCGGCCTGCATGGCTGTACCGTCGGCGAGAAAGACGACGGCCAGACTGCCGTCGCCGCGGACCGCCGACAAAACCTCGTCAACGGTCGCCCCTGACCAGGCCGGATCATCGATGAAGTGGACGTCCGCTTCGTACGGCCTGTCTCCCCAGGGCTCCATCAGTGCCGCCGCCACGTCCTGCCATGCCTGGTCGTCGAGGTAGTCGGTTCTGACGACCAGAGCATCGAACTCGTCACGGTTGGTGACGGGGGGCAACGGTCTCATGGATCCTTCTTCTCTGTGGTGATCAGTGAGCCGTGTCCGACTGTCTCATGGGCCGTTTCCGAGGATGCGGGTACGGAGGAGTTCGAACGAAGCTCAGCCGTACATGGCTCGCTTGAGTGTCTTCACCCGGTTTACATGGCCCTCGACCACCCCGGAGCTCCAGGGCAGGGTCAGACCGGCGGTCACCGCGTCGAGGCCCTGGCGGAGGAAGCCGGCGAAGCTCTTCATGGGCTTCGGTGCGTCCTGCTCGGCCTGCCGGGATCCACTCCAGCAGCAACTGTCCGCGCTGGTGTCGGACCATGTCGGCGAACGCCCGAAGGAGCCCGGTGATCACGCACCCGTCAGCGCCTTCCCGCCCTCGCCCGAACAGCACAGTGGCAACGCCGACATGACGAATTCAGGTTCACCAGCCGCCGCCGGCCGTCAGTCGTCGTCACCGTGAACCGCACAGGCACGTAACCACCGACAGCAACGGCATTCTCATCGACAGCGCAGGAACCGCAGCACCGCCTGTACCCGCCGGTGCTCGCGCTCGCCCTGCTCCAGGCCGAGCTTGGTGAAAACGCTCCGTACGTAGCCCTCGATCGTCTTGGGGCTCAGGACCAGTTCCTCGGACAGCGCGGCATTGGACAGGCCCTGGGCCATCAGCGCCAGCACCTGCCGCTCCCGGTCGCTGAGTTCGGCGAGCGGGTCGCGTTCGCGGCGTCGGCTGACCAGCCTGGAGACGAGTTCGGCGTCGATCACGACGGCTCCGCCGGCGAGGCGTCGTACGTCGGCCGCGAAGGCGCCGAGGTCGGACACGCGGTCCTTGAGCAGGTAGCCGACCGCACCGTCGAACTCCTCCATCAGCCGTAGTGCGTGATGCACCTCGACGTACTGCGACAACAGCATCAGCCCGACCTGCGGGGCGAAGCTGCGGATCTCGGCGGCGGCCTCGATGCCCTCGTCCGCGAAGCCCGGCGGCATCCGCAGGTCGGTGATGACCACGTCCGGCGGGTCGCGGCGGACGAGCCCGACCAGCTCAGCACTGTTCCGGGCCTGGGCCACCACGTCGAAGCCCTCCTCGGCGAGGATGCGTGCCATTCCCTCGCGGAAGAGCAGCGCGTCGTCGGCGACCATCACTCGCACGGCAGCACCGCCTTGACCCGGGTGCCGCCGCCGGAGGGGCTGTCGACCTGGAAGTGGCCACCGAGTGCTGCGAGGCGATCCGCCAGTCCCTGCAGTCCTGTTCCCGGTCCTGGGCGTGCTCCGCCGCGGCCGTCGTCGGTGACCTCCACGCCGAGGCCGCCTTCGGCCGGGGCCACGTCGATGATGAGTACGCTCGCGCCCGAGTGGCGGACGGCGTTGGTGAGTGCCTCGCTCACCACGTAGTACGCCGTGGCCTCGATGTTGCCCGGCAGGCGATCGGCGTGGGCCACGTGCAGGCGCACCGGGATCGCCGACCGGTCCGCGAGCGCGGCGAGCGCGGGTTCGAGTCCCGACTGGGCCAGTACCATCGGGTGCAGACCACGGGCCAGTTCACGCAGTTCGGCCGTGGCCTCGAGCAGTTGTGACCGCGCGTGTCTGACGCGATCCGCCATGGCCGCCCCGTTTGCCTCCGCCTGCTTGGCGAGAGCACCCAACTCCAGCCCCAGGGTGACGAGTCGCTGCTGTGCACCGTCGTGGAGGTCGCGCTCGATGCGCCGGCGGGCCGCGTCCTCGGCGGTGACGATCCGGCGGGCCACCGCCTGGACCTCCTGCGCCTGTTGCTGCTGCCCGATGATCAGCCCGGTCTGCGCGGCCAGGTCCGCCAGCAGTCGGGCCTCCGTGGCGCTGAGTGACTCCCCCGTCGGCTTGCGGACCGTGATCGCGCCGCGCACGGTATCGCGGTGGACGATGGGCCGAACCAGCCGACGCGACCCGGCAAGCCCGGCGAGCGCTGCCGGACCCGCCTCGACCGTCGTGGCCGGCCACCGGCCCTGCGGCTCGAGGCGATGCTCGTCGCCCACCCACACGACGACCTCGGTGGCACCGACCCCTCCTGCGACCGTGGCCGCGACGGCATCGAGCAACTCCTGCGGCGGGTCCTCAAGATGGGCCGACAACCGGGACAGCGCTTCGTACGGCGTCGCGCGATGCCCGTACACGAGACGATCCGCCAGGCGCTGGGCCCGCCGCCGTAACGGCTCGAACGCGACGGCGACGACGGCTGTCGTGACCAGCGCCAGGGCTCGTTCGTCCGCCGGGACCACGGCTCCGGCACCGACCACGATCGCCACGTACGCTGCCGTGATCAGCAGCAGCATGACCCCGATGACGAGAGACTTGTTGATGACCGGGTCGATGTCGTAGAGCCGGAACTTGAGAATCGCCAGTCCCGCGGCGACCGGGATCAGCGGCAGCGCGAGCAGGCCCAGAAGCGGGCTGCCGAACGCCAGCAGGCCCGCCACCAGCAGCAGGATCGCCGCGAGCACCGCGCACACGAGCCAGCGCATCTGGCGCGCCTCGTCGCCACGCGCGCGGCGGATGCGCATCACGATCGCGACAGTCCACAACACCTGGAAGACCAGATAGCTGTAGTGCGCGTAGTACCAGAAGCGGTCCGCCGCTTCGCCGCCCGGCACGTCCAGCGGGTGCGCGGCGGCCAGTCCCACCCGGTCGTACTCCACCGGCCACAGCGCGGACACCACCGCGAGTACGGCAGCGACGGCCATCATCGCTGCGACGGCGAACCGCCATCGCGGTGAGGGGAGCCGCCCGTCAGGAAACGCCATGAGCGTCCACCCGGCCAGCGCGATAGCGAGCGGCAACGGCCACACCCCGATCCAGCCGAGCCAGGACGCTCCGACCAGGGCGGCGCTGTGCAGGCCGTACTGGCGGCCGAAGAACATCACCGCGTGCAGCACGCCGGTCGCGACGAACAGCCACCCTTCCGGGTGCCGTGGCCGCATCCGGACGACGTACAGCCCCACCGCGGTGAAGGAGGCGCCGATCAGCCCGTTGTGCACGTTGTCCAGGTGAAAGCCGAGATACCAGCCGTAGCCGACGAGTGTCGCAACCACCAGCGCCACCAGTGCCGCCCCGGCTTCGCGGAGCGTCGGTGGGACCTGGTCCTGCGCCTCCATGGCCGCTGACATACAGCCATGCTGGCACAGCGGCAACGCTCACGGATGAGGGTTATCCCTGGTCGAGGTGCAGGGTGCGCACCGTGTTCCGAAACCCCCGGGACCGACACGGTGGAACCACCGATTCGTCCCGACCGGAGGAACCACCATGAGCACATCGACTCGGCACCACACCCAACTGCCCCGCTCCGGACGCCCCGAACAGGTCGCCGGACTTCTCCTCGCACTGGGCGGGGTCGCCTTCTTCGCAGGCGGCGCCCTCCACCCCGCTGACAGCGGCAGGGGATCGAAAGTCGACCAGCTGCACGACATGATGGTCGACTCGATGTGGTACCCCTCGCATGCACTGCTGCTGACGGCGACGGTGTGCTTCGCTGCCGCGATCCTCGCCTTCCGGCGCCGCGACGGCCTCGGCTCCCGCATGACCGCCGTGACCGGCGCCTTCTCGGTCATCGCCGTCGTCACCACGATCGGTATGGCACTGCACCTGTTCGCCGCTCTCGGTGCGGACGGGATCGCCGGCGGCGAGAAGACGGTCATCTACCACGTGCAGACGTGGAACGAGACGATCATCGATCCGCTGTGGGGTGTGGGCATCGCAGCCCTCGCCGTCGCCGGCGGTCTCACCCGCACCGTCGGCAACCCGACCACCCTCGCGCTCGGCGTCGTCGGCGGGCTGGCCTACTCGCTGGCGTCCGCCACGATCGCGTTCACCGACCGCTTCGACACACTGTTCCCGCTGGCCTCACTCATCGGCATCTGGGCCGTGGTGGCCGGCCTCATGATGTCGCTGCGGAAGGCCCGATCCAGGGGCGCCTCGCCTGCCCCGGAACTCGACGGGACCGAGACCTCCAGCTGAGAGGTCCGTACGGGGCAGGACACGGTGCCGGCGGCGGCTACCGCGGGGCACGGCGCCGAAGGTGCATCGCATCCGGCGCCGTTGCACCGGGAACAGCAGCCGTCCTGAGCACCCGAACCGTGCCGCAGGCGATCGGAGACGCTGTGCGGGCACTCCCGCAACACGCTCCATGGGCCATACCGCTCCCACCAGGGACGCTACGCACGCCGCCGGACCTGGAACCGGCCATCACAAGGGGGACCCGATGTCGGAACGGCGGCTGGACGGGCGGTATCGCCTGATCGAGCGGATCGGGTCCGGCGGCATGGGCGAGGTGTGGCGCGCCTACGACGCGAACCTGCACCGCAACGTGGCCGTAAAACTGATCACCGAACTCGCCTACGCCCAGGACCGGACGGCCGCTGCCCGGTTCGTGCGCGAGGCCAGGGCCGTCGCGAGGCTGTCGAGTCCGCACATCGTGACAGTCCATGAACTCGGTACGGCGCGGATGGGCGATGGTCCTGAGGTGCCGTACCTGGTGATGGAACTGCTGGACGGGTGCCCGCTGGACCGTCTGCTCAAGAGCGCCGGCTGGCTTCCTCCGCTGGACGACGTGGCTCGCTGGACCGATCAGCTGTGCCGCGCGCTCGGAACGGCCCACGCCGCGGGGGTGGTGCACCGGGATATGAAGCCCGCGAACATCGCGCTCACCGGGGACGACACGGCCTTCGCCGACGCCAGGGTCGTCAAGGTGCTCGATTTCGGCATTGCCCGGTTCCTCGACGGAACCACCCGAGCATCGACCACGCTGACCGCCACGGGATCGGTCGTGGGTACACCGGCGTACATGCCGCCGGAACAGGCCCGCGGCGAATCAGACGTCGACGGGCGAGGCGATCTGTACTCCTTGGGAGTCGTACTCTACGAACTGGTCACCGGGCGGCTGCCGTTCGAGGGAGGCGCCTGGCACGTGGTGCTCCACAAGCACATCACCGAACCTCCCGCTCCACCGAGCCTGCTGCGCGCGGGACTGCCGCAGGCCTGGGACGAGTTGATCCTCGCCCTGCTGGCCAAGAATCCGGCCGACCGTCCGCAGACCGCCACAGAAGTCCGGTACGCGGTGAGCGCGATGGCCGCGGCCCCCACCGCGTTCCCAGCCGCCCGGCCGACGCAGCTCGATCCCGGCCCGTCACGACCCGCCACGCCGCTCCTGCCGCCTCCCGCTCCGACCGAACCACCACGTGTCCCGGCCCAGACGGGCCCCAGCAGGGTGACGACGGCGAGTCAGGCAAGGAAGACGGCGGACGGGGCTGCCCAGGCGGAGACGGAGGCGGCACGCCGGTCCCGTACCGAGCCGGCGATGCCCGTCACCCGGAGTCGGCTGGTCGCCAGGCGGCTGCTGAGGGCCTGCAACGCAGGGAGTCTGCTGTGGGCGCTCGCTACGACAATTGCGGCCTCGGACATCTCCGTCGGGGTGAAAGTCGTCGCCCTCGTCCTCACCTTGTTCCTCCTTGTGTATCGGCGACGGCACTCACCTGGCCGGGGCCGGACAGCCGGAGCCCGCGCCCGCAGGTCGGCAGCCCCGCAGGGCCGAACGCGTGCGCCCTGATTCGCAGGGACGCTTCTGCACTCCCTTCGAAGGGAACGGCTTGATGAATTCGCCCGCGACACCCGGCTGGGGTGGTGCGGACCCGTGCCACGGTCGCGGAGTGTTCGGCCCAGCGATTGGAAGCATGACGGCCGCCGACTCTTCGGCCGAGGCGGTCAAGCATGGCGCGTCCCGCCTCGGGGCACGATGCTCCGCCCTGTCGGGACCGACGCCGCAGACGGCCGTAGGGCACCCTCCGGGAGTCGGTGAAGCGCCTGTAGGATCAGCGTATTTACGAGACGGATGTGTTGGCCGGGGGGTCAGGGGCGCCGGAGAACGGTGCACGTCCCGTCTCAATACCTGGGGAGGGTTCCGTTGGCTCGTCATGGCTCCGCGCGACTCAGTCTTGTCGCCGCCACAGCGGTCGTATCTCTGTCTCTGGCTGCCGGTCCGGCCTCCTGGACCGCTTCCGCGGTCGGCGGGACGTTCAGCGAGACCACGATCGCCCCGACCATGCGCGTCGCACCCGGCTCCGGCTCTGTGGTGAGCGTCGGGCCTTCCGGGTTCCTGCACACTGCCCTCAGCAGGAACGCCCCCTTCGGACTGGAGTGGACCGGCACGGACGGTTCGACCCGAAAGCTCGAGGGCACTGGGCTGTACGACCCCGTGGAGTACTACGGCGCGGCATCGGACGTCGTGGCGCTGCGGCCCGACGGGGGCACGGGCGATGTACTGCTGCGGAACATGGTCACCGACGAGACCACCACTGTCACCATCCCTCAGGGGCAGAAGTACAGCAGAACGATCGGGACCACCGTGTTGACCCTGGGCGGAGGCGCCGGCGGCCAGTGGACCGAGCTTCATCTGCTGAACAATGAGAACGGGACCACGGTGGACCGTCGGGTCACAGGCCTGCCGGAGGGGGCCCACGGCATCGGTATCGGACGGGCCGGCATCCACGGGTTCATCCCACTTCTGAACGTCCCCGGGGAAGAATTCGTACAGTACGCCTGGGTAGATCTCCGTACCGCGGAAGCCACGTTTCTGCCCTCCGGCACGGTGTACGGAAGTTCCGTGGTGACCGCGCTCCAGGTGGTCACCCCTCGCGCCGGCGGCGTGCGGATCTATGAGCAGGGCCGGTTCGACACCCCCCAGCGTGAGGTTCAGGTCGACCTCAAGGACGCCAAGGTGCTCGGCGTCGTCGGCGACTCGTTGATCGTGGGCCGCTACGACTCCTCGCTCGGCAAGAAGGAGTACGGGGCGTCCATCTGGAAGGTCGTGGCCGTTCCCTTCGACGGTTCCGGCGAGCGCACACTTCTCGCGCGTGCCGTGGCGGACCGGATCGCTGTGCGGCCGGACGGCGGCCTTCAACTCGTCGGCGGCCAGTCCGCGCAGGACTACGGCTGGCAGGACATCACCGCCGGAGCGGACGCCGTGCCGTACGCGACGCGTGTGCTCCGTATCCTGCCGGTCCCGATGCAGCTCCAGCGACTTACGCTCGATCACGGCACCGTTACGACTCTGGAGTACGGCGATCGAGTCACCTCCGCGTACCGGCGCCCGCTCGCCGAGGCCGCGCCCGGATACGGCGAGCGTGTGCCGGGCGGCAGCCTGCCGATCCCGTACAACCAATGCAGCGTCGGCAATGGTCTGTGCCCCGAGTTGTATCCCACCGGGGACGGCCGGACCGTGTACCGCGGGGCAGTGAGCGTGAACGGTGCCTGGCAGCCCAAGCTGTTCGTCGTCGGCAGGGGCGAGGCGTTTCCCGGCAGCCCGATCGAGACGGGACTCCAGGATTCCTTCGACGATGCCGAGGCCCACACGAGGATCCTGGGGGCATCCGAGAACCTGGTGCTGGTCGACGGAATCCCTGCCGGCGGCGGCCGCGAACTCCGGGTCGTCGACATCAACTCCGGCAAGGTCCTGCGCAAGGAGCCGTACCAGACGGCTGCCCTCTGGGGGACCACCGTGTGGACCTCGGCCCCGGGCGGCACGGTCACCGCCAAGGACGCGCGCACCGGGGCCTCGCTGACATCCTTCGCCGTGAGCACCAAGTGCACCTCCATGGTCGATCTGCAGGCCGTCGGCCGATGGCTGTACTGGAAGTGCTACGTCAGCGATGCCCCGTACACGGCAGGCGTGTACGACCTCCAGTCCAAGAAGAGCATCCCGCTTACCGCCACCGGGCAGGCCTACCTCGGCGGCGGTGCCGTCGCCGTCCGGGACGACCATGGGGGGCTGGGTGTCTACGGCCTCCAGACCGGGACGGCCGTCCAGCGGTGGAGGACCGACGTCGCGGGGCTCGTGGCGCTCGACCCCCGCGACGGTGATCTCGCGTACTCCACGCTGGACCAGGCCGTCCACGTCCTGAACACCGGGCGCCCCGAGGCGGCGCTGGTCTCTCCCTACCGGAGCGTCGCCACACGGGTGGAGACGGACGCGACGCCGCTCTCCTGGCGCGGCGAATGGTGGCTGTCCGAATCGGCGGCTTCCTGGAAGGTGGAGATACGCCAACGCGCCACGGGCCGTGTGGTTGCCACGCGCGCGGGCGGACCCGCCGCATACTCGATCGCGGCAGCGTGGGACGGCCGTGGCACGACGGGCGAACTGCTCGCCAACGGCTCGTACACCTGGACGCTGACGGCTGTGCCGGCCGACGGGCAGGGCGCGGCGTTGGTCCAGTCCGGCACGGTCCGGCTGACGGGTGGCACGGCAGTGTGGCGGGACCACGTCGGCGGCTCGTCGCTGCCCGACGGTGTCGGCGACCTCCTGACGCTGAACTCCTCAGGATCCCTCACCTTCCATCAAGGGGACGGGTCCGGGAAACTCTCCGGGAAGGTCTCGGCGAGCGGCTGGCCGACCTCGGTCAGAGCGGTGCCGATCGGCGACCTCAGCGGCGACCGCTGCAACGACGTCCTGATCCGGCTGAGCAGCGGCGCACTGCGCCTGTACAAGCCGGCCTGCGGGGCGGCACTGAAGCCGTCGACGCCGTACACCACGCTTGCGAGCAGCGGCTGGACCCAATACGACGTCCTGACCGCACCCGGTGACGTGACCAAGGATGGGCGCCCCGACCTGATCGCCCGCAACCCCTCCACGGGTGCCGTCTACCTCTACAAGGGCACCAGCACCGGCAAGCTGTCGTCCCGCGTGAAGCTCTACGACAACTGGAAGGGTTACAAGAAGATCGTCGGCGCCGGAGACCTCAATGGTGACGGCATCGGCGACCTCCTCCTCCAGGACAAGGCCAACAACCTCTACCGCGCCTACGGCAGCGGCAAGGGAACCTTCACGTCCCGGGTGAAGATCGCCGGCATCTGGGGCGGCACGTACAACACGGTCGTCGGCGTCGGGGACATCACCGGCGACGGCAAGGCCGACATCCTCGCCCGGGACACCGCGGGCAACCTCTACCGGCAGAACGGCACCGGCAAGGGCACCTTCGGCTCCCGTACGAAGATCGCGAACGGCTGGGCCGGCTACAAGGGGCTCTTCTGACTCGTCGCGGGGCCTGTTGCGCCCCCGGCGAGGAAATCGCCGGGGGCATGACGGCTGGGCGGCACGCACATCGCCTTCGCCCAGGCCCAGACGGTCCTGGGCGAAGCCGCGAAGGTCCGGGGACCGCATCGGATCCCGGCAGCCCAGCGCGCGACAGCTGCAGGGCTGATGTCGAGCAGACGCTACGGACTCGGCAGCTCAGCCAGCGGCACGACACTCAGGACCCGTGCCGAGCCGGGGCCGCGCTCGCCCACGCGGTGATGAACGCCGGAGCATAGCCCTGGGCATAGGTCCACGGCGTCGGGCGTCTCCCGCTCGCCGACGGGGTCTGCGGCTGGGATATCGGCACAGGACCAGGTCGTCACCGCTACGGCGTACGCGCGAACCGACCGAACACTCCGTCAGTTCACCACCGGCGGCGACGACTCGAAAAGACGCGAACGGCTTCGTCCTGCGTTTCGAGCGCCCGCCGGTCTGTGCCCGCATCCTGTCCTCACAGGATTCCTGCCACGCCTTCGACGACGGAACGGACACCTCGCCATGAGCGAACTCGTGCTGGGCATCGACACCGGCACCGCCAGCACCAAGGGCGTACTCACCACGCTGGACGGATCCGTGGTGGCGACGGCCGTACGTCATCACTCCATGTCGCTGCCCAGACCGTCCTGGGCCGAAGTGGACGCCGCCGCCGTCTGGTGGGACGACCTCAGCGCGGTGGCCCGTGAACTGATGGACCGGATCGGCCCCCACACCCTCGCCGGACTCTGCGTCAGCGGCGTCGGCCCCTGCCTTCTGGTCTGCGACGGCGACGTGGAGCCTGTGCGGCCGGCCATCCTCTACGGCATCGACGGCCGGGCCGAGCAGGAGATCCACGACCTCACCGAGCGGCTCGGCGCCGACACCGTCTTCGAACGCTGCGGCAAAGCTCTCAGCACCCAGGCCGTGGGCCCGAAGATGCTGTGGATGCAGCGCAACGAGCCACAGGAATGGGCGCGCGGAAGGAGGTGGTACAACTCCCACTCCTATCTGGCCGCCAAGCTCACCGGGGCCTACGTACTCGACCACCACACGGCCAGCCAGTGCGACCCGCTGTACGACATCCATGCCGGGTCGTGGGCGCAGGACTGGCTCCCGGACATCGCGGGCCACCTGGAGACGCCCCGACTCGTCCACCCCCACGAGGTCGTGGGAACGGTGACCGCCACGGCGTCGGAAGCCACCAAGATCCCCGTCGGCACACCTGTCTCCGCCGGTACCGTCGACGCCTGGGCCGAGGCCCATTCCGCCGGCGTACGGCATCCCGGCGACCTCATGCTCATGTACGGCTCCACCCTGTTCTTCGTCCAGGTCCTGGGCAACTACCGGGCACACCCCAAACTGTGGACGACGGCAGGAGTGGAACCCGGCCGGCGCACCATCGCGGCAGGCATGTCCACCTCGGGATCCCTGACACAGTGGCTCCAGGAGGTCACCGGAGGAGCGCCCTTCGACACGCTGGTCGCCGAGGCCGAGGCCGTGCCCGCCGGTTCGGACGGCCTGCTGATGCTCCCCTACTTCGCCGGCGAGCGGACCCCGATCTTCGACCCCCACGCCAGAGGCGTGGTGGCGGGCCTCACCCTGCGGCACACGCGCGGCCACCTGTTCCGGGCCGCCTACGAGGGCATCGCGTTCGGCGTCCGCCAGATCCTCGACTTCCTGGAAGACCCCGACGACCCGATCCGGCGCATCGTCGCGGTCGGGGGCGGCACGAAGGGCGGACTGTGGACCCAGATCGTCAGCGACGTCACCGGCCGGGAACAACACGTGCCGGCGCAGACCATCGGAGCCTGCTACGGCGACGCCCTGCTCTGCGCGGTCGGGCTCGGACACGTACCGCCGGACACGGACTGGGCCGTGACCGAGACGACCGTGCGGCCCCAGGCCCCTACCCGTGCGGTGTACGACCGCCTGTACGCGTCGTACACCGCGCTCTACCCCGCCACGAGGGACATCGTCCACGATCTCGCCGACACACGGTGAAAGGCGGCGCCCTCCTGCCCACGCGTGCGTCCGCAGTCCCGGCGTCTCTCGCAGCGACGACCGCGTCCGCGGGGGTTCCCCGCCGCCGACCGGCATGTACCGGGCGCCGTTCCCGCAGCTGGCGCATGAGTCACGGGAACGCCGTGGAGCGCTCTGCCACGCACAGCGTTGATGGTCGGAGGCGCCCTCGGTCAGGTCCCGCTGGGGCCACGCTCTGACCGTGACGAACGCCGGCGTCTCCTGCTCACCGGGCCGGCGATCAGCTGGTCGGCGAACGTCGCAACAGCCCTGGTGTCCGCACGGCCCGCATCAAGAAGTCGCTTCTGATGGTGCCCGTCGCTGTTCGGGCACAGTATGGGTCGATGCGAATCTTCAAGGCGGCTCGGCGGACTCGTTGGGCCTGGCCGACCGGCCCCCCGCCGACCGTTCCTCCCTCCGGGCCGCCGGCTTTCCACTGTTCGAGGTGCCATGGCCCGATGCCTGACGACGGCACGGTCTGCGGCTCGTGTGGGGCGCGGATGGATGAAGGGGATGGAGATGGTTGAGCCTCCGCCGGGCTTCAGGTGTCCAGTCGCCGGTAGCAGATGAGCATTGCCGCAATGCCGGCAAGGGCGAGGAAGTGCTCAGGCTTGCGTTCGTACCGGCGATGCAGGCGGCGGCATCCTGGCTAGGCCAGGACACCGTCCGCTCAACGACCCAACGGTGCCGGCCCGATCGCTCAGAGGATTCAACGCCTTTGCGGGTGATGCGGGGCGTGATCCCGCGTCCGCGGAGCTATCGCCTCAGGCGGTCGTAGCCGTAGCCCTTGTCTCCGTGGAGCTTGTCGGGCCTTCTGCGCCGTGGTCCTCTGCGAGACCGGATGGGCAAGGTGCCGCATGCCAGCGGCTGCGGGCCCTGGCTGTCGTGGAGGTTGACGCCTGAGATGCCCATCGACATCGGCAGCCCGTTCCGGTCGGTGACCAGGTGGATCTTTGATCCCAACTTGCTGCGGCCGGTCGGATTCGATCCCGTCAAGATCCCCCTCTTGTCGCCCTGGCACTGACCGAGTCGATGGCGCAGCGAGACCAGTCCAGCTCACCGCGGGCACCGAGTTCATCGAGCACCACGCGGTGCAGCCGAGCCCGCACCCGGTCCCCGCTCCGCTGGGCGAAACGCCGGTAGACCGTCTGCCAGCAGGGACCAACTACAGGCGGCAACTGCCGCCACGTACAGCCCGACGTAGCCACGAACACGATCGCGGTCAGGACCTCACCGTCACCCGCTCGCCGCCGACCACCGCCCTGCGGACGTACCACCTCAGTTGGCGGCACCACCCGTCGAGGCAAAGCTGAGTAGCGTCGGCTGTCTCGGCAGCCTGAGAGATCAGACTGCCGGACATTCGGGGGACGGCCGAGTCTGACGGCATGCGCATCCAGCAGTTTCGGCCCGCACGCTGCGAGTCCCTGGCAAGGGGTGGTGTGGTGGAAGCCTGGGTGGCGCAGAGATTGATGGCGAACAGAAACCTGTTCCAGCTGAAGATGAAGCAGATCAGCGAGGTGAAGGCGATCCCCCGGCACGGCCACCGGCCCGACGATACGCAGCAGCACGGTGGGCAGTCCCGCGCCGTCCACCTCAGCCGAATCCAGGATCGCCTGCGGCACCTCGGCGAGAAACGAACGCATCATCCACACGGCAACCGGCAGATTCATGGTGGTGTAGAGAACGATCAGCGTCTACACGTTGTCGACCATCCCGACCTCCTTGATGATCAGGTGGATCCTCGCGAACTCCAGGATGATGCCAGAGATGAGCGGCCCGATCGCCAGGCGACGAAGCGGTCGCTCACAGACTGATGTAGTGGCCGCGTGCCCGGGCGTCGGGAGAGGCGTGAAGGATCAGTACGGGGCAGGGACCCGTTGAGGGCATGGTCCCGTATCTCCCTGTCATCGTTCACCTCCTGAGGAAGTGAGATAGTGATGGCGGACTCTAGAAGTTGACGTGCGCGACTTGATCGTCAGGCTGGACGTGGTCGATGACGAAGCCGCGGGCGCGCTACGTGTCATCGAACTTTTCAGACAGCCTGGTCGAGGAGCGTGCCTCCGTGGCAGCTCTCATTCGTGCTGCGGCGATGTTGGCCGGTGCTACCGCTGGCCTTCACGATGCAGGCCGGGAAGTCACCTGCCGCTTCGATACCGAGATGTCAACGGTCATTGAGATACCCGGGTGGGTGGCCGTTGGAGGCCCAGGCTGATGGCCATCAGAAAGCCAGGCGTGTAGCCAGTGGTGTTCCCGGGGTGAGGGTCAGGCCAAGGGGACCACTCCCTTCCCGGCGAGGGCCTCGGCGAGGCGATGCGAATCACCGGTGGTGGTCACGAGGTGAGCGTGATGCATGAGGCGGTCGGTGCTCGCGCCCGCGAGAGTCTTCGGCATGATCGTGTCGAAGCCCGAAGGGTGAATGTTGCTGGTCACCGCGATCGACCGGCGCTCGTAGGCTGCGTCGATGATCCGGTAGAACGCCTTGGCGGCGTCTTCCCCGACGGGCAGCAGGCCGATGTCGTCGATGACGATGAGGTCCGCGCGGCAGATCCGGGCGACGGTCCGTGCGGTGGACCCGTCGACCTTCGATTTGCCGATCGCGGCGCTCAGCGTCTCCAGGGTGAACCAGGACACCCGCATGTCGTTCTCGATCGCGGTCTGGGCCAGACCCTTGGTGGAGTGGCTCTTGCCCGTCCCCGACGGGCCGGCGATCACCAGATTGTCGGCGCGGCCGATCCACTCCAGGGTGATCAGGGAGTTCTGGGTGGGTTCGGGGATGGTGGAGTCCTCGGCCCGCCAGGATCCCAGGGTCTTGCCGGTGGGGAAGTTCGCCGAGTGGCGACGAAGACGCCGGGTGGCGGCGTCGCGGCCGGTGACCTCCTCGGCTATCAGCAGCTACAACACCTCGGCGGGGTACCGGCGTTGGGCTCGGGCGGTGGCCAGGACGTCCGGGGCCGCTTTGCGCATATGAGGCAGGCACATGCGGCGCATGAGCTTGTCGAGCTCCTCGGGCAGGGCCGGGGCCTGGGGAAACGTCATGGTCGTCAATTCCTTCGTCGGTCAGGGTTGGCGCCGATAGGCTCGACGGGTGATCGATATGCAGGTGCGCGATGACAGCGGCGACGTCATAGCCCGGGCCGAGGGCGGGGTGACGTGGACTTCCGCTTTCGGTGATCTGACTCCGGGGCTGTTCCCGATGCTCTGGGGCCTGATTCCCTATGGGGATGCGGTCTTCAACCATCGGCAGGTGTCGCTGCTGCTGGCGGAACTCGACCGGCTCCCCGCCGCTTGCGGCGGTGACTGGGTCGGGCAGGCCCGCGAGTTGTGCCAGGTAGTCGAGCAAGGGTCACACCGCTATCTGTGGTTTGTCGGCGACTGACCGCAGAGTCGTGCGTCAACTTCCTTGCAGTCGTTGCCTACTGGCCCAGGGCCTGCCATCCGATGGTTCCGTTCTGGACGGAATGGGCCTCGTCCGCGCGGACGACCTCGCCGACGGGCTTGCTGTCCGCGATGTGTCCCAGGATCGAGAGCAGGTCCTCGTCGGCGAAGCGCCCGGCGGTGGCCGCAAGTCCCAGGGCCTGGTCGATTTTGTGGTTGCCCAGGACGGTGGCGAGCGCGACCGCGCGGGCCATCTTGGCGCGGATGCGAGTAGTGCCGGCGGGTCCGGCTTCCTTGAGCGAACGTCCGGCCCCGGGGGCCGATGCCCATGAACGCGATCTCCGCTTCCGAGCGGGGCTGGAGTCTGGGCTGGTGGATGCTGCGGCCGTCAGGATGGTCGGGGTAGTGCGCGTCGATGATCTGCGGAACACCCGGGGTGGAGAGCTTGTGGCGCCAGATCTCCGACAGGTCACCGAAGTTGGTGCGGGCGGTGATGAACAGTTCCTCGCCGACCACCCGGCACCACACCTTGGCGCCGGTATGGCCTAGCGGGGTCGACTAGCGCACCGAGTTGAAGCTGATGGTGCGGTCCGAGCCGACCAGTCTCTCCTCGCCCAGCGCGAGCGCGAGCGGCTCGATGGGCAGAATGTGCAGGGTGGTGCGTTCGATGTCGAGGCGGTCGGCGGGTATCTGCCCGGACACCCGGTGACGGCGGGACTTCACCGCATCGCACCAGGTCAGGCAGGCATCGGCGAGCTCGGCGAAGGTGTCGTAGGCGGCCAGCAGGTTCGGGTGTCTGGTCGCTGGTCAAGCGCGACGTTGGCAACCTCGCCGCAGCCGACCTCAGTCAGAACACCCGGTCTGTGAAGCGTCGGCTCAAGAAGATCCAGTATCTCCCGGACCTCGTTGACGGCTGCCTCACCGGAACCGGGCTCACGCTCGCCTGAGCGCCCGAGATGGCCCGCCGATCTTCATGCGGACGCGTCGGTCGTGGTTGGTTCGGGCGGATAGAGGTCGAGCACGATGTCCAACCCGAGCGCACCGACCTCGGAGAGCAGAGGAGCAGGCAGGACACAGCCTCCCTGACCATTCTCGCTGCCGAAGCCCAGACGCAGCTCCAGATCGCAGTCGGCCGACAGGCTCGCCAACTCCTCGCGATGCCCGTCAACGAGTGCGACCAGCACCCGCACATGGTCCATGAGGTCGGAGCCATCAGGAAGTCCGCTTCGCCTGAGCCAGACACTGGTCTCCCGTCGAGCACTGGTCGGGTTGCGGGGACTCATCAGGCTGTCCCGCTCGAACTGCTGGTCGGCCGGGATCCCCAGGCGACCCGAGATCTCGCCGACAGTGACCGTGCGGCTCGTGATCCGGATCGACCCAGCCGACCACATCGTGACCGGCGCGGCCGGCTGCATACTCAGGTCCTCTGGCACGTCCTCACGATCGCAGGACAGCCGACGGGACGCGAACCCATTTCCGCAGGTCTCAGACGCCGGTGGAAGCCGACGCAACCGACATCACGAGTTCAGGTTCAGTGGCCGGCAGCCTCATATGCCTTCGCCGCCTCCGAACTTTATTCTGAAAGATCAGTAAGGGGTGACACGCCGGAGTCGGTGGCAGGGTAGCGGAGTCGGTTTCCTGTCCTTGCGAGCTGCACTCAGGTGAGGTCGAAGGTGACGTTCACGGAGCCGTCCCAGTCCGGTGCTTCCGTGAGCGTGAGGGTTCCATCCCCTGCCTCGACGACTCGCACCATGATCTCTCCGCGGTCCTCACCGGGAAACGCAATGGAGAAGTGGGGATCCATCTCCATGAGGAAGTCCCAGCCCTCGCGTTGGGTCGTGTCAAGGGTGTTGGCATGCCGACCGGTTGCCCGCCACTGGCCGACCGCGTCGACAGCGACGGTGACGTCGATGTAGTACATCTCAAGGCAAATCGAGTGATTGGCCCACCATTCGAGGCGGCCCTGACCCACGAATCGATCCAAGAGCACACTATGCCCGGTGCGTAGGCTGGCCGGGCAAGCCTGTACGGCTGCCTGGCCGTCGCGGGTCGGACCACGAGACAGAACTGCATGGGGCAGACCCGATAGGTCCTCGCCTCAGCCGGCGGCGCCTCATACACCTCCGCCGCCCCGCGACCTCATTCTGAAACTATCAGAAGTCAGCTGAAGCCCAGTTCGGTGAATGCGCAACCCCCACGTTCGGCATAGGTCAATGCCTGCCGGGATACGAGCCTCGGAGTCTGCCGGAAGTACTGATGGAAGCCGGAGGCCCGGAACTTCAATTCGAACGCATGGCCTTCGATGTGCCACAACGGACAGTGTGCAAAGTTCGGGCGGACATCGTCCGTCACCAGCCTGTGCACCCTGTCGACCTCCAAGTCCGGGGCCAAGCCCTTGAAGTCGAGGTCGCCCTCAAGGTCGAAGACATCATCGAAGGCGAGTGTCGCCGGAGAGACCCAGAACGAAAAGTGTGTTGCGGGCGGGACCGGGTGGACCCAGCGGACGATGTAGTCGAGGTCGAGGAGAAGGCGCGGCAGGATCTCGTCGGTCGGCTGGACGGACAACCCGTGGATGGTGACGTCATGCCACCCCATGTCTTCGAAATCTGCGTCGCTCCAGGTGCTCTTGGAAAGACCTGATTCCTCGTGACTGCCGTTGCGCATGTCCGCATCCAACCAGACATCCCTGAACAAAGTCAGCCCGGGTCATGCCCGGGACTGATCTCCCACCACGCGCGAGGAGGAACACGATCTCTGAGCGCCCATCGGCTGGATCAGCTTGACCCCGGCCGTCCAGCATCAGGCCCCCACCACTCTCTCCGCCGCCACTGATCCCGCCGCGGCACCGGCCCGAAGACTTCGGCGACGAATTCCGCCAACTCATCGCACCGCCGCCCCATTTGCCACAGCCTCACGCCATGAGGAAGCCCGCCACCAGGCGAGATCACCGAATTGCGAAGCACTACCGGGGCCGCGAAGCGGCGCTGGTCTCCTCGCGGCCGTGCGGGTACGTTGCGGTGCGGTGCTGGAAGGCGAGCACCTTGAGGTTCTGCACGACGCCTCGACGGATCTCGATGGCGCGCCGGATGGTGTCGTCGGCGTCCCAGCCGTCGGGACCCTGGAGCACGACATCCAGATACGGCAGGAGAGCCTCGCTGTTCTCCCAGGTTGCGGCGTTCCACAGGTAGGAGGGGCTGTGGTCCACCCCGTAGTACCTGACGTGGTCGCCGACGGTGAACATCGGGTCGGTGAAGCTGGTGGGCCGGGCCCAGTCGAATCCCATGCCCTTGTCGCAGGACACGTCGATGACGAGGGTGCCGGGGCCAAGTTTGGGCAGGTCCTCGTTTATCAGGAACATCAGCGGCGCGTCGGTGTCCTGCAGCACGCAGTTGACGATGATGTCGTGCCCGGCGAGGAACTCGGCCAGCGGAAGCGGGCCGGCCTCGGTGAGAGCGACACTGCGTCGCGGGTCGAGGGTGTCGTCCACCTTGTCGTGGTCGAAGCGGACGATCCGCGCGGAGTGGATAGGGGAGCTGACGGCGGTGACGCCTCGTCCGGTGAGTACGTCGACGTCGTGCACGCCCAGGGCGCTGAGCGCGGTCACTGCGCCGCGGGCGGTCGCGCCGAAGCCGATGACGACCGCGCGCTGCCGGCGCCCGTAGTCGCCTGTCACGCCCGCCAGTTGCATGGCGTGCAGGACCGAGCAGTACCCGGCCAGTTCGTTGTTCTTGTGGAAGACGTGCAGGTTGAAGGCACCACTGCGGGTCCAGTGGTTCATCGCTTCGAATGCGATCAGGGTCAGCCGCCTGTCGATGGCGGTCTGGGTGACCTTCTCGTCCTGGACACAGTGCGGCCAGCCCCACAGAACCTGGCCCTCGCGCAGTTCCGCCAGGTCTTCGTGGAGCGGTTTGGCGAGCAGGATGACATCACAGTCGGCGATGAGTTCCTCGCGCGTGCGGAAGCCTGCGACGAGCGGGGCCAGTCGGCTGTCCGGGACGCCGAAGTACTCTCCGTAGTTTTCCTGGAGGTAGATGCGCTTGCGGAGGCCGGCGTCGATACGGTCGAAATGAGCGGGGTGAACGGGCAGACGATGCTCGTTCTCCTTGCGGGTCTGCGACATGATTCCGAGCGTGAGCTGCTGCAAAATGCCCCTTTGGTTGCCCTCTGTTTAGCACACCGGGGCAAGCCGGGAGGCGGTGGCGACAGGCGGATCCGGAACGGCCGCACGAGCGGCAGCCGGGTCCGGGCGACTCCGCGTGGCCCTGGGCGCTTCCGGGTGGCGGCATCGGTCTCTGCTGCGGTCGGGTCTCGCGGTACTGGCCGGCTCTGTCGCGTGGCGTTGCCCGACGCTTGCGCAGGCCTGAACGCACTGACTCGGTTTCCGCGAGCTGAGGGCAGGGACAACGAAGTCGATTGGGTGTAGCTCCTCTGGAGGGAAGCCCTGACCTTTGGCCGGAGTGGTTACCGCGTGTCCGTTCTTGACTTGTCGCCGCCGAGGTCGCAGTCGTGGAGGTCGCTGCCGTGCCCTTGCTCTAGTTGGTGGCGGTCGGCCGGCGGCCTCAACGCATCTGGGGGCTCCCGGATCGAGCCCATTGGCCTATGGTTGGCGTTCATGGTCACCCCACAGTCGACAGATCCCTCCGTCTTCCACGCAGCACTCCGCGAACAGTTCGAGACCTTCCTTGATGAGCATCGATCCGCTCTCAACGAGAGCTTGAATGGGTTGACCGAAGAACAGGCGCGTCGGTCATTGGTCACGTCCAAGACCACGTTGCTGGGCCTTGTCAAGCACGCCACGTTTGCCGAGAAGGTCTGGTTCGACGAGGCGATCACCTGCCGATCTCGCACCGAGATCGGCATTCCCGACTCGCCGGACGAGTCGTTCGACCTCGACGACGGCGACACCATCGCCTCCGTCCAGCGCGCATACCAGCAGGCTTGCACGGCGTCCCGTCAGGCCGTCGCAGAGCTGTCGCTGGACGAGCTCGTACGGGGGAACCGCCGGGGTCCGCTGCCGCTGCGTTGGGTTTACCTCCATATGCTGCGCGAACTGGCCGAGCACTGCGGGCACGCGGACATCCTCCGGGAGCAGATCCTCGACAGCACGACGCGCCGCGGCTAGCTACCGGTAGTGCGGTCCGGCCGAGTACACGCGGCCAGAGCACGTCGAGCTGGCAGTGGTGGACGAGATCGCGACCTGGCTGGCGCAAGGGGTAGGCGGCCAAAGGTCAGGGCAGGTCGGCTTCCCTCCAGAGGAGCTACGCCCCAGTCGATTGCCGGCCCAGACTGCCCTGTGCGCCGTTCGAGGTCGACCGGCAGCGTCGTGCAGGTGTGCCCCCGTGAGCAGGGCGAACTCGTCCACCCAGCCGGACGTGAGGCTGCTGCGCAGCGTCGTGGAGCGCGGCTGCCTCACCGTCCGGTACCTCACCGACCTGATGTCCGAGAGCGCCACGCCGGTGACGCCGTGGGACGGCCAGACCGTCACATATGGCCCGGCCGCGCACATCCGCCTGGAAGCCCTCCGCGGACCGGCACCCGGATCGCCGGGTTCTCACCCCGGAAAATCTGCGCGGCCTGCTCCCGGAGGAACTGATAGCGTTGATCGTGGTGCAAGGCCATGAAGGGACTTCCTTCTCACCTTGGAAGGGGCGCTTCGGCGCCCTGGATTTCAGCCTCTTCGCTCTCCTTGCCCGCAACGTGGCACCCCCCGAGCCGCCGAACAGCGTCTCGGGGGGTGTTGTATATGCCAGCGCCCACGGCTCTCTGAGAGCGCTGGAATGCGCCCCGTCTGCCAGATCAGCGGCCGACGAACTGCGCGGCGGGGGCGCCGTGTTCGAGCTGGAGCAGAACGAGGGCAGCGCGTCGATGCGGGTGATGGCCGCGGTTTGCGAGACGACCGTGCGCAGAGCCTTGGAAGTGGCCTTCAGCAGGCCGTCGGCGCGTTCTGTGACGTCATGGACGCCTCTGTTCAAAGCGTTGAACGCCTTTTCGCTGTCGGCGAGTTCACCGCCTTGGGCTACTTGCCACGGTGGCGGATGCCGTCTCCTGCGTTCTTGCGGCAGAGATCGGTCGGGGCGGGTATGCCCGTCATCAGGTCCCCCATCGTCTACGCCCGCTGAGCCGCATCGGATGTACTCGTCCGGGGGTTGCGGATCATGATGTTGTCGACTGCTCATGCAACGGGTGCGGGGCTGTGTGCTCCGGTAGCGCCGCGGGTGAGTGCCTGTTCCGCCTGCGCGAGTCTGCGGATCGCCTGGGTCAGCTGACTCGGAGGGAGCGTGTACGGCAGTCGGATGTTGCGTTCGAAGGCGCCTCCGATCCCGAATCGTGGTCCGGCGGCGATGGTCACCCCGAAGTCGGGCGCGATGGCGGCCAGCCGTGAACTGATGGGCTGCGGGAATGTGGCCCATAGCGTCACGCCGCCGGCCGGTTGCGGGGCGTGGAGGCCGGGCAGGTGCTCAGCCAGTGCCTGGCGCAGTGCGTCGCGTTGCGACCTCAGTTGCTGGAGGGTGCCGGGCCGCTGGGTCTGGTCTTCGTTCAGCAGGACAGCTGTGGCGAGCTGCTCGACGACAGGGGTGCCCAGGTCCGTGGCGTAACGGGTCTGTTGGACGCGTTCCAGGAGCGAGGGCGTCGCGCGGATCCAGCCGATGCGCAGGCCGCCCCAGATGCTCTTGGAAACCGAGCCGATGCTGATGGCGCTCGGCATGTGGATCGCGAAGGGTTCCGGGCTCTCCCTCTCCAGGGCCAGATCGGTCATGGTTTCGTCGATGACGGTGGGACACGCGAGCCTGAGGCCTTGGCGGACGCTCGTGGGCATGCACAGCCCGGTCGGATTGTGGAAGTCAGGGATCAGGTAGGCCAGACTCGCGATGCGTCCTGCCGCGTCGAGCTGCGCGGCATCCCAGCCCGAGGGCGTCAGCGCGACGGGCAGCAGACGAGCCCGCGCCTCGGTGAACGTGCTGATCGCGTGCGGGTAGGTCGGATGGTCGATCAGGACTCTGTCGCGCGGCGACAGGAGTGTCCGCGTCAGGAGGGCGAGCGCGTGCTGCGCGCCGTTGGTGATCAGGATGTGATCGGGCGGCGTGGGCAGTCCGCGCCGTTCGTACCGGTGGGCCACCGCTTCGCGCAGCTCCGCGGTGCCGTTTCGGTCGTAGCCGTGCCGCTCGTAGTGTCGTGGTAGCTGTTCGAGAGCGGCCGCGAACGCGGCGTGGAGAATTTCGACAGGCGCGGGAGGCGCGGCGAAGGCCAGGTCGATGGTCGCGGCGTTCCTGCCGGCCTGGCGCTCGGGTGGCGTGTCATCGGGGAGGCGCACGGTCGCCCTGGCGCGTGCCCGTGTGGCGAGGTATCCGTGCTCGACCAGAGTGCGGTACGCGGTGCCGACCGTGGTTCTGCTCGTGGACAGAGCGAGGGCCAGATCACGCTCGCTCGGCAGGGCCGAGCCGAGGGGAAGACGTCCGTCCAGGACCAGCAGCCGCAGCCTGTCGGAGAGGCGCTGGTGTGCCGGCCCAGGCCCTTCCTCCCAGATCCCGACCATGCGTGCCACGGCGTGCGAGGAAACTTTCACCCAGCCAGCCTAACCAATCTGGCTATGGAACTCAGGTCCAGATGCCTCGCAGGCTTCCCTCATGACACCTCCAGCCCCCGCTGCACCTGCCGCCATGCCGGCTCGCCACGACCAGGTCCACATGACCCGTATGAACGCTTTTGCACAAATTCGCGCGGGCCGAACGGCGCGCCGAATCCCCCAGCTCCTGGTCGGCCTGGTCGGGTACGGGGCCGCCGTCATGATGCTCGTCGAGACGGGGCTCGGAGCAGCCAGCTGGAACGTGCTCACGGAGGGCGCCGCCCAGAGTCTCGGCCTCTCGTTCGGCTGGACCACAAACCTGATCTCCGTGTTCGTGCTGATCGCATGGATTCCCCTGCGCGAGCTGCCCGGCCTCGGCACGCTCCTCAACGTCGCCATCGTCGGCTTCGCCGCGGATGCCACCGCCACCGTGCTCCCCCACCCCCGGGGAACACTCGCCGAGATCGGATACCTCGCACTCGGCCTCCTCGCACTGGCCTTCTTCGACGCGCTCTACCTCGGTGCACAGTTCGGAGCGGGCCCCCGCGACGGCATCATGACCGGACTCGTCCGGCTCACCCGCCTGCCCATCGCGGTGGTGCGCACCGGCATCGAAATCACCGTCGCCGGCGCAGGCTGGCTGCTGGGGGGAACTGTCGGGGTCGGAACCGTACTCATCGCCCTGTGCATGGGGCCCCTCGTCGGCTACTTCCTGCCACGCGTAGCGGTGCGCCTCCCCACCGCCACCCCCGCCGTAGACGAACGACACAAGCGATGACCTTCGCCCCTCACAGGAGCCAACGCGATGCATGGCACACGTCGCGGCCAGCTCCCCAGCAAGCGAGACGGGACGCCGTGGCGTCAGCCTCGCAAGCGCGTGACGACCACTCGAATGATCGCCAGCCCATAGACGACGGTGGGGACAAGTCCGAAAGCCAGGAACAGCCCGCCGGGAAACATCAGCGCTTCCCACCTGAGCTGGCCCGGCAGCAGCGCATGTCCGGGTCGCGCCGCGTCGTAGAGCACGGTGACATGATCGCCTGGCGACAGACCGTCCGGGGCCTGGGCGACGTTGTCGATTGACACCCGCCCCTTGTGACCATCGGCGAGAGCGACGCTGATGAATTCGGGGCTCTGCTTCAACTGCGGCTTGTCAGCTTCGACCACTACAGCTGGAACCTGTTCGGCGTCGTCGAAATGCAGTCGTGCAGCCACGTTGTCCAAGCTGAACACGACGCCGACCGTGACGAACAGCAAGCCGACTGTCAGAACCAGCGCGTATCCGATGCCTTTACGGATCCTCTTCATTCCCTGAGGTCGGTAGACACGCCCGCGACCCACGTCAATGATCTCGTCGCCCTGCCGACTGACCTGCGTCATGACTCCCCCGTCACTGCTTCCCCCACATGGTGGGGCCCGACAGCCGAAGTGACGCCACAGCAGGCGAGTTGGAGAAGACACCGCGGACGTCGGCTCAGGGCATGAGCAAGCTCCGCCGTGTTGTCGAGCCGGCTTTCATCGTGCCCCACCACCTCGAGCGCCGCAGCGAACTCCACGCCGGCTTCGTATCCTTGGCCTGCAGCCACATCTGGCGGCGGCTTCAAGAGTCTGAGAACGACTGTCCGGTGTTGGGGCGGCCCGGTGCCCCGGTGAGCCGCTTCACAGCGTTGATACTCTCCGCGCCTACGACGCGACGGGGGGATGAATTTGGGAGCAGGGCCGTCGAGTCCCCCCGTTATGCCCAGGCAACGTCCCGCCCTGGTGGCCGAGCTTCATCCCGGCCTGACTCCACCGTCGCCTGAACGACCTCGGCACCGGCAGCAGCCTGTTCGACAACACCCCAGCCGGCTGACGCACGCCGGCGAGACCATGTCGCGAGTTCGGAAGACTGTTCCGCGCCGGAGTTCTCCTCCCCCTGCATCGACTTGTATCGGCTGTTTGACACAAGATTCCGACTAGGGCATCTTGTGCTTGCCGCTTGGTACAAGATGATCTGAGGGGACCTCCCTATGCTCGACTCCGCCCCGTTCCAGCGCTGCTTCCTCGATCACGCCAACTACTACGCCCGCTGGTCCGGCCTGGCCATCGGCATCGTGGTCGCACAGGCGCTGTCCACGCTGGGGCACGTCGAGTTCGAGCAACGCGTCGTGCTCTGCATCACGGCCTTCGGCCTGTGCGCGGTGGCAGGCGTCCTTCTCGCCGATGCGCTGACCTTGCTCCCCCAGGACTCGGTACGCACCGCGAGTCTCGCCCCGCGCCTGGTCAGAGACCATGTACCGCCCCACATGGGCCCCCTGATCGCCCTTCAGGGCCTTTCGCTCGCCGTGCTCCTGGCCATCACGGCCGCCACGGCGACCGTCGACCCCCACCGCATCTTCAGTACGGGCAAGGTCATCGCCGTCACCTGCAACGGGATGCGGGCATCCCTGGGGCCCTGGCCAGGCACGTACTACAGTCTCCCGACGTTCGGCGCCCTCGCCATAGCCACCCCGACCTGTCTGTGGGCCCTGCGCCGCATCGCCGACGGACCGGGCGGAGAACAGCAGCGTCGCGACCGTGCGTGGGCCGTCACCGGGGCCTGGGGCCTGCTGGTGTCGAGTCAGCAGCTGTACGCCGTGCTGATGATGTCCGTCTCGCTCACCGAGACGGGCTGCGCCGGCGTGTTGGGCGCGCTCACCTTCTGGGTGTTCTACCCTCTGGCCCTGCTGAACCTGTTCACCCTCGCCTGGTCCCTGATCACCGTGGTGGCCCCCCGGGCCGTCGACGACGATGCGGCAAAGGGGTTCACCCTCCGATGAATGAGCCCGCCATCCGCGTCGACACCACCAGCCAGGTGCCACCGTACGCGCAGATCCGCGCGCAACTCAGCGCGCTGATCGTCACCGGCCGACTGACCGAGGGCGACCGGCTGCCGACCGTGCGCCAGCTGGCCACGGACCTCGGCCTCGCGCCCGGCACCGTGGCCCGCGCCTACCGCGAGCTGGAGAGCGCCGAGCTGATCCGCACCCGCCGCGGAGCGGGCTCCCGGGTCGCAGCACGTCCAACCGGCCCAACCCGCCCCTACGCTTCCCACCTCGCCACCCTCGCACGCGATTTCACGTCTTCTGCCCGTGCACTGGGCGCCGACACCGAGACGATCATGGCCGCCGTCCGCGACGCCCTGGGCCCCGACCACCCCTGAAAACTAGTTGCCCCGTTTGCTGCCTCCTGGCAGAGCCGGAGGGCTGAAGCCATGGCCGCCACCGCTGAAGGGGGGCGTGGCAGCCGGGAGTGGGACGGTGCCGACTATCACTGGAGTACAGGGCACCCGGCAGGACGCCAAGATCCTCCTGGCAGGCAGTGCTCTGGAGCAGGCCGTCGCCTTCCGTCACTCCTTCAGACAGTCCGCTGCCTGCCGTAGACCCTGGTGGGGTGGCCTGGGTCGAGTGCCCAGCCCGGCAGCAAGCAAGTCCACGGATCGTTCCTCGCCACCGGCAGGGACGCACCAGACGGGCGGATCGAGCGTCAGTGGTGGCAGTCCGAACCGGCCTGACGGACCGGATCCACCAGTGCACCGCATCGCTGGCAACGGCGGAGCATCAGCGGTGCAGGTACGACTGTCCGTACGGCGATCGTGCCTCCGGGAGCAAGGGGGCCGCCCCCCAGCCGGCCGACGCCGGTTCGCCAAGACCCACGGAGCAGGCGGACGGGGTGGGGCACGGCTTGAAGAGGCAGGCCGACCAAGTGGATTCGGCGATCGGAGGGCGAGCGTCAGCCCAGACCGTCGTCGAGCACGAAGGAGTAGTTGGGGACGGCCTCGGTGCCCCTGATCCTGCACTCACCGCCCTCGGCGACGGGCCCGCGCAGCGGCTGAAGTCCCCGGTGACACGAATCGCACCAGAACACGGCCGTCCCGTCGGCCTCGTCGTACGAGCGGACAACGAAGATCATTCTCAGGGCGCGTACGCCGCAGTCCGGGCACGCGGTGTTCTTGAGGGCAGCCGGGTCACGAAAGGCACCCACGTAGATGTCGAGCCACAGGGCGAATCCCGCGGAGCCGGTCATTGCAGCTCCTCCCCCGCCGTCTTCCAGCAGTCGTTCTTGTTTGACTGAGTAGTGGACTCCCATGCCTTCTCGGAATCGTACTGCCCCGGGTATCTCCTACCGGAAGTTGGTCTTCAACACAGCGGTGGTCAGCGGTGGCCGCGACCTTCCTGCAGTCGGTTCCCCGGCAAAATCCCACTATCCGGTCGGAGCATCAGCTCGCGCTGATACCAGGTGCCTGGCTTGCCACCGAGGTGGGCGGGGTCGGCCGGCCCGACCGGGACGAACTCGGCTTTGATCAGCACCTTCTGCGACGCGGCGTTCTGATGAGCCGTGGCCGCCCGCAGGGTACGCAACCTGTGCTGGACGGCCGCCAACCGGCACAGTTCCTGGACGGTCGCGGTCGCCACGCCGCGACCGGCGACGTGCTGCGCGATCCGGTAGCCGAGTTCCGCGGTGTGGTTCTCGATGCCCACCAGGTTGAACCTGCCGAGTACCGAGCCGTCCTCTGCGACGAGCACGTACAGGGCGCAGCTGCCGGCTTCCTGCTCAGCCAGCAAAGCGTGGTACCGGGCGGTGAACTGCTCGAAGAAGGCATCGCCGCGGTCGGAGATCGAGGCAGCGAAGTAGGCGCGGTTCGCCAGCTCGAAAGCCAGGACCGCCGAGGCATGGTCGGCATGCAGCTGCTTCAGCTCGGGCATTGTCCGAACGTACCTGGGGAGTGCGGCGAAGCCACCCGATTTTGGCCTGCGGCACACACGTGTACAGCCGCGGGTCGGGCCGGGATTCGTGTAGGAGCCGGCCATCAGGTTCCACAACGTCTGCGGAGCGGCGACGGGCGTGTGGCCTCGACAAGGCCCATGTACGTCCTCGGTCGGCTGCTCGGACACTTCTGCGGGCGACGAGCTGCTGGTGCGCGCCAGGCCTGACCACGGGCAGTGGAGGACAGCCGATATCATCGAGCGCTATGACCGACTGGACCGGGGTACGCGAGCGCGTTCTGGCTCTGACCACAATGTCCAGCAGCGACAAGGTGTTCGGGTCCATGGCGCACGGCTTCACGCTCGATGCACCTCTGACGCCGACCGAGGTAGCCGATCTCGAGGCCTGGCTGGGTGTGGAGCTGCCCGACGACTACCGCTCGTTCCTCCTGCACGTCGGAGCCGGCGGGGCAGGCCCGGCTTACGGCGTTTTTCCGGTGCGACGCGTGGACTCCGGCGGCTGGCGCTGGATTGGAGATGCCCCAGAGGAGCTCGACCCGGGCATGGTCGCCGAGTTGTTTCCGGGCGGGGCGGATCCGGAGGCAGCAGTAAAGATCCTGGCCGCGCAGCCGTTCATGGAGGACTTCGACGACCTCGCCGATCTCGAAGCGGCCCTTGAGGTGTGGGAAGAGCGTCTGGGAGATGTGCAGTACGACCCGCGCTTCACGGCGGGCGCGCTTTGCCTGTGTGATGAGGGCTGCGGGCTGACGGTCTGGCTGGTTGTCACGGGATCGGAGCGCGGTCGAATATGGCGTGATCCGCGCTCCGATGGCGAGGATCTGCATCCGGTTCATGACGCCAGCGGCTCTTTGCTGGATTTCGCAGGTTGGTATCTCGGGTGGCTCACGACCGCCGAGGCTGCCTGTGGCTTGGACCAATAGCAAGGCATCTGCCCTCGACCTGGACGAACACGACTTCTACGCCTGCCACCGGTTGAGTGGTCTTCGAGCTGCACGCTCCTGCCGATCGAATGTCGTCGGTCGCCGCCGCCGTCCTCACCCTGGAGCGGCACCGCTGAGCGAGCTCGTTTCTTGAGGCAGTTCACATCGAGATACGGGGCGGCGCCGGTTGCCTACCTGAGACGTCACGGTGGCCGACCGTGCTGTCGGTCGCAGCTCGATCGCCACTCGTGGGTGTTGCCGGGTTCAGGTGCGGTGGCTGAGGGTGAGTGTCCAGGTATCCACCGTGTAAACGCTGGGCTCGTCGGGGTGCGGCACGGAGACAATCGCCGTGACCCGGTGACCGTCCCACCGCAATTTCCGCCTTGTCGGCCCGCGCAAGTCCGCAGGCGCCTCGGTAAGTTCGGCGAGGACCGTGCTGTCGAGCCCGCGGCCCACGGCGCGGACCGTTCTGCCGTCGAGGACCAAAATCGTACCGTCGCCCAGGACCAGCGGCTCGGGCGGCAGTGGATCGGCCAGGCGCGGGCCGCGTTCCACGACACCGCCGGGCAGCAACCGGACGACGCGCCCCCCGCTCGGCAGTTGACGGACGGCCTCGACGACGCGCAGACCGGTACCGACCACGTAGTGGCCGTAAGAGCGCCAGGCGTCGGTCTGGGCGCCGTCCCGGTCGTACTCCCAGGTGTCGAAAACGTCGTAGCCCTCAAGGCCGAGCACGAAACGACCGCCGCCGCGCGCCGCGGCACTCTGCCCGCGCAACTCGGCGACGAGCCGCCCGTCCGCGAGGTCGAGGAGCAGCGCGGGGCCGAGGTGGCCCCAGGGCGTGTACTCCAGCGAGTCCGTGGTGACGAGCACGCGGTCGCCGGACACATGGGCGGCGTTGGGCCGGCCGCTGCAGCGGTGCGTCCAAAGCGTTCGTCCCGTGGAGTCGACGCAACTGACCGAGCCGACGGCACCGACAATGCTCAGCCCGTCCCGACGCGCCAGCGGATCCTTCGCAAGCCAGGCCGGTTCGAAAGGCTCTTCCCCCACCGTGCGCTGGTGGTTCACCACCTTCGCGCTCCATGCCGCGGCGGTCCCGCCCCCGTTTCCCGCGCTCGTCTCGTCTCTCGGCATGCGCGCGATCCTAATGCCGTGCGGCGCTGCCGCACGAGGCGCGGGGCCCTGTGGGTTTATGCCTGGGCCACGGGGCGCTCCGAGGTCGCTCGGTGCAGGTCACCGGCCTACCGCCTGGCCAGATAACGGTGGACGGGGTTCTTGAACGCCCGAGGCTTGTGAGGGCCTTTTGAAGGCACCGAGGCGGCTGGGCGACCCGTCGGCAGTGATCTTCAGGAGCACGCCAGTTAGCGCTCCGCGAGGCCGTTGAGCAAGTGCCCTCTGGCAGACCGCGCCCTTGAACTCCTCGATGGTGACATGACGTTCGAGCACACTCTCTGCAGCGTGTGAGGGTTCCGTGGCCCACCGGAGAGGTCGGCGCAGTACGCGGCCGTCGCCGTACCCGGCGCCGCCTGATGTGCGAGCGGGACGCCAGCGATCACGTCCAGGCCCCAGGATGACGGTGGGCTCGGCGCACAGCGCTGAGCAACCGACCGTGGCCGCGCAGATGTCCTCGTCGACGGCCGGCCGGGCGGTGACGGGCGCACGGATGGGACAGCGGACGACACCTCGATGTAGGTGGCGGCCCACAGCGGTGGACGGCGGGCAGGTCCTTCTGTTGGGCGCGTGCTGATCACGAGGTGCGGTGCAAGCGGCTTCGTTGGTGTTGCAACGGGCGGCCATGGCGCACAGGGCGTCGATCTCCGCCTCGTCGACGGTCAGGCTCCGCCCGAACTTGGTACCGGCCGGTCGGCACCGTGGCGGCACAGCGTGGCGAGGGCAGTGGCAACAAGGTCCAGGGCCCTGGCTGGCATTGGACGGTAGGCACGGGGGCGGGGACGGCAACGAAGGAGGATGCCTCTGAGGTATGCGATTTCCTACATCCCGCCTTCGAGGCAGGAGAGCTCTTGAGACGGGCTCGGGTAATCCGCGTTTCAACGACATCTAAATCCAATGCCGTTGCTTTACGGGTCTGGGTCGGGTGGTCGGGGCCGTTTGATGCGGATGGCTTGGGTGCCGGCGTGGGTGGGTTGGGGCCAGGTGTAATGCTCAGCCCGCTTGAGCCAGTAGTTGGACATCTTGCGCTTGACGACGCGGGGCTCGCTGCGGAGCCGTCTGGCGGGCAGAAGTCTTTCCAGCAGGTCTTCTTGGAGTACGTGCAGTGCTCGGACCAGGAGCTCAGGGGGAAAAACCACCC
>NZ_JBSFCK010000028.1:0-71527 GCF_053593435.1 Streptomyces sp. NPDC002306
GTCCTGGACATCCCGGCCGGGCGTATCCGGTTCATCGCGGCCGACCGGGCCGACACCACGGTCGAGGTGCTGCCCGCGGACGCCTCCAAGGGCCGGGACGTGAAGGCGGCCGAGCAGGTCACGGTCGTGCACGGCGACGGTGTGCTGCGGATCGAGGCCGCACCGGCGAAGAACCGGGTCCTGGGCTCCTCCGGCGAGGTCGAGGTGACCGTCCAGCTGCCGGCCGGCTCCGGTGTGCGGGCCAAGGCCGCCAGCGCCGAACTGCGCGGTGTGGGACGCCTCGGCGAGGTCGTCTTCGAGGGCGCGCAGGGCACGGTCAAGCTCGACGAGACGGGCGCGGCCCGGCTGAGCCTGATGGCCGGTGACGTCAGCGTCGGCCGCCTGGCCGGCCCGGCCGAGATCAGCACCCAGAAGGGCGACATCAGCATCACCGAGGCGGTGCGCGGCACGCTCACCCTGAGCACCCAGTCCGGTGACGTCTCCGTCGGCGCCGCACCGGGTGTCTCCGCCGCGCTGGACGCCGGCACCACCTACGGCCGCATCCACAACACGCTGCGCAACAGCGACGGCGCCGGCGCCGCCCTGACCATCCACGCCAGCACCGCCCACGGCGACATCACCGCCCGCAGCCTCTGACCGCCGCCTCACCACCCGCCGCCTCTGACGGCCGCATCACCGCCCCCGCGGCCACTGACCACACCGTGAAGGAGCACTGCTGATGAGCGAGTTGGCGATCGCCGCGCACGGACTGCGCAAGTCCTACGGCGACAAGACCGTCCTGGACGGCATCGACCTGCGGATCCCGGCCGGCACCGTCTTCGCCCTGCTCGGCCCCAACGGCGCCGGCAAGACCACCGCCGTGAAAATCCTCTCCACCCTCATCACCGCCGACGCCGGCCAGGCCCACATCGCCGGACACGACCTGGCCGGCGCCCCGCAGAAGATCCGCGCCGCGATCGGCGTGACCGGGCAGTTCTCCGCCGTCGACGGCCTGATCACCGGCGAGGAGAACATGCTCCTCATGGCCGACCTGCACCACCTGCCCAAACAGGAAGGCCGCCGCATCACGGCCGAACTCCTGGCCCGCTTCGACCTCACCGACGCCGCGAGGAAGCCCGCCTCCACCTACTCCGGCGGCATGAAACGCCGCCTCGACATCGCCATGACCCTGGTCGGCAGCCCCCGGATCATCTTCCTCGACGAGCCCACCACCGGCCTGGACCCCCGCTCCCGCCACACCATGTGGCAGATCATCCGCGAACTCGTCACCGGCGGCGTCACCGTCTTCCTCACCACCCAGTACCTCGAGGAAGCCGACGAACTCGCCGACCGCATCGCCGTCCTGAACAACGGCCGCATCGCCGCCGAAGGCAGCGCCGAAGAACTCAAACGCCTCATCCCCGGCGGACACGTCCGCCTGCGCTTCACCGACCCCACCGCCCACCACACCGCCGCCGACGCCCTGCCCGACGCCACCCGCGACGACGACGCACTGACCCTGCAACTCCTCAGCGACGGCAGCCAGCGCGAACTGCGTTCCCTCCTCGACCGGTTGGACTCGGACGGCATCGAAGCCGACGAACTCACCGTCCACACCCCCGACCTCGACGACGTCTTCTTCGCCCTCACCGACACCGCTCACACCAGCCCCGCCGGCATCCCCACCCAGCCCGTCCAGCCGACCTCGTCGCAGCAGCCGAACCCGTCCAAGGAGACCGTCCGATGAGCTCTCTCTCCCTCGCCGTGCGCGACTCCTCCACCATGCTGCGCCGCAACCTGCTGCACGCCCGCCGCTACCCGTCACTCACCCTGAACCTGCTGCTCACGCCGGTCATGCTGCTGCTGCTGTTCGTCTACATCTTCGGCGACACCATGAGCGCCGGCATCGGCGGCGCGAACCGCTCCGCCTACATCGCCTACATCGTCCCCGGCATCCTGCTCATGACCATCGGCTCCACCGTCGTCGGCACCGCCGTCTCCGTCGCCACCGACATGAACGAGGGCATCATCGCCCGCTTCCGCACCATGGCCATCCACCGCGGATCCGTCCTGTTCGGACACGTCGTCGGCAGCGTCCTGCAGTCACTGCTCAGCGTCGTCCTCGTCGGCGCCGTCGGCGTCGCCATGGGCTTCCGCTCCACCGACGCCACCCTCCTGGAATGGCTCGCCGCCCTCGGCCTGCTCGCCCTGTTCGCCCTCGCCTTCACCTGGATCGCCGTCGGCATGGGCATGGGCAGCCCCAACGCCGAAGCCGCCAGCAACAGCGCCATGCCCCTGATCCTGCTCCCCCTCATCTCCAGCGCCTTCGTCCCCCTGCACACGATGCCCGGCTGGTTCCAGCCCATCGCCGAATACCAGCCCTTCACCCCCGCCATCGAAACCCTGCGCGGACTCCTCCTCGGCACCGAGATCGGCAACAACGCATGGATCGCCCTCGCCTGGTGCCTCGCCCTCACCGCCCTCGGCCACCGCTGGTCACAAGCACAGTTCAACCGCGACCCGAAGTAACCGGCATGGCAGCGCGGGCCGTCTTCCGCGCCCCCGGCCCATACGAGGGCGGCGTACCCCGACACCGTGTCGGAGTACGCCGCCTTGTTCGTGTTCCCGGCCGGTCACCAGGCGGAACGCGCCGCCTTCTCCTCGGACGGCAGCAGCAGCCACAGGGCGAGGTAGAGCAGGAACTGCGGGCCGGGCAGCAGGCACGAGACCAGGAAGATCACGCGCATCGTCGTGGCGGAGGTGCCGAAGCGCCGTGCCAGCGCTGCGCACACTCCGCCGAGCATGCGGCCGTGGGTGGGGCGGGCAAGGGCGGTCATGTCGGCTCCTTCGTGAGCGTCGGTCCGAGGCCCCCCGTGTGGCTGCCTCATCTGACATCAACGCTACGGATCCGAGCCGGACCGGGCGTCGCTCTACGGTGCGATGCCGACCCTGGGAATCGTCGGGGTCCGACCCTGACCCGTCTCCTGCCGCCGGACGGCCGCCCGGTGCCGGCGCTCCGTCCTGCGACGGAGCCAGGAACGGGCCGCGGGCACCACCGCGCTGTGCGCGAGGGCCACTCCCACGGTGTTCAGGATCAGTGAGTCGACGTCCACGACCTGTCCGGGCACGCCGGTCTGCAACAGTTCGATGCCCAGCGACAGCAGGGCTCCGGCGGCGACCGTACGCAGCAGGGACGCCGGCGGGGAGGCGGCGAGGCGGCCGTGCGTCAGCGGCAGCAGGACGCCCAGCGGGGCGAGCAGCGCGAGCCCCGTGCCGATCCGCCGGGCCGCGTCGGGCCAGCCCAGCGCGAGGTCGGCGCGGATGCCGGCGAACGGACGCAGGTTGGCGGGCATGACCCAGGGCACTTCCAGGGGCCGCAGCGTGTACCAGGCGACGAACGCGAGATGTGCGACAAGGAGGACACCCCCTGCCACACGGATGCGGAACGCGGCGTTGCCGCCGACCGAGCCTTGACGCTGCACGCCCCCCTAGACGCGCCCCCAGGCACGAACGGTTCCGGGGCAACCCCCGATACCCAGATGAGGCATCCGCCACACCCGTGGCTCAGCCGAGTCTGACCTCGGACGACGGCGGCTCCTTGGTCCCGGGCCGGGCACGGACCTCGTCCGTGCACTCGTAGCGACGCAGCGGCTCGCCGCCGGAGACCGGCCCGCCGAGGATCACCGAGCCGTCGCCCTCGGCCGCCGCCGAGTCGGAGAACGTACAGACGACCTGGGCGAGGGCGTACGAGGTGAGGTCACCGGGCGGGGTGCTCAGCCGCAGCGTGTCGTCCGGGTCCCTGGGCGTCGGACCGCTCACGGACATCCCGCCGCGTACGTCCGTGGTGTAACCGGCCGCCTTCTCGGCGGACGACGGCGTCTCGGCGAGCTGGTCCAGCAGCCCCTGCGCCACCAGCACCCGGCGCTGCGAGTCCGCCGCGCCGTCCGGGACGCGCACGGACCGGTCGACGGCCACCAGCGACGAGCCGCACAGCAGGAACACCTGCACGGGGACGCCGGCCGGCGCGTGCGTCGAGACGTCCGCCTCGGACAGCGCGCAGCGCACCCGGGAGGGCGCGGGGCCGAAGTCGGTCGGCACCTCGGTGGACCGGATCCCGCACCCGGCGAGCAGCACGGCGAGCCCGGACAGAGCCAGCAGCAGGCGGGCGGGACGCGCGGTCGCGCGTGCGGGACGGCCGGCCGCGCCCGCGCTCGGGGCGGTCGTGCGTACGGTCATGAGGCGTCCCCCTTCGAGTCCGCGCCGTCCTTCCCGGCCTGGTCGGCCTCCGGCACCGGCTCGGGCGTGTCCCGCGGCAGCCGCAGGGTGAACACCGCGCCGCCCTCGGGGGAGTTGGCGGCGGTGATCTCGCCGCCGTGGATGTGCGCGTTCTCCAGGGCGATGGACAGTCCGAGTCCGCTGCCCTCGGAGCGCGGCCGGGAGGCGCTGGCCTTGTAGAACCGGTCGAAGACGTGCGGCAGGACGTCCTCCGGGATACCGGGGCCGTGGTCGCGCACGCTGATGACGAGTTCCCCGCCGCTCATACCGGGGTCCTCGCCCATGTGCGCGTCCTCGCCCACGTGCGCGCCGTCGGTCCCGCTCTCGCTGTCGGTCCCGCTCCCGTTCCCGGTGGTCGCCCGTACCGACACCCGCACCGGCGAGCCGCCGTGCTTGAGCGCGTTGCCGATGAGGTTGGCCAGTATGACGTCCAGGCGGCGGGGGTCGATCCGGGCGTGGATGCCGCGTTCCGCGTCCAGCTCCACCGCGTCCAGCCAGGCCCGCGCGTCGATGCAGGCGGTGATCTGGTCGGCGATGTCGACGTAGTCGACGACGAGCCGGGCGGTGCCCGCGTCGAAGCGGGTGACCTCCATCAGGTTCTCGACGAGGTCGTTGAGCCGCCGGGTCTCGCTGACGACGAGCCGTACCGCGGGCTCGATCATCGGGTCCATGCTCCCGGTCTCCGCCTCCAGCTCCTCCTCCAGCACCTCCGTCACGGCCGTGATGGCGGTCAGCGGCGTACGCAGCTCATGGCTCATGTCCGCCACGAACCGCCGTGAGGCGTCGTCCCGCGCGGCCATGTCGGCGACCCGTTTCTCCAGGGCGGCGGCCGCCAGGTTGAACGTCCGGGAGAGATCGGCGAGTTCATCCGTCCCCGACACGCGCAGCCGGGTGTCCAGCCGGCCCTCGCCGAGCCGGCGCGCGGCGACCCCGAGCCGGTGCACCGGCTTCAGTACGGTCGTGGCGGCGGCCTGCGCGAGCAGCGCGGCACCGATCAGCGCGAGGCCGGTGGCGATGCCCAGCGACCAGGCCAGCGAGTTGAGATCCTTGGCCTCGGGCTCCAGCGACTTCAGCATGTAGCCGGTGGGACCGCCGCCGATCACCTTCGTCCCGGCCACGAGGTACGGCGTGCCGTCGTCGACGACCCGCTGCCAGTACAGGTGGTACGGAGACTTGTTGCCGGTCGTGAGGTCCTGCTGCCGGTTCACCGCGGTCCGCAGCGACACGGGCACGTCCTGGAGCGAGAAGCCGCTCAGGCCACCGGAGTTGCCGTAGACGGCCTTGCCTGCCGCGTCCTCGCCGACGAGCAGGACGCTGAAGCGCTGACTGCTGTTGGCCATCTGACCGGCGGTGTGCTGGAGTTCGTCCTGCGACGGGTACTCCGGCAGCGAGCCCGCCCGGTTCTGCATCTCCTGCTGGAAGTCGCGCAGCACCGCGTCCTGGGTGCGGGTCAGTACCGCCTCGCGGTTGAGCCAGTAGGCGATCCCGGACGCGGACACGGCGGCGGTGAGCGCCACCAGCCCGAAGACCACGACGAGCCGCAGCCGCAGACTGGTGAAACGCAGCCGCGACCAGACTCCCCTGCGATCCGCGGCCCAGCCGCGGATCCCCCCTTGCGCCGTCGTCATTACTGGGGCGCGTCCAGGCGGTATCCGACCCCACGGACGGTACGGATCAGCGTCGGGGACGACGGCACGTCCTCGACCTTGGCACGCAGCCGCTGGACACAGGCGTCCACGAGCCGGGAGTCGCCGAGGTAGTCGTGCTCCCACACCAGCCGCAGCAACTGCTGCCGGGACAGCGCCTGGCCCGGCCGCCGGCTCAGTTCGAGCAGCAGCCGCAGCTCGGTCGGCGTCAGTTGGAGGTCCTCGCCGTTCTTCGTCACGGTCATCGCGGCGCGGTCGATGACGACGGACCCGTAGGTCGCCGCGTCGTTCGCCTCGCGCTCGCCGCGCCGCAGCACGGCCCGGATGCGGGCGTCGAGCACCCGCCCCTGGACCGGCTTGACGACGTAGTCGTCGGCTCCGGACTCCAGTCCGACCACCACGTCGATGTCATCGCTGCGCGCGGTCAGCAGGATGATCGGCAACGTGTCCGTGCGCCGGATGCGGCGGCACACCTCGAACCCGTCGATGCCGGGCAGCATCACGTCCAGCACGATCAGGTCCGGCCGCTGCTCGCGCAGCAGCTTCAGACCGTCCTCACCGCTGGCAGCGGTCGCCACCCGGTGTCCCTGGCGCGTCAGTGAGAGCTCCAGGGCCGTACGGATGGCGTCGTCGTCCTCGATCAGCAACAGGGAAGGCACAGGGGTCATTCTGGCCCATGGCGGGTCGGGGTTTCGACACTTGGAGCGCTCCCACACATCTCCCGCAAACGATCGAAGTCGCTCGGTGCGTCTGAGTAGCCGTACCGCGCCTCTCTGTGACCGCGCCGTGCCCTGGGGGCGAACGACCCCTGTGACAGGTCTGTGACAGTCGCCGGACATGGCCATGAAGTGACCCCGGCAAGCTTTTCGGCACGGGCAAGGAAGCACGTCGCAACAAGCCGAACACCGGAAGTCCACGACGGGGGGCGCGAGATGAACACGCTGTACAGCACCAGCACCAGCGCAGTGATCACGCGTCTGCACGACGTCACCCGGGGTTCCGAGAAGTCCGGTGCCGTGAGCGGGCGGGGGTGCGCTCGCGGCACCGGGCGTCAGCACACCGTGTACATGTCGGTGGTTGACGCCGGTACGGGGGAATCCGCGGCGGCCGACGCCGCGGGCGCGGTCGGGGGATCCGCGTACGGGGAGGACACGGGGGAGCGTCGCTCGCTGTCGGAGGCGGAGTTCACCGCCTACGTCCAGGAGCGCCGCGCCTCCCTGTACGCCACCGCGTACCACCTCACGGGGGACCGCTTCGAGGCCGAGGACCTGTTGCAGAGCGCGCTGTTCTCGACCTACCGGGCGTGGGACCGGATCAGCGACAAGGCCGCGGTCGGCGGATACCTGCGCCGGACGATGACCAATCTGCACATCAGCGCGTGGCGCCGCCGCAAGCTGAACGAGTACCCGACCGAGGAACTGCCGGAGACGCCCGGCGACACGGACGCGATGCGCGGCACCGAACTGCGCACGGTCCTGTGGCAGGCGCTGGCCCGGCTGCCCGAACTCCAGCGGACGATGCTGGTCCTGCGGTACTACGAGGGCCGGACCGACCCGGAGATCGCGGACATCCTCGACATCAGTGTCGGCACGGTGAAGTCGAGCATCTGGCGGTCGCTCCGCCGGCTGCGTGAGGACGAGGTCCTCAGCTTCGGCCGTGACGAGGAGGACGCCTTCGGGGAGTTGGTCGCCTGAGGGTCACGGGGGAGAAGCAACGGGGGTCCCGTACCGGGGGGTGCGGGAGGTGGTCACGGGGGACTCGCACCGGGGGGTGCGGGAGCGGGGCCGGGTATCGGGGGGCCGCACCGGGGGGTGCGGAACGGTACCGGGGGGATCAGCGGGGAACGGGGGAGCTCTGCCGCGCGGTTCGACGGGGGACGCGGGA
This sequence comes from Streptomyces sp. NPDC002306, assembly GCF_053593435.1. Lineage (NCBI taxonomy): Bacteria > Bacillati > Actinomycetota > Actinomycetes > Kitasatosporales > Streptomycetaceae > Streptomyces > Streptomyces sp. NPDC002306. The sequence goes on from NZ_JBSFCK010000028.1 coordinate 7,785, forward strand.
GAGCGAGAAAGGGAGCGGGACTGGAGGGCCGGGGGGTCCGTCCAGTCCCGCTTTCGCTGTGTCCGGCCGCGTCCGGGCGTTCAGGCCGCCGAACTCGTCCGTACGGAGCGGCCCACCGCCGCGGCGGCCAGCCTGCCCAGGGCCTCGTCCCGGTCGCAGGCGTGCGCGCCCAGCGCGGTCTGGCGGGCGACGATCGAGCGTTCCGCGCGCATCAGACGCCAGCCGCGGCGCAGCAGGAACGGCACCGACTTGCGGCCCTCCTTGAGGTCGCGCAGGAAACGGCGGCGGAACGTGGTGAGCGGTCCCCGGGTCAGGCACAGGGCGTCCGCCAGGACACCCAGGTCCCGGCAGCGCTCCACGATCTCGGCCGCGAAGATGCCCTCCGCGATGAACAGCGGAGTCCGGCCGATGCGCAGGATCTCCTCGCCGGTGCGGGCGCTCAGCGAGAGGTCGTACACCGGTACGCCCGTCGAGCCGGTGGCGCACAGCCGGGTGATGGCGTCGACCGCGATGTCCGCGTCCCACGATCCGGGGTGGTCCCAGTCGATGTCGGAACTCTCCGCCACCAGCGGCAGCGTCGGGTCGTCGCCCTCCTTGTAGAAGTCGTCGAGGCGCAGCACGGGCAGCCCGGAGCGGGCGGCGACAAGGGACTTGCCCGAGCCCGAGGGGCCGCACAGCAGCACGACACGGGCGGGGGACGGAGGATGGATGCTCACGGAACACCAGTTTGCGTCATGGTGCGCCCTGCTGCCGACCCCGCGGGTCGGCTTTGAAGCGCGCATCACACCTCAACTACCCTTCGTGTCGTCATGATTACCTTGCGCATCGAGAAGGTGGCACCAGCGATGGCCCGACACGACATCCCCCAGACCCCGACCGGCCGGCGCGCCCTGGTCGCCCTCGCGACCGCGGGGGTGGCCCTCGGCGCGGGCGCGGGGACGGCCGCCGCGGACGCCGACCCGGTGGTCGACGTGATGCGCACCAACCCCACGTCGACCGGCCGGCTCGACCCGCAGGCGGGGCTCAACAGCCTGCTCGGCTCGGTGCGTTACGTCACCGGCCCGGTCCAGGGCCTCAAGCCCAACCCGCTGGCGGGTACCGGCGTCGACCCCCTCGACAACGGCGTCGGCACCCAGCTCGCCGACTTCCAGCCGCTGACCTCGCAGGCCCTGACCGGGCCGGTGGCGCAGGCGCAGTCCATCGGCAGCATCCCGGTGCTGGGACAGGCCACGGGGCTGCTGGGCGGCTGACCCGGCGTACGGAGAGCCGCGCCTCCCCCTGACGGAGGGGAGGCGCGGCTCTCCGGTTTTCGCCGGTGGGGCGACCGGGGTCAGTACGACGAGCCGGACGCGCCCAGTGAACCCGTCGGGTGCCAGACCGTCTTGGTCTCCAGGAAGGCCGTCATGCGGGCGGTGCCGGGGGTCGCGGAGTAATCCACAGGCTGTGGACGAAGCACGCGCTTCAGGTTGTCCGCCGCCGCGATCTCCAGCTCCTTCGCCAGCGCCTCGTCGGCGCCCGCGAGGTCGATCGCGTTGACGTCCTGGTGCGCCGCGAGGGACGGCGCGATCTCCGCCGTACGGCCCGAGAGAATGTTGACGACGCCGCCCGGGAGGTCGGAGGTGGCCAGCACCTCGCCCAGGGACAGGGCCGGGAGCGGGGACTTCTCGGACGCGATCACGACCGACGTGTTGCCGGTCGCGATGACCGGGGCGACCACCGAGACCAGGCCCAGGAAGGACGACTCCTGGGGGGCGAGCACCGTCACCACGCCCGTCGGCTCGGGGGAGGACAGGTTGAAGAACGGGCCCGCCACCGGGTTGCCGCCGCCGACCACCTGGGCGATCTTGTCGGTCCAGCCCGCGTACCAGACCCAGCGGTCGATCGCCGCGTCGACGACCGCGGCCGCCTTCGCCTTCGACAGGCCCTCGGCGTCGGCGACCTCGCGCACGAACTGCTCGCGGCGGCCCTCCAGCATCTCCGCGACGCGGTAGAGGATCTGGCCGCGGTTGTACGCCGTCGCGCCCGACCAGGCGCCGAACGCCTTGCGGGCGGCGACGACGGCGTCACGGGCGTCCTTGCGGGAGGAAAGGGGCGCGTTCGCCAGCCACTTGCCCTTGGAGTCGGTCACCTCGTACACCCGGCCGCTCTCGGAACGCGGGAACTTCCCGCCCACGTACAGCTTGTAGGTCTTGAAGACGCTGAGGCGCTGCGGTTCGGACTTCTCGACTGTGCTCATTTAGCGCTCGCCCTCCGGGCTCGACGGGGCGAGGTACGCCTCCAGGCCGTGGCGGCCGCCCTCGCGGCCGAAGCCCGACTCCTTGTAACCGCCGAAGGGCGAGGTCGGGTCGAACTTGTTGAACGTGTTGGACCAGACGACACCGGCGCGCAGCTTGTTCGCCACGGCCAGGATCCGGGACCCCTTCTCCGTCCAGATGCCGGCGGAGAGGCCGTACGGCGTGTTGTTCGCCTTGGCGACGGCCTCGTCGGGCGTGCGGAAGGTGAGGACCGACAGCACCGGGCCGAAGATCTCGTCCCGCGCGATGGTGTGCGCCTGGGTGACGTTCGTGAAGAGCGTCGGGGCGAACCAGTAGCCGGAGGAGGGGAGTTCGCAGGCGGGGGACCAGCGCTGCGCGCCCTGTGCCTCGCCCTGCTCGACGAGCGAGGTGATGCGCGCGAGCTGCTCGGCGGAGTTGATCGCGCCGATGTCCGTGTTCTTGTCCAGCGGGTCGCCCAGCCGGAGCGTCGACAGACGGCGCTTGAGCGAGTCCAGCAGTTCGTCCTGGACCGACTCCTGCACCAGGAGCCGGGAGCCCGCGCAGCAGACCTGGCCCTGGTTGAAGAAGATGCCGTTCACGATGCCCTCGACGGCCTGGTCGATCGGGGCGTCGTCGAAGACGATGTTGGCGCCCTTGCCGCCCAGTTCGAGGGTGACCTTCTTGTGGCTGCCGGCGACCGTCCGGGCGATCTCCTTGCCGACCGCGGTCGAGCCGGTGAAGGCGACCTTGTCCACGTCCGGGTGCGCGACGAGCGCGGCGCCCGCGTCGCCGTACCCCGGAAGGATGTTGACGACGCCCTTGGGCAGACCGGCCTGGCGGCAGATGTCCGCGAAGAACAGGGCCGACAGGGGGGTGGTCTCCGCGGGCTTCAGCACGACCGTGTTGCCGGTCGCCAGCGCCGGGGCGATCTTCCACGCCAGCATCAGCAGCGGGAAGTTCCACGGGATGACCTGGCCCGCGACGCCCAGGGGGCGGGGGTGCGCGCCGAAGCCGGCGTGCTCCAGCTTGTCGGCCCAGCCCGCGTAGTAGAAGAAGTGCGCGGCGACCAGCGGCAGGTCGGCGTCGCGGGTCTCCTTGATGGGCTTTCCGTTGTCCAGCGTCTCCAGGACGGCCAGCTCGCGGCTGCGCTCCTGGATGATGCGGGCGATCCGGAACAGGTACTTGGCGCGCTCGGAGCCCGGCAGCGCCGACCACTTCGCGAAGGCCTTGCGGGCGGCCTTCACCGCGCGGTCGACGTCCGCCTCGCCCGCCTGGGCGACCTCGGAGAGGACCTCCTCGGTGGAGGGGCTGACCGTCTTGAAGACCTTGCCGTCGGCGGCCTCGGTGAACTCGCCGTCGATGAAGAGGCCGTACGACGGCGCGATGTCGACGACCGAGCGGGACTCGGGCGCCGGTGCGTACTCGAATGCGGATGCCATGATGATCAGTCCACCGTCACGTAGTCGGGGCCGGAGTAGCGGCCGGTGGCCAGCTTCTGGCGCTGCATCAGCAGGTCGTTCAGGAGCGAGGAGGCGCCGAAGCGGAACCAGTGGTTGTCCAGCCAGTCCTCGCCCGCGGTCTCGTTGACCAGGACCAGGAACTTGATCGCGTCCTTGCTCGTACGGATGCCGCCGGCCGGCTTCACGCCGACCTGGACGCCGGTCTGGGCGCGGAAGTCGCGCACCGCCTCCAGCATCAGCAGCGTGTTCGCCGGGGTCGCGTTGACGGCCACCTTGCCGGTCGAGGTCTTGATGAAGTCGGCCCCGGCCAGCATGCCGAGCCAGCTGGCACGGCGGATGTTGTCGTACGTCGACAGCTCGCCGGTCTCGAAGATGACCTTCAGGCGGGCGCTGGTCCCGCAGGCCTCCTTCACGGCGGTGATCTCGTCGTACACCTTCATGTAGCGGCCCGCGAGGAACGCCCCGCGGTCGATGACCATGTCGATCTCGTCGGCGCCCGCGGCGACGGCGTCCCGCACGTCGGCCAGCTTCACCCCGAGGGCGGCGCGGCCCGCGGGGAAGGCGGTGGCGACCGACGCGACCTTCACGCCCGAGCCGGCGACGGCCTCCTTCGCGGTGGCCACCATGTCGGGGTAGACACAGACGGCCGCGGTCGCGGGGGTCGTGACGTCGGTCGGGTCGGGGTGGACCGCTTTGGCGCCGAGCGCCCGGACCTTGCCCGGGGTGTCCGCGCCTTCCAGCGTCGTCAGGTCGACCATCGAGATGGCGAGGTCGATGGCGTACGCCTTCGCGGTGGTCTTGATGGAGCGGGTGCCGAGCGAGGCGGCGCGCGCCTCCAGGCCGACCGCGTCGACGCCGGGCAGCCCGTGGAGGAAGCGGCGCAGCGTGCTGTCGGACGCGGTGACGTCAGCGAGGGCAGCGGGTGCAGAGGTGGGCATGGTCACCAGACGAGCATATCTACGCGCGTAGCGGCTGTACAGCCCCGGGAGGTTCTGCCGGGGAGGGGCGAGTCGGTGTCCGGGTGACCAGGTGGAAGGGTACGGCGTCGGCGCAGGGCGGGGCGCCTCGTCGGGGGCGCGGGGCCGGGGCGCTTCGTCGGGGGCGCGGTGGAGCGGGTGCGCCGCCGGATTCCCGCGGCGGGGGCGGTGGACTGCCCGGGCCCGGTGCGGGGGCGGGGCGGTGGCGGTGGCGGTCGTGGTGCCAGGGCCGGGTGGGAGCCGCGGGGCCGGGGGCCGGTGGAGTGCTCCGCGGGCACCGGGGATGAGCGTCCTGGTGGGCGTCGGGCAGAATCGGGAGCATGACGACCCCGGAGCACCAGTCACCAGCGCCGCAGCCCTCGGGCCCCGTGTCCAAGGACCGCATCTACCGGTCGGCCTCGGGCCTGGCCGGCGGGTTCCTGCTGCTCGCGCTCATCGGCTGGCTCGGCATCGACGCGCTCGTCACCGGGCACGGCAGCACCCCGTGGCTGGGCCTCGCCGGGATGATCTTCTTCGTTCCCCTGGTGGCCGCCTTCACGCTGCGGCCCGCCGTCTTCGCCAACGACGACCGGCTGCGCGTCCGCAACCCCTTCCGCGTCGTCGTGGTGCCCTGGGGCGAGGTCGCCTCGCTGCGATCCGCCTACTCCAACGAGGTGATCACGAAGTCCGGGGCCAAGTACCAGCTGTGGTCGGTCCCCGTCTCGCTGCGGGCGCGGAACCGGGCGATGCGACGGCAGGCGCGGGCCGAGTCCGGCGGCCGCCGGGGAGGCCTGTTCGGCGGCGGTGTGGCGGGCGGTCTGGGCGGCATGGACGCCACGGGCGGGAGACTGGCGGCCGACGCCGGCCCGGTGCGCGCCGAGGCCGACAAGATCATGGACGAGCTGCGCGAACTGCTGAACGCGCGGGAGAAGGCCGCGGCCTCGCAGGGAGCGGTGACCGTGCGCTGGGCGTACGAGATCCTGGGACCGATCGCGGTCGGAGCGGTCCTGCTGGCGGTGCTGCTCGCGGTCAGGTGAGCGCGGGCGGTCCGCGACCGGCCGGGGGCGATCCGGGAGTGTCGGCAGGAGTCGTCCGGGAGTGAGTTCTCGCTGAGGCGGGGCCGGTCGGCCGATCGACAGGTTCGTCGGCCATGATCTGTCCTGCCCCCCAGCTTCCGCGTGCATCCGCCTGCGCCTGTGCCCCGCTTCTGCGTGCATCCGTCTGTGCCCCGCCTCGGCCGCGACAGCCGTTCCCCCACCCGGAGACGAAGCCGAGGACCGTGCCGAACACCGACCCTCGTGGTCCGAGTCTCTGGGAAACGATGAACACCGACCTCCGGCGGGCGCTGCCCGCCACCGCGATACCCGACGGCTGCGTTCCCTGGACCACGGAGCGGACGCACCGCTGGACGCGGGAACTCCCGCCCGGTTGGACACCTCTGCGATGGCCCGGGCTGCCGGTCGTCAATCTGGCGCTGGTGACGGGCGGGCTGGCCGCTTTCGGCCTGACCGGGGCCGGACTGCCGCCCTTCCTCGCGGCGCTGGCCGCGCTCCACCTCGTCTGGCTGCCGCTGAGGCCCGAGATCGTACGGGTGTCGGCGCCGGCGATGGTCCTGGTGGCGGTCGTCCTGCGTCCCGCGCCGGTGTCCGCCGTGCTCGTCGGCGCGCTCCTGCTGGCGGGCGCCTGCGCGGCGATCGCCGTGTCGCGACTGCGGGCGAGGCGGCGGCAGCGGGAGGCGGCGCTGGCGGCCGCCGAAGGCGTGACCGCCCCCCTGCCGGCCACGGAGCGGCCCCTGTGGCGCGGCCGGATCCTCTCCTGGTGCGGGATCGCCCTGATCCTGGCGGGCACCGCGCTGGCCGTGGGTGCCGACGTATGGGACACGTCGGACGACCGCGGGGCGACGGCTGTCACCGGCTTCTACCTGGCAGGGCTGGGTGTCACCGCACTGCTCTCCGGAGTGCTGGGACGGCGGCGGGCCGTCGCGCTGTACGCCGCGCCCGCGCCCGCCCCCGTTCCCGTCCTGCGGGTCCTAGTGCGCGAGTACGAGGGCGACGGTGTGGAGGTCTTCGCGGCGGACGACGTGATGAGCCTGCGACCGCTGTTCACCGTCACCACGGTCCCGCTGGAGCGCGACACGGAGGACGGCGAGATCGACGAGGCCGAGGCCGAGGCGGAGCTGGACGGGATGCTCGCCCACCTCGACGGCGACCGGCCGAAGCCGCTGCGGGAGGCCGTCCTGTACGGGGCGCCGTACGAGGGTGGCGAACTCGTGCTCGTCAGCGCCGCGCCGGAAGCGGACGGGCCGCCGGTGGCGGAACGGTCGGCCGGGCCCGTACGCCCGCTGTCGGAGGGCGGCGTGCGGCGCCGGCTCGGGCAGGAGAAGCGAGCGGCGGTCCGGGCCGCGGCGGACGACGAACGGCACCTCGGCCTGGTGGCGGCCGCGCGCCTGATCAAGACGGTGCCGGTACGGCGCTGGCGGGCGGGAGCGCTCGACCGGGTGTCCGCTTTCCTGACGGCGCTGTCGGGCGTCCCGCTGTGGTTCGCGGCGTTCGCCGACGCGGAGGCGACCGACCTGTGGCAGCAGGTACTCATGATCCTCATGGGCCTGTTCCTCGCGGCCCGCGTCCCCGTGAAACTGTGCTGGCGCATCACCGCCGACCGCACCGGGCTCTGGCTGAACGGCCTGCGCGGAACCACGCACATTCCCTGGGACGACGTGCGCTCGGTCCGCACCGAGTACTTCGAGCTCAAGCTGCGCTGGCGCGGTGGCGAGTCCTGGAGGGTCTCCGCGCCGCGCTGGGCCCGGTTCCAGCGCAGGCGCGGCGTCACGCACCCGTACGACGCCCTGGCCGCCGAGATCAGCGCGATGCACACCGACCCCGCCCTGCGTCCCGTCGGCGACAGCGAGGAACGCGGACGGGGACGCCCCCTGTGGCCGCTGGCCGCGCTGTTCCTCCTGCTCTGGCTGACGGCCGTGGTGCTCGGCCAGGAGTGGTTCCCCGTCGGGTGAACCGAGGGCGTGGCCGGTCGGCGCGCCGGTCGCCGTGAGCGACGGCGACGCGCGTACCGTACGGCCGCCCGGCGCGCGCCCACCGCACGGCCGCCCGGCACGCTCCGCGGCACGCCCTCTCCGGGCGGGCGTGGGAACGTGACGGACGGGCCCTCGGCGGGAGGACGGTTGCGGTGGCGGTGCGGTCACCCCGCGTCGACGCGGGTCCGCCCCCGTCCACGGACGTCACCCGCGTCGGCGCGGATCAGCGCACGTCGGCGTGGGTCAGCGCACGTCGACGTAGTCGTCGGCGGAGACCGCCGCGGCCGTGTCGGCCGTACCGGCGTACGACCAGCGGTAGGAACCGTCGACGTACGCCCGGACGGTGGTGGAGACGGTGCCGTCGGCCGCCGTCCTGACGGTCTTGAGGGTGCAGTAGCCGGTGCTGCCCGCGGGACGGAACTGGAGGTCCACGGACCGGCCGGCCGCGGTGGGCACGGTCGTGCCGGTCGCCCAGCCGGCGTGCCGCACGTCGCCCTTGACGGTGAGGACCCGGCCCGGGCGCACCGGCTCGGGGGTGGCGTCGACGGTCACCTTGGTGTCGCGCCGCACCGCGAAGTCGGCCGCGCTGTCCAGGAACACGGCGTCGCTGTCGGGGGCGATCGCGTAGGCGCTGACGTGCCAGGTGCCGGCCTGCGTGTCGACCGCCGGCGCGGTGCCGGGGGTGAGGGTGAAGGTCAGGGTGCAGGTGCTGGTGGTGTCGGCCGTCGGTCCGCAGGCCGCCGCCGAGGCGACGGTGCTGTCCTGGGCGCCGAACGAGCCGTGGTACAGCGTGGCGTTGATCTGCTCGATTCCGGACGGGTCGGTCGCGGTGACCTCGACCGTGACGGTTCTCGCGCTCGTGCCGACGACGACGGGATCGCCGTCGTTGACGATCACGCTGGTGATGTCGGTGTCGCCGAACCGCTCGTCCGCGTGCGCGGCCGGAACGGCGAGGGCGGACAGTGCCATGACGCCGCACGCAGCGGCGACAGCTGAGTTCATGCGCATGCGAATTCCCCAATGTGAATGCCGCGGCTTGTTCATTTGCGGCAGTCGAACCGGAATTGACGGGTGCAGCGTACTCATTCCGCCCGGATTCCGAAACGCTTTCGTATGACGGTGAACCGGATTGTGGATTTCCGCGCAAAGGAAACTCCCTCGAATATCGCTTGCGTCGATTCCGCGGAAAACCGAAGGGGAAATTCGATTCAAATTTCAGCGGACCTGGCGGCCACCTGCGCGTACCGCCGGCCATGGGGCATCCCTTGCATGCAAGTCGTCATCTTTTGCCCGTACTTGACGCATTGGACCTCTGATGTCGCTCGTTGTTGGCCGGTTGGCCGACTTTATGAACGAGGGGCAACTTTCACATGAAGCATGTGGAGCACACATAACTGAGACGATCGCGCATCACTCCCGTCTCACTACCCTGCGTATGCCGCCCGAACGATGAACCAGCATCGACTCGAGCGGCTTCCTGGCATCGGGGAACACAGGGGTGGAGATGGATGGCCACAAGAAATGGAGGCGCGGCCGCACCCGGCACGCGCTGCCAAATAGACATCGGTGCAGACGGCACTTACTCGTGGCGTCTCACGGCCACCAACGGACGGGTGATCGCCGTGGCCGCACGGACCTACCGGGACTACGGCGCGTGCCGGGCCGCGTTCGAGCGGCTCTGCGCCGATGTCGCGGAATTACCCGGCGCCGTGCACCACACCTCGGGGGGCAGTGGCTGGGTGTGGCGGCTGCGTGATCGCGCCGGCGCCGCCGTGGCCGTGTCGTCGCGTGCCTACGAGCGGCACTCGACGTGCCAGGCCGCGTACGAGCGGTTCCGGGCGCTGCTGGCCGAACTCGGGTCGAGCGAGGTGATCGCGTGGGGGGAGACGGAGTGATCGCGCGCAACTGACGGCACGGCCGTCACAGGGGCCGGGGTCCGCCGACGGGGCGGACCCCGGCCCCTGTCGTGCGCTCCGGTCGCTGCGTTCACGTCAACCCCGGAAGTTGCCCCTCGGGGGCGCCTCGTTCACACGCGTGTGCGCGGGCGGCCACCGCGCCTCAGGAGCGTCGGCTCATGTGACGACGCGAATCCTTGAGCGACCAGCGGCTTCCTCGGACGACCCGCCGAGACGCCTGTACCTCGATCCGGGTGTGCCCGACCGCGTGTTCAGGGGAATCCTGCGCGGCGGCGGTTCCCTGGTGCTCGCGATCATGCTGCTCGTCGGCGGCTTCCTGACCTACCGGGCCTGGCAGGCGCTGTCGGCCGCGCGGTGGGACTTCGTCACCACCGAGGCGTGGGAGCCGGACAGCGGCACCTTCGGCATCGCGGCCGTGCTCGTCGGCACCGTGCTGATCGCGCTCGTCGCCATCGTGTTCGCCGTACCGCTGGCGCTCGGCACCGCGCTCTACATCTCCGAGTTCGCCCCGCCGCGGATCCGACAGACCCTCATCAGCGTGGTGGACCTGATGGCCGCCGTGCCGTCGGTGGTCTACGGCCTCTGGGGCCTGTTCTATTTCCAGGGGCAGGTGGTCACCGTCTCGCGCTGGATCTCGACGTATCTCGGCTGGATCCCGCTCTTCGAGGTCGACGGCGCCGATCCGAAGGACCCGCTCGCCACCGCCACCGTGTTCACCTCCTCCACCTTCATCGCGGGCATGATCGTCTCCCTGATGGTGGCGCCGATCATCTGCTCGGTGATGCGGGAGGTGTTCTCGCAGGCCCCGGTCGGCGAACGGGAGGGCGCCTACGCGCTCGGCGCCACCCGCTGGGGCATGATCCGCAGCGTCGTCCTGCCGTTCGGCAAGGGCGGCATGATCGGCGGCACCATGCTGGGCCTGGGCCGGGCCCTCGGCGAGACCATCGCCGTCTACATGATCATCTCGCCGGTGTTCGTGATCCAGCCGCACATCCTCCAGAACGGCACCAGTTCGGTCTCCTCGCTGATCGCCCTGCGCTACGGCGAGGCGTCCGACCTCGGCATGTCCGCGCTGATGGCCGCCGGACTCGCGCTCTTCCTGATGACCCTCGTCGTCAACTTCGCCGCATCGTCGATCGTCGCCCGCAGCCGTTCCGGCGCGACGAGCGACTCCTGAGGGGACCGAGCCAGATGACCGTCACCGCTCCACAGAGCCCGCCCGGCGACCCCGGGCCACAGCCCGAGCCGAGCCCCGGGGGCCCCGCTCGGCCGCCGGCGCCGCGTACCACCCTGCCGGGCCGCCGTCCCGGCGGCGGCAGCACGCCCGGGGGACCGCGCCGGAACCTGTCCACGCTGCGGGCCAGCGACGTGTACGCCATGGTGGGCGCCGGCGCCGCGTCCCTCGCCGTGACCTGGCTGATGTTCGACCGGCTGTTGCCGTTCAACGGCACGCTGGGCTTCCTGGCCATCGCCTACGCGCTCTTCATCGGCCTGTACGCGCTGCTGGTCTCCTTCGACGAGGACGGCCCCGCGGTCCGTGACCGGGTGGCCGCCGCGGTGGTCCAGAGCCTCGGCCTGGTGATGCTGACCGCACTGGCCTTCGTGGTCGTCTACACCCTCTACGAGGGCCGCGAGGCGCTGCCGCACCTGAACTTCTACACCCAGTCGATGGCCGACGCGGGCCCGGTCGAGCCGCTCGGCGTGGGCGGCATCCTGCACGCGATCGTCGGCACGCTGTGGCAGATCGGCATCGCCCTGGTGATCTGCATACCGGCCGGACTGGTGTGCGCGGTCTTCCTCAACGAGGTCCCGGGCGGCTTCAGCCGGTTCGTCCGCACCATCGTCGAGGCGATGACCGCGCTGCCGTCCATCGTGGCCGGCCTGTTCATCTACGCGACCTTCATCCTCGGGCTCGGCTTCGACCGGTCCGGCCTGGCCGCGGCGCTGGCGATCTCCGTGATGATGCTGCCGATCATCATCCGCGCGTCGGACGTGGTGATCCGGCTGGTCCCCGGCACCCTGCGCGAGGCGTCCTACGCGCTCGGCACCTCGCGGTGGCGCACCGTCTGGCACGTGGTGCTGCCGACCGCCCGCTCCGGACTGACCACGGCCGTCATCCTGGGCACGGCCCGCGGGGTGGGGGAGACCTCGCCGGTCCTGCTGACCGCCGGTTTCACCGCGGAGCTCAACACCGATCCGTTCCAGGACCCGATGGTGTCACTGCCGCTGGCCGCCTTCGAACTCGTCAAGTCGCCCGAACCCACCTATGTGGCCCGCGGCTTCGGGACGGCGGCGGTGCTGCTGGTGCTGGTGCTCGTCCTGTTCGTGGTGGCCCGCGTGGTCGGCGGACGCGGACCGGGCCGGCTGACCCGCCGTCAGGAACATCGCCGGGTGAAGGCGTCCCGCCGTGACACCCGGCGCTTCGCCGCGCACCGGCCCACCGACCAGCACTCCGTCAGACCCGCACCGACGAGGAGCACCCCGTGATACCCGCACCTGTCCGTCACCCGCGCGCCCGGCGCGTGTACCAGGCGCCGGCGCTGCTGCTCGCCCTGGTCTGCGCGCTGCTGGCCGTGCACCCGCCGGGTGCCTTCGCGGCCACGTACGTGAAGATCAGCGGTTCCGGCTCGACCTGGAGCGCCAACGCCATCGAGCAGTGGCGCCGCAACGTCAAACAGCAGGGCATGACCGTCAACTACTCGTCGGTCGGTTCGTCGGTCGGGCGTACCCAGTTCGCCAACGGCACCTCCGACTTCGGTGTCTCCGAGATCCCCTACGGCCTCAGCGAGTTCGGCACGACGGACACGCCGCCGCGGCGCAAGTACGCCTACATGCCGATCGTCGCCGGTGGGACGTCGTTCATGTACAACCTGAAGATCGGCGGCAAGCGGGTCACCAACCTGCGGCTGTCCGGGGACGTCCTCAGCAAGATCTTCACCGGCAAGCTCACCATGTGGAACGCGGCCGAGATCAAGGCGGACAACCCCAGGCTGAACCTTCCGGCCCGCCGGATCGTCCCGGTCATCCGCTCCGACGGTTCGGGTACGACCGCGCAGTTCACCCTGTGGATGTCCAAGCAGTACGGCTCCGCGTGGAACGACTACTGCCGGCGGGCGGGCAAGCCCACGCCCTGCGGTCTCACGTCGTACTTCCCGAACATCCCCGGCTCCGGCTTCGTCGCCCAGTCCGGCTCGCTCGGCGTCGCGGGCTACACCAAGCAGCCGCAGGCGGAAGGCGCCATCACCTACGTCGAGTACTCCTACGCCAAGAACGCGGCCTTCCCCGTGGTCAAGGTCCTCAACAAGTCCGGCTACTACGTGGAGCCGACCGCCTCCAGCGTGGCCGTCGCCCTCACCAGGGCCCAGATCAACAACGACCCGCGCTCCGCGAACTACCTGACCCAGAACCTCGACGGGGTCTACACGTACGGAGACCGGCGCACCTATCCCCTGTCCAGCTACAGCTACATGATCATCCCGACCAAGGAGGAGATGGGCTTCACCAAGGCCAAGGGCGCGACGCTGAGCGCGTTCGGCAACTACTTCCTCTGCGAGGGTCAGCAGCAGGCCGACCGGCTCGGCTACTCACCGCTGCCGATCAACCTCGTCCAAGCGGCCATGGAGCAGGTGCGCAAGATCCCCGGCGCCGAGGTCGAGAACATCAACATCAAGAACTGCAACAACCCGACCTTCTCGTCCGACGGCAAGAACCTGCTGGCCAAGAACGCCGCGTACCCGGCCGCGTGCGACAAGAAGGGCTCCGACCAGTGCGCCACGGGCACCGGCGGAGCCCGGCAGCCCACCGCGCCGAGCGGCAGCGGCGGCACCTCCGGCGGATCGGGCACGGGCGGCTCCGGCACCTCCGGCGGCACCGGCACGACCGGCGGCTCGGCCGCGACCGGCGGGACGGGTTCGACGGGCGGCACCGGTACGACCGGGGGCACCGGCGGCGCCGCCGCCGGCGGGACGACCGGCGGGGCGGTCCTCGACCCCGACACCGGTGAGGTGCTCAGCGGCGACCAGGGCGGCGGCGGCGACACCTCCGTCGCGGCGACCCCGGTGTCCCTCGGGTCGGGTGACGCCCTCGGACTGCGCACCGCCCTGATGGCGCTGTCGGCCGTCCTCCTGGTCGGTGTCGTCGTCGGACCCCCGCTGCTCGCGCGGCTGATGACCAGCCGGACGCGCCGGAACCGGGGTGCGGCATGACGGCCCCGGCGAACCGGCCCCGGCCGCGCGTCCTCGCCGCGACGGGCGCCCTGCTGTGCGCGCTGGTCCTCGCCCTGCTCCCGCTGCCGCCCGGCACGACGACCGCGGCGGCGGCGGACGGGGCGACGGACTCCGCGGTGACGGTGAAGGGGAAGAAGGGCAAGTACGACGACTTCTCCCGGCTCGAGGTGACCGTCCAGCAGACGAAGGACCTGCGGTCGCAGGGCGTGCGGGTGAGCTGGTCGGGCGGGACCCCGACGTCGGAGGGCGACTTCCGGCGGAACTACCTCCAGATCATGCAGTGCTGGGGCGACGATCCGGCCGGGCCCACCCGGGAGCAGTGCGTGTTCGGCGCCACGGGTGTACCGGTGGCCGTGGGCACCCTGGCCCAGTCCCGGAGCATCGACACCACCGGCACGGGCTACGCGAGCGACCCGGAGGAGACGCAATACACCGGGGCCAACGCGTTCGTCCCGTTCCGGCCGATCGCCGGCCTCCCGCCGACCACGTCCCCCAAGGACCCGACCTACTTCGGCCCGCTGGACACGAACGAGCAGGCCGGTGCCCGGGTCTTCGCCAACGGCACCGGCGAGGTCAACTTCGAGGTGCAGGACGCGACCCAGGCGCCCCACCTCGGCTGCGGCATGAACACGGCCCCCGCCGGCAGCACCCCCGTACCGCGGTCGTGCTGGCTGGTCGTCGTGCCGCGCGGCACCCACAACCCGAACGGCACGGACATCACGGCCACCGGCGAGGACGGGACGGTCGACGGCTCACCGCTGACCGCGACGAACTGGGCCCAGCGGATGGTCGTCCCCCTGCACTTCCTCCAGGTCGACAAGTTCTGCCCGGAGGGCCAGGCGGAACGGCCCACGGCCGGCTCCGAACTGGTCACCGACGCCGTCACCTCCTGGCAGCCCAAGCTCTGCTCGGCCACGGACAGCACGTTCGCCTTCACCCAGGGCGGCGAGGAGGAGGCCAGGAACCAGATACGGGGCACCACGGCCGAGGCGCCCCTGCTCGGCTTCACCGTCGACCCGGTCGCGGCGTCGGCCGACACCGCGAAGATCGTGCAGGCGCCGGTGGCGGTGTCCGGTGTCGCGGTCGCCTTCTTCATCGAAAGTCCGGCCGGTGTGGTGCAGAAAATGAGACTGACACCACGGCTCGTGGCCAAGATGCTCACGCACTCGTATCAGCGGGACGTCACCCTGGCACAGGGGCACGCCCCGCATCTGGCCGGGAATCCCAACTTCTTCGACGAGGATCCGGAATTCCGGCAGCTGAATCCCGAATTCCCGACGCTTCAGGGTCAGCCGCGGAGCCTCATGGTCCCGCTCCAGAGCGCCGACACCACCCGGTTGGTCTGGAAATGGCTCCAGTCGGACCCGGAGGCCCGGAGTTTCCTGTCCGGCACCAAGGACCAGTGGGGGATGCACGTGAATCCCTACTTCAAGGAACTGAACCTGGTGGAGAGCACGTCGCTGACCGACTTCCCCAAGGTCGACCCGACGGTGACGGACGCCCTCGCCAACGGCACCCCGCCGCTCACCTACACGCTCACCGACCTGGACCCGTACACGGCCGACCTGCACGACGGCGCGCTGCGCACCCTGCGCGGCAACAACACCCGCACCATCCAGTGGCAGGCGGGGGAGAACGCTCCCCCCAAGCTCATCAACGACCCCGCGATGTGGGGGCAGCGCGCCGTCCTCGCGATCGTCGACACGGCCTCCGCGCGGCGCTACGGGCTGGCGACCGCGGCCCTGCGCAACGCGGACGGCACCTTCGTCGAGCCGTCGGCCGCCACGCTCACCGCCGGCGTCCGGGCGATGCGGCCGTACGCCACGGACGCCTCCGTGCTCGACCCCGATCCGGCGCGGGCCAAGGGCCAGGCGTACCCGCTGACCGCCGTGGCCTACGCCGCGGCCTCGGTGAACCAGGACGCGGCGGCCCGCACGGCGTACGCGCGGTTCATCAGATACGCGTCCGGGCCGGGCCAGACACCGGGCGTGTCGGCCGGTGAACTGCCTCCCGGATACGCGCCGCTGCCGACGGCGCAACGCCGGCAGGCGGCCGCCGCCGCGGCCGAGCTGGAGCGCGGGGCGAGCGGGGACGACCCCTCACCGGGCGCGGACGACCCCGGGGGCGGCTCCGGAGCCGACACCGGAGGCCTCTCCTCCGCCGGGGACACCGGCGCGACGTCCGCGGGCGCGAGCGGGGGTGACGGCGGCGCCGGCTCCTCCCCGTCGGCGTCCGCCGCCCCGAACGGCTCGGCGCCGCCCTCCGCGGGGCCGCGGCAGAACGTCGCCGACGCGGCGGGCGGAATTACTCCCGGAGAAGCCCTGGGAATTATCCGATGGGTTCTTCTCGTCGTGCTGTTCCTCGGCGGAGCGGCGGGGCTTTCCGGCCCGTTGATGCTGCATTTCGGGCAGCGGCGAAATCCCTAGGAGACACCTAGGGGGCCTGCTCGTAACCTTTCCCTCGTTGAGAATTGGTTGGTCACGGCGCGGAATACCTGGAAATGTATGCGGTGGCCGGCCGACGGGTCGGCAGCTAGAAAATCCGGATTCCGCTTGAACGTCCAGTCTTCGAAATCCAGAAAACAAGGGGTTCAGAAGTGAACGTCAAGTCTCGCGCCAAGGTCGGCGCTGCTTTCGGTGCCGCGGCTCTCGGTCTCGGCATCCTGGCCACCCCGGCCTCGGCGGACCCGATCCCGGCCACTGACTACCGTCAGCTGGCCGGTGTCGGTTCGGACACCACGCAGTACGTCGTGAACGGCCTGAGCGAGGTCGTCAAGGACGCCGGCGGCAACAAGATCATCGCCTCGTGGAACGCCACCGGCTCCACCACGGTCAAGACCAGGACGACGGGCTGTGACACCGTCAGCCGCCCGAACGGCTCCTCCGCCGGCATCAACGCGCTGAACGCCGACATCACGGCCGGCACCAACTGCATCGACTTCGCCCGTTCCTCGCGTGGCCCGGCGGACGTCAGCACCACGGACCTCACCTTCATCCCCTACGCCAAGGACGGTGTCACCTACGCCACCGACCTGGGCAGCACGCTGCCGACGAACCTGACGAAGGCGCAGCTGGCCGCGATCTACCAGTGCAACTCCACCGAGTTCCCGGCCGCGCAGCCGCTGCTGCCGCAGTCCGGCTCGGGCACCCGCGCCTTCTGGCTGACCGCCATCGGGATCACCGAGTCCCAGGTCGGCACCTGCGTCAACCAGAGCGTCCAGGAGCACGACGGCGTGGCGATCGCCAACGGCAACCAGCTCATGCCGTACTCGATCGCGCAGTGGATCTCCCAGGGCCAGGGCTTCGCCGACGTCCCGAACCGTCGTGGCGAGTCGCGTCTGCGCGGCATCAACGGCACGACCCCGACCACCGGCTCGGGTTCCGCGCTCGCGCTCAACACGGCGTTCACCCCCGACTTCCTGCGTGACGTCTACAACGTCGTCCCCACCGCCAAGCTCACGACCTCCCCCATCGCCGAGACCTTCGTCGGTTCGGGCTCGAAGGTCTGCGCCGCCGCGAGCACCATCACGCACTACGGCTTCGGCACCGCGCCCAACTGCGGTGCCACCAACGTCACCGGCGAGCGGTGATCCGTGATCGTCGTCTGACCCACGCGTGACAGCCGGGCACCCCAGAGGTGCCCGGCCCCGCGCGCTGTCCCCGTACATCCGTCGACCGTGCCCCGGGGGGCCCTCGCCATGACAGTGCCACACCAGTTCCGAAGAGCGGCCGCGATCGCGGCCGCCTGCGCCGTACTCGCCCTGGGCCTCGTGGCCCTCGCGGTGTCCCAGTCCCAGCCTGCCCGGGCGGCATCCATCGGTGAGTTCACCCTGACACCGGGCAACGGGAAGCTGAGCGACCCGCAGCCCCTCGCCGGCTCCCTGGGGATACCGGGCAAGTGCCCGGACGTCACCATCGAGGACATCAACTGGAACAGCGCCCTGAACCTGTACGTCGTCAAGGCCGACGGCACCGAGGCACAGGCGCTGAAGGGGATCACCGACCAGGCGCCCTACACCGAGGAGACCTCGACGGCGTCCCTGGCCGCGGCGGACAACCCGGGGATGGCGGTCAACACCCTGTCGGACGTCATCACGGGCGACGGGACGTACGAGCTGCGCGTGCGGTGCGTGGACAACTTCGACTGGGCCGTCGCGCCCGACTCGATCGTGCCCGGCGACCCGTACTGGTCCCAGAAGATCACCGTCACCGGTGACAACTGGCAGGTCGGGGAAGGCGCGAAGGCCACCAGCCTCACGCTGAACGCCAGCAACGACACGCCCGAGCCGGGCCAGGAGACCACGCTCACCGCGACGGTCGCGCCCGCGGAGGCGGTCGGCACCGTCACCTTCGTCGAGGGCGCGACGACGCTCGGCCAGGCGGCGGTCGCCGGTGGGAAGGCGGAGTTCAAGACGTCGGCGCTGACCGAGGCGCAGCACGACATCGTCGCCCGCTTCACCCCGACGAACACCGCCGACTGGGGCACCTCGGAGTCCGAACCCCACCGGGTGACCGTGCAGCTGCCGAGGTTCGAGATGCGCGACGCCGCGGGGCAGCGGCTGGCCACCAACCCCGAACTGGAGCGCGGCCAGACGGTCAAGGTCGTCATCCGCGGCTGCGAGGCGGGCGCGACGTACGCGATGGCCCTGTTCAACAACGACGCGACGCTCCCCGGCACCACGGCCGACGCGAGCGGAACGGCGACCTGGCCCACGCTGACCGTGCCGGACGACGCGGTGGCCGGACAGACCCGCTGGGTCCTCACTCCCAACTGCGGCGTCGTGAGCAAGGTCGACTTCACCCTCGCGGAGCCGTCCTCCGGGTCGCCGTCGCCCACCCCGAGCGGCGATCCGAGCGACGACCCGAGCGACGACCCCTCCGACGACCCGACCGACGATCCCTCCGGTGACACCTCCGGCACCACGTCCGGCACCTCCGGCGGCGACACGGGCGGCGACAGCGGTACCGGCGGCTCCGGCTCCGGCGGCACCTCCCCCCAGGGCGGTCTCGCCTCCACCGGCGGCCAGATCGCGCTGTTCTCCGGCATCGGCGCGGTCGTCCTCGTCACGGCCGGCATCACCTTCGTACGGTTCGGCCGCCGCAACGGGCTGCTGACCTTCGGCGAGCCCGGCGCCTGACCACGGCCGCTCGCGGAGCGCGGGCGGCGGGCCCCCTTCCCGCCGCCCGCGCGCTCCGCGTCCCGCCACCACACCCCTCTTCACAGGAGCGCTCCCCGTGACCGTGCTGTCCCCGCCCCCGCCGGCCGAGGCGCCCCCGGCGCCCGCGCCCGCACCCGAGCCCGGCGCGGCACCGCCGCGGCCCGAGCGGCCCGGCTTCGCGTTCGCCGGGGCCGCGCTGTGCGTGCTCGCCGCCCTGCTGCTCGGCTTCGCCGCCAACCTCACCGTCGTGGGCCACCTCCAGCACAGCCGCGACCAGCAGACCGCGTACGACGAGTTCCGCCGCCAACTCGCCCTGGGCATCGCACCGGTGGGCCAGCGGACGTACGAGGGGAAGATGCTGGAGCCGGGCGCGCCCGTCGCCCTGCTGCGCATCCCGGCCCTGAGCCTCAAGGAGGTCGTCGGGGAGGGCACCGCCTCCGGAGTGCTGATGTCCGGCCCCGGCCACCGCCGGGACACCCCGCTGCCGGGACAGGCCGGCACCAGCGTCATCATGGGCCGCCAGTGGGGCTACGGCAGCCCGTTCAACGACCTGCACCAACTGCCCCCCGGCACCGAGATCCGCCTGACGACCGGCCAGGGCACCGCCGTCTACCGGGTCACGTCGATCCGCCGCGAGGGCGCCCCGCTGCCGCCCGTGCTCAAGGCGGGCGAGGGGCGGCTCACGCTCATCACCGCCGACGGCGCCCCCTACACCCCCTCCGGCCTGCTGCGCGTGGACGCGGAGCTGACGAGCGACGTACAGCCCAGCCCGCCGCGCGCGCTGGCCCCCGGCTGGATCGACGAGTCCGAGCAGGCCCTGGGCACCGAGGGCGCCGCCTGGCTCGCGGTCTTCCTGTGGGCCCAGGCGCTGCTTCTCGCGGCCCTGCTCACCATGGCCGCCCACCGGGGGTGGGGGCGGTGGCAGACCTGGATCGTCGGTGTACCCGTACTGACCGCCCTCGGTCTCGCCGTCTCCGGCGCCGCCACCCGCCTGCTGCCCAACCTGCTCTGAGCGACGAGGAGTCCCGCCATCATGTCCGACCCGACCGACACGCTCGTCGACGAGATCCTCGACCCGACGCGGCTGACGAAGGCCGTCCGGCCCGGCCGTGCCACCGGGGCGAGCGACCCCGCCACCCTGGAGGCCGACTCCATCTCGGCCTGGTTCGGCGACCACAAGGTCCTGGAACACGTCTCGCTGACCATGCCCGCCCGCCGGGTCACCGCGCTCATCGGCCCGTCCGGCTGCGGCAAGTCCACCTTCCTGCGGATCCTCAACCGCATGCACGAACTCGTCGGCTCCGCCTCCCTCGCGGGCCGGGTGCTGCTCGACGGCGAGGACATCTACGACCGCGGCCGCCGCATCACCCACGCCCGCCGCCAGATCGGCATGGTCTTCCAGAAGCCCAACCCCTTCCCGGCGATGTCGATCTACGACAACGTCACCGCCGGTCTGAAACTGGGCGGCGTGACGGCAGGCCGCGACGACAAGGACCGGCTCGTCGAGGAGTGCCTGACCAAGGCGGGGCTGTGGAAGGAGGTCCGCGACCGGCTCCGGCAGCCCGGTGGCGCGCTCTCCGGCGGCCAGCAGCAGAGGCTGTGCATCGCCCGGTCGCTGGCCGTACGGCCGCGGGTGCTGCTGATGGACGAGCCGTGCTCGGCCCTGGACCCGACGTCGACACGGCGCATCGAGGAGACCATCCACGAGCTGTCCGACGAGGTCACCATCGTGATCGTCACCCACAACATGCAGCAGGCGGCCCGCGTCTCCGACCAGTGCGCCTTCTTCCTCGCCGAACAGGGCACCCCCGGCGCCATCGTCGAACACGGCCCCACGGACGCGATGTTCGACAACCCGCAGGACCCGCGCACCACGGACTATGTGAACGGGCGCTTCGGCTAGAGGAGTTCCGCACGGGACCGGGGCCGGCGGCGTCCCCGGGGCGCTCCCGGGACGGTACGAACGGACACGGGGCTCGGCCGCCTCAGGCGGGGCCGGACCCCGTGCCCGCCCGTGCGAAGGGTCCCGCAGGCCGGAGCCAGGGGGCGCGGGACACCTCGGGGGGCGGATGCCTCCAAGGGGGGGAGGAGCGCATCCGTGTTGCCTTCACAGGATGCGGCGCACGGGGCCTCGGGAGGCAGCCTGGGAGCATGCGACAGCCCAACTCCTCGTGAATCAGGGCGCCCCCGGCCAGACCAGCACCATGTACCCACCGCAGTAGGCCGAACCCAGCACCGCCGTCGACAGGGCGAGGGCGCGAAAGCGGCGGGACGCCCGGGAGAGGTGCAGGGCGAGCGGGAGCAGCAGCGGGAACCCCGGGACGAGGAAGCGGGCACGCGGGAAGTAGACGCCGCCGCTGCCCAGCACGATCACCAGCAGGACACCCGTGAACACCAGCAGGGGCAGGGGCTGGCGGTCCCACGCCGACAGCGCGAACAGCACCGCCGACCCGATCAGCGTCACGGTCACCAGCACCAGGAACAGATCCGGCGTGTGGTCGTACACCAGCAGTTCCCGCATCCTGCGCAGGGTGTCCGCCCCGCCGTCCCACTCGTTGTGCCACAACCGCTGTACGGCGAAGTAGCCGTCCCAGCGGCCCAGGCGCAGACCCACCCAGCCGACGTACGCGCACCAGCCCAGCGGCGCGAGCAGCGCGCCGGCCAGGGCGCGGCGGGAGAAGCGGCCGCGCAGCGACAGCAGGGCCGCCACCGTGACGGCGACGGCCACCGCGACACCGGTCGGCCGGGT
This sequence comes from Streptomyces sp. NPDC002306, assembly GCF_053593435.1. Lineage (NCBI taxonomy): Bacteria > Bacillati > Actinomycetota > Actinomycetes > Kitasatosporales > Streptomycetaceae > Streptomyces > Streptomyces sp. NPDC002306. The sequence goes on from NZ_JBSFCK010000028.1 coordinate 29,536, forward strand.
CAGCCCGGCGAGCGCGGCGCACGTCCCCGCCCACAGCCAGCGGTCGGTCAGCACGGCGTACAGGCCCCAGGCAGCGAACGCCGTGAACAGGGACTCGGTGTAGCCCATCCACTGCACGAGACCGACCGGCAGCGCCGCCCACAGGACGGTCAGCAGGACGCCGACCCGACGGCCGTGCAGACGGTCGCCGACCGCGAAGACACCCCAGGCGGCGACGAACGACACGGCGACGGCGAGACCCAGCCCGGTGCTCGCCCGGGTCCCCGGGGTGACCACCGCGACCACCTTCACCAGCAGGGGGTACAGCGGGAAGAAGGCCATGTTGTTGGTGTTGTAGGAGGTACCCAGGCCGGGGGTGTAGCCGTGGTCGGCGATACCGAGGTACCAGTTGGCGTCCCACTGGGCCGCCAGGATCGGCCAGACGCCGTGGTGCCCCCGGTGCGCCCAGAGCGCGAGCAGCAACAGGCCGGCGGCGTGCACGGCGAGGTGGGCCACGAGGGCCGGGGCCGCGCGGCGCAGGGCGCGCCGGGTGCGCGCGACGAGGGCGCGGGGCGGGGCGGCGGCGGGGACGTGAGGTCGTCGGGTGCCCGGGATGTGACCGCGGGATGCGGTGTCGGGGGCGGTCGAGGACACGGCGGCGGCTCCAGGACTCGGCGGGCGGTACCGGATCACCGTTTCCCGGGGAGCGCGGCCGGGCGTGGAGCGTGCGTCGGCTGTCGCACGGAAGTCAGCGGAAATCACCCGATGGGGTGCCCCGGTCCGGGGCACCCCATCGGCGAGCAGGCCACCGCGCCGCGTGGGCGGCACGCGCGCGGCTCAGATGCCGGCGGCCGCCGACAGGTCGCGCTTGATCGTCGCCAGCAGGTCGGCGGCCCTGGCGCGGGCGGCCGGCAGATCGGCGTGGGTGCCGACGGGGACGACGACCTCCAGGTAGCACTTGAGCTTGGGCTCGGTGCCGCTGGGGCGCACGATGACGCGGGCGCCGTCGAGCGTGTATCGCAGGCCGTCCGTGGGCGGCAGCCGGTCGGTGCCCCGGGTGAGGTCCTCGGCCCCGGTGACCGGCAGCCCGGCGAGCTCGGTGGGCTGCCGCTCGCGCAGCCGCCGCATGGCGTCGGCGATGACCGAGAGGTCCTGCACCCGGACCGACAGCTGGTCGGTGGCGTGCAGGCCGTGCTCGACGGCGAGGTCGTCGAGGAGGTCGAGGAGCGTACGGCCCCGCTCCTTCAGCTCCGAGGCGAGCTCGGTGATCAGCAGGGCGGCGGTGATGCCGTCCTTGTCGCGCACACCGTCGGGGTCGACGCAGTAGCCGAGGGCCTCCTCGTAGCCGTAGCGCAGGCCGTCCACGCGGGCGATCCACTTGAAGCCGGTGAGGGTCTCCTCGTACGGCAGGCCCGCCTTCTCGGCGATCCGGCCGAGCAGGGAGGACGAGACGATGGACTCCGCGAAGGTGCCGGTGGCGCCGCGCCGGACGAGATGGGCGGCGAGCAGCGAGCCGACCTCGTCCCCCCGGAGCATGCGCCAGGCCCCGTTCTCCTTGACCGCGGCGGCGCACCGGTCGGCGTCCGGGTCGTTGGCGATGACCAGGTCCGGGTCACACTCCCGGGCCGTCGCGAAGGCCAGGTCCATCGCGCCGGGCTCCTCCGGGTTGGGGAACGCGACGGTCGGGAAGTCCGGGTCCGGCTCGGCCTGTTCGGCCACGAGGACGGGGGCCGGGAAGCCGGCCCGCGCGAACGCGGCGAGCAGGACGTCCTTGCCGACGCCGTGCATCGCCGTGTAGACCGTGCGGGCAGTGCGGGGCGAGGCGGGGGCGAGGACGGCGTCCGTGCGGGCCAGGTAGGCCTCCAGGACGCTGTCGTCCAGGGTCTCCCAGCCGCCGTCCGGGCGGGGGACGTCGGCGAGACGCTCGATCGCGTCGATCTCGGCGGCGATCCCCGCGTCGGCCGGCGGGACGATCTGGGAGCCGTCGCCGAGGTAGACCTTGTAGCCGTTGTCGCGCGGCGGGTTGTGGCTGGCCGTCACCTCGACACCGGCGACCGCGCCCAGGTGCCGGATGGCGAAGGCGAGGACGGGGGTCGGCAGCGGACGCGGCAGGACGGCGGCGCGCAGTCCGGCGCCGGTCATCACGGCGGCGGTGTCGCGCGCGAAGTCGGCGGACTTGTGCCGGGCGTCGTAGCCGATGACGACGAGGCCGCCGGTGCCGCCGTTCTTCTTCAGGTACGCGGCGAGGCCGGCGGCGGCGCGGATGACGACCGAACGGTTCATGCGCAGGGGCCCGGCGCCGAGTTCGCCGCGCAGGCCCGCGGTGCCGAACTGGAGGGTGCCGGCGAAGCGCTCGGCGAGCTCGGCGTGGTCGCCCGCCTCGATGAGCTTGGCGAGTTCCTCACGGGTGTCCGCGTCGGGGTCCTCGGCCAGCCATGACGTGGCCCGTGCGATGAGTTCGTCGTGCACCTTCGGTCCAACCTCTCGTTCGTGTGCGTGCGGCGCGGCTGCGGGCGCCCGGGGCGCTTCCCGCCCCGCCGCCCCCGGCCGGCGGTGCTTACAGGCGGCCCAGCACCTGGGCCAGCAGGGAACCCATCCGGGTCGCGCTGTCGCGGCCTGCCTGGAGGACCTCCTCGTGGTTGAGGGGCTCGCCCGTCATGCCCGCCGCGAGGTTGGTGACCAGCGAGATGCCCAGCACCTCGGCGCCCGCCTCGCGCGCGGCGATGGCCTCCAGGACCGTCGACATGCCGACGAGGTCCGCGCCGATGACGCGGGCCATGCGGATCTCGGCCGGGGTCTCGTAGTGCGGGCCGGGGAACTGCGCGTAGACGCCCTCCTCCAGGCTGGAGTCGATGTCCTTGCACAGGGCGCGCAGCCGCGGGGAGTAGAGATCCGTGAGGTCCACGAAGTTCGCGCCGACGATCGGCGAGGTCGCCGTGAGGTTGATGTGGTCGCTGATCAGGACCGGCTGCCCGGGACGCATGCCCTCGCGCAGGCCCCCGCAGCCGTTGGTCAGGACCATGGTCTTGCAGCCCGCGGCCACCGCGGTGCGCACGCCGTGCGCGACGGAGGCGACGCCGCGGCCCTCGTAGAAGTGGGTACGGCCCAGGAAGACGAGCGCGCGCTTGTCACCGATCGTGTACGAGCGGATCGTGCCGCCGTGGCCCTCGACCGCCGGCGGCGGGAATCCGGGCAGCTCGGTGACCCGGAACTCGGCGTCGGGAGCGCCGAGGGCGTCCACGGCCGGGGCCCAGCCGGAGCCCATCACGAGGGCGACGTCGTGGGTCTCGGCGCCCGTGAGCTCGCGCAGCCGCGCGGCGGCCGCGTCGGCGGCGGCATAGGGGTCGCCCTGGATGTCGTCCGGAAGAAGAGATGCGTTCACGCGATGAGGGTAGCCGGTCCGGGCCTACGCGCGTAGATGATGGAGCTCACGGGATGGCGATCGTTGTCTTGTCGTTTCCGACGAACCGTCGAACGGGGTGATCCGACGAGAGCGGCCGCGCGGGGCGACCGGGTGGCCGTGCGGGGCGTTCTGGGCGGCGTGCGACGCGGCCCGGCGGCCGTGCGAGGGGTCTCGACGGCGCGTGACGTGGCTCGATGGCCGTGCGGAGGCGTCTCGACGGCGTGCGACGCTGCTCGGTGGCCGTGCGAGGCGTCTCGGCGCCGCGCGCCGCGGCTCGGCGGTCGCGGGGCGCGGCTCAGCAGGGCCGCTTGCGCAGTTCCATCACGTAGTCGTGCGGTGCCCCGGCCGACTCCGCCGCGTCGGCCACCTCGCCGAGGTAGCGCGCGGAGGGCAGTCCGCCCTCGTACCCGTTCAGTACGTACGTCCACGCCGACTCCTGCCCGTCCAGCGTGTGCGCGCGCACCCGGACCCGGCGGTAGATGCCGAGGCCCACGCCCTCCCAGCGGTCCAGCGACTCCTCGTCCATGGGGGCGATGTCGTACAGCGCGACGAAGACCTGCGCGCCCGGGTCCTCGACGACCGTGGCCAGCGCGCCGTCCCAGCCCAGCTGCTCGCCGCCGAACGTCAGCCGCCAGCCGTTCAGCCAGCCCGTCGCGCGCAGCGGTGAGTGCGGGGCGCGGCGGGACATCAGCCGCGCGTCGAGGTTGCCGGCGTACGCGGTGTAGAGCGACATGGGTCGAGAGTACGGCAGCGCCACGGGTGCCACTCCCGTCCCGGTCGTCCGTCCTCCCTACGCCGCCCGGCCCCCCGGGGCAGTAGCACCTTGAAGCGTGCGGGACAATGGGGTACGTGACTCGGATCGTGATCATCGGTGGCGGACCTGGCGGCTACGAAGCAGCGCTGGTGGCAGCGCAGCTCGGCGCGGAGGTGACCGTCGTCGACTGCGACGGTCTGGGCGGAGCGTCGGTGCTGACCGACTGCGTGCCGTCGAAGACCCTGATCGCCACGGCCGAGGTGATGACCACCTTCGACTCCTCGTACGAAGAGCTGGGCATCATCGTCGCCGACGACACCCCGCACGTGGAGCAGGCCGCCCGCGTGGTCGGCGTGGACCTCGGCAAGGTCAACCGGCGGGTGAAGCGGCTCGCGCTCGCGCAGTCGCACGACATCACCGCCTCCGTGACGCGGGCCGGCGCGCGGGTCATGCGCGGGCGCGGCCGGCTGGAGGGCATGCAGGCCCTCGACGGCTCGCGCAAGGTCGTCGTCGCGGCGGCCGACGGCACCGAGGAGACCCTGGTCGCCGACGCCGTCCTCATCGCCACCGGCGGGCACCCGCGCGAGCTGGCGGACGCCCAGCCCGACGGCGAGCGCATCCTGAACTGGACCCAGGTCTACGACCTCACCGAGCTCCCGGAGGAGCTCATCGTGGTCGGTTCGGGTGTCACCGGCGCCGAGTTCGCCGGCGCCTACCAGGCGCTCGGTTCCAAGGTCACCCTCGTGTCGTCCCGCGACCGGGTGCTGCCCGGCGAGGACCCGGACGCGGCCGCCGTCCTCGAGGACGTCTTCCGCCGCCGCGGCATGAACGTCATGGCCCGCTCCCGCGCCCAGTCCGCCAAGCGCGTGGGCGACCGCGTCGAGGTCACCCTCGCCGACGGCCGCGTCATCACCGGCTCGCACTGCCTGATGGCCGTCGGCGCCATCCCCAACAGCGCCGGGCTCGGCCTGGAGGAGGCGGGCGTCAAGGTCCGCGAGTCCGGTCACATCTGGACCGACCGGGTCTCCAGGACCTCGGCCCCCGGTGTGTACGCGGCCGGTGACGTGACGGGCGTCTTCGCCCTCGCCTCCGTCGCCGCCATGCAGGGCCGTATCGCCATGTACCACTTCCTCGGCGACGCGGTGGCCCCGCTCAACCTAAAGACCGTCTCCTCGAACGTCTTCACCGACCCCGAGATCGCGACCGTCGGCTACAGCCAGGCCGACGTCGACGCCGGCAAGATCGACGCCCGGGTCGTGAAGCTTCCGCTGCTGCGCAACCCGCGCGCCAAGATGCAGGGCATCCGGGACGGCTTCGTGAAGATCTTCTGCCGTCCGGGCACGGAGATCGTCGTCGGCGGTGTGGTCGTGTCGCCGCGCGCCTCGGAACTCATCCACCCCATCTCGATCGCCGTCGACAACAATCTGACGGTCGAACAGATCGCGAACGCCTTCACCGTGTACCCGTCCCTTTCGGGGTCGATCGCCGAGGTGGCACGGCAGCTGCACACCCGTAAGCCCACGGGCGAGAGCTGACGGCCGAAAGCGACTCCCCGCTGGTCACGGGGAGTTGTCGACCATTCGTGCGGCATAGTCGGCGCGACTAGGCTCTATACCACCTTGTGCCCCACCGTGCGAACAACTTCTGTTATTCGGCGCAAACAGCTGAAAGCAGACGGTCGTTGGGGTTACTGTCAGTTTCGTGTTCGCTGCAGAACGTCGCCAATTGATCCTCGAAATGGTGCGAGCGAACGGGGCCGTGTCGCTCCGTGAGCTCGCCCGCGTCGTCCAGACCTCCGAAGTGACCGTACGGCGGGACGTGCGCGCACTGGAGGCAGAAGGACTCCTCGACCGCCGGCACGGCGGTGCGGTACTGCCGGGCGGATTCACGCGGGAGTCCGGCTTTCCGCAGAAATCCCATCTCGCGACCGCCGAGAAGACGGCCATCGCCGATCTCGCCGCCAACTTCGTCGAAGAGGGCGAGGCCATCGTGGTCGGGGCGGGAACCACCACCCAGGAGCTGGCACGCCGGCTCGCCCGGGTGCCCGGCCTGACCGTCGTCACCAACTCGCTCCTCGTCGCCCAGGCGTTGGCCCATGCCAACCGGGTCGAGGTCGTGATGACCGGCGGCACCTTGCGCGGTTCCAACTACGCCCTGGTCGGCTCCGGTGCCGAGCAGTCCCTCCAGGGGCTGCGGGTCTCCCGGGCCTTCCTCTCCGGGAGCGGTCTGACCGCGGAGCGCGGGCTGTCCACGTCCAACATGCTGTCGGCGTCCGTCGACCGCGCGCTGGTGCAGGCCGCCGCGGAGGTCGTGGTCCTCGCCGACCACACCAAACTCGGCACCGACACCATGTTCCAGACCGTCCCCACCGATCTGATCACCCGGCTGATCACCGACGAGCCGCCGGCCCACGACGACCGTGCCGCCACCGAGCTCCAGGCCCTCGCAGACCAGGGGGTGCAGATCGCCGTGGCCGGGGCGTCGGGAAGCCCGGGGGGTGACGCCGTCCCGGCGCGTCACCAACAGCGTCGGGACGTACCCCTTCCGGCCCCTCGCCGCGGCCAGGTCCCGGGCACGGGCCCCGGCCTGCGCACCGCGGCGGTCCTGGGCGACCAGACCCCCGGCACGGAACGCGCCCGAGTGGCAGACCTCCGCCGCCGCTGAGCCACGCCAGGACGACTTGCACGGCGACTCACGCCACAGCTCGGGGCACGGGCCGGCTCACGGTGAGGCCGGGGCACGGGTGCCCGTGGTGTGGGCTTACGGTGCCGCCGGGCGCGGGTCGCGGCGCGGGTCGCGGCGCGGCTCGGATGCGGGCTGGCTCACGGTGCGGTCCGGTTGCCGGGTGTGCGTGGTGTGGGCGCGCGGTGTCGCCGGTCGGATTCGTGGTGCGGCTCGGATGCCGGGCGCACGTTGCGGCCTACGGTGTCGCCGGGAGCGGCAGTGTGTCGCGGACCCGGGGCGCGGGTCGGCCTTGCGGCGCGGATGCTGATGTGCGGCTGGGGCGTCGGGTGCGCGTTGCGGCTACGGTGCCGCCGGGGAGCCGGAGCGTGTGGCGGACCTGGGGCGTGGGGCGGCCTCACCGCACGGATCCTGGTGCGCGGCTCGGATGCCGGGTGTGCGTGATGTGGGCCGGCGGGAGCGGCAGTGTGTCGCGGACCCGGGGCGCGGCTGGGGAACGGTCGCGCCGGGCGGGCCCGTGGTGCCGCTGAAGAGCTGCCATGTGTGCGGTGGGCCCGCGGTGCCGCTCGGAGAGTGCCTCGCGCCATCGCTCCCTCCAGGCCGGGACCTTCCCTGGCGGACAGCGCCGGTGCATGCCTGCCGAGATTCTCATCGGCAGCCCCCGTGAGATCAGGCACCGATGCGGTAGTCGGCCCGGCCCGGCGTGTTCCGGGTCGGTGACGTGCGGGCCCTCCGAACCGGTGACGCGGGTGTGTTTCCGACTCCGGTGGTCTCGGGACCGGCGACCTGCTGGTGCGGCGGCCCGGGGCGCCTTGCATCCGGCGGCCACCCGAAACCCGTCGTCGACGGTGATTCCCACCGGGCCGGCTGGCAGAGCCTGGCCGGTGCCGTGGGCCGCGCCGACATCAGCAGCCCACCAGACGTCGGCGCTGCCAGCAGGTCAGCAGGGGGCCGCCAGGCAGGAGCCTCCGGGCGATTGGGCCTTCCTCCACCGGGCGGCTGCCCCGGCCACCGCCGCTTTGGAAGACCATGGGGCGACTGCTACGACCGCCGCCGGATCGGCGGGCCACCGAAGGCGGCTGGGCCGACGCTCACCGGGTGACTGCTGGTGCCGCCGCTGGTTCGGAAGCCGCAGGGCGGCCGCGCTGACGCCATCGGGCGACTGCCTGGACCGTCGTCAGGCCGGTGATCGCCGAGCCGGAGAGCCTAGGGTGCCTGGGCTGTCGTCCATCGGGTGCCTGCTTTGGCCGTCAGGGTCGGAAGGTCATCGGGCGACTGCGCCTACGCTCACCGGGTGACTGCTGTGGCCGTCACCGAGGTCGGAAGACCGCCGGGCAGTCGCGCTGTCGCCCACAGGGCCGACCGCCCCGGCCGCCGCCGCTCCGGAAGGCCACCGGGCGACTGCCCCGACGCCCAGCAGACTGTCATGCCGAAACGCCGCCAGGGCCAGGCCCGCCCGGACACCCGGCCGACGGGTCCATCGAAGCGGTCTGGGCGGACGGCCAGCCGTCGCAGACCCGTCACGCCGGAAGGCCTGCCCTCGAGTCCAGGCCCCGTCCGGCCACCCGCCCGTCCGGCCACCTGACCGGCGGGTCGTCGGAGCCGTCCTGCCGCAGAGGCTGCCGTCGGGTCCCGGCCCGGCAGGGCACCCAGGCGGCTGACGGGAGGCCAGGGTGTCGCCATGGGGAGGCCGGGGACGGAAACGCCCCGCGGGCCGGGGTGGCCGGGCCGCGGGGCGTTGACGTGTCGAGGTGGGTCAGTCCTTGATCTCGCAGATCGCGGCGCCGGACGTGACGGACGCGCCGACCTCCGCGGCCAGACCCTTGATCGTGCCGGAGCGGTGCGCGTTGAGCGGCTGCTCCATCTTCATCGCCTCAAGGACGACGACCAGATCGCCTTCCTTGACCTCCTGGCCCTCCTCGACCGCGATCTTGACGATCGTGCCCTGCATCGGGGAGGCGAGGGTGTCACCGGAGGCGACGGGACCGGACTTCTTGGCCGCGCGACGCTTCGGCTTGGCACCGGCGGCGAGGCCGGTACGGGCCAGGGACATGCCCAGCGAGGAGGGCAGAGAGACCTCCAGGCGCTTGCCGCCGACCTCGACGACGACCGTCTCGCGGCCGGACTCCTCGTCAGCCTCCGCATCGGCGGGGGCGGTGAAGGGCTTGATCTCGTTGACGAACTCGGTCTCGATCCAGCGGGTGTGGATCGTGAACGGGTCGGCGGAGCCGGTCAGCTCCGGGGCGAACGCCGGGTCCCTGACCACCGCGCGGTGGAAGGGGATCGCGGTCGCCATGCCCTCGACCTGGAACTCCGCCAGGGCACGGGCGGCGCGCTCCAGCGCCTCCCTGCGGGTGCGGCCGGTCACGATCAGCTTCGCCAGCAGCGAGTCCCAGGCCGGGCCGATGACCGCGCCGGACTCCACGCCCGCGTCCAGGCGGACGCCCGGACCGGACGGCGCGTCGAAGACGGTGACCGTGCCGGGAGCGGGGAGGAAGTTGCGCCCGGGGTCCTCGCCGTTGATACGGAACTCGAAGGAGTGACCGCGCAGGGCGGGGTCGCCGTAACCAAGCGCCTCGCCGTCGGCGATACGGAACATCTCGCGCACCAGGTCGATGCCGGCGACCTCCTCGGTGACCGGGTGCTCCACCTGGAGGCGCGTGTTCACCTCGAGGAAGGAGATCGTGCCGTCGACACCGACGAGGAACTCGACGGTGCCCGCGCCGACGTAACCCGCCTCCTTGAGGATGGCCTTGGAGGCGGAGTACAGCTGCTCGACCTGCCGCTCGGACAGGAACGGCGCCGGCGCCTCCTCGACCAGCTTCTGGTGGCGGCGCTGGAGCGAGCAGTCACGCGTCGACACGACGACCACGTTGCCGTGCGAGTCGGCCAGGCACTGCGTCTCCACGTGCCGCGGCTTGTCGAGGTAGCGCTCGACGAAGCACTCGCCGCGGCCGAAGGCGGCGACGGCCTCGCGCACCGCGGACTCGTACAGCTCCGGCACCTCTTCGAGGGTCCGGGCGACCTTCAGGCCGCGCCCGCCACCGCCGAAGGCGGCCTTGATGGCGATGGGCAGCCCGTGCTCCTCGGCGAAGGCGACGACCTCGTCGGCGCCGGAGACCGGGTCGGGCGTGCCGGCCACCAGCGGCGCGCCGGCGCGCTGCGCGATGTGCCGGGCGGCGACCTTGTCACCGAGGTCACGGATGGCCTGCGGCGGCGGGCCGATCCAGATCAGGTCGGCGTCGAGAACGGCCTGGGCGAAGTCGGCGTTCTCCGAGAGGAAGCCGTACCCCGGGTGGACGGCGTCCGCGCCCGACTCGCGAGCCGCGTTCAACACCTTGTCGATGTCGAGGTAGCTGGTCGCCGGGGTGTCACCGCCCAGGGCGAACGCCTCATCCGCGGCGCGGACATGCAGAGCGTCCCGGTCCGGGTCGGCGTATACGGCCACGCTCGCGATCCCGGCGTCCCGGCAGGCCCGGGCAACGCGGACAGCGATTTCGCCACGGTTGGCGATGAGCACCTTGCGCACGATTGAGGCTCCCTCCTTGAAACAAGCCGAGTTTAGGGACTGCCGACACGGCACTTCGACCCATCCCCAATGGTGAGCTTGCCCACACGGAGCGTGATGAGAGGCTCGCTCGATCCGTGAAATCCCTTGTCGCACCTCGGTACGCAGGACTCCTCCCGGAAACCCTAGCCCTCCGGTGTGGTCAAGGTCTCTGTGAGAGCGTGCTGCGGGCCACTCTGTTTCTTTGTGGAGTCCCTACGAATGGCCCAATGATTCTTTGCCCTCCGCCGAACCCTTGTCCCGGGGTTTACCCGTTAGTAGCGTTCGCGATGTCCCGAACGTACTTGGGGTAACAGCAGTGATGCCCGGACAGCGGTCGAAAGTGGGTGGGGCCCGGTGGTGCGAAGACCGGTGGCATGGGTGGTGGCGGTCGTGCTCTTCGTGGAGGCGCTCGGCATCGCGGCGGTCAACTGGTTCATGGGGGTGGTCGTGGACCGCCAGGACATGTCCTTGGCGGGCCTGGACCCCGACGTGATGTCGTTGTCGTCGAAGATCGGCGGGATCGCCTTCGGGCTGTACTTCGCGCTGTGCGGCCTGGTCGCGCTGCTCGTCGCCCTGCGCAACCGGCCGCCCGCCGGTCTCGGGCGGGTCCTGCTGATCAGCGCGGCCGTGGTGCACTGCCTGCTGGGCGCGCTCGCGTGGGGGCTGCTCGGCCGGAACGCCTTCGCGTTCATGATGGTCGTGCTCGCCCTGATCGTGCTGCTGCTGATGACGTACGACCGCCAGGAGGGCCCCGCGGCCGGCAGGCGCGCGACGCCCGACGGGCCCGACGGACCCCAGGGGCCTCAGGGTCCGCAGGAGGATCAGGGGCCTCAGGGCTTCCAGGAGTCTCAGAAGCCGCATAGCTTGCAGAAGTCTCAGGAGTCCCACGGGCCCCAGGACGTTCCCCCCGTCACGCCGCCGCCTGCGCCCAGCGCGACCTGAATCAGCCTTCCCGGGGCGTCCACAGCTCCGTGATCCCGACGCCCAGTTCGGCCAGCAGCCGGCGGACGAGGGGCAGGCTGATGCCGATCACGTTGCCGTGGTCGCCGTCGATGCCGTCGATGAAGGGCGCCGAGCGGCCGTCGAGGGTGAACGCCCCGGCGACGTGGAGCGGTTCGCCCGAGGCGACGTACGCGGCGATCTCCGCGTCGGTGGGCTCGCCGAAGCGGACGACGGTGGAGGCGACGCCGGACACGTACCGCTTGGCCGCCGTGTCCCACACGCAGTGGCCCGTCTGGAGCGTCCCGGCCCGGCCGCGCATCGCCTTCCAGCGGGCGGCGGCCTCCTCGGCGTCGGCGGGCTTGCCGTACGCCTGGCCGTCCAGGTCGAGGACCGAGTCGCAGCCGATCACCAGTGCGCCCTGGACGTCCGGCCGGGCCGCCACGACGGAGGCCTTGGCCTCGGCGAGGGCGAGCGCCAGTTCGGCGGGGGTGGGCGCGGTGACGGCGTCCTCGTCGACGCCGCTCACCAGCACCTCGGGGGCGAGTCCGGCCTGCCGCAGCAGCCCGAGCCGGGCGGGGGACTGGGAGGCGAGGACGAGTCGGCGGCGCGGCTGATCAGTCATGCGACCAGCGTATCGGCGGCCCCGCCCGGACGGACCCGGCCCGCTCACCTCAGCCCGAGCACGATCATCGCGAGCACCATGGCCAGCGCCATGAGAACACCGAGCCGCCGCAGCATGACCTGCGTCTCGCGCAGTTCCTCCGGCGGCTCGTTGTCGGGGTCGGACCACAGCATGACTACGAGCGTGCGGCGATCCGGCGCGGAAGACCTGAGTACGCGTACTCAACTTGCCCGTGACCCGCTCCGACGGCGTCGGCCGCCACCAGGGATCCGGTGGCGGCCGACGCCGTCGCGAAGGTGCCGGCACGGACGCTCCGTGCCCGCTCGCCTATCCCGGCCAGTAGGTGCGGGCCCACGCCGAGGGGCCGGGCCGGGGCACCGCGCGGGCGGCGACGCGGGCCGGGTCGGACCAGGAGTCCCGCGGTCCGGGCGCGCCGGACGGCGTGGCCGCCGCCGCCGCGGCGCGCGCCCGGACCACCGCCAGTGCGGCGGCCAGCTCCTCCGGGGTCGGATTGCCCCGTACGACCTTGATCGTCACAATCGCTCCCAGGGCCTAGAGGGGGATGTTGCCGTGCTTCTTCGGAGGCAGGGATTCCCGCTTGGTACGCAGCTGACGCAGACCGCGCACGACGTGCCGGCGGGTGTCCGACGGCCTGATCACCGAGTCGACGTAGCCGCGCTCGGCCGCGACGTACGGGTTGAGGAGCGCGTCCTCGTACTCCTGGATCAGCCGGGCCCGGGTCGCCTCCAGGTCACCGGCGGCCTCCGCCTCGGCGATCGTGCGGCGGTGCAGGATGTTGACCGCGCCCTGCGCGCCCATGACGGCGATCTGGGCCGTCGGCCACGCGAGGTTGAGGTCGGCGCCCAGGTGCTTGGAGCCCATGACGTCGTAGGCGCCGCCGAAGGCCTTGCGGGTGATCACCGTGATGAGCGGGACGGTGGCCTCGGCGTAGGCGTAGATCAGTTTGGCGCCCCGGCGGATGATGCCGTCGTGCTCCTGGTCGACCCCGGGCAGGAAGCCGGGCACGTCCACGAAGGTCAGGACCGGGATGTTGAAGGCGTCGCAGGTCCGCACGAAGCGGGCGGCCTTCTCACTGGCCTTGATGTCCAGACAGCCGGCGAACTGCATCGGCTGGTTGGCGACGATGCCCACCGGGTGGCCCTCGACCCGGCCGTAGCCGGTGAGGATGTTCGGCGCGAACAGGGGCTGCGTCTCCAGGAACTCGGCGTCGTCCACGATGTGTTCGATCACCGTGTGCATGTCGTACGGCTGGTTCGCGCTGTCCGGGACGAGCGTGTCCAGTTCGAGGTCCTCCTCGGTGACGGACAGGTCCGCCTCCTCAGGGAACACCGGGAGCTCGCTGAGGTTGTTGGACGGCAGGTACGACAGCAGCTGCTTGACGTACTCGACGGCGTCCTTCTCGTCCCCGGCCATGTGGTGCGCCACGCCCGACACGGAGTTGTGGGTGCGGGCGCCGCCCAGCTCCTCGAAGCCGACGTCCTCGCCGGTGACGGTCTTGATGACGTCCGGGCCGGTGATGAACATGTGCGAGGTCTGGTCGACCATGACCGTGAAGTCGGTGATGGCCGGGGAGTAGACCGCCCCGCCCGCGCAGGGCCCGACCACCAGGCTGATCTGCGGGATGACGCCGGAGGCATGGGTGTTGCGGCGGAAGATCTCGCCGTACGCGCCCAGCGACGCGACACCCTCCTGGATCCGGGCGCCGCCCGAGTCGTTGATGCCGATGACCGGGCAGCCGGTCTTGAGGGCGAAGTCCATGACCTTGACGATCTTCTGGCCGTAGACCTCGCCCAGGGCGCCGCCGAAGACGGTGAAGTCCTGGGAGAAGACGGCCACGGGCCGCCCGTCGACGGTCCCGTATCCGGTGACGACACCGTCGCCGTACGGGCGGTTGGCTTCGAGGCCGAAGTTGGTGGAGCGGTGGCGTGCGAACTCGTCGAGCTCCACGAAGGAGTCCTCGTCGAGCAGCAGCTCGATCCGCTCACGGGCTGTCAGTTTGCCTTTGGCGTGCTGCTTTTCGACGGCGCGTTCGGAGCCGGCGTGCGTCGCTTCCTCGATACGGCGCTGGAGATCCGCGAGCTTTCCCGCGGTGGTGTGGATGTCGGTCACTTCCGGCTCGGACATCGGGATGGGGCTCCCTGCCTGCTCAAAAGGGGGGACGGTTACTCATCCGTAGCGTAGTGGCGCGCCTACCAATCGGCAGTGCGGTGTTTACCACACCTAGGGTGGCTTGCATGACGCCGCGAGATGACTCAGACGGAAACGCCAACCGCTGGTCCGACCTGGACCGTCCCCCCCTCAACGCGCCCGCGTTGCGCCGCGCGCTGGTGCGTGGGGGAAGTCTGTGGACGGAGGTGGAGGTGGTGTCGCACACGGGCTCCACGAACTCCGATCTGGTGGCCCGGGCCGTCGACGGCAAGCTGGCCGAGGGCGCGGTGCTCGTCGCGGAGGAGCAGAGTGCCGGGCGCGGCCGCCTGGAGCGCCAGTGGTCGGCGCCGGCCCGCTCCGGTCTGTTCTTCTCCGTCCTGCTGCGGCCCAGCGACGTGCCGCTGGCCCGCTGGGGCTGGCTGCCGCTGCTCACCGGGGTCGCCGTGGCGACGGGGCTGGCCCGCGCGGCGGGTGTGGACACGGCTCTGAAGTGGCCCAACGATCTGCTGGTCACCGTCGGGGACGAGGAGCGCAAGGCGGGCGGGATCCTCGCGGAGCGCGCCGGGGACGACGGTGTCGTCATCGGGATCGGGATCAACGTCACGCTCGGCGCGCGAGAGCTGCCGGTGCCGCAGGCGGGCTCGCTGGCCCTGGCCGGCGCGCTGACCACCGACCGGGATCCGCTGCTGCGGGCCGTGCTGCGGTCCCTGGAGGACTGGTACGGACGCTGGCGAGCGGTCGAGGGCGATCCGGTCGCCAGTGGCCTCCAGGAGACCTACGCGGCGGGCTGCGCGACGCTCGGCCGGACCGTACGGGCCGAGCTGCCGGGCGACCGCTCGATCGTCGGCGAGGCGGTGGCCGTCGACGGGGACGGCCGGCTGGTGCTGGCGACGGACGACGGCGTCCAGGAGCCGGTGGGCGCGGGCGACATCATCCACCTGCGCCCGGCCTGAGGCACGGGCCGGCCCGCGAGGCGGAGCGAACCGGCACTGTGACGTGCGGCGTGTGGACCGAGGGCGGTCCGGACGGGGCGGGCGTGGGTGGTGTGCGGTGCCGTGACGGCGGTGGTGCCCGGGGTGGCGCCGCGGAGGCCGAAGGTGCCGTGTGTGCCGCTGCGGCGGCGGGATCCCCTGTGGCTGCGTAGGCTGCGCTGAGGAGTGAGTTGGCGCACACCTGCCGTAGAGTAAAGGCCGGTCGATACCTGACCGTGACAGATCGGAAGGGCAGCAGGCGTGACCGTCGACGACACGGGCTCCGGCGCGGACGCGGACGGCCGGGTCGATCCTCCCCCGCTCTCGACCTCGCCCGAGCGGAGGGAACCGCCCGCCGCCGAGTCCGGCGGCGACCCGCTCGCACTGCGCCTCGAACAGCTCATCCTCGGCGCCGAGCGGCGCTACACGCCTTTCCAGGCCGCCCGCAGCGCCGGCGTCTCGATGGAACTGGCGTCCCGTTTCTGGCGGGCCATGGGCTTCGCCGACATAGGGCAGGCCAAGGCGCTCACGGAGGCGGACGTACTCGCCCTGCGCCGGCTCGCCGGTCTGGTGGAGGCGGGCCTGCTCAGCGAGGCCATGGCCGTGCAGGTGGCCCGGTCCACCGGGCAGACCACCGCCCGGCTGGCCGAATGGCAGATGGACTCCTTCCTGGAGGGGCTCACCGAGCCGCCCGAGCCGGGGATGACCCGCACCGAGGTGACGTACCCGATCGTCGAGCTGTTGCTGCCCGAACTGGAGGAGTTCCTCGTCTACGTCTGGCGCCGCCAGCTCGCCGCCTCGGCCGGCCGGGTCGTGCAGGCCGCCGACGACGAGGAGATGGTCGACCGCCGCCTCGCGGTGGGGTTCGCCGACCTCGTCGGGTTCACACGGCTGACCCGCCGGATGGAGGAGGAGGAACTCGGCGAACTCGTCGAGGCCTTCGAGACCACCGCCGCCGACCTGGTGGCCGCCCGTGGCGGCAGACTCATCAAGACGCTCGGCGACGAGGTGCTGTTCGCCGCCGACGACGCGGGGGTCGCCGCGGAGATCGCGCTGCGGCTCATCGAGACCATGGCCAACGACGAGACGATGCCCGAGCTGCGCGTCGGCATGGCCTTCGGCACGGTGACGACCCGGATGGGCGACGTCTTCGGTACGACGGTCAACCTGGCCTCGCGGCTGACGTCGATAGCTCCGCGCGACGCCGTCCTCGTCGACGGCGCGTTCGCCGCGGAGCTCATCCGCAGCGGTGAGGCGCCCGCCTCGGAGGCGGAGGCGGCGGAGGCCGCTGTCGCCGCCGAGAAGGAGGGCGAGGAGCCGCCGACGTACCGTTTCGCGCTGCGGCCGATGTGGCAGCGGCCGGTGCGTGGACTCGGCGTGGTCGAGCCGTGGCTGCTCACCCGCCGCGACGAGGACCAGCAGTAGGTCAGCGGGCGTTCAGCACGTCCACGCACAGGCCGATGATCGGCACACACAGTCCCGGCGCACCTGGCTGATCCGGCTCGTCCGGCTGACCGGGCTCACCGGGCTGACCAGGCTGATCCGGTTCAGCGGGCTGCGGGGCCGGGACGGCCGTGGCCGAGGTCGGCGCGGGGGCCGGGGACGTCGGCTGCGGGCCGGTGCCGGTGCCGGTGCCGGTATCGGTGTCGGTGTCGCTGCCGGGAGAACGGGGTGTGGCCGACGGCGCGGGGACGCTCGCGGAGCCACCCGCCGTAGCCAAGGCCGAGGGCGCGGCGGTCGCCGACGCCGACGCGCCGGGGGCCGGGGTGGTGCTCACCCCGCCCGGGCCGGAGGTCGAGCTCACCCGGGGGACGGCCGCGACGGTGGCCGCCGCGTCGGTCGACCAGGTCTTGACGGCGTCCGGGCTGGGTCCGGCCTCCGCCGTGCCGACCCCGGAGTCGGGCGCGATCCGTACGAGGCTCAGCACACCGACGGCCAGCGCGAGTCCGCCCACCGCGAGCAGCACCCTGCGACGGGGCCTGCGATGCCGGCCACGCCGACCCGACAGACCACCGGCTGAGGACGCCCCCTCGTCCGACTCCCCACCCCCCACATCGCCGACCGACTCGGCGACATTCGACCCGCGCGCTTGGCCCGCCACGCCAGCCCTACCCGCCGGACGCCCGGCTTGTGGGGTTCCTGCGGCGGCTGTTCGGCCGGCCATGCCCGCGTTACCTGCCGGAGGCGTGGCTCGTGGCGCACCTACGGCGCCCGCTTGGCCGACGGTGGGTGCCGAGCCTGCCCGGCCGGTGTTCCCAGCCGGGCCTCGCGTGCCGACTGCGCCTGCGGCGCCCGCCGGACCTGGCGTCCGGGCGTTGCCGGCCGGGCGTGGCGCGCCTGCCCGGCCCGTGTTGCCTGCCGGGGCGCGCGTACCGGCTCCGGCTGTCGTGCTCACCGGGCTTGCTGTTGCGGCGTCGCCGGCGGTGTGTGGCGTGCCTGCCTGGGCCGTCTTCCCCGCTGGGGCGCGTGTGCCAGCCTGTGCTGCTGTGCCCACCGGACCTGGTGCTGCGGCCTTGCTTGCCGAGCCTGCCGTGCGTGGCCTGCCGGCTGGGCCGGTGTTCCCTGCCGGGCCTCGCGTGCCGGTCGCGGCTGCCGTGTCCGCCGGACCGGGTGTTCCGGGGGCGCCTGCCGCACCCGTCCTGCCTGTC
The DNA here is from genome assembly GCF_053593435.1 of Streptomyces sp. NPDC002306. Taxonomy (NCBI): domain Bacteria; kingdom Bacillati; phylum Actinomycetota; class Actinomycetes; order Kitasatosporales; family Streptomycetaceae; genus Streptomyces; species Streptomyces sp. NPDC002306. The sequence continues at coordinate 47,256 of NZ_JBSFCK010000028.1, forward strand.
GGGGTCGCCTGGGCCGCCGTGCGGGGTGCGCCTGCCGCGTTTGTGCGGCCGGTCTGCCCCGCCGGGCCTCGGGCGCCGGCTGTGCCTGCCGTGTTCGCCGGGCCTGGCGTGGCCGCCTGGCTTGGCGCGGCTGCTGGGCTTGCCTTGCTCGCTTGCCTTGACCGGCCTGGAGTGCCGGTTGCGTCTGCCGCGTTCGCCGGCCTTGGCGCAGTCGCCTGGTCTGCCGTGTTGCCTGCCTGGCCCGCCGCGCTTGTTCGGCTGGTCTGCCATGCCGGGCCTCGGGTGGCGGCCGAGGCTGCCATGTCCGCCGGACCTGGTGTTGCGGCCTTGCGTGCCGCGCCCGTTTTGCCTGTCGGGGCCGCCTGGCTTGCTGTGACTGGGGCGCCTGCCGCGTTCGTCTGGCCGGTCTGCCCTGCCGGGCCTGGTGTGCCGGCTGCGGCTGCCGTGTTCGCCGGACCTGCTTTGCCCGCCCGGTTTACCAGGCTCGTGTTGGCTGCCTGGGCGGCCGTGGGTGGGGTGCCTGCCGCGCTTGCCTGGTCGGTTCGCCCCGCCGGGCCTGGTGTGCCGGCTGCGCCTGCCGTGTTCGCCGGACCTGCTTTGCCCGCCCGGTCTATCGGGCTCGTGTTGGCTGCCTGGGCGGCCGTACGTGGGGCGCCTGCCGCGTTCGTCTGGCCGGTTCGCCCCGCCGGGCCTGACGTGCGGGCTGCACCTGCCGAGTCCGGTCGGTTTGCGGCGCCCGTCCTGCCTGCCGCGCCCGACGGGCCTGCCTGGCCCCGCTGCCACAACGGATTCGGTGTGATGGCCGCCCCCGGCGGGCCTGCCTGGCCTCCTGCGCCCGCCGGGCTCGCCTGGCCCGTCCTGCCCGCCGGACCTGGCACGCCAAAGGTTCTTGCCGCACCCGTCGTGCCCGCCTTCCCCGCCGAACCTGCGCTCCCCGTCCCCGCCGCCGCGCCGACCTTCCCCGCCGCGCTCGCAGTACCTGCCGTCCCCGCACCCGCGTCCGCCAGGCCAGGCGTGTCTGCCGAGGCCGCCATGCCTGCCGCGCCGCCACCGCCCACCGCACCCGTCGTGCCGTCACCGCCCGAGCCGCCACCGTCCTCCCCGCCCGGAGCAGCTCCTGCGCCCGCAGCCCCGGGGACGGCGCCCACTCCAGGGACAGCCCCCGCCCCAGGGGCACCCCCCGCCCCAGGCGCGCCCTCCGCGCCTCCCGCCCCAGGCGTGACCCCGGTTCCGCCGGTTTTTGTCGTGTGCCTGGTCTTGTCGACCGCTGTGTTCGTCATCGTGATCCCTCCCCGATGCGCTCGCGCCCCCGCTGCGCCGTGGCGGAGCGCACGTTATGCGGTGCCGTGGGCGATGGGGCGGTAGTTGGGCGGGATGTCACTCGAACGGGGAATCGGGAGGTGACACGGGAACCGGTCTCGTGGACGGCCGCTCTTTCCCCCGTGCGGCGGGACTGCGATGATCGGGGCGAGGTCGTTGTTAACACGCGTTAACCGGAGGGTGTCATGAGCGAGGAGCGGTTCGGGGAGTTCGTACTGGTGAGGCGGCACGGTGACGGGCATGTCGCCGAACTCGCCCTCGACCGGCCCAAGTCCATGAACGCGGTGTCCAGCGAGATGGCCCGGTCGATCGGCGAGGCGTGCGCCGCGCTGGGCGCCGACCGGGACGTACGGGTGGTGGTGCTGACCTCGACGCACGAGCGGGCGTTCTGCGTGGGGGCCGACCTGAAGGAGCGCAACTCCTTCAGTGACGCCGAGCTGGTGCGGCAGCGCCCGGTCGCGCGCGGCGCCTACACCGGCGTACTGGACCTCCCGGTGCCGACGGTCGCGTCCGTGCACGGGTTCGCGCTCGGCGGCGGCTTCGAGCTGGCGCTGTCCTGCGATGTGATCGTGGCCGACGTCACGGCGGTGGTGGGGCTGCCCGAGGTGTCCGTGGGCGTGATTCCCGGCGGTGGCGGCACCCAGCTGCTGCCGCGCCGGATCGGCGCCGCGCGGGCCGCCGAGCTGATCTTCACCGCGCGCCGGGTCGAGGCCGCCGAGGCGCGTGAGCTGGGCCTGGTGGACGTGCTGGTGGAGGAGGGCCAGGACCGGGTGGAGGCGCTGGCGCTGGCATCCCGGATCGCGGCCAACTCGCCGGTGGGCCTGCGGGCGGCGAAGCGGGCGCTGCGGCTCGGGCACGGCCTGGATCTGCGGGCCGGACTGGAGGTCGAGGACGCGGCCTGGCGGTCGGTGGCGTTCTCGGGGGACCGGGCGGAGGGCGTGGCGGCGTTCAACGAGAAGCGCAAGCCCCAGTGGCCCGGGGAGTGACCCGCTGAGGCGAGGTGGGGGCGGCCGGACGGCAGTGCGGCGGACGGTCCCGCGGGCCGGCGGGAGCTGGTTCTCGTACCGTCCACCTGTTCGCCGTATCAATGTCCCTTTTGCCGCTGAACGTCCCTAACCTGGAGTGATGGGTGAGGACAGTCGGCTCGCGGGCGTGGTGGCGTTGGCGCAGGGGATGGCGGCGGCCCACTCCCCGCGCGAGTCATGGCGGGCGGCGGCCCTGGGCGCCTGCCGGGCGCTGTCCGGCAGCTTCGCCGCGCTGTCGACGTGGGAGCGGGAGCTCGGCCGGCTGCGGGTCCTCGTGAACGTGGGGGACCGCGCCCCGGACGAGGAGGAGTTCCCCGAGGCGGAGGTGTACCCCGTGCACCAGTTCCCGGAGATCACCGAGTTCCTGCACGAGCGCTGGGCCGCGGGCGGCGACCCCAACGCCTGGGTCGAGACCGCCTCCGGCCCGGCCCACGGCAGCCCCGGCTACTGCCATCAGCGCGTCGCCGCCCTGCGCCGCCGAGGCCGCGGCTGTTGTGTCGTCGCCCCCCTCGTGCTGCACGGCCGCGCCTGGGGCGAGCTCTATGTGGCCCGCTCGGCCGCCGACCCCGTCTTCGACCGCGGGGACGCCGACTTCGCCACGGTCCTGGCCTCGGTCGTCGCCGCCGGGATCGCCCAGACCGAGCGGCTGGAGGAGGCCCGCAGGCTCGCCTTCACCGACGCGCTCACCGGGCTCGCCAACCGCCGCGCCGTCGATGTGGGCCTCGACGAGGCGATCGAGCGGCACCGGCGGGACGGTGTCGCGGTCAGCCTCGTCGTCTGCGACCTCAACGGCCTCAAGCGCGTCAACGACACCCGAGGGCACGCGGTGGGCGACCGGCTGCTGGAACGGTTCGGGTCCGTGCTGTCGCTGTGCGGGGCGATGCTGCCCGGCGCCCTCGCCGCCCGGCTCGGCGGGGACGAGTTCTGCCTCCTCGCCGTCGGCCCGCCCGCCGACGACGTGGTGAGGACCGCGGGGGAACTCTGCCGCCGCGCGGCGGAACTGGAGCTCGGCGAGGGGGTCGCCTGCGGGGTCGCGTCCACCGAGGACCCCATCGGGCCGGTCCGCTCGGCGCGCCGGCTGTTCCGGCTCGCCGACGCGGCCCAGTACCAGGCCAAGGCCGTACGGGCGGCCCGGCCCGTGGTCGCCGGCCGGGAGGGGCCCGACGACCCCGTCGTCCGGCTGGCGGACGCGCCCTCGCGGGAGGCCACCGCGGAGCGCCGCCGCTTCCGAGGGCGCCGCTGACGCCCCGGCATGTGACCGAATCGGTAAGGGGTGAACCGGTCACCCACTGGTGACAGTCCGGAATTCAGTGCGTACGCTCCTGAATATGGATATGCACACTGTGGTGGTGGGGACCTCCGGGGTCACCGCGTCCGACGTTCTCGCCGTGGCGCGCGACGGCGCCCGGATCGAACTCTCCGGCGAGGCGGTGGCGGCCCTCGCCGCGGCCCGCGAGATCGTCGAAGCGCTGGCGGCCAAGCCCGAGCCCGTCTACGGCGTCTCCACCGGCTTCGGCGCCCTGGCGACCCGGCACATCAGCCCGGAGCTGCGCGCGCAGCTCCAGCGCAACATCGTCCGCTCGCACGCCGCCGGTCTGGGACCGCGGGTGGAGCGGGAGGTCGTACGGGCCCTGATGTTCCTGCGGCTGAAGACCGTGTGCTCCGGGCACACCGGTGTGCGGCCCGAGATCGCGCAGACCATGGCCGACGTGCTGAACGCGGGCATCACCCCGGTCGTGCACGAGTACGGCTCGCTCGGCTGCTCCGGCGACCTCGCCCCGCTGTCCCACTGCGCCCTGACGCTCATGGGGGAGGGCGACGCCGAAGGCCCCGACGGGGTCGTCCGGCCCGCCGGCGAACTGCTCGCCGCGCACGGCATCGCCCCCGTCGAACTGCGCGAGAAGGAGGGCCTGGCCCTCCTCAACGGCACCGACGGCATGCTCGGCATGCTGATCATGGCGCTCGCCGACCTCGACACCCTCTACAAGTCCGCCGACGTCACCGCCGCGCTGTCCATGGAGGCCCTGCTCGGCACGGACCAGGTCCTCGCCCCCGAGCTGCACGCCATCCGCCCGCACCCGGGCCAGGGCGCCGCCGCCGCCAACATGCTGGCCGTGCTGAAGGGTTCGGGCCTGACCGGGCATCACCAGGACGACGCCCCGCGGGTCCAGGACGCCTACTCGGTGCGCTGCGCCCCGCAGGTCGCCGGCGCCGGCCGGGACACCATGGCGCACGCCCGGCTGGTCGCCGAGCGCGAGCTGGCCGCGGCCGTGGACAACCCGGTGGTCCTGCCCGACGGGCGGGTCGAGTCCAACGGCAACTTCCACGGCGCCCCGGTGGCCTACGTCCTGGACTTCCTCGCCATCGCCGCCGCCGACCTGGCCTCCATCGCCGAGCGGCGCACCGACCGGCTGCTGGACAAGAACCGCAGCCACGGCCTGCCGCCGTTCCTGGCCGACGACGCCGGCGTCGACTCCGGGCTGATGATCGCCCAGTACACGCAGGCCGCGCTGGTGAGCGAGCTCAAGCGGCTCGCGGTGCCCGCCTCGGCGGACTCCATCCCGTCCTCCGCCATGCAGGAGGACCACGTCTCCATGGGCTGGTCCGCGGCGCGCAAGCTGCGCACGGCCGTGGACAACCTCGCGCGCGTGCTCGCGGTGGAGCTGTACGCCGCCTCCCGCGCCATCGAGCTGCGCGAGGGTCTCACCCCGGCGCCGGCCTCGCGGGCGGCCATCGACGCCGTACGGGCGGCGGGGGTGCAGGGTCCCGGACCGGACCGTTTCCTCGCGCCCGACCTGGCCGCCGCCGACGCGTTCGTGCGGGCCGGCCTGCTGGTGACCGCCGTGGAGAGCGTCACCGGTCCGTTGCTGTAGCACCGTTCGGGGCCCCGCCGGCGTACGGCGGGGCCCCGCGTGTCACTTGAGCTTGGCCGCCTGGGCGTCGACCACGACGGCCGGCACGGTGTACGGCGTACCGGACGTCAGCTTCATGAAGCTGATCGTGTAGTACGTGGCGATGGTGTTGCCGTGCCGTGCCACCTCGATGTGCGCGTCGCCCGTGTCGCCCCCGTCCAGCTTGCCGGAAGCGGCGAACGCGACCGACTCGTCGCCGGTGGCGGAGCCCTTCTCCGCGGCGATCTTGGTGAGCTTCTGGTCCTCGCCCTGCGCCGTGACGGTGAACCCGCCGGAGCAGCTCGTGACCGCGTCGGACACGGACTTGAAGGCCTTCTCGGCGCCGTCACCGCCGTAGGAGGACAGGCCCACGACGGTCATGGTGATGTCGAACGCGTTGGCGATGTCGTCCTCGGACACGTCCTCCGGGGACGTGGCGGTGCCCGTGGGCTTCTTGTCCTCGGTCGCGGTGCCGCTGACGCTCGCGTCGGTGTCGCCCGGCGCGAGGCCCGCCATGGCGTAGGCGAGCGGCCGGCACGGGGCCTTGTCGACCTTCACCGCGCTCTGGGAGTGCGGGAACGATTCGTCGGTCGCCTCGACCTTGTACCCCTTGACGTCGCCCTGGGCGACGAGCAGCTTCTTCAACTCGGCCGTGCCGAGCGCCTTCGCGTTCGCACTCGTGGGCGACGCGGACGAGGCCGAGGACTTCGATCCCTTGCCCGATCCCTTGGCGTCGCCGGAACCCTCGTCGGAACAGCCCGTGATGAGGGCGAGCGACAACACGCTCACGGCAGCCGTGGCGCCGAGACGCGCCCCCGATGATCTCTTCATGAGCGGACTATGAAGCGGAGGTCAAAGGAACGTCAAGTCGATTAAAAATCGAGACGTTCGCGGCGTATCGAATACACCACGAAGCCTGCCCCCACGCTGAGGAAGAGGCTTCCGCCCACCACGTACGGGGTGGTGTCGAAGCTTCCGGTGTCGGCGAGTTGGGTCTCCACGCCCGGGTCGGACGTGGTCGTGGACGCGGCCCGCGCCTGCGTGGTGGCCCCGGCCGACGCGGTCACCGGGGGCTGCGTTCTCGCCGGGTCGTCCTGGGAGGCGTTCGCGGACGGAACGAACCACAGGGCGCCCAGTACGGTCCCCGCGGCGGTGGCGGTCAGCAACGAGCGGCGAGCTGATGACACGGAATATCGATCCCCTTGTGGCGCTGGTGAATTGGCCGTGTAGGTCGATGCTAATGAAAGTCGCGGGTCGTGGGAAAGTTACGGCAGGACGGAGCCGTACGCTCCGGGGCATGAGTACTGAAGAGGCATCACGTTTTGTACGACTTCGCGTCGAACTCGTCGTGGAAGTGCACGACACCGACGCTGTGACGGCGGCCGCGCTGCGGCGGATCGCGGAGGACGACGAGCTCCCGGCGGACGAACAGGCGCACGCCGAGGGCGCTGTGACGGAAGACACCGCGGAGGCCCTCGCGTTTCTCGTTGATCCGTTCGACCTGGTCAGCGAGGTGCCGGGAGTGGAGCTCCAGCAAGCCTCCTGGTCGAGCGAGCTCATCGACTACGACCCTGATTCGCCCGACTGGGACCTGGACGAGGATGATGTCGTGGAGGACGAGGAAGGCGACCGCGTGTCCGGCGTCGGTTGAGCGGCACGGGGAATTCGTGACTCCGGGCGGCAACCACCGCCCGGGGTTTCGTCGTCTCAAAGGGCGCACTGGCCGACACCCGCATCACTGGTCCAGGCGGGCGTGCCCCGGCGGACGTGGCACTCCCCACATGGGGAAAGCGCGTGAAATCGGACGTACCGGTCGTAGCGTTGGTATTTCGTAACGAGGCCTCTCGGGGTTTTTGGGGAATTCGGCAACGATGGAGAAGTGTGTGATGACGGACAGTAAGCGGCGCAGGCGCCTCACGGCCGCGTCCGCCCTGCTCGGCGGTGTGCTCGTACTGACGGCCTGCTCCGGCGCGGACGCGGACGCCGGCGGCGGCAACGAGAGCTCGCAAGCCAAGGTCGACGAGGCGGCGGCCAAGAAGACATCTGTGGCGCAGATCACGATCACGCCGAAGGACGGCTCGTCCAACGCCTCCATCAACAACTTCGCCGTCACCGTGCGCAAGGGCACGCTCTCCGAGGTGAAGATGACGACGGCCGACGGCACCGCCGTCGCCGGCGAGCTCTCCGCCGACAAGACGAGCTGGAAGCCCAGCGCCCAGCTGGAGCGCTCCACCACGTACAAGGTCGCGGCCAGCGCGAAGGACTCCGACGGACGCGAGGCCCACGAGAACGCCTCGTTCACCACGGTGTCCCCGGCCAACAGCTTCATAGGGAACTTCACGCCGGACGACGGCTCGACCGTCGGCGTCGGCATGCCCGTCTCGATCAACTTCAACAAGGCGATCACCGACAAGGCCGCCGTCCAGAAGGGCATCACGGTCAGCTCCAGCAGCGGCCAGGAGGTCGTCGGCCACTGGTTCAACGCCAACCGGATCGACTTCCGCCCCGAGGACTACTGGAAGGAGAACTCCACCATCACGCTGAAGCTCGCGCTCGACGGTGTCGAGGGCGCCTCCGGTGTGTACGGCGTGCAGCAGAAGACGGTCACCTTCCACATCGGCCGCAACCAGGTCACCTACGTCGACGCCAAGACCAAGCAGATGAAGGTCACGCAGGACGGCAAGACGGTCAAGACCATCCCGATCTCGGCCGGCTCGCCCGAGAACAAGACGTACGAGGGCCAGATGGTGATCTCCGAGAAGTTCAAGGAGACCCGGATGAACGGCGCCACGGTCGGCTTCACCGACGACGACGGCAAGGGCGAGTACGACATCAAGGACGTGCCGCACGCCATGCGCCTGACCAATTCCGGCACCTTCGTGCACGGCAACTACTGGGGCGTGAAGTCCATCTTCGGCAGCGTCAACACCAGCCACGGCTGCGTGGGCCTGTCCGACACCAAGGGCGCCAAGGACGACAGCACCCCGGCGGCCTGGTTCTACAACGGCTCGATCATCGGTGACGTCGTGGTCGTGAGGAACACCGGCGACAAGACGGTCTCCCCGGACAACGGCCTCAACGGCTGGAACATGGACTGGGCGCAGTGGAAGGCGGGCTCGGCGGTCTGACGCCGACCGGCCCCACCCACAGCCGATCCGATGCCGCTCCCCGACCGGGGGGCGGCATCGGTGGTTCGAGGGGCCTGCCGCGGGCCTGCCAGGGGTCTGCCAGGACGTTCCAGAGGTCTGCCGGGGGGCGTTCCTGAGAGTGCTCCTGGGGTGCTCTGGGGGCGTTCTGAGGGATGTTCCGAGGGCGCTATGGGGTCCCGCACAGCCTTCTCATGGTTCTTTTATTTCGGCCTTATCGAGTCATCACGCGCCGTGTCTAGTTTGCGGCCATGTTCTTCACCTACCTGAGGCGCGAACTGCGCCGCCGCAGAAAAGCGGCCCTCGTCGTCGCCTCCGGACTCGCGCTGGGCATCGCGCTGGTCATCGTGGTCAACTCCGTGTCCTCGGGCATGGGGAAGGCCCAGGACAAGGTCCTCCAGTCGCTGTACGGGCTGGGCACCGACATGACGGTCACCAAGGCGGCCGAGCCCGCCGCCGCCACCTCGGAGCGTCCGCGCTTCCGGTTCGACGCGCAGGACAACGGTTCGGACAAGGAGCAGAGCACCGACCGGGTGATGGTCCAGGGCTTCCAGACCCTGTCCACCTCGACCGTGACCAAGGTCGGCGAGCAGAGCGGCGTCGCGGACGTCGTCGGCGGCCTGAGCCTCCAGGTCATCAAGGTCAGCGGCCAGTTCACCCGTGGTCAGTTCCAGCAGGACGGCGACGGCGGCGACCAGCGGGGCGGCCCCGGAGGCGGCGCCCAGCCGCAGGGGGAGGTCCGCGGCGGCGGTGCGGACTTCGACGTCAACAACTACTCCGTCTTCGGCACCGACGTCACCAAGCCGGCCCTCGGCCCGCTGACCTCGTCGAAGATCAGCAGTGGTCGTACGTTCACGACCGCCGAGGCAGACACCGAGGTCGCCGTCCTCGACTCGGCGTACGCCAAGGAGAAGAAGCTCAAGGTCGGCTCCACCGTCACCATCAAGAGCGTCAAGTTCAAGGTGATCGGCATCGCGACGGCCGACAGCGGTGACTCCGCGGCCAACGTCTACATCCCGCTGACGCAGGCTCAGACGATCAGCGACTCGAAGAACAAGGTCACCACGATCTACGTCAAGGCAACCGACTCGCAGAAGATCGACAGCGTCAAGTCCACGATCCAGAAGAACGTATCGGGTACGACCGTCACCACCTCCGCGGACCTCGCCGACACCGTCTCCGGCTCCCTGTCCACCGCCTCCAGCCTGGCCACCAACGTCGGCAAGTGGCTGTCCATCGCGGTGCTCGTGGCCGCGTTCCTGGTCGCCGGTCTGCTGACCTCCTCGGCGGTCTCCCGCCGGGTGCGCGAGTTCGGCACCCTCAAGGCCCTGGGCTGGAAGTCCGGCCGGGTGACCCGCCAGGTCGTCGGCGAGGCCATGGTCAACGGCCTGCTCGGCGGTGTCCTCGGTATCGCGCTCGGCCTGGCGGGCGCCTACGCCGTCACCGCGATCAGCCCGACGCTCGAGGCCCAGACGGGCGGCGGGGGTGGCAACGCGAGCGGCGGTCCCGGCGGCGGCGGCTTCGGCGGGGGTGGCTTCGGCGGTGCCCGGCAGACCGCGTCCAAGACCCTCGACGTCGCGCTGACCGCACCCGTCAGCCTCACCACCGTCGCGCTCGCGGTCGGCCTGGCCGTCACCGGCGGCCTGATCGCGGGCGCCTTCGGCGGCTGGCGGGCCTCCCGACTGCGCCCGGCGGACGCCCTGCGCCGCGTCGAGTAGCCGCGTACGGCCCGTGCCGCGTCCGGTGGCCGCGCAGGCCCACGCACTGCCCGCACCGCGTCCAGTGGCCGCGCACGGCCCGTGCCGCGTCGGAGCGGCGCGCTGCCCGTTCCGCGTCGAGCGGCCGGGGCCAGCACGGTTCCCGCGGACCAGGGGGCCCGTCCGCTGAGCGGCGGGCCCCCGTCCCCATACCTCACCCAGGAGTTGCACCCACCATGTACGAACTCAGAAGCGTCACCAAGCACTACACCCGGGGCAAGGACACCGTCCACGCGCTCGACGGCGTCGACCTGACCATCGCCGACGGTGACCGGCTCGTCATCCAGGGGCCCACCGGCGGCGGCAAGTCCACGCTGCTCCAGATGCTCGGCGGACTCGACCGGCCCACCTCGGGCGAGGTCGTCCTCGACGGCACCGACCTCGCCCGGCTGTCGGAGGCCAAGCTCACCAAGGTGCGCAGCGAGAACATCGGCTTCGTCTTCCAGTCCTTCAACCTCATCCCGACGCTGACCGCGCAGGAGAACGTCGAGACCGCCCTCGTACCGCTCGGTGTGAAGGTGAAGGACCGGCGGGAACGGGCCGCCGAGGCGCTGCGGTCGGTCGGGCTCGGCGAGCGCCTGACGCACCTGCCCAGCGAGATGTCCGGCGGCCAGCAGCAGCGCGTCGCCATCGCCCGCGCCCTCGTGAAGCAGCCGAAGGTGCTGCTCGCCGACGAACCCACCGGCAACCTCGACGAGAGCATGCGCGACGAGATCATGGAGGTGCTGGAGCGCATGTGGAAGGAGCACGGGCTCACCTTCATCATGGTCACCCACGACTCTGCGATCGCGAAGAAGGCCCCGCGGCTGGCGACCATCCGCAAGGGCCGGATCACGGTCAAGGAGAACGCGAACTCGTAGCCCGGCCTCCTGTCCGCCGCGGTGCCCGGTCATCCCCCGGCACATCGTCGTTCCGGGGGTGATCCCGGGCTGTCCCGGGGCGGGACCGGCAGGCTCAGGCCTGGGCCACCCGGGTCGCGTCCGTCCCCCAGCTCGCCAGCAGGCGCAGCGCCTCGGCGGACGGGGAGCACGGTTCGGCGTGGTAGGCGACGAGCGTCTGCTCGGCGTCGTCGAGCAGCCGGAACGAGTCGTACGGCAGGGCCAGTTCACCCACCAGCGGGTGGTGCAGGTGCTTGACGCCGTGGCTCTTCTCCTTGACGTCGTGGGTCGCCCACAGCCGCCGGAATTCCGCGCTCTTCACGGACAGTTCGCCGACCAGCGCCGACAGGCGCGGATCGTCCGGATAGCAGCCGGCGTCCATGCGCAGGGCGCACACGATGTCGATCGCCTTCTGCTCCCAGTCCACGAACAGATCGTGGTAATCGGGCTGGAGGAAGACCAGCCGCGCCCAGTTGCGCTCCGCCACCGGCAGCGCCGCCCAGTCGCCGAAGACCGCCGCCGCCATCCGGTTCCAGGCCAGGATCTCGGCGCGCCGCCCCACGATGTACGCCGGGACGCCGTCCATGGTGTCCAGCAGCTGACGCAGCGAGCTCCGCACCTGCTGCTGCCGCCCCGGGGTCTTCTTCTTGTGCTGCTTCGGCTTCGCCAGATGGGTGAGGTGCGCGTGCTCGGCGTCGGTCAGCCGCAGCGCCCGCGCGATCGAGTCCAGCACCTCCGCCGACACGTTCCGGCCGTTGCCCTGCTCCAGGCGCGTGTAGTACGCGACGGACACCCCGGCCAGCTGCGCCAGCTCCTCGCGGCGCAGTCCGGGCACCCTGCGGTGCCGCCCGAACTCGGGCAGCCCCACGTCCTCCGGCTTCAGCCGGGCCCGGCGCGTGCGCAGGAACTCGCTGAGCTCGGACCGGCGGTCGAGGGCCCGGCCGGCGTCCAGGGTCCCCGGTACGGGCTCGGGCTGTTCATCCATACGACCAGTATTCACGTCCGGTCCCTGGTCCCATGTCCCCGAGCCTGACCCCGCCAGTAGTAGGAACACCGGTCGTAGGCAGAAGTGTGGTCTGGGTGGCGAGGGGAACGTGGGGCAGGCTGGACAGCGTGCCCGGCCGAAGGCGGCCGAGCGCGGAATCATCAGCTAGGAGACCCCCCGCATGACCACTGTTGCTGCCTACGCCGCTCCCGCTGCCAAGGCGCCGCTGGAGCGCACCACGATCGAGCGGCGCGCGGTACGCGAGTTCGACGTGCTGATCGACATCAAGTTCGCGGGCATCTGCCACTCGGACATCCACCAGGCCCGCGAGGGCTGGGGCGAGGCCATCTTCCCGATGGTCCCCGGCCACGAGATCGCGGGCGTCGTCTCGGAGGTCGGCCCCGGCGTGACCAGGTTCGCCGTCGGCGACCGGGTCGGCGTCGGCTGCATGGTCGACTCCTGCCGCGCGTGCGAGAACTGCGAGGCGGGCCTGGAGCAGTACTGCACCCAGGGCGCCACCATGACGTACAACGGCGTCGGCCGTGACGGCGAGCCCACCTACGGCGGCTACTCCGAGAAGGTCGTCGTCGACGAGAACTACGTCGTCCGTATCCCGGACGGCCTGAAGCTCGACGAGGCCGCGCCGCTGCTGTGCGCCGGCATCACCCTGTACTCCCCGCTCAAGCACTGGAACGCCGGCCCCGGCAAGAAGGTCGCCATCCTCGGCATGGGCGGCCTCGGCCACATGGGCGTCAAGATCGCGCACGCGCTCGGCGCCGAGGTGACCGTGCTGTCGCAGTCCCTGCGCAAGAAGGACGACGGTCTGAGGCTGGGCGCCGACCACTACTACGCCACCAGCGACCCGAAGACGTTCGAGGAGCTCAGGGGCACCTTCGACCTGATCGTCTCGACGGTCTCGGCGCCCCTGGACTTCGGGGCGTTCCTGTCCCTGCTGAAGTCCGACGGAGCGCTGGTGAACGTGGGTGCTCCCGAGGACCCGATCTCCCTGAACCTGTTCTCGGTGATCGCGGGCCGCAAGACGCTGGCCGGCTCCAGCATCGGCGGCATCCGCGAGACCCAGGAGATGCTGGACTTCTGCGCGGAGCACGGCTTCGGCGCCGAGATCGAGCTGATCGGCGCCGACCAGATCAACGAGGCGTACGAGCGGGTCCTGGCCAGCGATGTGCGCTACCGGTTCGTGATCGACACGGCGACGATCTGACGCTCAGGGTGCGACGGGTGACCGGCTGACGCCCGGCGCCCGGCTTCCGGCCTCCGACGCCGGACGTGCGCTACACGCCCGAGGTCCGACCGACGACGATCCCGCCTCCGTCCGCTTGCCGGACGGGGGCGGGCCGCGTTCCCGCTGACGCCCGCGGGGTTGTCGCCCGCGCTCTTCATTATTACTTAGGTAAGCCTTGCCTAAAAAGGCGTGGGAGTACCGTGGGACGAAGGAGGTTTCCCACGATGACCGTGCAGCTGAACCACACCATCGTCGTCGCCCACGACCGAGAGGCCTCGGCCCGCTTCCTCGCTGACATCCTCGGCCTCGAGGTGAGCCCGCGGTACGGCCCCTTCACCCCGGTGGAGATACCCAACGGCGTGACGCTCGACTACGCGGCCACCGACGGGGAGATCGCGCCGCAGCACTACGCGTTCCTGGTGTCGGAGGAGGACTTCGACACCATCTTCGCCCGCGTCCGTGAAGCCGGCCTCACCTACTGGGCGGACCCCTTCCGCACCCGCCCCGGCGAGATCAACTACAACGACGGCGGCCGTGGCGCCTACTTCGACGACCCGAACGGCCACCGCCTGGAAATCCTCACCCGCCCGTACGGGAGCGGCGCCGGATCCTGACGGGGGCCGGCGATCAGAAGCACCCGCCCGCCGAGTAGGACCGCACGACCACGCCGAGGCCGCTCGCGCGGGCAGGCCCGTGGCTGGTGGGTGCGTCACGCGAGGGTCCGTCACTCCCGTCGCTGGACGAGGGCCGAACGGTGTGCGCGCGCCCGAGTCCGGCGACCCGGGCGCGACCCTCCGCGTCCACCTCGACCACCGTGTTCTCGTCGATGGCGACGCCCCAAGGGATCCGCCCCCGCTCCACCGCCGTGACCAGCCGCGCCAGCGTTCCCCACTGAGCCGCGTGCACGTCGACACCGAAGGGCACGAGCCCGAGCCCCGGCCGGACCGTGATCTCCGCCAGATCCTCCGCGGTGTCCTCCGGGCACACCGCGACCCCCTCCGACAGCCACCCGCCCACCACCGCGTCCCGCGCCGCCACGGCGGCACCGGCGGAGAACCCGGCGTACGGCACACCGCGCTCGGCCAGCATCCGGGGCAGCCGGTCGAGGCAGTCCGCGAACGCCCCCTGGTACGCCGGTGTCAGCCCGCCGCACACCAACAGCCCGTCCACGCCCGCCAGCGCCGGACCGGGATCGAACTGCCCGCCGACCGGCACGAGCAGCGGTACGGGCACGCAGTCGCCGGCCGCGCGCAACGCGCCTTCGTACCGCGCGAACTGCTCGGCACCGTCCCCCTCGTCGACGATCACACACCCGATACGCGGCCCACCGGCGGCCCGCAGAAACCCCCCGTAGACGGCCCCGACCGCCGAGGGATCCCACCCCCCACCGACCAGGAACGTACGCGCCCCCGTCGACGGAGCGGCGGCCGCGGCGTCATCCACGGATATGGGCAAGGAGTCCGTCCTCGATCGGGTAGGAGCGCTCTTCGGACAGCAGTCGGGCGGCGGAGTCCGGGTCCCCGTCGCCGACGCGGGAGGGGATCTCGTGCAGCGGATCCGGTTCGGGATCCTCCTGGCCCCGGGCGGGCGTCCGCTTCAACTGACGCCGCAAGGTGGCTTGGTCGGGATGCACCCTGTGAGCGTAGCTCGACAGGCACAGCCGCCCAGAGTCCATTCGAAGCCCTCACGGATGACCTCGACGGCAATCCACGCTCCTGATCTGCCTTGCCGCCCCAGCCACGGCGATACGTCATCCACAGGGAACTGGGCTCGATCCACGTCGAGCCGCGTTCAGCACTCCTTTTCGGTCCGAAGCGCGCCGCGAGAACAGCGCCGGGAATGTGACCGTCGGGTACCGGGGCCCAGCACGGTCCTGGTTACCCTCCAGTCACGTTGACCTGCAGGGATGGACCGATCGCGCTTCCTTTGGCGAGTGCATATGCGAGACGGTGATTGCTGGCTAGAGTCGTCTTGTCACACCTGGTTGTGGGGACAACCACAGTGCCTTTCGGCTGCCAACGTCCTGGGGAGGGCCTGCAGCACATGAGTCGTCGCTCTACCGGTTTGGTCGGCGTCTGGGCTGAGATGCAACGGCAGCAGCAGCGCCAACTGGAAGCCGAAGCCAGACGGCGGAGACAGCAGGAACAGCAAGCGCGGTCCTACCAGCGGCGAGCTGCCCAGAACCACCGCGAGTACCGCCAGGCAGAGGCTCTGCGGCGCACGGAGGAGCTGGACGCGCAGGTCGCGACGCTGCAAGGTCTTCTTGCCTCGGGTTGCCAGGCTCCGGCCTTCAGGGCCACCTCCCTCCTGCGACCCGAGGAGATTCAGCCCTTCGCTCCGGGGCCATTGGCGCAGCCAGTGCCCATGCCGGATCTCCAGCAGTACCAAACGCAGAGTGGCTGGACTGCCAGTCGCAGGGCCCAGGCGCAGGCCGAAGCGCGGGCGCGCTTCGAGCGGGACTGGCAGGCTGCCCAAGCCGCGGAGGCTCACCGACAGCGACAGCTGGCCACGTACCAGCGGGAATACCAGCAGTGGGTCGACACTCAGCTGGCTGATGTACGGCGGCACAACGCCGGAGTCACGGCGATAACAGACGGCGTAAGGCGCCGGGATACCGATTCCGTGATCGAGTACTTCTCCGCCGCGCTCTATGCCTCCACGGCATGGCCGGAGGGATTCCCGCGCCAGGTGGCAGCGGCCTATGACCCTGCGGCCCGGCAACTGGTTCTGGATTGGGAGCTGCCCGCCTACGGCATCGTGCCGGAGGTCAAGGCCGTTCGGTACATGTCCGGGGTCGACCAGGACAAGGAGACTCCCCGTCCGGTAGGCCAGCGCCGTGCTCTGTACAGGGAGGTGCTGGCGCAGTGCATGCTTCTGGTGCTGCACGAGCTGTTCGCCGCGGATGAGCTGGGCGCGCTTGAGTCAGTGACCTTGAACGGGTTTGTCGATGGGCATGATCCCTCGACAGGCCGACCGGGCCAGATCTTCCTCGCGACCGTCATGGCCTCGCGCACGTCGGTCCGTGACTTGCACCTGGCTCAGGTGGACGCGGGCAGTTGTCTGGCTGACGCGCTGCGCGGGCAGCTCTCGGCTCGACCTGACCAGCTCACGCCAGTTCGGCCGAGCAGGCGGCCGCAGGATGTCGGAAACCGCGTTGTCGCCCACGGCAGCGACGAGGAACCAGACCTTTTCGCCATGGACCCGGTTGCCTTCGAAAGTCTTGTCGCCGAACTCTTCCGGGCCATGGGCATGCAGGCGGTGACCACTCAGCGCTCCAACGATGGCGGTGTGGACGTAGACGCACTGGACCCGACACCGATTCGAGGCGGCAAGATCGTCGTGCAGGTGAAGCGCTACCACAACACGGTGCCGCCCACCGCTGTGCGTGACTTGTACGGGACCGTGCAGGACGCCGGCGCGAACAAAGGTGTCCTCGTGACGACATCAGGGTTCGGCCCCGGGTCGCACACCTTCGCCAACGGCAAGCCGTTGGAACTCATCTCGGGTCCCGAACTCGTAGACCTGCTGCATCGTCATGGGCTGGGTGGGCGGCTCGGCGAGAGCGGTCGGCAAGGCTCAGCACAACCCACGCCTTCCGTGCCGGACCATCAGCTCCCAAGCGACTACAACGTCTTGGGCATGTCGTGGACCGGAAGCGTCGCGCTGGACGTATGTGCTCTCGTCTGCCGTGGCAACCGGGTCCTCACTGACGAGCACTTCGTCTTCTTCAACAACCCGCAGACTCCGGACGGCGCAGTGCGTGCCCTCCCCGCCACCGCACCTGACAAGGCCGCGATCTGTGTCTCCTTCGACGGGCTGCCCGATGAGGCCGACCGCTTCGTCCTCGTGGCCGCCATCGACCCGGAGGTCAACGCGGACGCCGACCTCTCCGGCTTCACGGACGCCTGTATCCGCTTGCTCGACCCGGGGATGGCTGAGCTCGGACGGCTGGACGTTTCGGACGGGCGACCGCACGAAACCGCCTTGGTACTCGGCTCCTTCCGCCGAAGAACGAACGGGGACTGGGACTTCGTCCTGGGCGGCAAGGGCTACACGGGCGGTCTGGAGGAACTCGTTGAGGATTTCGGCATCGAGGTGGAATAGCGCCACCTGAGCCCAGAGTCGCTGTGCTGGATGAAGTCTGTGAACACGGCGTGACGGGCCATGCCAAGCCGCGTTCACAGCCCTTTTCCGATGTGGTGCCAGGACAGTGATAGTCGTACGGGCGCTCAAAACCACGGTGAAGGCCACCGGGCCGGGGACGTGGCGGTGGACGTACTACGGGAACTCCACGTCCGGGGCGAAGTCGTCGGCCGGGGATTACGTCGCCGTTCGATAGGCGACGTGCGCGGACCGCGCTGGGACTCCTTGTGCCCGAGCGAGGGCCCGATTTCCTGGGCCGGCTGACCTGACGGCGCGCTCAGCCGCAGCAGAGCCGCAGCAGAGGCGATGAGGCGGCTATGGCGGGAACAGCCATCCCATCGCGGCGAGGCTCTTGGCGACGTATTTTCCCTGTTCCGTCTCGATGCCGTAGGCCAGGTCCTCGAAGACACTGCACCTGGCATAGAAGACGGCGCGCTCGCTGAGAGCCGCGAGGTCGTTGGCGTCGGTGCGATAGCTGCCGATGGCGGCGCGGACGGCGGCAGGGCCGAGATCGCGGTACAGCAGCCCGAAGTCGTAGGCCGGATCGACGACCGCCGCATCGCTCCAGTCGATGATGCCGGTCACCGTCCACGCGACCGGGTCGACGAGAACGTGTTCGATCCCCAGATCGTTGTGGGAGAACGTCGGGGTGTATCCGTCGCGCGGTGGTACGGCGTCCAAGAACGCCTCGACGGGTCGGCGGTGCACGGCCGGTACCTGCCCAGCCACCGCCGCATAGTCGTCCGTGGCATCTTGTCGCCACTCGGCCAGCGGCTGGTGGTCCGCGTCCACCAGATCGGCCAGCCGCTCGACCGGAACAGCGTGCAGCGCGGTGAGCAACTCGCCGAGCCTGGCGGCGATCGACGTGTCGTGGGCCGACCGTCGGCGTCGCGGCACATCCAACAGCGGCGTGCCGGGGAGCTTGCGGTAAACCAGACAGCCCCGCTCGGCGACCGTGAACAGCGGTTCGGGGACGGGGAGCGGCGAGACATCGGCGACGGCGGCGAGGACGCGGGCCTCGTGGCTCACCAGGGCGGACCGCCGCGCCGGATCGGGCTCCTGACTGAAGCGCACGATCAGCTCACCGTTGACCTCGTACGCCACGTTGTCCAGGCCCTCGCCAAGCGGCACGACGGACTCGATCCGGTAGTCCGGCAGGTGCGCAACCACGACGCTGCGGACGTCCGCGACGCGGTCACGTCCGCGACTCGTCATGTGCGGACCTTCCCGACCGGGAACAACCATTTTCCCTCCGATGCCACGGCGGTGGACCCAGGGCTGATCCCGTCCCCGCCCGAGGGGCAGGAACGACGGCGAGACGCATGTCGGGCCTCGTTCACAGACCACGGCGACCGCTGGACAGCCGGCTGCGATGTCACGGCGCGTTCACACGCGGATCGCGCGGACGGTCGCGGAGGCCGCTGAGCAGAGCGCGCGCCGGTGTCACAGGCCCGCCAGGGCGAGAATGTGGTGCATGTGCCGGAGCGGCAGGTCGGGATGGGCGGCCGCGGCGGTAGCGACCGATTCCGACGAGTCGGCGAGCAGTTGTGTGAGGTCGGGGGTCGGAAGCCGGGGATGGGTCGCGACCGCGCCGCGCACCAGCTGATCGGGATCGCCGGCCAGGCGACGTACGAGTTCCACCGGCAGATCGAGATCGCGTGGCGCCAGCAACCGCATCCTCGGGTCGGGATCGGTGGCCAGACGCCGAAGGACGGGTACCGGGAGGGGGAACTCGTCGGCCGGACGCCACCGGGTCCTCTTCGTCGGGCGGTAGGCGCGGTCTATGCGTTCGGCGGTGGCGGGGTCGATCCGGTCACGGGCGTGCAGAGCCATCGTCGTGCGGACGCTGCTCTCCTCGTCGTTGAGCAGTCGGGTCACGACCGGCGCGGGCAGGTGGTCGGACAGTGCTGCGGAGGTCCGGAAGCAGGCGTAGGGCGAGTCCACGTACGGCAAGGGATCAGCGGTCACCCAGGGCAGACGCAGTGTCGACAGTTCCACGCGCGCGAGCTTGTTCATGAGCTGTCGTTCGAGTGCGTCGTCGTCCAGGGTCTGGGGATCGGTGAGCCAGTCCGCCACAGGCACGTCGGACAAGATCCGCGCGTGGATGGCCGTGCGAGTCGACTCGGGGGTGTCCTGACGGGCGAAGACGCGGAGCGTGACCCGCAGGCTGGGATCCTCGGCCAGCACGTCGCGCAGCGCCGGTGGAAGGTCAGGGTGCTCGGCGAGTTCCTGGCGCACTCCATCGTCCGGGTCATCGGCCAGCCGGCCAGCCGTGTCGGCATCCAGCGTGCAGTGGCGCACCGCCCCGGCGCGCGTGACCGGATCGGCCAGCAGCGCCGCAAGCAGGTCGGCGGGCGGGACGGGATGGGGAAGCCGTCGATAGTAGGTCGCGCAGGCTCCTGCGCGCACCGCGTCCTCGGGATCCGTCAGCAGGAGCCGGCGCACCGGTTCCGGGGCCCGCGTCCACCATTGGGCGAGCGTCGCCCGGACTTCCGGCTCCGGGTCGGCCGCCAGCCGTGCGCGCAGGTCCGCCGGCACGTGATCGTTTTGTGCCAGGCGTTCACGCACGCTCGCGTCGGGGTCGCGGACGAGTTGCTCGAACAGTTCGCGCGGTGCGCCGTCCGCGGCGACCACCAGGGCCGCCCGTACCGACGGATCGGGGTGCTCGGCAAGTCGCATCCGGAAGACGTACGGGAGGCTGGAGTTGAGCGCTAGTGAGTGCGTCAGCCATTCATCGTCGACGGCGATGATCTCGGCGATCATGCCGGCGGTCAGATCCGGGCGCCTGGCGACGTTGCCGAAGCCCCTGCGGTGAGCGAGGAGGCGGCGGACGAGGTCGGGCGGTAGCGCGGGATTCCCCGCGAGTCCCTCCACCACCTTGTCGAGGTGAACCGGCACCGGCATGACGTCCGACAAGGCGAACGGCCCTTCTGGCTCGGCGGGCTGATGGCCGAGTCTCTCACCCGCGGCCGTCCGACTGCCCTCCACAGCCGCAGATGGGGCCATCGGTTTTCGGCGTGCGGGTCGGTCCGTGGGGGTGGAGGGTGCGCACCGGGGAAGGGACTCAGGCCGAGTTGAGTAGGAGCGCTCATGCCCGGCACGCCGTCGCGCGGCGAGTATCGGTGCAGCGGCGCGGTCGAGAGGCGTCGGTCCGATCCAGTGCTGAGACAGTTACGGAGAATCCCATGTCCCGACGTATCGCCCTGTCCGTCGCCGCCGGTGTCGTCGTCCTCGGTGGTGCCGGCGCTTTCGCCCTCGCCTACGCCGGGGAGCAGCCTCCGGCGCTGAAGGGCAGTGCCGCCCGCTACACCGCTCCCGACGGCGACCGCGACGGCTCGCTGACCTTCGTCACGGACGTCACGGCGTCCTCCGGGGTCAGGAACGTGAAGGTGCTGGCATGGCCGGCGAGCTCGGCCCTCGCCAAGAAGGAGCCGACCGCCAAGGAGATGGCCCTCGTGGAGTCGGCCGCCTGCAAGCCCTCCGGGGAGGACACCGTGCGCTGCACCTACACCGTGAAGGTCACCGGCCCCGAGGCCGAGTCGTCCCCGCGGGGTGCTTGGCGCGTCGCCGTCCTGGCTACCGCGAAGGACGGCACCACGACCCTGGACACCAAGGCGGCCGGTTTCACCGTCAAGTAGCCCACCGTCCAATGACTCGCGGCTTCGGCAACGCCCGCTCGGCAGCAGGTGCCGCACCAGCACGTTCCCCTTGCCGTGGCGAACTCGGGTCCCTTGCCGTGGCGAACTCGGGCCAGTACCGGGCGTCCCGGCCACACCGATCGGGCACGACACACCTGTCCCCACGAGCCTGTGCCGCCATGGACCCATGGGGCCGTTCCCTCATCCGCGTAGCTGGGCAAGAAGCTCATCTTCGACGGGATAGGGGCGTTCCTGGGGCAGCAGTCGGGCGGCGGAGTCCAGGTCCCCCACGCTGACGAGCGCTTGGATGTCGTGGGCGAGCGGGGTGACGTCGCGGATGGCGACCGTCCACTCGTCCGCGTAACGTCGTGCGGCCTCACCTGAGAGGCCGAGTTGCAGGGACCGGTACGGCAGGGGCTGGAGACGCAGGTCGCGCTCGGGGTCCCACTGCACACGCGTGGGCGCGCGCTTCAACTGACGCTGCCAGGCGGCGCGGTCCGGGTGGACCCCGCGGGCGTAGCTCGACAGGCAGGCGTGGCGCAGCGCCCACTCGAAACCGTCTTGCGTGATCTCGACGGCGAGAACGGTCTCCTGCCCTTCCTTGGCACCCCACCCGCAGCGGTACATCATCCACAGGAACGACGGCTTGATCCACGTCAAGCCGTGTTCACAGCCCTTTCCCTCTGGCGGTGTTCAGGCTGGTCGTGGCCCGGCGTGCTGTGCGGCGTCAGCTGCGTCGCCGCCACCAGCGCTGCTTCTGCCCGGCTGTCCGCGGACCGGTTCCGGCCCCATCAGGGGCTGACGTGCTGCTCGGCGGGAAGGTCCTCAAGGCGGCGCGGATGCGGTCGAAGGGGGCAATGGTGTGATGGTCGTCGGCGGGGAGTGCCACTCCGACGCAGACCAGCTTGAAACTGTCCTCGCCGAGGGGTGCGCCAATGAACACCGGTGCGCCCACGCACCCTTGTGGCAGGTCTCCGATCCACCGGATGCCGCCGTCGCCTGAGCGTGTGATCCGGCCGATCACGACAGCCTGCTCCCGGGTACCGTCCCCGTCGTTGACGTGTCCCAGCAGATAGGCCGAGACCGGCGACTCACCGAGGCCGGCGATGTCCTGTTCCGTGGCCGCGATGCCGTCGGTGATCTCGTCGGTCGTCCAGTGCCAGCCCTTGCGGGCGCCATGCGCGTGCAGCCCGGTGGAGGGCATGACCGCCACCCCCAGGTCGCCGAGATGAGTCCATCCCTCCGCGAAGTCGAGCATCATCAGCTTCTCGGCGCTCATCATGGGCGCGCACAGTGCAGGGCGCAGGGTGAACTCGGCCAACTCGACTCGTGCCGGCTCACTCGCGGTCACGAGGTACTGCCGGATGACCTCGCCTTCGGAGGTCGTCTCCACGAGTTCGTTGAACCAGAAGGCCGTCGCGTGGTGTTCCTCCCGGTGAGCTCGCTGGAAGGGAAGCGTCGAGCGGCCGACGTGATCGACTATCGCGTCGATGGTTGCACTGGAGTGATCCGGCAGGTCGGACATGGATCGAAAGGCTAACGCACGGTCGGAGGCAGCTACCGGGCAGCACGGCAGGGCCCGTCAGCACGCCTCCGGTCCTCGGTCCTCGGCGACGGGCAAGGGTCTGTCAACGCGGCTTGATGACTCATGTCAAGACGTGTTCACAGACCCTTCCCGTGAAGGGCCGGAGCCTGTGCGCAGGGGCTTCGTGGTGTCTGCCCAATTCCGGTGGGCCACAGTGCCGGGGCACGTGAGGTGTCGGCCACGTCAGTACCAGCGGACTTGGCCGGCTGCCCCCTGGCCCGTACGGGCGGCGTGGCGGAGAACGCGCAGCGGGCCGTCAAGAAGTTCGTCCGCGTCGTGGTCGGGATCGTCACCCAAGCCGGTCATCCACGCGTGGATTCGCTCGATCGCGTCACGACGTGGGGTTCCGGTCAGGGCAAGGGTCTCCTCGGCCGCGGGCAGCTGGGCGCGGACTTGCCCGGCATCGAGCAGGAAGTCCCCGAACCAGCCCGGCAGCCGCAGCGTCGCATCGGGACCCAGCGCGTAAGCCAAAGCGGAGAACGGGTCGGCCCTGCGTGCCGTGGCCGCGAACAAGCCCTCCTCGACATCGGGGGGAAACTGTTCCATGACCGTGTCACGCAACTTCTCCGCGTGGTCGGAGTCGTCGCGGCAGGCGTCGAAGAACGCGCTCAGCCGGAGGGCGTCCTCGTCGGCGCTCCGATCGCCGGGAGACCTCGTCGACGTACTGAACATGGACGCCTGCGTCTTGCTTCGCCACCAGGCCAGCTCCCCAGGCACGTCACGGTGCGCCGGTGCCGGCGACGAGTTCTGAACCGAAGCGCTCAGCAAATGCCGTACCTCCTGGTCAGGCACCGCACCGACGATCCACGCACCTGTGACGCTCAACTCCGCCTCCTTTTGCCCTTCCACCCGAAATAGGTCATGTCTCAGCCGTCGGCGTGACGGCCGTCCGTACTGCGGCTCCACAGGGAGAGGTCGCTGCTCGTCGCCACGGCGATCGTTCGGCCGGAAGGGGAGAAGCCCGCTACACGGAATGTGGAGTAGTTCGAGTGGAAGATGTGCCACCACTCCTCTCCGTGCGGGCCCGTGTGGGGGAGCCCGCCGTCGATCGACAGCAGGATCCGTTCGTTCGGCCAGGCGGGGGTGACGACTTCCAGGGTCCAGCCGTCTTCGGTGGTGGTGTGCAGCCCGCCGCCGAAGAGCCCGGAGATGCGTACGCGGCTTCCGGTGATCGGCCCCAGCCCAGGGCAGGACAGGTCGGCGACTGCGTCGGGTGTGCTGTCCTCGGGAGCGGGGTTGCGGTCCCTGGCGGTCTTCTCGCCGGTGACGGCGTCGAAGAGACCGTGCCCGTCATTGGAGACGACCATCACCAGATCGCGGCCGGTGTCGGGGTCCGTCGCGAAGCCGATCCCGAGCAGTCCGCCGACAGGGACGCCGTATTCGCGCTCGAAGACGGGCCGCCAGGGTTCGGGTGCGGGCACCACAGGGGCCGCGAGAAGCCGGTTCCGCATCGCCCGCTGGTAGGCCGAGAGTTCCGGCTCATGTTCGGACTGCACGACCGGAGGCGTCTTCTTCGTCCACTTCATCACGGGACCATGATCTACGCTCCGACAAGCCGGCCTCAAAGGGTCTGCTGCACGATCGGGTGACATCTGAACTGGCTTGCCCTGTGGGGCGGGTGGGAAGGATGTCGCTGTGCCCAAGCCTTATCCCGAAGAGTT
>NZ_JBSFCK010000029.1:0-65615 GCF_053593435.1 Streptomyces sp. NPDC002306
TCGGAGGTGGTGAGGAAGCTCGCGATGCCCATGTCGATGCCGGCCACGCTGCCCGTTGGGGGCAGCGGCTGCGGCTGTTCCTGCTCGGCGGTCAGAACGACGTACCAGTGCTTGCCTTCGCGCTTGACGGACACGGTCTTGACCTTGCCGGCCACGGGCCGGTGCTGGTTGACCTTGATGTGCCCCACGCCCTGGAACCTGACGCGGGTGATGGGGTCGTGCGGGGTGGAGTCCCACCGGCAGCCGTCCCCGTCCCTGGGGAAGTCGACCGTGTCGAACCGGTTCACCCCGCGAAAGCGCGGATAGCCGGGAGTGTCACCGGACTTGATCCGCCGGAAGAACGCGGCGAACGCCTTGTCGAGACGGCGCAAGGTCGCTTGCTGCGACGAGAAGGACCAGCGGCCCTGACGCTCCGGGTCGAACGCCCGGATGTCCTTGAGCTGCGCGGACTGCTGCCCGTACTTGATGCTCGTCTTCGAGGCGTGCCGCCAGGCGTCACGACGCTCCTGCAAGGCCCCGTTGTAGAGCGAGCAGTGGTCACGGAGCATGTCGCCCAGCGCGATCGCCTGGCCCACGGTGGGCCGCAGAAGGAACGTGTACGCACGGATCACCCGGCCCACCCCCTTCCCCAGCCGGTTCGGTGATCTCACTACGTTTGGAGTATGTCACCACGCTGGGAACCAAACCCCGTGTCGCCTGCACCCTTCACGCACACTTGGTGTTCGTGACGAAGTATCGGCGCGACGTGTTCGATGACGCCATGCTCAAACGGTGCGAAGAGATCATGCGCGAGATGTGTGGCAGCTTCGAGACGGAACTACGTGAGTTCAACGGCGAAGCGGACCACGTGCACCTGCTGGTGCACTATCCGCCGAAGGTGGCCCTTTCGAAGCTGATCAACTCCCTCAAAGGCGTCAGCTCCCGGTACCTGCGAGCCGAGTACACCGGCCGGATCAACCGGACCGGCATGGGCTCGGTGTTCTGGTCCCGCTCCTCCTTCGCGGGGTCCTACGGCGGCGCACCACCGACCGTGATCCGCCAGTACATCGAAGGCCAGAAGCGGCCCCTCTGACCGTCACGACGAAGACGAAGAGAACTCCGCCACTGCGCGACTCCGCGCCAGGGACGCGTTTCCCTCCCCGGCTGAAGCCGGGGATACCCACGCAAGATCAGGGATGGATCAGGACATGGCGTCGCGGGCGAGGGTGAAGCTGCTCAGCGCCAACCGGCGGGTGGTGCGTGGCACCGAGGGACTGAGCATCTACCGCCTCCTGGCACAGGTCGAGCCGGAGGTGTACGGGTCGAAGCTGGCGTACGTCCTGGTGGAGGCCGCCGCGTCGGCGCTGGTGCGGGAGCTGCCCGCGCAGCGGCTGGCGCTGCTGGACGAGGCGGTGACGGTGGCGAGGGCCCTTGACCCCGCCAATCCCTACCGGGACAGGGTGTTGGCGAAGGCTCTCGCCGCCAGGCGGGAACTCGACGGGCGGCAGGCGAGGTAGCGGGAACGGCGAGGTAGCGGGAACGGCGGGAGAGGTGAAGGTGCGCGCCGCCCCGGCCGTTCCCGCCGAATCCGGCTGTCCGGCCGTGTCCGGCGGGCTTTTGGCCGGGGACGGTCGTAGGCGATCCGGGGTGGGTGCGTCGGTGGGTCACCCGGTCCGTGCGGCGGGTGCCGGCGCCGACGGCATACGTTCGCGGGCCTCGTCGTAGCGCAGTGCGACGAGGCGGGCGAGCGCGTCGTGCGTGCCGAGCGGCGCGGAGGTGAGGCAGCCGCCGGAACGGGCGGCGCGGCGTGCGAAGAAGCCGGGACTCATCAGATAGGGGGCGACGGTGACGCGGGAGTGGCCCTCGGCGCGCAGGGCGGCGACGGCTTCGGCGGGGGTGGGGCCGGCCGCGCAGAGGTAGGCGGGGACGACGACGTCGGGGCCTGCGAGGCGGTCGCGGAGCAGCGAGGCCATGGCCGCGGCGTCGGCGTTGGCGCCGGGGTCGGTGGACCCGGCTGCCGCGAGGACGACGGGCCCGTCTCCGGCGCGCCATCCGGCGTCGGTGAGACGGTCGGTGAGGGCGTCGGCGAGCAGGGGGTCGGGGCCGAGGGCGCGGGCCACCCGGGCGCGTAGATGCGGGGCCGCGGCGAGGGCCTCGGGGATGTCGACGCGGATGTGGTAGCCGGTGCCGAGCAGCAGCGGCACGAGGACGACGTCGCCGCGAAGCCGGGCCAGGGCTTGCGGCAGGCAGGGGGCGGCCAGGTCGAGGAAGCAGGCTCGCACGTGCAGGTCGGGGCGCAGTGCGCGGACTTGGTGGAGCAGTGCCCGTGTCACCGCGGCCCCTTGGGCGTCGCGGGTGCCGTGGGCGACGGCGAGGAGGGTCGGCCCGGTGGGGCGGCCAGGGCGGGCCGGGGGAGCGGTGGCGCTCATCCGGTCGCCAGGCGGTAGCCGCGCTTGGGTACGGTCCTGACCAGGTCGCTGTGCGGGCCGAGCGAGACGCGCAGCCGTGCGACGGCGGCCTCCACGGCGTGCTCGTCCGCGTCGGAGTTTGCCCAGGCGCGGCGCAGGAGTTCGGCGCGGCTGAGTACCCAGCCGGGCCGCTCCGCCAGGGCGCGCAGCAGTGTGGCGCCCTTCGGGGAGAGCCAGTAGCTTTCCTGGCCGACCAGCAGTGCGCTGCCCTGCAGCACCAACGCGCGGCCGGCGACGTGCAGTTCCTGGCGGCCGCGCATGGGCAGGGTCTCGGTCAGGGTGCGTACCAGTGCGCCCAGCCGGCCGCGTTCCGGCCAGATGACGGGCAGTGCGGCGTCGAGCAGCGGCCGGGCGCAGACGGGGCCCACGCAGACCGGCAGCACGTCATGGGACAGGGCCGCCAGGACGTCCTCGCGCAGGCCGTCGGCCGTCGCGGTGCGCAGGAACGCGGTGATCGCGGGCGCGCTGGTGAAGGCCAGGGCGTGCACCTCGCGGCGGACGGTCGACTCGACCAGACGCCGCAGCGGGCCCGGGTCCTGCGGGGGAGCCCAGCGGTAGACGGGGACCGTGACGACTTCGGCGCCCCGCTCACGCAGGGCCGCGCTGAACGCGGTCAGCGGCAGGCCGTGTTCCTGCACCGCGATCCGCCGGCCGGCCAGCGGTCGCGCCAGCAGCCAGGTCAGCAGTTCGTCGGTCGCCTCGCTGGCGGGGGAGTAGGCCTCGTCCAGCCCGCTGGCGCGGACGGCTCCGGTCGCTTTGGGGCCGCGGGTCAGCACGAGGGCGTTGTCGCAGACGGCGGACAGTTCGGCGGCGCGCCCCCAGCCGTCGGCCGCGCTCATCCAGCCGCGCCAGCCGACGCCGGTGGTCGCCACGACGTAGTCCAGCGGCGCGGTCAGGCACGACTCGGTGGCCCGGCGCAGCGCGATGTCGTCCTCCAGCGGAAGGATGCGCAGGGCCGGCGCCTCGACCACGCGCGCGCCGCGCCGGGTCAGCAGCGCGACGAGTTCGTCGCGGCGGCGCGCGGCGGTCACACCGACGGTGAAACCGGTCAGCGCGCCGGCCGTGGCGCTCGGGGTGGGATTGACGGGGATGCCCATGGACGCAGACTCCGGGCACGCGGTTACCGGCAGGTTGCCCGGCCGTCACACGCGGGTTAGGCGAACGCTTCACGGTGTTACGGCACATGTCCTGCGGCGCACCCCCGCCGGGCCTGCGGCGTGAGCGACGCGTACCGAGGGCGCAACACGCGCGAACAGCCGGTGTAACGCACTGTGGCCACTGTCGTCGGCATGACGACCACGACCGACACCCACTGTCCGTACTGCTCGCTGCAGTGCGGCATGCGCCTCGCGGCGGGCGGCGGCGTCCCGGCGGCGGTCGTGGAGCGGCCCGGGTTCCCGGTCAACCGGGGTGCGTTGTGCGGGAAGGGGCAGTCCGCGGCCGCTCTGCTGGGGCACGCGGGCCGGCTCGCCGCGCCGCTGGTGCGCGAGCGCGGTGTGCTGCGGGCGGCGAGCTGGGAGAGGGCGCTGGACCGGGTCGCCGACGGCTTCGCGGCGATCCGGGCCGCGCACGGCGCCGATGCCGTCGCCGTCTTCGGCGGCGGCGGTCTGACCAACGAGAAGGCCTACCAGCTGGGCAAGTTCGCCCGTGTCGCGCTCGGCACCGCCAACATCGACTACAACGGCCGCTTCTGCATGTCGTCGGCGGCCGCCGCGAACCGGATCGCCTTCGGCCTGGACCGCGGGCTGCCTTTCCCGCTGGAGGACATTCCCCGCACCGACTGCCTGATCCTGGTCGGCGCCAACCCGGCGGAGACGATGCCGCCCGCGATGCGTTATTTCCGCGAACTGCGTGAGCGGGGCGGCACGTTGATCGTCGTCGATCCGCGGCGCACCAGGACCGCCGAGCAGGCCGACATCCATCTGCGGCCGCGGCCCGGCAGCGACCTGGCGCTCGCGCTCGGCCTGCTGCACCTGCTGATCGCCGACAAGATGACCGACCCCGCGTTCATCGAGGCCCGTACCACCGGCTTCGGGGCGGCCCGGGCCGCCGCGATGGCGCACTGGCCCGAGCGCGTCGAGGGGATCACCGGCATCGAGGCGGCCCAACTGCGCGCGGTGGCGCACCGTTTCGGGCGGGCCGCCGGCGCCATGGTGCTGACCGCGCGGGGACCGGAGCAGCACAGCAAGGGCACCGACACCGTCGGCGCGTGGATCAACCTGTGCCTCGCGGCGGGCAAGGCGGGCCGGCCCTACTCCGGCTACGGCTGTCTCACCGGCCAGGGGAACGGGCAGGGCGGCCGGGAACACGGCCAGAAGGCCGACCAGTTGCCCGGCTACCGCTCGATCGAGGATCCCGCCGCCCGCGAGCACGTCGCCCGTGTCTGGGGCGTGGACCCGGCCGCCCTGCCCCGTGCGGGCCGCTCCGCCTACGAGCTGCTGGACAGCCTCGGCCGGCCGGGGCCGCAGGGCCTGCGCGGCCTGCTGCTCATGGGTTCCAACCCCGTCGTCTCCGCCCCGCACGCCGCCCATGTGACCCGCCGGCTGCGCTCGCTGGACCTGCTGGTCGTCAGCGACCTCGTGCTCTCCGAGACCGCGCAGCTCGCCGACGTCGTCCTGCCCGCCGCCCAGTGGGCGGAGGAGAGCGGCACGATGACGAACCTGGAGGGCCGGGTGATCCTGCGCCGGCAGGCCCTCGACGCACCCGCAGGGGTGCGCACCGACCTGTGGGTGATGCGTGAACTCGCCGCACGGCTCGGCGTCGAGCGGGGCTTCGACGACGACCCGCAGACGGTCTTCGAGGAACTGCGCCGCGCCTCGGCCGGCGGCCCGGCGGACTACGCGGGCATCAGCTACGACCGGATCCGCGCCGAGGACGGCGTGTTCTGGCCGTGCCCGGCCCCCGAACACCCCGGCACGCCCCGCCTGTTCCTGGACGCTTTCGCCACACCGGACGGCCGCGCCCGGTTCGTCCCCGTCACCCACCGCCCGGCGGCGGAGGAACCCGACGCCGCCTACCCGCTGCACCTGACCACGGGACGGGTCCTGGCGCAGTACCAGAGCGGGGCCCAGACCCGCCGGGTCGGCGCGCTGAACACCGCCGCGCCGGGACCGTTCGTGGAGCTGCATCCCCTGCTGGCGCGGCAACTGGAGGTCGCGGAAGGCGATCTGCTCGCCGTGACCTCCCGGCGTGGCCGGGCGGTCGCACCGGCCCGGATCACCGACACGATCCGCCCCGACACCGTGTTCATGCCGTTCCACTGGCCGGGCGCGGGCCGCGCCAACACCCTCACCAACCCGGCGCTGGACCCGACCTCGAAGATGCCCGAGTTCAAACTCTGCGCGGTGCGGGTGGAAGCAGCGGCCGGTGTTGCCGGCGCGGCGGCCACGGCGGGCGAGGAGAGCCGCGCATGAGCGGCGCCCGCCGCATCGCGGTCGTCGGAGCCGGGATGGCGGCCGCGCGCTTCGCCGAGCGCCACCACGCCCTCGGCGGCAGCGCCCGTCTCACCCTCTACGGAGCCGAACCCCATCCTCCCTACAACCGCGTCCTGCTCGCCGACGTCCTCACCGGACGCTACGCGGCGGAAGCGGTGACCCTGCCGGCCGGCAGCGCCGAACTGCGCACCGCCGGCGAGGTCGTGGCCGTCGACCCCGCCGCCCGCACCCTGACACTGGCCGGCGGCGACAGCGAACCCTGGGACGAACTCGTCCTTGCGACCGGCGCCAATCCGGTACTCCCGCCGATCCGCGGACTGCGCCGCCCCGACGGCACAGGACTGCGCGACGGTGTCCACAGCCTGCGCACCCTCGCCGACTGCGCGCGCCTTGGCGAGGACATCGGCGGGGCCCGGCGCGCCGTCGTCATCGGAGGCGGCGTCCTGGGCGTCAGTGTCGCCAGAGCCTTGGGCGCTCTCGGCCTCACCGTCGAGATCGTCCACCAGGGACCCCATTTGATAGAGCGCCAGCTCGACGCCGAAGCGGCCGCGGCGCTGCGCGGGGGACTGCGCCGGATGGGCGTCGAGGTCTACACCGGCAACCGTGCCCGCGCGGTGACCGGCCGCCCCGGAAGCGGGGACAGCGCCGTCGAGCTGGCAGGCGGCTACCGCCTGGGCACCGACCTGATCGTCCTGGCCTGCGGTGTCCGCCCCCGCACCGCGCTCGCCCACGCCGCCGGACTCGCCGTCGCCGCCGGCATCGTCGTCGACGACACGCTGGCCACGTCCGCACCGCACATCCACGCCATCGGCGACTGCACCCAGCACCGCGGCACGGTGCACGGCCTGTCCGGCCCGGCCTGGGAACAGGCCGACGTCCTCGCCGCACGCCTGGCCGGCACCGACCCCGGCGCCCTCTACCAGGGCTCACGCCCCCTGGCCCGGCTCAGCGCGGGGCCACTGCAGTACGCGGCCTTCGGCCAGGCCCACCTCGACGCCCAGGACCAGGCCGCGGACCCCGAACTGAACGTGCTGCGCCTGTCCGACGCGACACGCGGCAGCTACAAGAAGCTCGTGCTGCGCGGCGAGCGCCTGGTCGGCGCGATCCTGCTCGGCGACCTGGCCACCGTCGGCGAGCTCGCCCACGCCTGCGAACGCGATACGCCGCTTTCCGACCTCCCCCTGCACCTGCTCACCTCCCACGGAGCTCCGCTATGACACACCGCCAGATGTCCGGCCCGCCCAGGGATCTCGTCCTCGTCGGCCACGGCATGGTCGGCCAGCGCTTCCTGGAGGCGTTCACCGAGCAGCCCGCGGCGGCAGACTGGCGGATCACCGTCCTCGCCGAGGAACCGCGCCCCGCCTACGACCGGGTGCACCTGACCTCTTGGTTCACCGGCACCCACGCCGACGCGCTGTCGCTCACACCTGCCGGCTTCCTGAGCGGCCACGGCATCGATCTGCGCCTGGCCGAACCCGCCGTCGCGATCGACCGCGCCGCACGGACCGTCACCACCGCCACAGGCCAGGTGCTGCACTACGACACGCTGGTCCTGGCCACCGGATCCGCCCCGTTCGTACCGCCCGTCCCCGGCCACGACGCGGCCGGCTGCCACGTCTACCGCACCATCGAGGACCTGGAGGCGATCCGCGCCGACGCGCGGCACGCCGCCACCGGCGTGGTCGTCGGCGGCGGACTCCTCGGCCTGGAGGCGGCCGGCGCCCTCACCGCGCTCGGCCTGGACACCCACGTCGTCGAGTTCGCACCCCGCCTCATGGCCCTGCAGATCGACGAAGGCGGCGGACAACTGCTGCGCCGCAAGATCGAAGAGCTCGGAGTCAGCGTCCACACCGGAGCCGGCACCCAGGCCATCGTCCGCGGCGACGACGGCCGCGTCCGTGCCATGACACTCTCCGACGGCCGCGAACTCGCCGCCGGCCTGGTCGTCTTCTCGGCCGGTGTGCGCCCGCGCGACCAGCTCGCCCGCGCCAGCGGCCTGCCCGTCGGCGAACGCGGCGGCATCATCGTCGACGAACACTGCCGCACCATGGACCGCCACATCTACGCCATCGGCGAGTGCGCACAGGCGGCGGACGGCCGGGTCTACGGCCTGGTCGCCCCCGGCTACGCGATGGCCCAGACCGCGGCCCGCACCCTGGCCGGCGACCACCGCGACCAGGACGCCTTCACCGGCGCCGACACCTCCACCCGGCTCAAACTCCTCGGCGTCGACGTCGCCAGCTTCGGCGACGCCCACGGCACCACCGAAGGCGCCCTCGACGTCCTCTACAGCGACAGCCGCAACGGCATCTACAAGAAACTCGTCATCGGCCGCGAAGGACAACTCCTCGGCGGCGTCCTGGTCGGCGACACCGACTCCTACGGCCTGCTGCGCCCGCTGGCCCTCGGCGGCGAACCCCTGCGCACCGCCCCCGAGCAGCTGGTGCTCCCGGCCGGACTCGGCCCCGCCGAACCGCTCACCCTGCCCGACGACGCCGTGGTCTGCTCCTGCCACCACGTCAGCAAGGGACAGATCCGCGCCGCCGTCCACGACCAGGGATGCACCACCGCGGCCGAGGTCAAGAAATGCACCAAGGCGGGCACCGGCTGCGGCAGCTGCCTCAAACTGCTGGGCACCATCGTGACGGACGAACTCCAGGCGAGCGGCGTCACCGTCAACACGGGACTGTGCGAACACTTCACACACACCCGCAGCGAGCTCTACGAGATCATCCAAGTCGCCGGCATCACCTCGTTCACCGACCTGATCGACCGGCACGGCAGCGGCGAAGGATGCGACATCTGCAAACCGGCCGTCGCCTCCATCCTGGCCGGCCCCGACAACGGCCACATCCTCGACGGCGAACAGGCCGCCCTGCAGGACACCAACGACCACTTCCTGGCCAACCTGCAACGCAACGGCTCCTACTCGGTGGTGCCCCGCATCCCCGGCGGCGAGATCACCCCCCACGGCCTCATCACGATCGGCGAGATCGCCCGCGACTTCGGCCTCTACACCAAAATCACCGGCGGCCAGCGCATCGACCTCTTCGGCGCCCGCGTCGACCAACTGCCCACCATCTGGCGGCGCCTGGTGGACGCCGGCTTCGAATCCGGCCACGCCTACGGCAAGTCACTGCGCACGGTGAAATCCTGCGTGGGCCAGACCTGGTGCCGCTACGGCGTCCAGGACTCCGTCGCCCTCGCCATCGAACTCGAACTGCGCTACCGGGGCCTGCGCTCCCCCCACAAACTCAAGTCCGCCGTCTCCGGATGCGCCCGCGAATGCGCGGAGGCCCAGAGCAAGGACTTCGGCATCATCGCCACCTCCACCGGCTGGAACCTCCACATCGGCGGCAACGGCGGCATGACCCCCCGCCACGGCGACCTGCTCGCCGCCGGCCTCGACCGGGACACCCTCATCCGCACCATCGACCGCTTCCTGATGTTCTACATCCGCACCGCCGACCGCCTGGAACGCACCTCCCTCTGGCTGGAACGCATCGAAGGCGGCCTGGACCACGTACGCGCCGTCGTCATGGACGACTCGCTGGGCCTGTGCGCCGAACTCGACACCCTGATGCAACGCCACGTCGCGCACTACCAGGACGAGTGGGCCGCCGTCCTCGCCGACCCCGAACGGCTGCGCCGCTTCGTCTCCTTCGTCAACGCCCCCGGCACACCCGACCCGGCCGTCACCTTCGTACCCGAACGCGGCCAGATCCGCCCCGCCCGCCCCGACGAACACGGAACCGTCCTCGCCCCGGCCCTCATCGCCGGAGCCCGACTGGAGGTGCGCACCGCGTGAACCGGCATGTGGAGATCTTCGACGGCACCACGTGGACACCCGCCTGCGCCTACGACGACCTGACCCCCGGACGCGGCGTGGCCGTCCTTGGCACCGGCGGCGAACAGGTGGCCCTCTTCCGCGACCGGACCGGTGCCCTGTACGCGGTCGGCAACCGCGACCCGTTCAGCGGCGCCCACGTCATCTCACGCGGCATCCTCGGCAGCCGGGGCCCCATCCCCACGGTCGCCTCACCGATGTACAAACAGGCCTTCGACCTGCGCGACGGCCGCTGCCTGGACGAACCCACCGCCCCCGACGGCACCCCCGCCGTCCTGCGGGTCTGGCCAGTACGCGCGACCACACGCGCCCCCTCACAGCCGGCCGCGGCGGGCGTGCGCGAGCCGTAGCACGCCCGAGCGCCACCACGCCGGCCCGCGAAACCCGCCGCTCCTAACGTCGGACGCCACCACCTACCCCCTCACGAACCAGCGGGTGAGACCTGATGAGCACTGCCGTCGGAACCGACAACGCGGCCGAAGACACCGCCGCCCACACCAGCACGACCGCGGACACCGCCCCTGCGCACACCATCACCGACTGGCGCCCCGAGGACGAGACGTTCTGGGAACACACCGGCGCCCGGATCGCACGCCGCAACCTGCTCTTCTCCGTCCTGTCCGAACACATCGGCTTCTCGGTGTGGAGCCTGTGGTCGGTACTGGTGCTCTTCCTCGGACCCGAGTACCACATCGACGCGGCGGGCAAGTTCACCCTCACCGCGGTGCCGACCGCCCTCGGCGCCGTGCTGCGCCTGCCGTACACCTTCGCGGTGGCGCGCTTCGGCGGCCGCAACTGGACCGTGTTCAGCGCCCTGTTGCTGCTGCTCCCCACCCTCCTCACCGCCCTCGTACTGCGGCCCGGCGTCCCGTACGGCACACTGCTGGCCGTGGCCTGCGTGGCAGGCGTCGGCGGCGGCAACTTCGCCTCCTCGATGGCGAACATCAACGCCTTCTATCCGCAGCGCCTCAAGGGCTGGGCACTCGGCGTCAACGCCGGCGGCGGCAACCTCGGCGTTCCCGTGGTGCAGCTCATCGGCCTCCTGGTGCTGGCGACGGCAGGCGCGGCCCACCCCCGGCTCATACCCCTCCTCTACCTCCCACTGATCGTCCTGGCAGCCCTGGGCGCGGCCCTGAAGATGGACAACCTGACACCACTGAAGAACGACCGGCGCGCCCTGCGCGACGTGGCCCGCGAACCGCACAGCTGGGTCATGTCCCTGCTCTACATCGGCACCTTCGGCTCGTTCATCGGATTCGGCTTCGCCTTCGGACAGGTCCTGCAGGTCCAGTTCCACGACCAGTTCGACACCCCCGTCAAGGCCGCATACCTGACCTTCCTCGGCCCCCTGCTGGGCTCCCTGGTACGCCCGCTCGGCGGGAAGATGGCGGACCGCTACAGCGGCGCCACCGTGACACTGTGGACCTTCGCCGCGATGGCCGCGGGCACCGGCATGGTGCTCCTCGCCTCCCACCGCCACTCCCTGGCGCTGTTCCTGGCCGGCTTCATCGCCCTGTTCGTCCTGAGCGGGATCGGCAACGGCTCCACCTACAAGATGATCCCCGCGATCTTCCAGGCCAGGGCACACCTCGCGGTGGCAGCCGGAACCCACCCGCGCACGGCGCAGCGCGACGCCCACCGGCGCGCCTCGGCACTGATCGGACTGGCCGGCGCGATCGGCGCGTTCGGCGGAGTACTGGTGAACATCGCCTTCCGCCAGGCATTCCTGACCGGCGCCAGCGGCGACGCGGCCTACTGGGCGTTCCTGGCCGCGTACGCGATCTGCTTCACCGTGACCTGGACGGTCTACCTGCGCCCCCGGGCAGGAGCGACACCCGGGATCTGACAGCGCGCCGAACGCCCCCCTTCGGATCCCCGTGACCGGCGGGTCAGGAAACGCTCCAGGCACGCAGCCGGCGACCGATCAGACCGACTCCCATGACTCCGGATGCGGCATCCCGCACCAGGGAGACCGCCTCCTTGGGCGGATAGTCGAGCAGGCACCCGTTCAAGGCCAGGTAGGCCTCCGCGGAGTGCCAGGCGAAGGACTCGTTGGAGTGCTCCAGACACGGCAGCTTCACCAGCGTCTGGAGCAGCGCGGCCGCCTTGAGATACAGGGAGCCGTAGATGTCGCGCTCCAGGGCATGGGCATTGACACGGGCGGCCGCGGCGTAGAGCGGGCCGAAGTCGTCAACCTGCGGATCACCGGGCAGCAATTCCGCGGCGTGCAACAAGAAGGCCACGTCGAGCGGGCGGTGCGGACGGTCCTGCGTCACGCGGCCTGGCCCCGCTCCTGCTGCTCCTCAAGCTCGCGCCGTGCCTCCAGCTCCGCGGCGCGCTGCTGCACGCCGGAACCGGCTGCGCCGCCTCCCTGGTCGAACGCGTCGCCGCTGCGGGACATCGATTCCCTGAACGCGCTGAGGAAGCGCTCTTCCACGGCAGTGGCGCGAGCGTAGGCAGCGGACAGGATGTACTCCTGCAGGCTGACACCTTCCTGCCGCGCGGCGGCCTCGATCGCGGCGCGCTGGGCCGCATCGGGAAAGCGCAGGTTCATCGCCTTGGGATGAGACATGGTACCGATAGTACCTCTGGTACCGAAGCGCAGGGAGCGGGGCGGGGAGGCTACTTTTCGTACGCCTTACGGAACGTGCTCCGGGTCTCGTCCGAAACCATGTTCGCGCCGCACTGCGGGACGGTGCCGTCCTTGGTGGCGGCCACAATGTAGTGCTCTCCGACCAGGAACGTCAGGCTCTCCGGCTCGTCGGCGTCCCTGTCGAGCCGCACCGTGTCCCCGTCACCACCGATCAACCAGTGATCGACACGGAAGTGGACCGAGGAGCCCTTGACGGAGGTGACCGTTCCTTCGAAGAGCGTCGGGTACTTGCGCAGCCGGTCGGGGACCGGTTCGATGCACCGGGCCTGGGCACCACCGCTTTCGGCGGTGAGAGTCAGCGGGCCGGACGCGGACGAGCTACCGCTGTCGCTGTTCGCCATGACCGCTCCTGCGATGCCGCCTGCGAGCATCAGCAGACCGGCAGCCGCTGCGAGTGCCAGGTGACGTCGGCGTCCCCGTCCGGTGCCGGGCTTTGCCGGGCGAGCGGTGATGCCGGCCGCGGTCTTCTCCGGCTGGGCAGCGGTGTCCGTGTTCAAAGCAGCCTCCACAAGACGGTTGATGTCGGGCAGCGGAGCTCTTGAGGTCAGTGCCGGGTCCGCAGCCCTCAGCCGGGCCAGCAGCTGGTCGTCATTCACTGACTGCTCCTTCCTTCATCTGTCTTGTGTCCGGACCGCTCGGCCTTCTTTCGCGTCGACATCAACCGCGCGGCGAGTTTCTTCTTCGCCCGGTGGAGCCGGATGCTCACCGCGTTGGGGGTGAGCAGGGTCACTTCCGCGATCTGACTCGGTGCCAGACCCTCCCACGCCCACAGCCGCACCAACTCGCGGTCCAGTTCACCGAGGCCATCGAGCGCGGCATGCAGGTCGCCGTGATCGGCGGCCATGGCCGCAGAGGGCTGCTGCACCCGGATCAGCCGCTCCACCAGGCGGAGCCTGCGTCCGTCAGCGCGCCGGGCATTGGACAGACAGCCTCGTGCCACTCCGTAGCACCACGGCAGCACGTCGTCGGGATCGGGCGTGGAACCGGCATTGAGCCCGGGCACATCGTCGATGCGGCGCCACAGCACCAGCATCGTCTCCGACAAGACGTCCTCGACCACGTCGGGGTTCGTCCGTCGCAGCAGATACTGATGCAGCGGATGCGCCACGACATGCGCCAGTCCCTCGAAGCGCGCCTGCCGGTTCCTGCGCGTCTCCTGTTCCGTCATGGAATTCACAACCTGTCCTGTCCGGCGGCGGCCGGTTCCTTTCAAGGCCGTGGCAGAAGGCCACTGCCGTGACACTTCACCTGACGGCGTGCCAGGGCGAGGTCGGCTCGGGTGCCATCTGGGTCAGGCCGTTGCGGCCGCGCCGACGACTTCGCTGACGCGGTCCCAGGCGGCGAAGCAGACGGTCGTTTCGGCGCGGCGGTCGGGGCGGTGAGCAGGTGGCGGCGGAGTCGGAAGCGGGGTGAGATCCCGCTGAACGCGCGCAGGAGCCGTTGGACCGCTCGACATCCCACGGCTGAGGCGGCCCGGGCGCCCGATGCCGCCAGTGTTTCCCGGTCGCCGTGTCGACGCCTGCGGCGACGCGCCCTACTGGGCGTTCCTGGCCGCGTACGCGGTCTGCTTCACCGTGACCCGGACGGTCTACCTGCGGCCCCGGGCGGGAGCGACACCCGGGATCTGAGAGCGCCGCGCAGGGACCCGCGGCACACGGCAGCGACATGAGACTTTCACAAAAGATAAATGTCCACTCTTTACTCGTGCACAAGGTTTATGTAGTTTGTCGGTATCCAGCCCGTCAGAGCCGACGTGGCGTGATCGCAGACCGGCCCCTGCCGCGCACGGCGTCCGCACACGGACCCGCAGCCGCCCCCTGGTGCCGTCCCCCCACCGAAAGACCGCGAAGGATCCCTCCCCATGCGCAAGATCAGCTTCCGCACTCTCGTCCCGGCCGCCGGCGTGACCGCCGCCGCACTCCTCGCCGGCGCCCCGCTGGCATCGGCCGACACCCTCGACACCCACCACCGGGGCCACCACCGCACGGAAGTCATCCGACTGGTCGCCAAACAGACCCAGTCCGCGACCGTCGACCTGGGCAAGAAGGGGACCAGCCTCGGCGACCAGCTCGTCATCGCCGAGGACCTGTACCGCGACGGCAAGAAGGTCGGCGACCACAGCGTGGTGTGCACCTACATCCACACCGGCCCCGACGCCCTGCAGTGCGTGGGCACCTTCGCCCTGCCCCAGGGGCAGATCGCCGGCCAGGCGCTCCTGCACCTGCCCGCCCCCTCGGCGGTCGACGTGGCCGTCACCGGCGGCTCAGGCGCCTACCGCGCGGCCGGAGGCTACGTCCACACCGTCCCGGCCGGCACCACGGAGCGCCACCTCACCTTCCACCTCGACCGCTGACCCCCGGCGCACCTCCCGGGTTCGCCGGGAAGGCGCGTGCGGTCAGCACAGTTCGCGGCAGTCCTCGTCGGGACACTTGAGACTGACGAGGGTCTCGTCGACCTGCTCACTGGTCAGGGAAGGCTCGGGCAGCTCGTGCGCGCACCCGGCGCGGAAGGCGTCGAGCATCAGATAGAGATGGCGGCGCCAGGCCCGGGGGGCGATGGTGCGGGTGGCCTGGATGATTCCCGCCTGGGACCAGATCACGAAGGCGATGTCCTGCGCGGTGACGTCACCGCGCAGGCTGCCCTGTTCCTGGGCGTTGTGCAGGAGCAGGTTGCTGAGTTCCTTGGCACGTTCGTACATCTCCCGGCCGGCCGCGTGCAGAGGCAGCCGCGCCGAGATCAGGTCGTTGAAGGCGCGGTCGCAGGCCTGCAGCTCACAGAGCTTCTCCAGGTAGCGGCAGAACCCTTCCCAGGCGTCGTCCATGGCCACGGCTTCCTCCGCGGCGGTGAGCAGCTCCGTGTACTTCGCGTTGAAGAGCGATTCGACCAGGTCGAGCCGGGTGGGGAAGTGACGGTAGAGCGTGCCGATCGCGACACCGGCCTCACGGGCGATGCCCTCCAGTGACGCGCCGAGGCCCTGCTCGGCGAAGGCCGTGCGGGCGGCGGCCACG
This sequence comes from Streptomyces sp. NPDC002306, assembly GCF_053593435.1. NCBI lineage: Bacteria > Bacillati > Actinomycetota > Actinomycetes > Kitasatosporales > Streptomycetaceae > Streptomyces > Streptomyces sp. NPDC002306. The sequence goes on from NZ_JBSFCK010000029.1 coordinate 15,390, forward strand.
ATCGCGTCCCTGTTGCGCTGTGCGTCCCGGCGCAGGGGCTTCACCGGTGTCTCGTTCGCGGGCAGACCGTGCTGGTGGCTCATGGCTCAAACGGTAACATGAGGCCCCCCTCGAATTGCGATCTCGCGCGTTTTCGATCGCAATCTTGCCTGCTCCGACCTGCTGTGATGAGCGTCACCGCAAACATGAGGCACCCCTCGGGTACGGTGGCGGAGGCCGAACATGAGGCACCCCTCCGGATGATCTCGTGGAAAGGCCGACTGACCCGGGATCCCCGGATCTCGGTCCATAAGGAAGCGGCACCGCCGGCCCGGCGAAACCGCGGCAGTCTCGTAAGGGGAAAGACCATGAACAGCATGACCAAGCGCCTCTCGATCGCACTCGCCTCCGTGGCACTGGCCGGCGGAGCCCTCCTCGGCACCGGCGGCTCGGCGTCGGCGGCCACCACCTCGATGCCCGTGCAGCACGCCCAGTACGTGTCCTCGGTCTCCGTCTCCGCCGCTGAGGACCTCGGCCGCCACAACGTCACCACCGTCCAGTGGCACGAGGACCAGGTCGCCGAAGCCACCGCGGCGGGGCACGTCGTCACCACCGTCCAGTGGCACGAGGACCAGGTCGCCGACGCCGCGGCATCGGGGCACGGGATCACCGCCGCCCGCTGGTACGAGGACCAGGTCGAGTGGGCCCAGAGCCACAGCTGACCCGCCCCGAGCCGCAACGGTCCGGGACGCTGGCGCCTGTCCACACGGCACCCCCGCCCCGCACCCCCGGCCGACCGGGACCCCCGCTCGCGCGTTCCACGGCGGTCCGCGCCCGCACCGGGACGACCACTGCACCCGAGACGAAGACACTCCGACCGCCACCGCCACAGGCCACAGCTGGTGACGCCGAAGACGGCCAAGGCCCGCTCCGCGACATGAACGTCGCCGCCGCTTCCCCCACCGCCCGCTTCCCCCGTTGACCGCCTCCGCGCACGGCGTGACATCCCGCCGAACCGGGCAGGTCCTCTCCCCGCAGGGACAGCCACCCGCCGGGAACACCGGCAGTGCGATCGACCAGCCCGCCGATGACGTATCCCGCGCTCCTGTGCAGCAGTTCTTCGCTCCGGTTGCAGCGCGGGGGAGTTCCCCACACCCAAGCGGTCAGCAGGACCGCTCGCGCGACCGGCCGGACCGTTCCCGGTAACCGGGTTCGCCGCAGCGGTTTCACGGACAACTCCTTGCGCGGGGACGCCGACCCGGCAGCCGGCAGAACACACGAAAGGCACGATGCACGGGTACGTACCCGTACCCATCGTGTGGCTGATTCCAGTCGCGGCCCTGTCGTCTGGCCGAATCTCGGTGGGCACCCGCGCGGCTGAAGGGCGAAGGTGAGCACTCCAGTTACCCCTTGCGCGGCAGGTGCTTTTGCGTGTTCGAGGCGGATTGCTACTGGTCGAACTCTTGATAGGGCTCGGCGAGCCGCTGCGCAAGATCCTCCAGCCACTTTTGGGCCCAGTGGCGGAGTTCGGCGATGTGAGCGGCGTCCATTCCATAGGCTTCGAATTCGGCGTCGCTGATCCACTCCAGGCTTTCCAGCCGGTCGTGGAGTTCGTGGAGGTCGAACTCTTCTGGGCGTCTGGCTGCGAGGTTTTCCAGCTGCGGGATGGTATAGAGGTGGCGGGCAGCGTGGACATCGATGGCGTCGCGGGCGAGACCGCGGTCTCCGAGAGCGCGTACTTTCGTGCCGATGAGGTCATCCAGGGCGAGCACCGGTCCGATGTCCAGCATGACGGGAGGGCGCCAGAGGACCTCCTTGAGGAGATCCACTTCGCAGGTGGCTTCCGTGGCCGGGTCGATGGCGAGGAAGCGTGCCTTGAGCGGGGCCACGTCGATGACAGTGATGCGCCAGCCCCGGCTGCTGAGGGACCGGACGAGCTGGTCGGTGATCTCCCGCATGGATGCCGGGTGCTCGGTGGCGAAGTCGAGGTCCTGGCTGGGGCGGTGAACGATGCCGTGCGCCTGGACCGCATAGCCGCCCATCAGCGCGAGGCCGTAGGGGTGTCCGGCGGTGAGGGCGTCGCGCAGCAGGCGGCGGTGGTGGTCGGGCAGGCCGGACAGAGTCACGCGGCGGACGCCGATCGCAACTGCGTGAAGCGGTTTTCCCAGGTGGTGCGTACACCGCGGCCCAGCATCTTGCGCAGTACGGGCCAGCGGGCTACCAGCTGTGCGGCGTCGAGGTAGTGGGTGTAGTCCTCGTAGCTGCCGTTGAGCAGGACGATCCGGTACATACCCAGCAGCAGCTTCTCGTCGCCGAGATCGAATACGCGCAGCCCGGACCAGGCCAGATGCAGCGGAAGCCTGACAGTCCCCTGGGTCGGTCCGACGAGTTCCGCAAGGTCATGAGGCAGCTGAGCCTCGGCCGGAGCCCAGCGGGACGGGATCGCAGTGCCCGACAGCCCTTCGCTCATGGCTCTCAGCCTCGCACTCTCCACAGTCGGTTTCGGCCCGCTCTGACGCAAGAGACAGCCTAGTCCCTCCGCAGTGACCGGAACCTGGAAGCCGTTGTCGAGGGCTCAGCCCGGCCATCAGCGGGCGCCCCGGCCCTGGCGGAGCCGGGTCACTCCTCGCGCGCGCCCCATGTCCGGGCGAGTTCCGCGGTCCAGGCGGCCGCCGCGCCGGGATCGGGCGGCGGCGCGCCGACGACCACGACCTCGGTGACGCCGGCCGCGGCGAGGTCGGGCAGCTGCTCGGGGGTGCCGTCGCTCAGCGAGACGGCGACGGTCAGCTCGTCGAGGGCGCGGCCGCGCCGGGCGCACTCGTCGGCGAGCACGGCGACGCGCGAGCGGACGTCGGCCACCGGCAGGTTGAAGCCGTACCAGCCGTCGCCGGACGCGACCGCCCGGCGCAGGGCGGCGTCGCTGTTGCCGCCGACCACGACCGGGAGCCGTCCGCCGCGCAGCGGCTTGGGATTGACCCGGATCGCGGCGAAGCGGGTGAACTCCCCGGCGAAGGAAGCCGGATCCTCGGCCCAGACGGTGCGCATCGCGGCGAGGTACTCCTCGGTGCGCCGCCCGCGCCCGGCGAAGGGCACGCCGAGCGCGGCGAACTCCTCGGCCGACCAGCCGGCGCCGACACCGAGGGTGAAGCGCCCGGCCGAGAGCATGTCGAGGGTGGCGGCCTGTTTGGCGACCACGACCGGGTGGTGCTCGGGCAGCAGGAGCACGCCGGTGGCGAGTCCGATCCGGCTGGTGACCGCCGCCGCGAAGCTCAGGGCGAGCAGCGGGTCCAGCCAGTCCGCGTCCGAGGGCACCGCGATCCGGCCGTTGGCGGAATAGGGGTACCGGGAGACGGGCTCGTCCACGAGCACCACGTGTTCCCCGCACCACAGTCTCGCGAAGCCGTGCGTCTCCGCGGCCGTGGCCACCGCCCGGACGACCTCCGGACGGGCACCGTCACCGATGCCGAGCGCGTGCAGTCCCACCCGCATCCGCCACCTCCTGGCGTCACCCGACAGTCACACCGAACCGTCTACCGTCTCCCGCCCGAACCGGAGCCGACGACACGGCACGTGCCACCCCGCATTCCCCCGCGCCACCCACACACATGCCGGAACGGGCGCATGCCGGAACGGGCGCATGCCGGAACGGGCGAACGCCGCCGAGAGGAACCACCGGGGCCGAGGAAAACCGGCGCGCGGGCCTTGCGGCAGTCTTCGACAGGCCGGCGGCTGCGCCGACCCGGGCCGAGGGCCCGGCGGCAGAGGGGAGCCGTCACCGCGGCCCGGCACGGAAGCAGGGTTTTCCGATCCGCGTCCGTGCTGCGGCGGGAGTGTCCGCCGTGCACCGGGCGATGCCGGCCGAGGCGGTCGGCCGCCCCGGCCCAGGACCGCGAGCAGGCACAGGGGATGCAGAGAGCCCGGCCGGTGACGGCGGTCCCGGCCCGTCCGTGCCGTCGCGGACACCCGCGATCACCACGTTTCGCCGGGTGAGAACGCGTCAGCTCCGGGAAACGGTGGCCGGGGCGCGTACCACCGCGGCGTCCCCGGCCGATTCCCCGCTCGGCCGCAATCATGAACACCGCCAATCGGGTTCGGCGGTCGCACAAGGAGGGTCTCCCTTCCGGAGGGTGGCGCATGTTTACCCCCGCCGGGGAGAGGACAATCTCATGAGCAGCGGTTGCGCGCGGACCTGACTGCGCCTGGGACGGGAGCACCAATCAGGGAGGGGGAAATGGTGCAGCGCGAGGAAACTCGTTCGCTACTGATCGTGACGCTGGACAGTTGCAGGTACGACAGCGCGTCGCAGGCCGCCACTCCTTTTCTCGACTCCTTGGCCGACCTCAAACCGGCCCTCGCTCATGCGAGCTTCACGCTTCCCGCCCATATCGCGCTGTTCTCGGGCTACTTCCCGCTCGTGGACCGTGGCCGAAATCTTGAGTCGCCCTCCGCCCTGCGATATCTGCCGACAGCCCGCAGGCCCGGTCTGCTGAAGAGCCGTGGACGCGGGTTCTCGACAGGGGCGAACATGGTCGACGGCCTTCGGCGATGCCGCTATCGCACGGTTGGCGCGGGAGGCGTGCGCTGGTTCGCGGGAGAGCAACTCCGCCAGGGATTCGACCAGTTCTTCTACTGGGGACCCGCCTACTGTCCGGAGGACAACGATTTACCGGCCTGGGAGGCGCCGGATTTCGCCCTCTCCCATCCTCAGGAACTCGTCTCGGCCCTCCCGGCACCGCCGAAGCCCTGGCTCCTGTTCGTCAACGCGGCGGAAACACATGCCCCGTACGCCGCTCCCGACGCGACCCTGCGGCTGCAACGCCGGTACGCGCACGCCAGGAACGCCAAGGCCCCGGTCTTCGGCGACCCGCGGTTCGAGCAGCTAATGATCGAATTGCGGGAATGCCAGCAGGCCGCGCTGTCCCTCGTGGACGCGAAGCTGCGCGGCCTCTTCGGCATCCTTCCGGGGGAATTCGACTTCATAGTCACCGCGGACCACGGCGAGTCCTTCGGGGAGCGAGGCCTCTGGGGGCACGTACACAGCGCTCCGGAGGTATTCAGCGTTCCGTTGTGGCAGGGCCGATACAGTGGGTCACCGTGACAGAATTCGCTGTCTCCTCATCGCTCGCCGTCGTCACCGGCATCGCTTCGTCGTATCTCTTTTGGATCTGGCTCACCAAGGGCCTGGCGCCGAAGGTCGTCTGGTCCTCCTCCATCAGCAAGGCGCGCCTTCCCGGCGGTCCCGTGAAATATCGCGTGAAAATCATGAACGCGGGCCGTCGTGCCGCCGTGGATTTCAGCGCGGTATGCCTGCTGAAGTTGCCTGACGCGGGCTCCAACGGAAATACGAAACTGGCCACTCTGAGAACGCTGGACGTGCCGCTCCCGAAGCTGTCTCCCGGCAGATCCCGTGTGATCACCATCAAGACCGACGGTATCGACCCGCTTCAGGTGCGCGGTCTTCCTGCCGCCGTCCGCGAATGCCTGAACCAGGATCCGCCGATCCCTCTCGAGCAACTGCTCGCGAGATTCCCGGGCGCCCATCTCGTACTTCACCTTTCGGCGTACGACGAAAAATCCGGCACCCGTTGCCATTTCACATCGCAGGACTACACGACGCGATCCATCACGGACCGCCCTTTCGTGGGCGACGGGGTCGACATACAGGCCCGGGGGCTGACCTAGGGTGGAGCGCGAGGATCTTGAGATGCTGGGGCAGTGCCTGAAGGGCATGGCCGCGGCCATGGGCGCGGGCAGCGGGATCACCCGTGTCATGGTGCCGGTCGCGTCCGCGCCCGTCCGTCCCGGGGACGATCCGCTGGGCGGGCGTCTTGTGGCCGCGGTGGCGGACGGCGAGGACGGCGATATCGTCGTCGTGGCGTCCAAGGTCGTTTCCCTGGGGCAGCGGCGGGTCGTGCGGCTGGCCGCGGCGCCCGAGACCGGCACGGCGGAGCGGCGTGAGGCCCTTCGCGCCACCCTGAGCACCGCCTTTCCCGGCTCCGGCATGCGTGATGTGATCATGCTGGACCGCGGCGAGGCGGAATCCGAGTACATCCTCGGGCCGTCCGATCCCAACCGCGCGGCTCACGTGTTCGCCGCGCGGCTGGCCGAGCGGACCGGAGTCAGGGTCGATGTGGTGATCAGTGACAGTGCGGCGGGCGTCTCCAAAGGAGAGGCGCTCATAGGCTGCCCGACCTTTCTCGCCACGCCCGTCGGAGCGACGGCCGGACTCTCCCTGTCGCACGCCCAGCGCTGTGCGTCGGGGGCTGAACTCGTGCGCAACGCCCGGCTCCTGCACCCCTTCACGATCGTCCGTCCGGAATCGCCGAGAAGCCGCAACAGAGCACGGATCGGCGAGTTCCGCTACGAGGGTTTTCTCGACGCCGCACGGGAGAGCCGGCTTCTTCTGGACGGCTGAGCGAGGGGGCGCCCTGCCGGCAGGGCTGACGCGCCCTCACCCGGCGTCAACGGGTGCGGGACGACGGCCCCAGCCCGGCTCTCAGCGCGTCGCCCGGGCCGCCTGCTCGATGAGGCGTTGCAGGTACAGGCCGCGGGCGGCGTCGAGGTCGGTCGGCTGGTGGGCGCGTACGGCGGTGGCGAAGGTGCGGCGCAGGATCGGCCAGCACTCCTCGTGGTCGATCTCGGCGGTGTCGTAGGTCAACGGGGCTTGGGGGCCGAAGAGTTCGACGCGGGTGAGCGCGCGGTCCACGGTGACGGAACCGGACAGGGAGGCCTGGCTGACGGCTCCGTTGGCGTGTTCCAGGGTGAGCTCGATCCAGCGGCGGGGATCGCCGGTGGAGCGGATGGCGGTGATGGGGGAGACGGCGATGTCGAGCAGGTCGAGCAGGTGCGGGCCGAGGTCGAGCAGCGCGCCGTGTTCGAGGCGCCAGCCGGTGGCGAAGTCGCCGCCGAGGAACGCGCCGTGCAGGTAGCAGGAGCGTGCGCCGGTGACCTCGCGGGCGCGTGCCGCCTCGAGGAAGGCGTCGGTGACGGGGTGGTAGCGCTTGGTCAGAACGAGCTGGGAGACCACGCCGGCGTCGAGGACGGCGTCGGCGACGCGCTGCGCGGCCGCCAGGTCGGGGCCGAGCGGCTTCTCCAGCAGCACCGCCTTGCCCCGGCGGGCGGCCAGGGGCGCGAGTTCGGCCTGTACGGCGGGCGGCACGGCGAACGCCACGGCCTCGCAGCGGTCGAGGAGTTCGTCGAAGGAGGCGGCGACGTGTGCGTGGTGCGGTGCGGCGGTCTCGTGTGCGGCTTCGGTGCGCCGGGCCCACACCGCGGCCAGGCGGGTCTCGGGTCCGGCGGCGAGCATCCGGGCGTGCATGGCCCGGGCCCAGGGTCCGGCGCCCACGAGGCCGACCTCGACGGGCCGCTGCGTCCAGGGGGCGGCAGTGGTGACGATCACGGTGTTCCTGTCTGTACGAGGGGCCGCGTGAGCGGCTGTTCGGCGCCCCTCGTCGGCTGCCGCGGACGGGCGCGGCGCTGTGCGGGGGCCGGGTTCAGGCGGCGAGGCGGTTGAGGCGGGCTTCGGCGCGCTCGGGGGAGTAGAGGATCTCGACGACCATGGCGGCCGCCCCGATGACGCCCGCGTGGTCGCCCAGGCGGGAGGTGACGACCTGGAGGTTGGCGGTGGCACGGGGGAAGGCGCGCTGGTAGAGCAGTTCCCGGACGCCGGTCATGAAGGGGGCGCCGCACAGCTCGCCGGCGATCATGAGGACGCCGGGGTTGAGGAGGCTGACCACGGTCACCAGGACCTCGCCCGCCCGGCGTCCGGCCTCGCGGGCCATTCGCAGGGCGTCCGGGTGGCCGTCGGCGAGCAGGCGCTGGACGTCGGAGGCGGAGGCGGCGTGGGTGCCGAGCGCGGTCAGGTCCCGGGCCAGGGCCCGGCCGCTGGCCACGGCGCCCAGGCAGCCGTGGGAGCCGCACAGGCACAGGACGTCGGAGCGGTCGTGCAGACGGATGTGGCCGATGTCGCCGGCGCCGCCGTCGATGCCGCGGAACACCCTGCCGTCCACGACGACACCGGCGCCTATGCCGGTGGAGACCTTCACGAGGACGAAGGCGGAGCAGTCGCGGTGGTTGGCCTGGTGCTCGGCCAGCGCCATGAGGTTGGCGTCGTTGTCGACGAACACCGGGACCGGCCCGTCCTCCGTGCTGGGGCCCACGTGTTCGGCGTAGGCCCGCTGCAGGCGCTCCCGGATGGGGTACCGGTCCCAGCCGGGCATGATCGGGGGTTCGATGACGTGGCCGGTCTCCCACTCCACGGGGCCGGGGACGGACAGCCCGATCCCGCAGACGTGGGCGGCGTCCACGCCTGCGGCGGCGATCAGGTCCGGGAACCAGCGGGCCAGTTGGTCCAGGACCGTCTCCGGTCCCTCGGTGATGTCCAGCGGTGCGGTGGTCTCGGCGAGGATGGTGCCGCCGAGATCGAGGACCGCGGCCCGGGCGTGCTTGATCTCGAGGTCGACGGCGATGACCGAGGCGTGCCGGGGGTCGAAGACGATTTGCTGGGAGGGGCGGCCGCCTGTCGAGGAGCCGGCGACGTGCTTGAGCCAGCCCGCCTGGTTGAGGAGGTCCAGCCGCTGGCCGACGGTCGAGCGGGACAGCCCGGTGATCCGCTGCAGATCGGCGCGGGTGTTCGCGCGGCCCCCGCGGATGAGCTGCAGCAGCTCGCCCGCGCTGATCTGCGTCGGTGTCAGCATCGGTTCCCCCATGGTCTCAGCTCTTGTCGGCACCGCTGGTGAGGCCCTCGGTCAGCAGTCGCTCGGCGGCGAAGAACAGGATTATCACGGGGATCGTCAGGACCACCGAACCGGCCATCAGGACGGTCTTGGGCACCTCGACGCCGTTGGACAGCTGGGCCAGGCCCAGCGGCACCGTCCACTTGCCGGGGTCGGCGGCCAGGAAGAGCAGGGCGAACAGGAACTCGTTCCAGGCGATCATGAAAACGTACAGGCCGGTCGCCATCAGGGAGGGCAGGGCCAGCGGCAGGATCACCCTGCGCAGGGTCTGCAGCCGGCTGAGGCCGTCGAGGGCGGCCGCCTCCTCGATCGAGTAGGGAATGGTGACGAGGTAGTTCTTCAGCATGTAGATGGCCACCGGCACGGTCTGGGCGACGTAGACGATGGCGAGCCCGACCAGGCTGGAGGACAGGTGCAGTTTGGCGAAGACGACGAACAGCGGGACGGCCAGCAGGGTCGCCGGGAAGAGGTAGACGGCGAGGAAGAGGGCGCTGACCTGGCGGTGGCCGAAGAACTTCAGCCGGCTGATCGCGTAGGCGCCGGGCACCGCGGCCGCCAGCGTCAGCACGACGGTGCCCAGCGAGACCAGCGCGGAGTTGAGCAGGAACCCGAGGAAGCCCTGGCCGCCGTCGTCGGTGGAGCGCAGCACGTCGCGGTAGGTGGACAGGGTGAAGTCCTTGGTCGACACCCACAGGGAGCCCGGGTCGAGCAGCAGTGCGTCGATGGGCTTCAGCGACAGCAGCAGCATGTAGTAGAAGGGCACCACCGTGATCACCGCGAGGAACGCGATGACGAACCAGCGCAGGACGCCGAAGAACCTCTCCTCGAACTGGGCGCGGCTCATCACGACTCCTCCTGGACCTTGTTGGCGAAGAACTTGAAGTAGAGACCCATCAGGATCATGAGTGCGACGGCCAGGACCAGTGCCTGGGCGGCCGCGGCGCCCACGTCGTAGCGGGCGGTGAGGAAGTCGTAGACCCGTACGGCCGCGACGTCGGTGCCGGCGCCGCCGCCGGTCAGCAGGTAGACGTCGTCGAACTTGTTGAAGGTCAGGATGAAGCGCAGCACGCACAGCAGGGCGATGACGGGCATCAGCTGGGGCAGCAGGATGTGGCGGAAGCGCTGGGTGGGGGTCGCGCCGTCCACCAGGGCGGCCTCCTCCAGGCCGTCGGGCACCGCCTGCAGCCGGGCCAGGATGAACAGGAACGCGAAGGGGAAGTAGCGCCAGGTCTCGAAGGCGATGACGGTCAGCAGTGCGAGCGGGATGTCGAAGTGCAGGCCCAGCAGGTCGACTTCGTAGGCGCGGGTGGACAGGAAGGCGATGGGGTCGTCCCAGCCGAACAGGCGTTGGCCCCAGTTGTTGACCACGCCGTACTGGGGGCTGAGCGCCACTTCCCAGACGAAGGAGACGGCGACGACGGGGGCGACGTAGGGCAGCAGCATCGCCGCGCGCAGCAGGCCGCGGCCGCGGAACGGCCTGCGCAGGGCGAGGGCGGCGACCAGGCCCAGGGAGACGGAGCCGAAGGTGGCGCCGACGGTGTACAGCAGGGTCGTGCCCAGGCTGGACCAGAAGCCGGCCGAGGCGAAGACCTGGTCGAAGTTGTCCAGGGTCCAGTTGCTGAACAGGCCCATGCCCTGGATGTCGACCAGCTTGGCGTGCTGGAACGCCAGCAGGATGGTCCACAGGATGGGCAGGATCACCACCACGAGGACGACCACGAAGGTGGGGGAGACGAACGCGAGGCCGGCGCGGTTGGCGCGGCGGCTCGCGGTCATCGGGCGGCGGCCGTCTTCGCCGGGCCGCTCGGGGGGTTTGCCGCCGGTGTGACGGCGCTGTCGTGTACCGGCTGGGGCTGTTGTCATGAGGGGACCTTCGCGACGTGCAGGGGGGCGGCTACTGGAGGGACTTCTGCAGGGCGGCGACTTCGTCGTCGGCTTCGTGGGCCGCCTCGGAGGGCGAGATCTGGCCGCTGGTCATGGCGCCGATCACCTTCGGCACGGGCAGTTCGCCGTTGGTGGCGCCGACGAGCGCGCCCTCGCCCTGGGTGATGCCCCAGCGCCGCATGTCGCTGACTCCGGCCGCGAGCTGGTTGAGCAGCTCCGGGGGGTAGACCTGGTCGAAGGGCTTCTTGGTGTCGACCCCGATGGTGCTGTGGCGCCAGGCGTCGAGGTAGCGCTCGGGCTGTGCGGCGGTGCCCGTGCGGACGGGGATCATGCCCTCGGGGGCCATGCCGAACCAGGACTCGTACCCGGTGTTCATCATGTACTCGATGAACTCGCGGGAGGCCGCCGTCTCGGCGGTCTTGGTGGTCACCCATGAGGTGATCTCGCCGAACTGGGCCGGGCCGGAGGCGTCGGGGCCCTGCATCGCGGTGGTGATGCCGCTGTTGCCCGCGAGGTAGCGCGGGTCGTCCTTGCACTGCGGGCAGCTGGGCAGGGCGTCCTTGCGCAGGCCGGCCAGTTCGTCCAGCAGGAACGAGGACCAGATGACCATGGAGGACTGGCCCGCGAAGTAGGTGGCGCGGGTGGAGTCCACGGTCTGGGTGCCCGGGGCGCCGTAGGCGCGGGCGAGCTGGTCGTAGGTCTTGAACGCGGTCTGGCACTGCGGGGATTCGAGGGCGACCTCGCGCTTGGCGTCGACCAGCTGGCAGTCGTCGGCGAGGGCGAGGCTCTCGAAGCTCTGCGAGGTGAACGCGTCCGAGGGGTCGGTGGCCGCGGAGATGCCGTAGTGGCCCTTGGCGGTCAGCGCCTTGGCCGCGGCGAGCGCCCGGGCGTAGGTGTCCGGGGCCGCGAGGTGTTTCTGCTCGAGCTGGTCCTTGCGGTAGACCAGCAGCTGCAGCCAGGCGCTGGAGGGCACGCCGAGGCTGGTGGCGCCGTCCGAGGTCAGCTTCAGCGCGTTGGCGTTGAAGGTCTTCTTCCCCAGCTCATCGATGATCTGCCGGGGTATCTCGGTGTTGAGCAGGCCGTTGCTGTACATCTGCCAGACCTGGCCCATGGGGGCGGCGCCGATGACGTCCGGCAGCGTGCCCGAGGCGGCTCCCGACATGATCAGCTGCGGCATCTGGCCCTCGTCGACCCCGACGAGATGGACCTTGATGCCGGTCTTCTGCTCGAACCCCTTGATGATCTTCTGCGTCGCGGCGACGCGGTCCGGGAGATTCTCCTGTGACCAGACCGTGATCTCACGGTCGGGCTTCGCGGGCCCCGTGCTGCTGGCGCAGCCCGTGAGCAGCCCCAGACCCAAGGCTGCCGTGATGCCCACCGCGATCGCCATCGATCGCCGGCTTTTGGTGCGCATTGCCTGTCCTCGTTCCGACTTACGTCTACTGAAGACGCATCACAGCATCACTTTTGCTGGTTGACAAGACATAAGACAGGGTTATTGTCGACGCAACCGCATCAGCAACCCCCTCCGGAGCCCTCCGTGGAACGCGTCGTCCAATTCACCGGCCCCCTTCAGGTCGAGGTGACCGAGCAGGCCAGAGCCGAACTTCCCGCCGGACACCTGAGGGTCCGCACCCGCTACTCGGGCATCTCGGCCGGCACCGAGCTCACCGCCTACCGCGGCACCAACCCGTACCTGACACGGACCTGGGACCCGCAGGCACGGCTGTTCCGCGAAGGCGCGGCCGGCATCGAATACCCCGTGGCCGGCTGGGGCTACTCCGAGGTCGGCGAGGTCGTCGAGGTCGCCCCCGACCTCGCCGGCACCCCGGGCCTGCCCGTCCCGGGCGATCTGGTGTGGGGCATCTGGGGCCACCGCAGCGAGGGCATCGTCCCCGCCGAGCGCATGATCGGCCACACCCTGCCCGCCGGCCTCGAACCGCTGGCCGGCGCCTTCGCCCGGGTCGGCGCCATCGCCTACAACGCCGTCCTGGCCGGCGACATCCACCTCGGCGAGGACGTCGCCGTCTTCGGCCAGGGCGTCATCGGGCTGCTCACCACCCGCCTCGCCCAGCTCAACGGTGCCCGCGTCACCGCCGTCGACGCCCTCGACGGCCGCCTGCAGACCGCCCGGCAGTATGGCGCACACCACACCCTCAACGCCCGCACCGACGCCGTCGCCGAACGCGTCCGCGAGGCCACCGGCGGCCTCGGCGCCGACCTCGCCATCGAGATCAGCGGCGTCTACCCCGCCCTGCACGACGCACTGCGCTCGGTCGCCGTCGGCGGCCGCGTGGTCGCCTCCGGCTTCTACCAGGGCGACGGCATCGGACTGCGCCTGGGGGACGAGTTCCACCACAACCGCGTCCAGCTCATCTGCTCACAGATCGGCGGCGTCCCGCCCCAGCTGTCCCACCGCTGGAGCGTGGAACGCCTCCAGCAGACCTTCCTGCGGCTGGTCGCCGAAGGACAGGTGGACGTCACCTCCCTCGTCAGCCACGTCGTCCCGGCCGCCGACGCCGCCGACGCCTACGAGCTGCTGGACCAGCGCCCCGCCGAGGCGCTGCAGGTCGTACTGGAATTCTGAACGTCTCGAAAGGCCCCCTCATCATGCTCAAGACCGCGGCACAGGAACAGCTCCTGCCCGGAGACACCCTGCAGGCCAAGTGGGAGTTCGCCCAGCAGGCGGGCTACGACGCCATCGAACTGCGCGGCAAGGGCGACCTGCACTTCGCCGCCCGCCTCGACGAACTCAAGCAGGCCCGCAAGGACGGTGTGGTCATGCCCACCGTGTGCGTCGACATGCTGCACTTCCTCGGCGCCTTCGACGCCGAACTGCGCCGCGACGCCATCGCCCAGATGAAGTCCCAGCTCACCGTGATCGCCGAGATCGGCGGCGTCGGCGCCCAGAGCCCGGCCTCCTACGGCATGTTCTCCCGCCGCCTGCCCCCCTTCGAGCCCCCGCGCAGCGAGGCCGAGGACCTCGAGGTCCTCCTGGACGGCCTCGGCGAGCTCGGCGAGCACGCCCGCAAGGAAGGCGTCACGCTCTTCCTGGAGCCGCTCAACCGCTACGAGGACCACATGGTCAACCGGCTGGAACAGGCCGCCGACCTGATCCGCGCCATCGGCCTGGACTCCGTCCGCATCGGCATCGACAGCTACCACATGAACATCGAGGAGAGCGACCCCGCGGCCGCGATCCTCGCCCACGCCGACGTCATCGGACACGCCCAGGTCTCCGACTCCAACCGCTTCCAGCCCGGAGCCGGCCACCTCGACTGGCCCGCCTGGCTCGGCGCCCTGCACACCATCGGCTACGACGGCCACCTCGCCCTCGAATGCCGGCTGACCGGTGACCCCGCCGACGCCGTCCGCTCCGTGCCCGCCTTCCTCAAGAGGTCCGGCGCGTGAAGTCCCTCCTGGACCGGCCCGCGCCCGCCGCCGCCGCACCCCTGACAGTGCGGCGCGGCGCGGCACGGGTCCTGCTCGACAACTGGACCGGCACCTCCACCGTCCCCTCCCGCACCCTCTACCCCCACCAGTGGAGCTGGGACTCCGCCTTCATCGCCATCGGCCTGCGCCACCTGTCGGTACGCCGCGCCCAGCAGGAACTGGAATCACTGCTGTCCGCCCAGTGGGCCGACGGACGCATACCGCACATCGTCTTCAACTCCGCTGTACCCGACAACGCCTACTTCCCCAGCCCCGACTTCTGGCGCTCCTCCACCGCCGGCCACGCCGCGGGCGCACCGGCCGCCACCGAGACCTCCGGCATCGTCCAGCCCCCGGTACACGCACTGGCAGCCTGGCTCGTCCACCGCGCCGACCCCGAGGAATCCCGCCGCCGCGGCTTCCTCGCCCGGGTCCGCCCCCGCCTCGCCGCCTGGCACGACTACCTCCTGGACCGCCGCGACCTCGGCGGCGGCAAACTGTCCGCCGTCGTCCACCCCTGGGAACCCGGCATGGACAACAGCCCCTGCTGGGACCGGGCCCTGCAACGCGTCGTCCCCGCCGCACCCCAGGACTTCCAGCGCGCCGACCTCGACCACGGCCACCCCGCCGACCGGCCCACCGACCTCGACTACGGCCGCTACGTCCGCCTGGTCAGCGACTACCGCGAAGCCGGCTACGACGACCGCGCCGCACAGCACTCCTTCGCGGTCGAAGACCCCTGCTTCAACGCCCTGCTCATCGTCAGCGAACGGGCCCTGGCCGCCATGGCCCAGGACAGCGGCGCCGACACCGACGCCGCGGCCCACACCGCCCGCGCCGACGCCCTCACCCGGCACCTGGTGACCCGGCTCTGGGACGAGAACGCGGGCCTGTTCCGCGTCCGCGACCTGATCACCGACACCCTCGTCGAGGAGAACAGCGTCAGCGGCCTCACCCCGCTCCTCGTCCCGCACCTGCCCCAGCCCGTCGTCAGCCGCCTCCTCGAGACGCTCACCGGCCCGCACTTCGCCGCCCCGGCCACCCGCCTCGTGCCCAGCTACGCCCTGACCGGCCACGCCTTCGACGCCCAGCGCTACTGGCGCGGCCCCGCCTGGTTCAACACCGCCTGGCTCATCCACCGCGGACTGCGCACCCACGGCCAGGACCAGCAGGCCGAACACCTGCGCCGCGGCTTCATCGAGGAAGCCGCACACTCCGGCTTCGCCGAGTACATCGACCCCACCACCGGAGACGCCAGAGGCGCCCGGAACTTCTCCTGGACCGCCGCCCTCACGCTCGACCTCCTGCGCGCCGACCCCGAGGAGACCACCCCATGACGTCGGCCGACGACCGCGTCCAGCTCGTACGCGACGCCACCTTCGCCCGCGTGGACAGCGCCGGCGCCATCACCGGCACCCGCGGCGCCGCACCCGACGGACTGTTCCTGCGCGACGCCCGCCACCTCAGCCGCTGGCACCTCACCGTCGACGGCACCGCACCCCTCGCCCTGGTGCCCGCCACCGCCGCCACCGACGACACGGCGCTGTCCGTCCTGACCCCGCGCGGCACCCGCGACGAACCGCCCGCCTACACGCTCTTCCGCGAACAGAGCATCAGCGCCGGACGCCTCAGCGAACACCTGCGCCTGGTCAGCAACCGCCCCGACCCGGTGACCGCCCGCGTCGAGATCACCGTCGACGCCGACTTCGCCGACCTGTTCGAACTGCGCTCCGACGGCCGCCACTACGACAAACCCGGCGCCCGCCACGACAGCCGCCGCACCGACGACGGACTCGTCTTCGACTACCACCGGGCCGACTGGCACTCCCGCACCACCATCGCCGCCCGCCCCGCCCCCACCGGCCTGGACACCGCCCCGGACACCCCCACCGCCCGCACCCTGAGCTGGGAACTGCCCCTGGCCGCCCACGGCCACGCCGACCTCCACCTCACCGTCCACGCCCGCCCGCACGGCCTGCCGGACCAGATCCCCACCACCGCCCGCCCCCACCGGCCGGCCGCAACCGCCGCCGACGACCTGGACCGCACCTGCGAACGAGGCCTGGCCGACATCGACCTGCTGACCATCGCGGTCACCGGCGTCGACGGCGAACAAGCCGCCGTCCCCGCCGCCGGCATCCCCTGGTTCCTCACCCTGTTCGGCCGCGACTCCCTGCTGACCTCCTACTTCCTGCTGCCCTACCAGCCCCGCACAGCCGCCGCCACCCTCAGCGCCCTGGCCGCCACCCAAGGCCAGGACCACGACCCCACCAGCGGCGAACAGCCCGGACGCATCGTCCACGAGACCCGCCACGGCGAACTCGCCCACTTCCGGCAGATCCCCTACGGCCGCTACTACGGCGCCGTCGACGCCACCCCCCTCTTCCTGGTACTGCTGCACGCCCACTACGAGACCACCGGCGAACACACCCTCGCCGCCCGCCTCGAACAGCACGCCCGGCGCGCCGTCGACTGGATGTTCACCGACGGCGGCCTCGACGAACACGGCTACCTCACCTACCAGCCCGACCCGAACGGCCTCGTCAACCAGAACTGGAAAGACTCCGCAGGCGCCATCTGCTTCACCGACGGCACCCAGGCACAGGGCCCCATCGCCGTCTGCGAAGCCCAGGGCTACGCCTACGACGCCCTGACCCGCACCGCCGAACTGGCCTCCGCCGTCTGGCAGGACGAGCCCTACGCCCACCGCCTGCGCCAGGCCGCCGCCGCACTGCGCACCCGCTTCGCCACCGACTTCTGGATGACGGACGCCGACTTCCCCGCGCTCGCCCTGGACGGCCAGGGACGCCAGGTCGACGCCCTGGCCTCCGACGCCGGCCACCTGCTGTGGTCCGGCATCCTCGACCAGGACCGCGCCCAGCGGGTCGGACAGCGCCTGCTGGAACCCGACTTCTTCTCCGGCTGGGCGATCCGCACCCTCGCCGCCGGCCAGAAGCCCTACCACCCGCTGTCCTACCACCGCGGCAGCGCCTGGCCGCACGACAACGCGGTCATCGTCCTGGGCCTGGCCCGCTACGGCCTCGCGGAACAGGCCCGCACCGTCACCGACGGCCTGATCGCGGCAGCCGCCCACCACGACTACCGCCTGCCCGAAGTCCTGGCCGGCTACGACCGCACGGCCACCGCCCGCCCGGTGCCCTACCCCCACTCCTGCTCCCCCCAGGCCTGGGCCGCAGCAACCCCCCTCGCCCTGCGCACGGCACTGAACATGCTCTAAAACCCACCCGGGCCTCACCACGAACAGCACACCACCACACGAACCGCCGCAGTCCGGGAAGCCGTCGAGCTCCCCGGACTGCGGCGGTTCGGCCTCAGCGCCGGGACGCGTAAGGGTCGGTGATGGTGTGGCGCCGGTGCGCCGACTCCAGTACAGCGGGCGGGAAGCCGGGTCCGGCGGTGTAGTAGCGGGCTTTGGTGTTGCCCACGGGGGTGAGCAGACGGGCCCTGGTCAGGCCCTGAAGGTCGCGGACGGCCTGCTGATCGCTGAGGGCTTCAGCCTTTTCGTAGCGGGAGCGGCGCACGCGGCCGGTCATCGCGACCTCGTGCAGTGCGGTGATCTGGCGTTCGGCGAGATGAAAGCGCTCAGTCAGATCAGCGAGAGCCACCCAGCAGTCCGTGGAGCGCTGCACGCGGTGCTGCACACGCTGGGACTGCTCGTGACAGGCGCGCAGGCTGAAGCGGACCCAGGGCAGCGTGTCGCGGTCGGGCGAATACACCGGGCCTCCCACCTCCCGCAGCACTTTGTAGTACTCCCAGGTGTTGCCGGGCAGGCCGAGCCATTCCTCGATGGAGGAGAACTCCGGGGCCAGCACACCTTCCCGGGCGATCAGGAGAGTCTGCAGACTGCGCGACATACGGCCGTTGCCGTCGGTCCACGGGTGGATCTTCACCAGATTCAGGTGGGCCATCGCCGCGCGCACCAACGGGTCGGCATCGAGGTCGCCCTGGTTCAGCCAGGTGACCAGCTCACCCATCAGACGCGGGATCTCGTCCTCGTGCGGCCCCCCGCCGTGATGACGATGGGCCTGCTCCGCCACCGGCCGGCCGGCCGGTGCGGGTGATGCCGGCCCTGCAGCATCCAGTGCAGGGCATTGAGCAGCCCCTTGGAGTACTCGAAGTCCCGCGCATCCCACAGCGACTGGATGTACGTCCTTGCCTGCTGGTAGGCGAGGGTCTCCTTCTTGTCCTCCTCGCTCGCATCCACGGCTTCCCGTTCACCGTCGAGCAGGTCTGCCACATCGACCGGGTCCACGCGGTACCCCTCGATGCTGTTCGACGCCGCAATGGCCGAAGCGGTCAACGACCGCCGCAGAGCAGCCGCCCACTTCATGGGGAGTTGCTGCACGATCCGCTGCAGACTGCGCCGCATGTCGTCGACCTCACCGAGAACCTGCTGGTCAAGGGTCGTGAGTCGCGGAGTCGAATACAGCATGACTCAATGATGCCGACTGCCTGTCGACCAGCACGACCACCTGAGGGCCACGCACCCAGGCCGCTCGCGCGCAGAGCTGGCGCGGTGGAGAGGAATCCGGGAGGGGAGCACCGATTTGGCAGGACCCTGTCACACGCGATGCTCGTCCGGGCAGGTCTGAGCCCGGCCGGCGTTGATGGCACAAGACCTACCAGAGCGCCGCTCCGGAAGGCGGCCTGAGCCAGGAATCCCCTCCCTTCAGTGAGGGGAGCAGCCAACGGCCCTCGCCACCACGCCGTGCGCGGAGACGGCCCGGATCGCCCGCGCGCCCGGACGGATCCCGTGGCTTGGGCAAGTCCCCGGCGGGCCAGGCCACTTCGGATCGGGACCCGGTTCCTTCGGGCCGGGTCCCGTCCCCGTGCCGAGACCTCGGCACAGGCGGCCCCTACGCCGCGTCGGCGGGCCGGGCCGCGGCGGCCGTGCGGGCCCGCAGGACCGCCCGGCCGCGCTCCGAGGAGGGGAAGCGGTCGAGCATGGCGCGCAGCTCGCCGGCGCTGACATCGGCCCCGAAGGGTTCGGTCCCCGGTTCGAGCCGTACGCCGTCGGCGAGCGGGCCGACGATGACGGGGTCGAAGCCGAGAGCGTCGACGAGGTGTGCGGTCGTGGCCCGGTCCTCCGGGCTGTCGCCGGCGATGGCGATCGCCTTGCGGCCGGGCGCCCCTGCGGGCCGCGCCTCGTCCTCCAGGTCGTGGTAGCCCATGTGGTTGAACGCCTTGACCACGCGGGAGCGCGGGAGGAACGTCTGGACGGTCTCGCTGGTGGAGGTGCGCGGGTCGGTCAGGTCGTCGCGTACACCGTCGACCTCCCACCAGTAGTTCATCGCGTCGACGACCAGTCTGCCGTGCAGCGCGTCGGCCGGGATGGTGCGGTACTTGCCCAGGGGCAGGGCCAGGATCGCGACATCGGCCCGGGCCGCAGCCTCCGCCGCGGTGACCGCGCTCGCGCCGGGCGTGAGGACCTCGACGGTCAGCGCGATGTCCTCGGGCGCGCCCGAGCCCGCGATCAGCACGTGAAAGCCCGCCGACACGGCCAGCCGGCCCAGCACGGTGCCTACTTTTCCGGCGCCCAGGATGCCTATGGTGCGGATGTCCTGCATGTTCATCGCCTTTCCTTCCGCGGCATCAACCGGCGAGGATGTCGCGGACCATGGGGATCACCTTCGTGCCGTAGAGCTCGACCGCGCGCAGGCGGGCGCTGACCGGTTGCGCGCCCGCGTTGTATATGAGGTCGAACCTGCCGACGCCGAGTCCGCGTACCGCTGTGGCGATCCTGCGGGCGACCGTCTGCGGCGAGCCGATGTACATGGAGCCGTGCTCGATCTCGGCCTCGAACTCCTTCCGGCGTACCGGCGGCCAGCCCCGCAGCGCGCCGATGCGGTCGCGCATGAGCCGGTAGCCCGGCCAGAACAGTTCCCGGGCCTCTTCGTCGGTGTCGGCGATGAATCCGGGGGAGTGCATGCCCACCGGATGCGCCGTGGTGCCGAACTGGGCCGCGGCGCGGCGGTAGAGGTCCGTGTACGGCAGGAAGCGTTCGGGGGAGCCGCCGATGACGGCGAGCATGAGCGGAAGTCCGTGGCGGGCGGTGCGGATGACCGACTGGGGTGAGCCTCCGACGCCGACCCAGGTGGTCAGGTGCCCCGACTCGGTGGTCGGGAAGACCTCGGCGTTCTCGAGGGGCGCGCGCAGGGTGCCCGACCACGTGACGGGCTTCTCCTCCAGGAGCTTCACGAACAGCTCCAGCTTCTCCTCGAACAACGCGTCGTAGTCGTTGAGGTCGTAGCCGAACAGGGGGAACGACTCGGTGAAGGAGCCGCGGCCGAGGATGATCTCGGCCCGGCCGCCGGAGAGGGCGTCGACCGTCGCGAAGCGCTGGAACACCCGGACGGGATCGTCGGAACTGAGCACCGTCACGCCGGAGGACAGGCGGATGCGCTTCGTGGCGGTGGCGATGCCAGCGAGCACGGTCTCGGGGGACGAGATCGAGTACTCGGGGCGGTGGTGTTCGCCGAGCGCGATGACGTCGACGCCGATGTCGTCCGCGAGGACGGCTTCGTCGACGACCTGCCGGATCGCCCTGGCGTGGGAGACCAGGACGCCCGAGTCGTCCTGGGGCAGGTCCCCGAAGGTGTCCAGGCCGAAAACGAGGTCATCCATGGGTGGACTCCTTGGTGAGCAGTTCCCTGACCCGGGGGGCGACTTCGCGGCCCAGCAGTTCGATCGTGCGGGCGCGGGCCTGGCGGGGCAGGTGCATGATGTCGTACTTGAGGTCGAAGCGGTTCAGGTGCAGGTCGCGCGCCGTCTGGGCGATCTTGTGGGCGACGGTCTCCGGGGAGCCGACGAAGAGTGCCCCCTGCTCGATCTCCGCCTCGTACCGTTCGCGGGTCGGCTTGTAGAACCCCCGCTCCTCGGCGACCTGGGCCACGACCGGCTGCCAGTACCGCCACCAGGTCTCGACGGCTTCCTCATCGGTGTCGGCGACGAGCCCCAGGGAGTGCTGGCCGATCGGTCGCGGCTCGTGCCCGGCCTGCTGGAGTGCCTGCCGGTAGAGCTTGACGTGGCCCTCGAACCGCTGCGGGCGTCCGCCGATGATGGCCATCATCAGGGGCAGTCCGTAGCGGGCGGCACGCACCACGGAGTGAGGGCTGCCGCCCACGCCGATCCAGGTGGGGATGCCCCCTGGGGGCATCCGGGGGTGCAGTCGCTGTTCGACGAGCGGTGTCCGCTGCGCGCCGGACCACGTCACCGTCTCCTCCCGCTGCAGACGCATGAAGAGTTCGAGCTTCTCCTCGAACAACTCCTCGTAGTCGGCGAGGTCGTAGCCGAACAGGGGGAAGGACTCCGTGGCCGACGCCCGCCCGAGGACGAGCTGGGCCCGGCCGTTCGACACCGCGTCCAGGGTCGAGAAGTCGTGGTACAGCCGTACGGGATCGTTGGTGCTCAGTACGGTCACCGAGGTGCCGAGGCGGATGCGTTCTGTGGCGGTGGCGATCGCCGAGAGCAGTACGGGCGCGGCGCTGTCGACGTGGCCCGCCCGGTAGTGCTCGCCGACGCTGAAGACGTCCAGCCCCGAGGATTCGGCGAGTGCCGCCTCCTGGACGAGGAGGCGGACGGTCTCGGCGTCGCTGAGCGTCCGGCCGTCGTCCGTGGCGACCTCCCCGAACGAGTTGAGGCCTATTTCGAAGGTCTGGGGCGTCATGGGCTCCTCCACCGGTGGTCGCGCAGGCGTCGGCCGCCCGGAGTTATTGATTGACGAAACAAGTATCTTCCCTGCATGCTTGACGTGTCAATCAGGGAGGCGGGGCGCCCGGGACGGGATGCGGGTGGGGCGTCGCCCGGTCGCCCGTCGCCGGATCCCCGGCGCCTCGCGTCCGTACAGGGCCGCCACCCGTGCCGCGAGGCCGTGCCGGCCGCGCTCCAGGCGAGCCCATCGCGGAACACACGTTCGATTCATCAACCAAGTGAGGTGACCAGTCGTGGCCCATGCCACGCAGATGCCGCACGCCGCCGTCCTGGCGTCCGGCAGGCCGACCGGAAGCCGTCCCCGCGACACCCGACAGACGCGACACGTGCGACAAACGCGACAGGCGCTCGTCCGCACGACCTTGCGGCACGTGGCGACGGGCGCGGCGGCGATCGCGATGCTGCACGCCGCGCTGCTCGGTCTCTCCTCCGGTGCCGACCTCTATCCCGACCTCGCCTGGACGGACACGACGCGGGTGATGGCCTCCGTCTGCGCGCTGGCCCCCTGGCCCTTGACGGCTCTGATCCTGCTCTGGCTGGCGCACCAACGGCCGGCCGCCTACACCCGTGCCGCCGTCGCGCTGCTGCTGTCCAGCGCGACCGGCCTGGCCTACACCTGGTCGGTCCCCCTCGAACACCTCCCGGCGCACGAGAGTTCGCTCTTCCGGGAGTACCTGACGATGCCCGGTGCGCTCACCGGCTGGTACCTGCTGCTGGCTTCGGCCGTGATCACCGCCATCGCCTCGGTCCGCGCACGCATCGCCCTCGCGGTGACCGCGGTGTTTGGTGTGACGACGTCCGTCCTGGCCTCCCCTCACCCGGCCTCCGCCGGGGTACTGGGCGCGGTCGTACCGCTTCTGGCCTGGTTCGCCGCGGGGCGCCTGCCGCGCAAGGACGTCCGCGGTCCGGGCCCCGCCGACGCCTGGGAGCCGGAAGGACGGGTCGTGCCGCTGCGGCCGCACGCCGAGCTGCGACACGACGGCCAGTCCCCGCCCCGGGGCCGGACGGCCGGGGCACCGACCCACGCCCACGCCCCCGACACCGTGCGGTGGGGACGGGCGGGCTGACCGCCATGCACCTCAACGGTGTGATCGAGGCGGCCGGTTGGTGGTCGTACGCCGTGATGTTCCTCCTGACGGCCGGTGAGACGAGCGCCTTCGTCGGGCTCCTGGTGCCCGGTGAGGCGGCCGTCCTCCTCGCCTCCGCGATCGCCGGCCGGGGCGAACTGAACGCCTTCCTCCTCGCGGCCGTCACCGACCGCACGGCCCACGGCACCGCGGCCGTTGCGGGCACCGGCCACGGTCGGGCGCCGTCGCGGGCTGAAGCCGATCCGGGAAGGTCAGGCCCCGGTCGCGTCGGTCGTGAGCGGTGCCGTGTCCAGGAGGGACGCCGCGGCCGCGCGGGCGGTCGTGGCGGCGGAGGGGTCACGGTCCATCCGCGCGGACTGTCCCGCGCCGTCGTACAGCAGATGGAGCTGGCGGGCCAGCGCTTCGGGGGCGGCGTACCCGGCCGCCGTGGCCAGTTCGGTGAACAGGCCGCGCACCCAGAGCCGGTATTGCTCGGCGACCTGGCGGATCGTGCTGTCCTCGGCCGTCTCGGCGGTGGCCCGCACGAAGGCACAGCCGTTGTACTCGGGATCGGTGAACGCCTCACCCAGCGCGTCGAAGACGCCCAGCAGCTTCTCACGCGGAGTACGGAAGCGGGTCAGGGTCCGGCCGATGCGGTCCTTCATGCGTACGTAGCGCAGTTCGAGGTAGGCGCAGACCAGGCCTTCCTTGCTGCCGAAGGTGTTGTAGAGGGACGCCTTGGCCACTCCGGCGTGTTCGATGACCCGGTCGATGCCGACGGTCTGCACGCCTTCGCCGTAGAACAACTCGTTGGCAGCGTCGAGCAGCCGCTCACGCGCGGACGCCTTTGTCGCGCTCTTGGTCGCCATGGCCCTCACCCTCTCAGACAGACCTGTTCATTCTAACGCCGGAAGATCCGTCAGACCTCTGAGACCTGCGCCACCGGCGCGGACTCAAAGAGGGTGTTCTCCGACCGGATCACCGACACCCGCTCCGCCTGGCGGCCGCCGCGCAGCAGCCCGGCCAGGGCGGCGAGGGCCAGCACGATGACGGCGATGCCGTACTCCCTGGACGTCTGGATCAGGCCGCCGCCGTGCACGACCAGCACACCGGCGATCACGGCCGGCACACCCAGGCCCACGTAGCACACGACGTAGAGCAGGGACAGGACACCGGCCCGCTCATGCGGCTTGACCTGCGGCACGACCAGCCTGATCCCGCCCTGGAACCCGCTGCCGAAGCCGAAGCCGGAGATCGCGCCGCCCACGAAGAACCCGATCACGTGGGGCGTACCGCCGGTGCCCGAGGCGATGGACACCAAGGTGATCACCACGCCGACGACCAGGGTGCCGACGCTGGTCAGCATCATGGTCCGCGTCCCGGCACCGCGCAGCACCACGACGGCCAGACCGGCGGCGCCCGCGAGCACGAACAGGGGAAGCCCTCCCCACACCACGGAGGTGGAGTGCACCAGGGTCCGCGTGATGGCCGGGCCCAGCGCGCCGTACAGGCCGGTCAGCGCCCACACCGCGAACATGACGGGCGCGGCGATGGCCACCGACGCGCGGGCCGACCTGGGCAGGTTGAACTCGGGGACCATGCTGGCCAGAGCGCCCCGCTTACGGCTCACCGTCTCGTTCAGGGCGAGTACGGCCAGCGCCTGCACGACGAAGACACCGAGCAGCACCGCGTAGACGAGATGGGTGGGGGCCGGCAGGTACTGCACGATCAGTCCGGAGGCGAGGGCGCCGCTCGCGGTGCCCAGCGTCGGCGCGAAGGAGTTGAGGAAACCGCCCCTGCGCGCGTCGATGTCGAGCATTCCGGCGCCGAGCGCGCCGACCGCCGCCCCGGTGCTCAGCCCCTGGAGGACGCGTGCGGTCAGCAGCGCGCCCACATCACCCGCGGTGATGAACACCGCCATCGCCAGCGCCTGCACGATCAGGGCCGTCAGGAGCACCGGGCGCCGGCCCACCTGGTCGGAGATCCTCCCGAAGATCAGGAGCGAGACCAGCACGGCCACCGCGTACACGCCGAAGACGACGGTGACGGTGATGGGGGAGAAGCCCCAGTGCTGCTGGTAGATCGCGTAGAGGGGGGTCGGAGCGCTGGACGCCGCCAGCAGCGATATGAGGATCGAGGCCAGTACGCCGATGGAGGCCTTGGGCCCCAGGGCCAGAGCCCGCCGGCGCGGTGCGGCGTGCGCGGGGGACCGCTTGACCGGGGTGCCCGGAGAGGCCGGGTGAGGCGTGATGGATGCGCGGCTCATGGATCACTTTTCGGAAGAGGGCGAAGCGGACGCCCCCACATTAGACAGATCTGTCTAATGGTTGCGAGGTGGAGAGGCGTGAGGTGCATCGCACGCTGCTCGACGCATCCGGGCGATCACCGGGCGTGTGCACACCCGCCCACGCACGCACCCACCCGCCCACGCACCCACCCGCCCACGCGCACGCACACACGCCTCCGTACAGGCGTGTGTGGGCGGCTCGTGCGTGCGTGGCATGGCCCCGGCGCCGTCCGTGTCCGGCGCCGGGCCGGCTCACATGCCGCCCAGCAACTGCTCGAAGGGCACGGGATCCTGATACGGATCCGCGACGGCCGTCCGCTCCCTGCGGTGCACCTCGACGGCGAGCTCCCGAGCGGCGCGCGCGATGCGTCGCAGGAGCGACCCCTCGGAGTCCCCGGCGCCGCCCCGGTCCTCCGTCGCCGCCGAAGATTCCGAAGTGCATCCTTTACGTCCTGTTCGCTCAGTCTGGGTCTGGATCGCTGGGTCTGGGGCGATGGTGGAGTCCGCCGTTGTCGTCGGCGAAGAGGCGGAGAGAGCCTTTCGGTGCGCGGAGGGCCGTGTGTCCCGCTGTTGAGCGATACGCCGAGCGCTGGTCAGAGATCGTGCGCGCGGTCGGTCCCCAGGGCCTTCTCCCGCAGGATCAGGGCTTCGAGAGCCGCGAGAGCCGCGAGGCCGTCGGCGACGCGGTGCTCCCGGTCCGGGCCCGCGCTCTCGTCCCGGGCGGTCGGGCCGGCGGCGTCGTGGCGGGTGTCGCCGGGGGTGTCCGCCGACGGCAGCCATGCGGTGCCGTCCAGGCCGCGGTGCCGGCCGTGTCCCGCGAAGTCGCCTTCCGGTGACCAGCCGTCCTCATCGGCACGCATGCCCCGGTGCCGCCCGGAGCCCGTCCCGTCGACGGTCCTCCCGGGCAGGGAGAAGCCGGTCCGCGCGTTGGCGATGGTGACAGTCATGGGTTCCTTCTCCAGAGTCGGTCGTGTGCCGACTCGCGGAATCGGAGGTCGGCCGCGCGGCATGCGACGAGTGACGGTTGCCCGAGTGGATCGGTTCGGATCCGTTCGGCGCGCACCATGAGGTGGCGGCGCGGTCGGACGCACAGGCGACTTAATTGCTACGCGAAGCAAATATAATCAGAGTCGCGAGCGGTTGCAGATGTCGGGGAGCTGTACCTTGCGTCACACCCGAAGGGGAGCGGTCCGCGTCGTGCCGCGTTGCGGCCATGACGGACGAGGGGTGTGCCCGGGGTCGCGCAGGCGACTCCTTCGCCCGCGACCGCCGATCACGCCCAACCGGACGCGCGGTCGCTGGCCGCTGACCACTGGCCGGCGGCGCACCGCCGACGGACTGCCGACCGCAGGCTCATGGCCGGCCGGCCGCCGGCCGCCGGGTGCCCGGTGCCGGGCGCGGTCGTGTCGTGGCCGTCTGCGGCGATGCCTCAGGTGGCGACGTTACGCAGGGCGGCCGCGAGCTTCTTGAGGTCCAGCTCCGTCAGGTGGGCGAGGAAGTGTCGGCGTATCGCGGACAGATTGGTCGGCCAGGCCTCTTCCAGGCGGGCGAGGCCGGCGTCGGTCAGGGAGGCGTACCAGCTGCGGCCGTCCGAGTCGCACCGCAGCCGCTGGATGTAGCCCTCGCTCTCCAGCCGGTTCACGATGCGGGTCGTACCGCTGAGCGACATCTCGAGGTTGCGGGCGAGTTCGTGCATGCGCAGTTGCCGATCGGGCGCCTCCGACAGGTGCATCAGGGTCAGATACTCCGTGTTCGACAGCCCCTGCTCCCGCGACATCTGGGCGTCGATGGCGCGTGGCAGGGCGTAGAGGAGGGAGGGGAGGGCCCGGACGACGGCTTCCTCCTCGGGAGTGAGCGGTTGCAGTGCTTCTGCGGGTGGGGCGGGCTTGCGTGTCATCGGGGCATACCTCGTGTGTGTGCGGTGAAAAATACGTCAGCCGGTCGACCTCTCCGTGTGAACCGGATCGATCCGGACCTGCGGTGATGACCTCCTTCGGCCGCAGCGGACCTGGCCGGCGGCCGCCGGTCGAGGGAGGGCCGGCCGGGCCCCGTGGGGCGAGGCGGGCACATCCCGGACCCGTCGCGAGGGCGATCCATTTATTTGACGAAACAATCTCTTCCCATTAGATTGCTTGTCGAAGCAACTATATCCCCATCCGGTTGCCAGGGCTACCTGCACGCCCGCACGGGCACGGGGCCACCATCATGAAGGATTTGACGTGACCAAGATCGGAATCATCCTCGGCAGCACCCGTCCGGGACGCAACGGCGAGGCTGTCGCCCGCTGGGTGCACGACATCGCCTCCAAGCGCACCGACGCGGAGTTCGAGCTGGTCGACCTCCTCGACTACAAGCTCCCGCACCTGGACGAGGCGCTTCCGCCGTCGCTGGGCCAGTACTCCCAGCCGCACACGCAGGAGTGGGCGAGCAAGATCGCCTCGTTCGACGGCTTCGTCATGGTGACGCCCGAATACAACCACTCGACGTCCGGCGCCCTGAAGAACGCCATCGACTACCTCTACGCGGAATGGAACAACAAGGCCGTCGCCTTCGTCGGCTACGGCAGCCTGGGCGGCGCCCGCGCCGTGGAGCACCTGCGCCTGATCGCGGGTGAGCTGCAGATGGCGGACGTGCGTTCGCAGGTGTCGCTGTCGCTGTTCCACGACTTCGAGAACTTCAGCGTGTTCAAGCCCGGCGAGTTCCAGCTCGAGGCCCTGAACACCACGCTGGACCAGGTGCTGGCCTGGAGCAAGGCGCTCGCCCCGCTGCGCGCCGCGTAACGTCCCCGCATCCGCGGCCTCCCCAGGACGGCCGCGGAGCCCGCGGCGGGCCCACGCCACACAGGTGCGATCGGACGGCTCCCTGCCGACAGCGTGGACGGCGCCGCGGGAGCCCGCCGGTCGCCCCTGCCCGACAGGACACACGGCGGCGGGCCGGCAGGAGGGCCCGTCCGGCCACCGCCCGCACGCGCCGTGACGGACCGCCACGGCGCGGTCCGCGGCCGGTGAGAGCCCGCCGTGGCGACCTGAGCTCGGCTCGGCTCTCAGCCGGGCAAGCTTGGCGGGTTCCCTTGGCGGCCAACTATCATGACCTCGTGTCGAGCGACGAGGGGCAGCCGGATTCCACCGTGCCCGTGCCACAGCCCCTCACCGCGGACGAAGAGGCCGTCGTGAGGTCGCTCGCTCGTGTCATCTACGCCCTGCCGCGCGCAGTCGACGCCGACATGCTCCGTGAGCAGAGGCTCTCCCTGATCGAATACCTGGCCCTGGCCTTCCTCTCCGAAGCTCCGGACCAGCAGATGCGCATGGGCGACCTCGCCGCCGCGGTCGAGATGTCGGGCAGCGGTATGTCGCGCCTGGCGGACCGGTTGGCGAAAGAGGGGCTCATCCAGCGGGTCAAGTCGGCTCAGGACGCCCGCGGCTGGAACGCCGTCCTCACCGACGAGGGCCTCACCCGGCTGCGGACGGCCTGGCCGACCCACCTGGCCTCCGTCCGGCACAACTTCCTGGACCATCTGACGGGGCTCGACCTCGGCAAGCTCGCGGCGGCTCTGCGCACCATCGGCACCTGACGCGCGGCACGGCCACGATCCCTGCGGCTGAAACAGGTCCAGGGGTTCGCAACACATCCGTCCGCGAGCACCGTCAAGCGCGTCACCCGCGCCGACGCACCCGTATCCGGCACAGCCCGGCCCCGGCGGTCACCGTCGCCGTACCAACGGGTGGCGCGCATCCACAGGGGCTGCACACCACCGAATCCCCTGCCCCCTGCCCCCGCGGCATCCACGGCGGCGGACCGGTGCGGCCCCGCACACCCATCCCTCTCTTTCTCCTCTCCTCTCAAGGACCCTCGTGTACATCGCTGCTGTCATCCTCAGTGTTCTCCTCGCCCTTGTCTCCCTTGCCGCAGGTGCGCCGAAGGCGCAGCTCAAGGGTGACGTCCCGGACGGTCTCGTCGCGAAGGGACTCAGCTCCGCGCTGGTCCGTCTCATCGGCCTCGCCGAGGTGGCCGCGGCGGCCGGGCTCGTGGCGGGCATCTGGTGGCAGCCGCTGGGCATCGCGGCCGCCGTCGGGATGGCCGTCCTGCTCCTCGGGGCGATCGGCTACCACGTGAAGTGGGGCGACTACGATGACACCGCCTCTCGCTCCGCCGCCGTGGTCCCGGTCCTGTTCGTCCTCGTCGCGGTGGCCACGGCCATCACACTCGCCGCGTCCCAGTAACCGATCCGCTCGGCACGGGTGCGGGGTGCACGCGGCCTCGGCGGCGGACACCCGCCGGCTCAGGCGGCCGGCCCGCGGTTCAGCGCGAACTCGGCTCCGCCGCGGGCGAGCGCCGTGAAGTGCCCGCCCGCCGGACAGCCCGAGCCGCCGAACCCGTCTCGGCGAGGCAGGTGTTCATCAGCCTGCTGCACATCAGGTGGAGACTGCCGGCTGCTCGCTCTGCCAGCTTTGTGCCCGCTGACAAGGTCAACCGGTGAGCCGGTGCCACCACGGGCGACGCACCGGATCAGGAGGACGCCGGGGAGCCGGGCTCCGCGGTGGCCACGAAATCGTGTTGTTCGAGCCAGGCAGCCCAGACCTTCTCCGGGACGCTCGGCAGCAGGCCGTCCTCCTTGGTGTAGGCCAGCCCCCGGGCGTAGCCGCCGCCACCACAGTTGTCGGACTGGTGAAGGAGTCTCACGTCGACGGAGTCGTCGATGAAGGGCCTGGCCGCGCCGGCGCGGGTGACGCGGAAGCGGACCGGGGCGGTATCGGGGTCGACGCCGTCCGGCAGCGCGAGGCTCGCGTCGGTGACCGCCTCCTGCTCGAACTCGCCCTTGACGCACCTGCCGCGCGTGCACAACTCCCAGGAAGCGCCCGCGAGATCGTCGTAGCCGTCCTGCACGACGTACACACCGACCTGGGACACCACGCCGACCCCGGGGCAGGCTTCCACGTCGGCGCACCCGGACAGAGCGGCGACGAGGGCGGCGACGCCGCCGGTCACCCGCGCGTACCTGATCGGCATCGCCACTTCTTCACCCCTGCGGGAAGTACCTTCTCCGTCCGGGAGATGTCGGTGAAGACTACGCGGCACCTACCGTGTCATGTTCCTGCGGGGGAGGCCGCGAGACCGGGCGGCACCGGGCCAGGGTCAACCCCGTAATCCGTAGCCGAAGGCGAGCGGGCCTGGTGCGAAGAGTGTTGTCACCTGATCCGGGGTGAGCGCCAATCCGCACCGCAGGCGGCACCGGATTCCCCGTGTGAGGAAAGAAGAGAGCAACGCACGAGCACGGCCGAACCTGACGCGCACAGCGCTGGGTGCGCTGAGCGGCCTGCTGGCCGGCTTCGCCTCACTGGCGGTGGCCGAACTGGTGGCGGCGGCGGTGCGTCCGCAATCCAGCCCGGTCATCGCCGTGGGCGGTGCGTCCATCGACGCGACTCCCGCCCCGGTCAAGGACTGGGCGATCCGCCAGTTCGGCACCAACGACAAACTGGTCCTGCAACTCGGGATCCTCGCGGTACTGGCGCTTCTGGCACTGGTGCTGGGCGCCCTGGCGGTACGCCACCGCAGGGCCGGAGCAGCAGGCGTCCTGCTCTTCGGAGCCGTCGGAGCATGGGCGGCGACCACCCGCCCCGACTCCGACAGCCTCACCGACGCGCTGCCCGCCGTCGTGGGCGCCGTCGCCGGAGCGCTGCTTCTCCACTTCCTGGCAGGACGCCTCACGGCGCCCGCCCGGCCCCGGACGGCCACACCCCACACCGAGCCCAAGCCCGAAACCGAGTCCGAGCCCGAGGCCGCGTCCGTGGCAGCCGCTCCCGGCGAATGGGACCGCCGGGGATTCGTCATCGCGGCCGCCTCCGCCGCGGCCGCGTCCGCGGTCCTGGGCACGGCCGGCCGCTCACTGAACAACGCGCGCGGCCAGGACGCGATCGCCTCCCGCGAGCAGGTCACCCTGCCCCGCCCCGGATCACCCGCGCGACCCACACCGAAGAGGGCCGCCCTGCGGATCGCCGGCCTCAGCCCCCTCATCACCCCGAACAAGGACTTCTACCGCGTCGACACCGCCCTGGTCGTGCCCAGGATCGACGCCACCGGCTGGCGGCTGCGGATCCACGGCACGGCAGTACGCCGCCCGGCGACCTATTCCTACGACGACCTGCTGCGCAGGGAACTCGTCGAACGGAACATCACCTTGACCTGCGTCTCCAACGAGGTCGGCGGCTCGTACATGGGAAACGCCCGCTGGACCGGCGTACGGCTGGCCGACCTGCTCACCGAGTGCGGGGTCAAGCCCCCGTCCCGGGGCGGCGCGGCCGACCAGCTGGTGGCCCGCTCGGTGGACGGGATGACGATCGGAAGCCCCGTCGAGGACATCATGGACGGCCGCGACGCGCTGCTCGCCCTCGGCATGAACGGCGAGCCACTGCCCTTCGAACACGGCTTCCCGGTACGGATGGTGGTGCCGGGCCTGTACGGCTTCGTCTCGGCCTGCAAATGGATTGAGGACATCGAGCTCACCACCTTCGCTTCCTACGACCCCTACTGGGTCAGACGCGGCTGGGCCCGCAGGGCGCCGATCAAGACCGGGTCCCGCATCGACACCCCCAAGCCGTTCGCCCGTCCCCGGGCCGGCACCGTCATGATCGCCGGGGTCGCCTGGGCCCAGCACCGCGGCATCGACAAGGTCGAGGTCCGCGTCGACGACGGCCCCTGGGAGCCCGCCCAGTTGGCTGCCCAGGACACCCGGGACACCTGGCGCCAGTGGTCCCACGCCTGGCAGGCCACCCCGGGCAGCCACACGCTGACGGTGCGCGCCACCGACCGGACCGGCACGGTGCAGACGGACAAGCGCACCCGCACCATCCCCGACGGCGCCAGCGGTTGGCATTCGGTGGTCGTGACCGTCGACTGACCACCCCGGCCCCGGACCTTCCACGAGCGGTCCGGACGACAGCGCCGCGGCTCCCCTTACTCCCGGGGGAGTAATCCGCACCCCCAGTCACCCCAGGCAGTACCCGCAGGCTCCCCCTCCCGTCCGACGTAACCCCCTCCCCGTGCCGGAAGGCTGACAGCTGAAACGGTAGTCGCCGTAGCGAGGGAGATCTGCTCATGACGGTCGGGAAGACAACCACGAAGGGCATGGGACGGAGGCGGGCCGTGCCCTGGGCGCTGCTCGGGCTATGGGTGGCCGTGCTCGCGCTGGTCGGCCCGTTCGCGGCGAAGCTCGCCGACGTGCAGCACGACCGGGCCACCGACTACCTGCCCTCCAGCGCCGACTCGACCCAAGTGGCCCGGATACAGGACGCGCTGCCCGGGGGCGAGAGCACCGAGATGGTGATCGTGTATCACCGGGGCGGCGGGCTGAGCTCCGAGGACCGGCGGGTGGCGGCCGGGCAGGTCGAGGAGATCGCCGAAGCGCATGAGCTGGTCGGCGGGGCGCCCAAGGGGATTCCGTCCGACGACGGTACGACCCTCATGTACCCCGTCGTCAGCAACGAGCCCGGAAGCGACGAGAAGCTGCGGGACGCGCTCGTCGAGGACGTCCGGGGCATCGCCCGCGGCCAGGACGGGCTGAGCGTCGAGGTGGGCGGCACCGGAGCGCTCGGCACCGACGCCGGGAAGGTCTACGACTCACTCGGCGGGCCACTGCTCTACACCACCGTCGCCGTCGTCGCCCTCCTGCTGATCCTGATCTACCGCAGCCCGGTGCTGTGGCTCGTGCCGCTCGTCGTCGCCGGCATCGCCGACTACACGTCGATGGGCGTCGCGTACGGGCTCAACCAGGCCTTCGGTACCACCGTCACGGGCCAGAGCTCCGGCGTGATGACGATCCTCGTGTTCGGCGCGGGCACCGACTACGCACTGCTCCTCGTCTCCCGCTACCGGGAGGAACTGCGGCGCATCGAGCGCCCGTACGAGGCCATGGTCGCCGCCCTGCGCGGCTGCGGGCCCGCCGTGCTCGCCTCTTCCGGCACCGTCGCCGCCGGCCTGCTGTGCCTGCTCGCCGCCGATCTCAACAGCAGCCGCGGCATGGGCCCGCTCGGCACAATCGGTGTGCTGTGCGCGCTGATCGCGATGCTGACACTGCTCCCCGCCGTCCTCGTACTCGTCGGGCGGCGGGTCTTCTGGCCGCTCGTACCGGCCTACGGCAGCGAACCCAAACAGCGGCGGAGCCTCTTCGCCGCGATGGGCGACTCCGCCGGACGCAGGCCGCTGACCGTGCTCGCGAGCGGAGTCGTCCTGCTCGGCGCACTCGCCCTCGGCACGCTCAACCTGCCGGGACCGGTCAAGCAGGAGGACTCCTTCGTCACCAAGCCGGAGGCCGTCACCGCCATGGAGACCCTCGCCAGGGCCTACCCCGAGCGCGGCACCCAGCCCATCGACGTGATCACCCCGGCGGACCGCGCCGACCGGACCCTCGCGGCGATCCGGGACACCCGGGGAGTCGAGAGCGCCGAGAAGGGCCGTACCGCAGACGGCTGGGCCGAGATCTCCGTCATCGCGAAGGACACACCCCAGTCGGCGGGAGAGACCGCCACCATCAAGTCCCTGCGCGGCAAGCTGAAAGGCTCCTACGTCGGCGGGGACAGCGCCCAGCAGATCGACCTGGAGGACACCAACAGCCGGGACACGAAGATCGTCGTACCCCTGGTCCTCGTCTCGGTGCTGCTCATCCTGTTCGTCCTGCTGCGCAGTCTCGTCGCGTCGCTCATCCTGGTGGCCGCCGTGGTCGCTGTCTGGGGCGCGGCCCTCGGGATCGGCGGGCTGGTCTTCGGGCCGGTCCTCGGCATCAAGGGAACCGATCCCGGGCTCGGGCTGCTGTCCTTCGTGTTCCTCGTCGCCCTCGGCGTCGACTACGGCATCTTCCTCATGCACCGGATGCGGGAGGAGTCCCTGGCCGGCGCGGAACCGGCCGCCGCCGCGCTCACCGCCCTGCGGAGCACAGGCGCCGTCATCGCCTCGGCAGGCCTGGTCCTCGCCGCGACCTTCGCCGTGCTGATGAACATGGGGCTCGTGCAACTCGTCGAACTCGGCTTCGTGATCGCCGTCGGCGTACTCCTCGACACCTTCCTCGTACGGACGTACCTGGTGACCAGTGCCAGCGTCGCCCTGCGCCGGAAGATGTGGTGGCCGGGCCGCCTCTCGCGCGAACCCGCTCCCGGCGCCGGGCCGTGCGAACCGACCGAGCCGCCGCGGCAGCCGGAACAGGTCGGCGCACCCTGACCTGCCGGGCTCACCACAGCCGGCCGGGCGCCTCTCCCGCCTTCTGACCGGAGGGGCGCCCCCGTGACGGAAGATGGAGTCGTGCAAGATCGGGGAGCGACCTCAGCCGCAGGGGACCTGAGAACCACCACCGTACGGGGTGACGCGCGGCGCCGCCGGATCGAGCGCGTCATGGCGGCCGTCAACCGGGACCCGCTCACCGCGCCGCACCGCACCCGCAACGACGCGTTCCTCGCCGTCGGCGTCGCCGTGCTGGCCGTCGTCTTCGCGTTGCTCATCGACGACGGACTCCCGCTCGGGCCGCCCGGCTGGGCCCTGCTGGCCGGCGCCCATGTGCCGCTCGTGTGGCGGCGCAGCCGTCCGCTGCTCGTGCTGCTCGCGGTGGCGGCCTGCGTCACCCCGTACCACGCCCTCGACTACAACCACGCCGTACCGATCCCCGCGACCCTCCTGGCGCTCTACACGGTCGCGGCGACCGGCACGGTACGCCGCTCGCTGCTCACCGCTGTCGTCGTCCTCGGCCCGACGCTGATCATCAACAGCTTCACCAACCCGGACGGGGCACTGGAGCTCCTGCGGATCTCCGGCTGGATCATCGCGGTCCTGTTCTTCGGCGTCGACGCCCGCTTCTACCGCCAGTACGTCGCCTCCATCGTCGAGCGGGCCGAGCGGGCCGAACGGACCCGCGAGGAGGAGGCGCGGCGCCGGGTCGTCGAGGAGCGGCTGCGGATCGCCCGCGACCTGCACGACCTGCTCGCGCACAGCATCACCCTGATCGGTGTGCGGACGTCCGTGGCGGCCCACGTCCTCACCGCGGATCCGGACCGGCTCGACCACAAGGCGGTCGCCCAGGCGCTCGACGACATCGCGGAGACCTGCCGGACGGCCCGGGGCGAGTTGCGTACGACGCTGGAGGTGCTGCGGGCGAACGAGACGAGCGTGAGTGTCGCAGGGGAACGGGAGCGGGTGGCCGAACCCGGCTCCGGATCGAGTCCAGGTTCCGGACTCGGTTCTCCGGACGGGCGCGGGCCGCTGCCCGGACTCGACGGGCTGGGCGCGCTCGCGGAGGCGGCCAGGGAGGCCGGGGCCGAGGTCGAACTGTCCGTCCACGCGGACGGCATACCACCCTCGGTGGGCGCCGCCGCCTACCGGATCGTGCAGGAGGCGCTCACCAACGCCGTACGCCACGGGGGCCGCGACGACCTGACCGTCCGGGTGGGACTGCGAGCGGCGGAGGGGACCCTGCGGGTGACCGTCACCGACGACGGGACGGGCCAGGGGACGGGCCACGGGGTGGGGCACGGACAGGGAGCCGTCGGCGGCGCGCCGGGGTTCGGGCTCGTCGGGATGCGTGAGCGGGCCCGTAGCGTGGGCGGCACACTGGACGCCGGACCGGGCCCCACCGTGGGCTTCGAAGTGATTGCCGAACTGCCGCTGCCCCGGGAGGAACCCTCGTGACGGCCCCGATGCCGATCCGCGTACTGCTCGCCGACGACCAGACCCTCGTACGGGCCTCGTTCGCGATGCTCGTCGCGTCCGCCGGGGACATGGAGGTCGTCGCCGAGGCGGGCACCGGGCGGCAGGCCGTGGACCTCGCCCGTTCCGCGAGGGCCGACCTCGTCGTGATGGACATCCGCATGCCCGACCTGGACGGCATCGAGGCGACCCGGCTCATCGCTGCCGACGAGGACTTGGCGGGCGTGAAGGTGCTCGTCCTGACGACATACGACACCGACGAGTACATCGTCGATGCGCTGCGGGCCGGGGCGTCCGGCTTCCTGGTGAAGGACATCCGGCCGGCCGAACTTCTCGATGCCATCCGGACCGTGGCCACCGGGGACTCCCTGCTCTCGCCAGGACCCACCTCACGGCTCATCGCCCGTTTCCTGCGCGCACCCGACACGGCGATGTCAGCGGTGGGCGGCCCGGACGGGCTGTCCGAGCGGGAGCGGCAGGTGCTCACCCTGGTCGCGCGCGGGTTCAACAACACCGAGATCGCCGAAGCGCTGGGGCTCAGCCCGCTCACCGCGAAGACCCATGTCAGCCGGATCATGGGCAAGTTGGGGGCACGTGACCGGGCGCAGCTGGTGATAGTGGCGTACGAGTCGGGGCTCGTGATACCCGGGGCGGTCTGAGCGCCGCCGCCAAGTCCCGTCCCTGCACGGAGAGTGCTCCTGACTTGCAACGATGCATCCGCCCCACCGCCCGGCGAAGTGGAACCCGGCGCCCACCCGACACGTGTCCGGCCCCGCAACGGGCAGGGCCGACGCCGCTCGGTGCGGCACCGGCCGGTCAGCGCACGATGGTGCCGCGCAGAAAGCCGGCCCGCGGATCGGCTCGTTCGGCGTTGCACGGCGTCTGGAGATGCCGGCCGCAGCGCGACCGGCCGGCCTCGTGCTCCGGGATTCCAGGGTGGTCCGGGTTCACTGGGTGGTGAGCATGCCCTGACGCAGCCGGGCGAGGGTGCGGGACAGGAGCCGGGAGACGTGCATCTGGGAGACGCCGAGGTGTTCGCCGATCTGGGCCTGGGTGAGTTCCTCGACGAACCGCATGTGGATGATGCGCCGTTCGCGCTCGTCCAGCCCGGCGATCAGCGGGGCCAGGGCGTTGAAGTCCTCGACGAGTTCGAGCGCCGAGTCGTCGGCGCCGATGAAGTCGGCGAGCGCGGTCTCGCCGTCGTCGCTGGTGCTGATGGCGGCGTCGAGCGAGGTGGAGGCGTAGCCGTTGGAGGCGATGCGGGCCTCGTTGACCTCTTCCTCGGTCAGGGACATCAGCTGGGACAGTTCCTTGACCGTGGGGGTGCGGCCGAGCCGGCTGCGCAGTTCCTCGGTGGCCTTGGCGAGCTCGATGCGGGCTTCCTGCAGGCGGCGCGGGACGTGGACGGACCAGGAGGTGTCGCGGAAGAACCGCTTGATCTCGCCGACGATGTAGGGGATGGCGAAGGAGGTGAACTCGACTTCGCGGGTGAGGTCGAACCGGTCGATGGCCTTGATGAGCCCGATCGTGCCGACCTGGACGATGTCTTCCATCTCGCCCGCGCCGCGGTTGCGGAAGCGGGCCGCGGCGAACTGGACGAGCGAGATGTTCATTTCGATGAGCGTGTTGCGCGCGTACTGGTACTCGGGCGTGCCCTCCTCCAGGACGGCCAGCCGGTCGAGGAAGAGCCGCGTCAGCTGCCGGGCGTCCTTGGGGGAGATCCGCGACGGGTCGGCGATCTCGGGCAGCTCGGCTATCCGTGCATCGCTCGTCTCGGTCACGATCGTCATGTCAGGCCCCTCCCACGTTTTCCAGCCCCCCGTCTGACGCCGGCTGCTGGAGCCCGGCACCGAGCGCTTACCCGCTGCGGGCGCCAGCATGCCCATGATGTCGGCGGCTCTTCGCGGCCGGGCCGGATCGGACCACGAGGGCCGGCGGCCGGCAGCGGGCGGCGCCGTGCGGCCGGTCTGCCAGGATGTGCCGCATGAGTGTGCGGGGCAGGAACCGAGTAAGCGTGTCCGGCCGTGCCGGTGGGCCGGTGGTGATGCTGGCGCACGGGTTCGGGTGCGATCAGAACCTGTGGCGGCTGGTGGTCCCGGCACTGGAGCGCGACTTCACGGTGGTGCTCTTCGACCATGTGGGAGCGGGCCGTTCGGATCTGTCGGCGTGGAGCGAGGAACGGTACTCGAGCCTCGACGGCTACGCCGAGGACGTGCTGGAGATCTGCCGCGAGCTGGATCTGGGGCCGGTGACGTTCGTGGGGCACTCGGTCAGCGCGATGATGGGCGTCCTGGCCGCCGCGCAACATCCCGAGTACTTCGCGGGCCTGGTGCTGCTCGCGCCCTCGCCGTGCTTCATCGACGATCCCGCCACCGGATACCGGGGCGGCTTCAGCGCCGAGGACATCGAGGAACTGCTCCAGTCGCTGGACTCGAACTATCTGGGCTGGTCGGGCGCGATGGCCCCGGTCATCATGGGCAACCCCGAACGTCCCGAACTGGGCGAGGAACTGACCACCAGCTTCTGCGCCACCGATCCGGACATCGCCCGGGTCTTCGCCCGCGTGACCTTCCTGTCCGACAACCGCGGCGACCTGTCCCGGGTGACGGTGCCCAGCCTGGTCGCCCAGTGCTCCAGCGACGCCATCGCCCCACCGGAGGTCGGCGCCTTCGTCCACGCCCAGATCAAGGGCAGCGAACTCGTCACCCTGAACGCCACCGGGCACTGCCCCCAGCTGAGCGCCCCCGAAGAGACCGCCGAGGCGATCAGCGCCTTCACCCGGGCGCTCGGGTGATGTGCCGGGAGGAAGGCGACCCGGATGCCGGACACCCCCCGGGCGACGACCGCACGCAGTTCTCCGCCCTGCTGGAGGACAGCACCGAGGATCTGTACGAGAACGCCCCGTGCGGCTATCTGTCCACCCTGCTGGACGGACAGATCGCCAAGATCAACACGACGCTGCTGACGTGGCTGGGCCACCGGCGCGAGGACCTGGTGGGCCGCAGGAAGTTCTCCGACCTCCTGACGGTCGGGGGACGGCTCTACCACGAGACCCATTTCGCGCCCCTGCTGCGCATGCAGGGCGAGATCAGCGGCATCGCCCTGGAGATGAAGGCGGCCGACGGCAGCCGGCTGCCGGTCCTGGTGACGTCGACCGTCAAGACCGGCAGCGACGGGCAGCCGCTGCTGATCCGCACCACCGTCTTCGACGCCCGCGACCGCCGCGCCTACGAGCAGGAACTGCTGCGCGCCCGCCAGGAATCGGAACGCGAACGCCGGCGCCTGCAGCAGCTCGCCGCCACACTCCAGGCGACCCTCCTGCCGCCCGCCCTGGCCGACGTCCCGGGCCTGGAGGTGGCCGCGCACTACCACATCGCCTCCGCCGACGAGGTGGGCGGCGACTTCTACGACCTGTTCCCCCTCGCCGGCGGCACCTGGGGACTGTTCCTGGGCGACGTGTGCGGCAAAGGCGCCGCGGCGGCGGCCGTCACCTCCCTGGCCCGCTACACCCTGCGCGCCGCCGCCGTCTACGACCCCGACCCGGCCGCGGTCCTGGGCAACCTCAACACGGTCCTCAACCACGAATACAACGGCCACGACCCGCGGTTCTGCACCGTCGTCTTCGGTCTGCTCACCCCCGACAACGACCACGGCGGCTTCCGCGTCACCCTGGCCGGCGGCGGACACCCCCCGGCGCTCCTGATCCGGGCCGACGGCACCGCCTGCCCGCTGCCCACCCCCGGCGGACAGCTCATCGGCGTACTGCCCGACGCCCACATCGCCACCACCACCGTCCGCCTCGAACCAGGTGACACCCTCCTGCTGCACACCGACGGGCTCACCGAGGCGCACACCGCCCACCGCGGCGACCGTTACGGCGACGAGGCCCTCCTCGGCTTCGCCCGCGACCTGGCCCCCACCACCGCGTCACGCGCCGTCGCCGCCGTCCGCGAACTCCTGGACACCCTGGGCACCGGGGTGGACGACGACACCGCGGTCCTGGCCGTCAGCGTGCCCGCAACCGACCGTGAAGAGCAGCAGTGACCCGACTGAACGTCACCACCCGCACCACTCCCGCCGGTCCCGTCATCGAGATGGCCGGGGAACTCGACCACCACACCGCTCCCGAGATCCGTGCTCTCCTTCCCGGCCTGGCCATCGCACGGGGCCAGCAGCTGGTCGTCGACCTGGGCGGCCTCACGTTCTGCGACTCCAGCGGCATCACCGCCCTGATCGCCGCCCGCAACCACGCCCTCGGCGCGCAGGCCGCCATCGCCCTGGCCGCCGTCCCCGCCGCGGTCCGCAGGGTGTTCGCCGTCGTCGGCCTGGACCAGGTCTTCCCGGTCCATCCCACGGCCGAGGCGGCCGAGGCGGCCTGGACGCCGCCGGCCGTCTGACCCGCGGCCACACCGGCCGCCCGGACACACCACAGGGCCGCGGCTTTCCACCGCCGGGCGACCGGGAGGAACGGCCGGCCGGGCCGTCCGGCGCGGCCACGAACGCGAGGCGGGGCCTGCCGTCCTCGGCCCCAGGTCCGCGGTCCGCGGAAGAGTCCGTTTCTCCGGCAGCCCCTGAGCGCACGGACCGAAGCCGTCGGGCGGTGCGCTCACCGCCGGCCCGCCAGCTCCGCCATCACGGCGGGCGGCAGCGACGGGTTGGCTGCCGCCGCCTGCACGACCTGCCAGTCCGCGTCGGCGAGCAGTGCGGCGATGACCGGCGGCGCCAGCGCCGGGTGGCCGGCGGCAAGGGGCCTGGCGCGTTCGTCCGCCAGGCAGACGCGCAGCGCCGAGACCGTCGCCCCGCGGTGCGGGCCACCTCACGCAACACCTTGCGCACGCCCGGTTCGTGCCGGACCAGGTCCTCCAGCAGCGCCGGGGACGCGTCCGGGTTGGCCGCCACCTGGGCCAGGACACGGACACCGTGCCGCTCGACCATGGCGCGCAACTGCGCCTCGGTGAGGCCCGGGTGCGCGGCGAGGGCCTTGACCACCTTCGCGTCGGGGTCGCCGGCCAGCCGGTCGCGCAGCGCGGACGGCAGATCACGCCGTTGGGCCACGAGCATGCGGGCGGCCGGGTCCGGTGACATGGCCAGCTCCTCGGTCTCGGCGGCGGAGGCGGCGGCGACACGGGGCACCAGCGCGGCGCCGATCCGGGCGGTTCGGGCCAGGCGGATCAGCACGTCGAGCGGCACCCGGGGATGGTGTGCGAGCCTGCGGCGCACCGCGGGGTCACGGTCGCCGGCCAGCGCACGGATCAGGGCGTCGTCGAGCGCCGGATTTCCGGCGAGGTCGCCCCGGACACCGGGAGAGGGATCCGAGGCGAGCCGCACACACAACTCCGCATGAAGGGTGTAGACGACTGTTCTGCCCCTGCGAATATGGGGGTTTGGTTCCCAGCGTGGTGATATAGGTCAACGGTAGGATCGCGTCTGTGAAACTCGTTGTGCAGGTGAAGCTCGTGCCGGAGGCCGAGCAGGCCGCCGCGCTTCTCGCGACCCTGCGTACGGTCAACGAGGCTGCGAATTGGGTGTCGGCGGTGGCGTTCGAGCAGGGTGTGCCGCGCGAGTACGAGTTGCGCAAGCACACCTACGCGCAGTTGAAGTCGCGGGGGCTGGGGGCGCAAGCAGCCCAGCACACCATCAAGAAGGTCCGCGACGCTTACACGACGCTCAAGGCCAACATCAAGGGCGGGAACCTCGGCAAACCTGGCTCGAAGCGGCGAGCGAAGGCCGAGTCCAAGCACATCGCCTTCCGGCCCGAGGCAGCTCAGCCGTACGACGACCGGTGCCTGAGCTGGCAGTACGACGCGCAGACGGTGTCGATCTGGACCACCGCCGGACGTATCCGGGGTGTGCGGTTCGTCTGCTCCGCCGACGGCCACAAGACACTGCGCGAGCACCGGCAGGGCGAATCGGATCTGGTGGAACGCGACGGCGTGTTCTACCTGATCGCTACCTGCGAGGTCCCCGAGGGGAAGCAGTACGAGCCCGACGGG
The DNA here is from genome assembly GCF_053593435.1 of Streptomyces sp. NPDC002306. NCBI lineage: Bacteria > Bacillati > Actinomycetota > Actinomycetes > Kitasatosporales > Streptomycetaceae > Streptomyces > Streptomyces sp. NPDC002306. The sequence goes on from NZ_JBSFCK010000029.1 coordinate 57,181, forward strand.
TTCATCGGCGTCGACCTGGGCATCGTCAACATCGCCACCACGTCCACCGGCTACCAGGCCGCCGGGCGCGACCTGAACCGGCGCCGCAAACGCCACAGCGATCTACGCAAGAAGCTCCAGCGCAAGGGCACCAAGTCCACCAAGCGGCTGCTGAAGAAGCGCAACCGGCACGAGCAGCGCCATGTCTCCAACACCAACCACGTCATCGCGAAACGAATCGTGACCGAGGCTGAACGCACCTCGGCCGGAATCGCCCTGGAGGACCTGGGCGGCATCCGGCAGAGGGTACGGCTCCGCAAGCCACAACGGGCCGCGCTCCACTCCTGGGCCTTTGCCCAGCTCGGAGAGTTCATCGCGTACAAGGCACGCCGCGCAGGCGTGCCTGTGGTTCACGTCGACCCCGCCTACACCTCGCAGACGTGCTGCGAGTGCGGGCACGTCGACAAGAAGAACCGGGTCGAGCAGTCTCTCTTCACCTGCCGTAACTGCGGGGTCGTTGCCCACGCGGACCGAAACGCTTCTCACAACATCGCCCAACGTGGCGCCGTGGTGTGGAATGCGGGGCGTGAGTCACGCGTCCCTGCCACCCCGTAAGGGGTGTCCGGACGGAGGAGTCCACCCAGCAGCCAACTGGGCACTACCTCCAAGCCCGGTCCTTACGCTTCAGGACCGGGTCAAGTTGACTGCCGTGGTGTGGGGGATCGCCGCCGGTCGCCCGTTCGCTGCGGGGAGCAGGCCGGCGGAGCGGCGTGCGCGCCGTCCGGGGGTCGCGGTGCGAGGCCGGTACGGCTCGACCCATGACCAGAAACCTAGCCCACAGGTAACTCGTGCACAAGATACTTTTGAAGGCATCCCTTCCGGCGGGCATACCGGCCGCGGCCGCCCTTTTCCGGCGCCCGCGCACCGCTTCCGTGAGCGGCTCTGCGGCTCCCCTCAGGGGGAGAGCGGGGTCGTCCCGGCCGGCTGCTCCGCCCAGACGATCTTCCCGTCGGCGGTGTAGCGGGTGCCCCACTGCTCGGCGAGGCTCGCGATGATGAACAGGCCCCGCCCGGACTCGTCGACGGTGCGGGCGTGCTGCACATGCGGAGCGCTGGGCGCGGCGTCGCTGACCTCGCAGGTCAGCATCCGGTCCAGGATGAGACGCAGGCGTAGGGGAGCGGTGCCGTAGCGGGTGGCGTTGCCGACGAGTTCACCCACGATGAGTTCGGTGGTGTAGGCCGTCTCGTCGTCGACCGCCCAGGCCGCCAGCTGGCGGCGGGCGGCCCTGCGCGCGATCGGCGCGGCTTCGGAGCCCGCCGGCAGCGACCGGGTCATGACCCGGCCAGCGGGCAGCCCCTGGGCGCGGGCGAGCAGCAGCAGCGTCTCGTCCGGGCGATCGCCTCGCAGGTACGCCTGCTCGATGCTGTCGCGCAGCTGCGGCAGCGTACGGGCGGCGGCCTCGCGCAGCAGCGGGCGCAGCGGGCCCGACGGGGCCAGGACCTCGTCGGCGAGCGCGGCGGTGCCCAGCGCGAGCGTGCTTCCCGAGGGCAGGGACACCGTGGCCGCGGGGAAGGGGGCCGTGTCCGGTGCGGCGAGTGCGGGACCCGGGGGGACGGGCAGCGTGCACGACGTGCCGTCGGGGAAGACCGCGACCGGCTCGCGCAGGCCGCCGCGCGCGACGGTGCAGGTGCAGTCGACCGGGTCGTAGATCGCGACGGTGCAGCCCGCGGTGAGCGGCTCACGGGCGAGCGGGTCCAGGGGCGGCAGCGCGGCCCGTGCGGCGACAAGACGGGCCGCGGTGTCGCTCAGGCGGGCCAGCAGTTCGTCGGGCTGGAGGTCCAGGGCGGCCAGCGTGTGGAAGGCCGTGCGCAGCAGTCCCATCGTGATGGCCGCGGGAATGCCCTGCCCCGCGACGTCGCCGACGACGAGGGCGGTGCGTGCCCCGGGCAGCGCGATCGCGTCGCACCACGCGCCGCCGCCCTCGGTGCCCGGCAGGTGCAGGGCGCAGATCTGCACGGTGGGCTGGTCGGTCAGCTGCCCGGGAAGGAGCCGGCGCTGGACGGTGGACATGACGATCCACTCCCGCATGAACAGGCCGGCCCTGTCGATGCACAGTGCCGCGTACGCGCACACGGCGGACGCCACCGCGAGGTCGTCCTCGGCGAAAACGTCGCCGTGCCCGTGACGGTAGAAGCCGGCCAGGCCCAGGACCCGGTCGCCCAGGACCAGCGGTGCCACGATCAGGCAGCAGTCGTCCCCCTCCTCCCCGGCGTCCCGCGCCCCGGCCGGCGGCGCCTCGCCCCGCGCCGCCCCGGCCGGGCCCTCGGCCGGCGGCGTACCGTCCTTGCCGAGGAACACGAGGCGCGGCTGAAGGCCGGCGAGTACACGCGCGTACACCGCGCCGGCCGGCAGGGCGCGCACCGCTTCGGGCGGCACCGCGATCCGCCCGCGGGCGGCCGCCTGGCAGAGATGGACATCCGGGTCGACCGGCGCCAGGGGAGGGTCCTCTCCGCGCACCACGCCCTCCACCATTTCGACGACGGCGGCGTCCGCGAACGCGGGCACCACGGCGTCGACGAGTTCCTGGCAGGCGTCCATGACGTTCATCCGGTGCCCCATCCCCGCGCGCACGGTCTCCAGCAGGGCCAGGGTCTTGCGCGCCCTTTCCTGCTCGGTGACATCGGTGGCGCAGGCCAGCAGTCCCGCCACCTCACCGTGCGGGTCTTCCAGTCGGAAGTAGGAGACCGAGCGGATACGGCGGCCGAGCCGGGCCGACGTCTCGGCACCGCGGACGATCCGGTGCAGTGCCGGCTCTCCGGTGGCCAGTACGCCGTGTGCCACGGCGGCCTCTTCCCCCGGGAACGCGCAGCCGCAGGCCTGCGGGAAAGGCATGCCCACAACACGGGCCGCCGGTGTGCCACGTCGCCCGCCGTCCGGGGCGCTCACGCGCACGGCGCGGAGCTGGTCGTCGTAGACCTGCAGTTCCATCACGGGGTGGCTGAACAGGGCTGTCAGGACCGCGGTGTCCTGCGGCGCCCGGCTGCCCCCTGCCGTGAGCACCTGCCAGAGCACCGAACGGCCGCGCAGTACCGGCTTGACCACCAGGGCGGCGGTGTCCGCCAGCCCGTCGCGCCGCGGCCCGTCGTCCGAGGCGGCCCGGTGCAGGAGCGGCAGGAGCGCGGTCACGGGCCGGCCGACAGCCTCCGGGGCGGACCACCCGAACAGCCTTTCCGCGGCGTGCCCCCATTCAGCCACCCGGCCCGCCTCGTCGAGGAGGAGAAGCACGTCACCCTCGGGCATGGATACCTCCGCGCCGGCCGCCGCCTCGGCCCTGCGATCACCCGACAGGTCGGGCGGAAACCGCTCCTACCAGGGCTTCCACCAGGCTAGCCGCAAACCCGCGCCCACGCCGACCTCGCCCCGGCCACCACCGGCGCGCTTCAACCACTGCTCACGGGCCCCCACCGCGGCCACGGCCGCAGAGCCGGCGGCTCACCTACGGGTCCACGTCCCGCCCCCGCCCGGCACCGCAGGCGCGACCGTGGCAACGGCGGCGATCATCCGGGCCGCGCTGTGCGCATCACGAACGGCAGCCCGCCCTGCCGAGGGCGCCACGATCACCGGGGCCATGGCGGCCGTGCCTACCAGATCAGGCACCAGTAACCGCCGTAGTTGCCGATGTCGATCCGGCCGCCCTGCGGCACCAGAGCCGGGTCAGGCTGCCCGACGGCCGCCATCGAGCACGCCGGGTCGCCGACGGCTCCGGCAGCGGCCATCCGCCGGGCGGCGTCCACCGCCGCCGAGGACGTGACCCAGGTCGTCGTCGACCCTTCGCCCTGGGTGGCCGACGGCGTCGGAGCGATCGGCGTCGGTGTTCTCGGTGCGGCCGTTCGAGTGGGAGCGGGTTCGGCTGTTCGGGGCGCGGCCGTCCGGGTGGGGGACGGTTCGGCCGTTCCGGTGGGGGTCGGTACACCCGTCAGGGAAGGGGTCGGCGCCCCCGTCCGGGTGGGCGCCGGCTTGGCCGTTCCGGTGGGGGTCGGTGCGCCCGTCCGGGCAGGGGTCGGCGCGCCTGTCCGGGCAGGGGTCGGCGCGCCTGTCCGGGCCGGGGTGGGTGCGCCTGTCCGGGCCGGGGTGGGTGCGCTTGTCCGGGCCGGGGTGGGTGCGCTTGTCCGGGTGGGGGTGGGTGCGGCCGTTCGGGTGGGAGTCGGCGCCCCTGTCCGGGAAGGGATGGGCGCGCCCGTGCGGGCGGGGGTTGGTGCGCCCGTTCGGGTCGGGGTCGGTGCGCCTGATCGGGTGGGGGTGGGTGCCCCCGGCCGGGTGGAGGTCGGCGCGGCTGTCCGGGAAGGGACCGGCGCGGCCGTCCGGGAAGGGATCGGCGCGGCCGTGGACGGGCTCGGGCGTGCTGTCGTCGACGACGGCCGGGGTGAGGAGGTCGACGACGGCCGAGGTGAGGCCGACGTGGTGGGCGCCGCGCTCGGGTGCGGTGTCGTACTCGGCGTGTGCCCGGGCGAGGGGGCGGCCGTGGTCCGGGGCGGAGTCGGCCGGGTACCGGTCGGTGCCGGTGGAACGACCGGTGGCGCAGAGCCGATGCCGGTCGCCGCCGGCGGGATGCCCGGCGAGACCGGCTGCCGGTTCGTCGGCGTCGACCGGGGCTTCGCCGTGCCTGTCGGCGTGCGTGCCGTGGAGCCCGAGGGCTTCGGCTCAGGCTTCTTGGAGGGCAACGGCAAGGGGCTCGTCGACGGCAGGGACAGGATTCCGGAGCGCGAGGGCACCGGGCGCGGCGTTCCGCCGCCGGACGACACCAGGGCCCAGATCCCGAAACCGCCCCCCACGGCGAGCACCGCCGCGCCGCCCGCTATCCAGGGGGCCTTTCGCGCTGGTCGCCGGTGCCGGTTCATGATTCTCACTGTCCAACCGATCGCCGACGGCCTCAACCGGGAACCAGGGCCCGCTCTGCGGCGACGACCGAGGCCACCGTGTTGCGGCGCTGACGAGCGTCCGGTCCGCGTTTTCCGCTATCGCCGCCGCTCTTCGCCGCACTTCGTTGCCGCTTGAACGGTGCGAGGGCCGGTCGAGTGAGCACCCTCGCAACGCGCCAAGACCATGGGCGGACTCTGTCCTTAGGGCCTGCGGTGGGCAGCCAGGTCTTCCCGACTGCCCACCGGCCGGCATTCCCTCCCCCTTCGCAGCGCTACCGGCCTGGCTCGGGCACCGGCTTCTTGCGGCCCGAGCAGGTCAGGAGCGCGATCGACAGGTCGTGTGTGCTGGGCTGGGTCATGTAGTGCAGGGCCCGGTCGAGGGCGGGGGCGTCGACGAGCGGTGCCGATGAGTTCCGGGCGTGCCTGGTCGAGAGTGAGCTGCCACCAGCGGCTGATGGGCGCGTTCGCGGTGACGGTGGGCAGTGCGGTGGTCAGGTGGATGTCGGTCAGGCCGTGCCGGTGGAAGCGTGCCGGGTGTCCGAGCCCGTGGTTCTGGTCGCTGCCCAGGTGGGTGGTGATGACCTCGGACAGGGCGCGCATGGTGGCGCGGTAGTCGGCGTCGGGGGAGTGGGGGAAGCCGAGTTCGGCGGTGTCGCTGAGGACGAGGTGGCCGCCGGGCCGCAGCCAGGAGACGAGCCGGGCGAGGACGGCCTCGTGGTCGCGCAGGTGCATGAGGACGCAGCGGGCGTGGATGAGGTCGAACGGGCCGAGTTCGAGGCCGGCGTCGGTGATGTCCGCCTGGAGCGGCTGGACGCGCGGGTTGCGCGAGCGCAGCAGGGTGGTGTCCCGGTCGAGGGCTGTGACCTGTGCGTGGGGGGCGTGTCCGGCGAGCAGGTCGGCGACGCTGCCGGTGCCGGGGCCGATCTCCAGGATGCTGCGGGCTCCGGCGAGGGGCAGGGTCCGCAGGTGGTGGACGGTGGCGGGGTCCCAGGTCCGGGCGAGCAGGTCGAGTCGCTGTTCCTCGGTGTCCTGCCGCGTGCTGAACAGGCGTTCACCATAGGTCTCTTGGGCGGGGGCAGTCGGCATGTGCGTTCCCGGGGTGAGGTGTGCGGGGGCCAGGTGTGTGGGGGAGGTGTGTGGGGGTGAACGGTCAGGCGGCGAGTGTGATCAGGGGGGTGAGCCAGGAGGCGAGGATCGCCGGGCCCGTCCGTGGTGAGGACGGACTCCGGGTGGAACTGCACGGTGGCCAGTCCCGGCGCCGAGAGGGCGTGCACTTCGCCGGTGGCCGGATCGCGCTCGACCTGTACGGTGCGCCGGGTCCGGGGGCAGTCGACGTGGTCGGTGTGGCTGATGGCGTTGACTGCTCCCCTCCCTGAAGGACTCCGTTGGGGAATGCCTAAACGGGGTGGGTGATCAGGCTGTCAGGGTGAGAGCGGCCAGGTGGGAGGTGCGTGTCCGGCCGTGGGGGGTGCCGTTCAGCCAGGTGTCGAGGCGGATGATGTTGATGGCGGTGGCTGCGAGGACGTTGCCGAGGTGGGTCTTGCGTTGCCCGGTGTAGCGGGTGTGGCGGATGCCGGTGCGGCGGACGGCTTGCGAGATCGTGCCCTCGACGCCGGCCCGGATGTCGTACCGCTTCTTCCACTCCTCGGTTCGTTGTTCCTGGCGGCGCTGGTCGAGAACCTGTTGCTGCTCGCGGGGCAGCAGGGTGAGGCTGCGGCCCCACTTGCCGTTCGCTGCCTTGGTGCACTTGTCCCGCACCGGGCAGGCCGCGCAGTCCTGGGCGGTGAAGTGCACCCGTGAGACGGGGGTGCCGCTGCTCTTGCGCTGCTCGGACCAGCTGGCACTGACCTTGCCCTGGGGGCAGGTGACCTTCTTGGCGTCCCAGTGGATGGTGAATGCGCTCCGTGTGAAGTGCTCGCCATCGTGGTTCTCGTGGCAGGTGTCCGGTCCAACCGGTCCCAGCAGTTCGATGCGGTGCGCGTCGCGGGCGGCGACGATGTGCGCGGCGGTGACGTATCCAGCATCGACGTCGTGCTCGTCAGGCAGCAGCTCACGCCTTGCCATGCCTTGGTGGACGGCCTCGGTGACCTCGGTGTCGGCGACGGTGGCGCCCGTGGTGAGGACATGGGTGACCAGGTGCGGGGCGTCAGGTTCGCAGGTCTCGCTCAGGTGGGTCTTGTAGCCGCACCAGCCCGAGCCCCGCTTGAGGCCGTATCGGGCGTCGGGATCGTAGGGCGAGGAGAGCCGGCGTCTGGCCGGCGGGAGGTCTTTGCCCTCCCGCCAGCACACCCCCTCGCCGTCGCGGTGGTACTGCTCCACCCAGGCCCGGCGCAGGACCTGGACGGCCGGGATCTCCCGCAGCCAGCCCGGCGCCCCGGGAACATGGACGGCCTCAAGGACGGTGAAACCGTCCCGGCCGACCTGCTCGGCCCACTGAGCGCGGACGTTCTCGCCCTTGGGGAAGCGGTAAGAGTCGACCCGGGCGCCGTAGCGCTTGGCCCAGTCGGCGGTGACCAGCCCGCTCAGCCAGTCCGGGGCAGCAACAGCCAGCGCCTCCAGCGCGGCGCGCAGGGTCTCGCCGACGAACTCCATCCGGTTCAGCGTCCGCACCGCCGCCAGCACATGGGTGGAGTCGGTGCGCTGACGGCCCCCCGAACGCAGCAGCCCGAGCGCAGAGATCCGCTCCAGGACCAGGTCCAGGACTTTCTCCTCCAGGCCGTGCTCGATCAGCCGGACGCGGAAGTCACTCAGGACGGAGAAGTCGAACCCCGGATCATCCAGCTCAAGGCCGAGGAGGAACTTCCAGTCCATACGGGCCCGTACCTGGTCAGCGGCCTGTCGGTCTGTGAGTCCCTCGGCGTACTGCAGGACCGAGACCAGCGCCAGCGCACCGGGCGACACGGCCGGACGCCCCCGCGTTGCGAACGCCTCAGCGAAGGAATCGTCCTCGAACAGCGGACCGAGAGCCTCCCGGAGCCTCACCGCGAGCGTGCCTTTGGGAAACGACGCCCGCACCACCCGAGCCGTCAACTCCGGCACTCCACCGTCATCCCGCGGCTCCAGCGACACCCAGCCCACCCCTCGTCCCGACGAACAGAACGATCATGCCGACCTCAACGCGTCAACGAAGCCGGTTTGCAGATTTCCCAACGGAGTCCTAAAGTCCAGGGGTTCCGGCCTCGGTTGTCTGATCTTCCTGCTTTAACCACGATCTTTGGCGCGGCTGCGCAGAGCCCTTTCCATAGCCTGATCGCGAAGCGATCTATCGAGTCTCCGACGCGCATGGACATCTTTGACTGCTCCCCTCCGTGAAGGGAGGGGATTCCTGGCTCAGGCTGCCTTCCGGAGCGGCGCTCCGGGAGGTCTTGTGCCATCAACGCCGGCCGGGTTCAGACCTGCCCGGGCAAGCATCACGCGTGCGGAGTTCTTGTCCCTGGGGGATACCGTTTTGCACACGGTGCAGTGGTAGGTTCTCTCGCCGAGCGGCAGCTGGTGCTTGGTTCTCGCACCGCATGCCGCGCAGTCCATCGTGCTGTG
>NZ_JBSFCK010000030.1:0-65082 GCF_053593435.1 Streptomyces sp. NPDC002306
TGTCCTTCCCGCCGGGAAGGACATCCCGCCGGCAGGCCGCGGCCCCAGCGGTATTTCCACGATCGGAGTTCCCCCGTGAGTGTCACCGCAGCACGAGGCTTCACGGCGGCGGCCATCGCCGCAGGAATCAGACCCGACGGCGACCTCGGCCCGGCCGTCGTCGGCCACGGGCCGCGCCGCGCCGCGGCCGGCACCGGCACCACTGTTATCCGGGCCGACGACCCGAGCGCCGCATACGTCCACGAGAACAGCGAGAACGCCTCATGAGCGCATCACCCGCCGCCCCGCCCGCCCCGCACCCCCCACCGGACGCCGCCCCCCGGCGCACGGCCCCGCCCCGCACCCACACCCTCATCGAGGCGCTGCCCTGGATGGCACGCCACCACGGCAAGACCGTCGTCATCAAGTTCGGCGGCAACGCCATGGTCGACGACGACCTCAAGGCGTCCTTCGCCAAAGACGTCCTGTTCCTGCGCCACGCCGGCGTGCGCCCCGTCGTGGTGCACGGTGGCGGCCCGCAGATCAGCGCACAGCTGCAACGCCTGGGCCTGCCCGCCCGGTTCGAGGACGGCCTGCGCGTGACCACCGACGAGACCATGGACGTCGTCCGCATGGTCCTCGCCGGGCAGGTCCAGCGCGAACTCGTCGGCCTGCTCAACGAACACGGCCCGCACGCGGTCGGCATGACCGGCGAGGACGCCCGCCTGATGACGGCCGCCAGACGCTACGCGCTCCGCAACGGCAAGCCCGTCGACATCGGCCGCGTCGGCGAGGTCACCCATGTCGACGCGACCCTTGTGCGGACCCTGCTGGACGACGGACGCATCCCCGTCGTCTCCTCCATCGCCCGCCCCGAGGACGCCAAGGACGCCGCCGGCGGCGGGGTGTTCAACGTCAATGCCGACACCGCCGCCGCGGCCCTCGCCGCCGCCCTCGGCGCCGAGTCCCTGCTGATCCTGACCGACGTCGAGGGCCTGTACGCCGACTGGCCGCACAGCGGCGAGGTCATCCCGCGCCTGAGCGCCCCCGAACTCACCGCCATGCTGCCCGCCTTGGCCTCCGGGATGATCCCCAAGATGGAGGGCTGCCTGCACGCCGTCACCCACGGAGTGCGCACCGCCCGCATCCTCGACGGCCGGGTCGAACACGCCCTGCTCGAGCAGATCTTCACCGACGACGGCGCCGGCACCGTGATCGTGCCCGACGACGCCGGCCCCGCGCCCGCGACAGCCTGAACCCCGCCGCAGAGCGCCCCTTTTTTGTTTCTCAGCGCTTCGCGGACGGCGTGCCCGCCGCGCAGAACTCGGCGTCCAGCACCGGCAGCAGCGTCTCCGCACCCCAGTTGCTGTTGTAGTTGAACGTCAGCTGATGGCGGCCGTCGTCGGTGAACGCGGCCAGCGTCAGCCACCCCACCGCGCCCCCGTCGTGGTACCACAGGGTGACACCGCAGCCCAGCGTCAGCTGCTCGATGCCCAGCCCGTACGACGAACCCGGGAAATCGGGATTGTCGACGGTCGACTTCATCTCCTTCAACTGCCGCGGCGCCAGCAGCTTCCCGCGCATCAGCGCCCCGTAGAACCGGTTGAGGTCACCCGCGCTGGAGATGATGTCGCCGTTGCCCCAGTTCTGCGACCCGTTCACCTCGGTCACGTCGTCGACCCGCTGCGGCTGCTCGAAGAACAGCCGGGAGTAGGCGCGGCTGCTGGGCCGCGGCAGACGCACCCCCGTGCCAGGGTGGGACGTCGCCTTCAGCCCCAGCGGCTCGATGATCCGCCGGCGCACCTCGTCCTCGTACGACCGCCCCCCGGCCTTCTCCACGACCAGCGCGGCCAGGACGTCGTTGGTGTTGGAGAACCAGTGCCGGGCACCGGGCGCGAACAGCGGCGCGTGCGCGAGCGCCACCCCCACCCGCGTCTGCGGCGTCAGGGTGTCGTAACGGTGCTGCAGATAGCCGTCGCCCATCAGGTACGTCCGCCCGAAGTCCGGGTCGGCGAAGTAGTCGAACAGGCCGCTGGTGTGGTTGAGCAGCTGCCGCACGGTGATCTTGCTGCCGTCGTTGCCGTTGCCCGTGACCAGGCCGGGCAGATACCGCTCGACGGTGTCGTCGAGGCTGAGCTTCTTCTCCGCCTCCATCTGCAACAGCACGGTCGCCACGAAGGTGTCGGTGATGCCGCCGACGCGGAACCGGTCGTTCGCGCCGCGCGCCGCGCCCGTCTCCAGATTCCCCACGCCCGATGCGGACTTCCAGGTTCCGTCCGCGTCGCGTGCCTCCGCGCTCACCCCCGGGACACCGGCCGCGACGGCCGCGTCGATCGCGCGCTGCGTCGCCTGGTGGCCGGCCGCCGTGGGAGCCGTGTCCTGCGCCGCCCGGGCGGGACCCGTTAAGGCGGCGGCCGTGATCAGGGCCACCGCCAGACCGACCACGCCGGCCCTCGGTCTCCTCGCCGTGCTCCTCGTCGCTGCTGTGGTCATGTCCCCGCTCTCCTGAGAGTCGTCCGCACTTGGCTGATGACGTACTTGTGCGGTGTGGCCAGAGAGTAGGTCACCCGTGTCGGCCGCGGATAGCTCAGACAGCGGCGCGGATCGGCAGCGCCAAGGCCGCCGTCGTCGCTTCGCCGGGCACGCCAACAGCCTTGTAGGGAGGTCGAGTTGACGGCGAGCACGTCACGTGCCATTCCCTCTCCGTGCAGGTCGCGGGGGGTCACGCGGGGCGGGCGCGGGTCAACTCGCCGCCGCCGCGGGCCCGGGCGGACACCGCCTCCCGGACGGGGGGATACACCGCCGGCCACGGCGGGAAGCAGGCCCCGCGCGCCGCGCGCGAGGCCACGGCGGACAGCAGTCGCACGCCCGCCGCGCCGGCACCCCGCGACGGCCCGTGGCTGAATGTCATGCTCCGGTACCGGCAGCCGGCACGGCACGGCACGACGAGGGTGAGCCGGCAGACCGGCAGACCGGCAGACCGGCAGACCGGCACACGACGGGCGGGCGGGGAGGCGGCATGGACGGCCAGCCCCGGCGGGAAGTCCGTTACGGAACAGGGGAGTCGACGGTCAGCGCAGCCCGCAGCCCGCAGCCCGCAGCCCGCAGCCCGCGACCGGGACGCGTAACCGGGACGCGTGACGGCAGGGCGACGACGGACAGCGCGCAGGCACGGCCCGGCTCGCTCAGGCACGGCAGAGCAGGGCAAGGCAGGGCGCGTCAGGGCAGGGCGTGGAGGCAGGGGGTACGGGCGCGGTGTGCGGTGACCGCCCGGCCGTGGGCGGGCTTCAGCCGGAGCGCGTCGCGCGCGCCGTGTCGAGCGCGGTGGCCGCGTCCCGTTCGATCTGCCGCAGCAGCGGCGCGGGATCGTCCTGGAAGTAGAAGTGACCGCCCTCGAAGGCCCGCAGGCCCAGGAAGTGTTCGGAGTACTCCTGCCAGCCGGCCATCCGCGCGGGTGAGGCGGAATGGTCCGCGCCGCCCGCGTACGCCGACAGCGCCACGGGCAGGGGAGCGGTGTCGACAGCGGGCCGCCAGGTCTCCACCAGGCGCAGGTCGGCCCGGATGATCGGGTTGAACAGGGCCCACAGTTCGGGGTCGTCGAAGATCCCGTCGGGTGTGCCGCCGAGCAGCCTGAGCCGGGTGCTCAGCTCGGCGTCGGACAGCTCGTGGTAGTGGTTGCCCTGCCCCGCCAGCTGCGGTGCCGTCCGCGCGGACAGGCCCGCCCACACCGGCAGCGGCAGGCCCCGCGCCACGATCCGCCGGGTCATCTCGTATGCCACCAGGGCGCCCATGCTGTGCCCGAAGAAGGCGTAGGGGCAGGTCAGTTCGGGCTCGATGGAGTGCAGCAGCCAGTCGGCGAGACGGCCGGCGTCGGGGATCTGCGGCAGGTCGAGCAGGAGACCGTGGCCCGGGGCGTCGAGCAGCCGTACGTCCCAGGTGTCCGGCAGCAGCGCCGGCCAGTTGCGGTACAGCAGGTGCGAGCCGCCCGCGTGGTGCAGGACGAACAGGCGCAGGGCGGGTCGGGTGCTGTCCATCGCTCTCCCTCGGGTCGGGCCGCCCGGCGTCTCATGGCGCCGCCGGGGGGTGACGCTCGCCCTCGTCCGACGGCGGGGCTCTGCCCGGCTCACGCTACAGCGGCCCGCTCGCGGGCCCCCGGACGCGAAGGGGGCGGCTCACCCGTCCGGGTGGCGGCGCCGGGATTCGGTGCCCACGGCGGGCGCACGCCGGCAAGGACGCGGCAGGAAGGAAGCAGGAAGAAGAAGCAGGAATGCAGAAGCCGGAAGAAGCGGCAGGAAGAAGAGAGGAAGCGGCAGGCAGAAGAAGGGGGGAGCGGGGGAGGGGCGTGGGGCGGGCCCGTTGCGGGCGGGCCCGGCCCTGCCGTCCGCGTTCCGGGCCGCCGAGGAAGGAAGGGGAGGTGGCGGCGTGTGTCCGGATGCGGGCCGGCCCCTGGCCGGGGCCGCTGTCAGGCCCGTCGGCGCGGGCCGCAGACCGGCATCGTGGCACAGCGGTGCAGGGGGGTACAGAGGACCCGGGCCGGGTGCGGGTCCGCGCCGGGCGCCCGGGGGACCGGTGCGCCTGCGGCCCTTGAAGCTCCGGCGGTCCAGTCCTTACGGTGACGTGGCAACGCCGGGGTCGCTGCCGGTGCCGGGTGTCCCGCCGGCCGGAGCCCCGGGTGTCCTGTCGACCGGACAACACCGGCTGCCGGCCTCTGCGCCCGGTGCCCTCTTGCGCCCGGTCCGGCCGTTGCGCATCCCGAGTCACCCATGACGGTTAAGGATGGTGCCAGTTGAGCACGAACCCCTTCGATGACGAGGACGGCCGCTTCTTCGTCGTGGTCAACGACGAGGAGCAGCACTCCCTGTGGCCGGTGTTCGCCGAGCTGCCCGCGGGCTGGCGGGTGGTCTTCGGTGAGGCGGCCAGGGCCGAGTGCCTGGAGTACGTCGAGCACAACTGGAGCGACCTGCGCCCCCGGAGCCTGCGCGAGGCCATGGCGGCCGACTGAACGCCGCCCCCTCCTTTTTCCGGCGGTCCGGCGTGGCGCGGCCCGCCGGACCGCCGGTGAAGACATCCCCGGTCCCCGGACGGCACCCGCGCCGAGCGCGCCGGTCCGGGGCGGGGTGAAGCACGAGGACGGTGACCGCCGCCCGGGCAGCGGGCCCCAGTGACCGGCGCACCCGGGACGACACACTCTGACGTGGGGAGATGAAGGTTGTGAGCGGCGCTGTGAGAACCGCCGGCGGTGACAAGGCGGCCCTGGCGGGCAAGGGCGGCGGGCCCGCGCAACGCGATGTGGTCCTGTCCTTCGTGGGATCGCAGGCCCAGGTGCAGAAGTCGGGGATGATCTTCCCGCAGAACCTGTCGGAGCGGTCCTGGGAGCGGATCGGGACGAACCTGCGCGAACTCGTCAACTCCTCCGCGTGGTGGCTGGCCGACTGGCTCCTCTACGGCGAGAGCACCTATGGCTGGCGCCGCTACAAGGAGGCGGTCGAGCGCACCGGCCTCGACTACCAGACGCTGCGCAACTACGCGTGGGTGGCCCGCCGGTTCGAGCACCACCGCAGGCGGGACAGCCTCAGCTTCGCCCACCACGCCGAGGTCACCCGCCTGTCGCCGCCGGAGCAGGACTACTGGCTGCGCAAGGCCGAGCAGCAGAAGTGGTCGCGCAACGAACTGCGCCGTGCGGTGCGCGCCAGCCTGGCCGTGCAGAGCGAGAGCCCCGAGCACCACGAGAGCGCCGAACACCACGAGAGCGCCGAGGGCGCCGGCAGTGGCGGCGGGCCGCGGGAGGTGTCCCGGCTGGCGGAGTCGGCGGCCGCCGACAAGCGCCGGCAGAAGGTCACCACGCTCACCATCGAACTGTCGGCGGGCCAGCTGGAGTGCTACTCCAAAGCCGCCGCCGCGCATGGTCTGCCCGTCGACAAGTGGGTGGCCCAGCTGCTCGAGACCGCTGAGCGGCGCACCGCCTGACACCACGACCCACCGGCACCCCCCCCACACACACACGCACATACGCACGCACGCACCGCGACAGCGCCCTACGGCCCCCCCCACGGCCGTTCACGGCACGGCCCCCCACGCCTGTCTCCGCGACAGCCCCTCACGGCGCACGCCCCAAGCCCGGGCCCAGGCCCAGGCCCGAGGTCGCCCCAAGACCTTGGCCCGCCAGGCCCGCCCGAGCCCAGATCCGCCCGAGCACAGGCCCGCCCAAGCCCAGGCCCCGGCCCGCCCGAACAGGCCCCGGCCCGCCCCCGTGGCGCCCGCCTGCCCGTCTTCCCCGTGGTGCGCCGGCGGCCCGTGCGGCCGGACACCTCTCACATCGGAGTCAGCTGATGATCCTTCAGGGAAAGCGGGTCGCCCTGCCCCCGGCGCCCGTCGTCCACACACGGTTCGAGGAGCACGCCGCGGCCACCCCCGACGCCGTCGCCGTGCACTGGGCCGGCCGGCAGGTGACGTACGCGGAACTCGACGTGCGGGCGAACCGGTTCGCGCACTTCCTGGCCGCGCGCGGGCACGGCCGGGGCGCGAAGGTCGGCGTCTGTCTGGACTACTCCGTGGACCTGCTGGTCGCCATCCTGGGCACGCTGAAGGCCGGCGCGGCCTACGTCCCCTTCGACCCGGCCTATCCCGCGGCCCGGCTCCAGCTGCTGCTGGGCCAGGTGCCCGACCTCGCGCTGATCGTGGCGTCCCCGGCGACGGCCGCGATGGTCGAGTCGTCGGCCGCCGAGACCGTCGACCTCGAGCAGCTGTCCGGTGTGCTGGACGGCTTCCCGGCGAGCGCGCCCGGCATCCGCGTCACCGGCGACGACGTGTGCTACGCGGTGTTCACCTCCGGCTCGACCGGCACCCCGAAGCTGACCGCGGTACGGCACGAGGGCTGGTTCAACCTGATGAACTGGCTGCGGCTCGAATACGGCCTCGACGCCGGGTCCGCGAACCTGGTCGTCAGCGCGTTCGGATTCGACCTCTCCCAGCGCGCCCTGATGACACCGCTGTTCTGCGGCGCCACCCAGTATTTGATGGCCAGCCGCAACTTCGACGCCATGCTCGCCTACCGCCTGCTGAGCGAGCACGACATCCGCACCGTGCACTGCGCCTCCAGCACCCTGTACGTGCTGGTGGACTGGGAGAACGCGCGCGGCGGCGACGCGCTGAGCAGGCTGGACTACGTGCTGTTCGGCGGGGAGCCGCTCAAGAGTGAACGGCTCACCGGCTGGGCGCGGCGCGAGGGCAACCGGTGCACCCTGCTGCACCAGTACGGCGTCGCCGAGTGCACGGACGTCGCCACCTCCTACGACCTGGCCGGGCACCGGCCCGGCGAGCAGGACATCGCCCCGGTCGGCCGGCCGGCCTACAACACCGACATCCACCTCCTCGACGAGCGGCTGCTGCCGGTCGCGGCGGGGGAGTACGGCGAGATCTGCATTGCCGGGCTCAGCGTCGGCGCCGGATACCTCAACGGCAGCGGCCCCGAATCGCGGAAGTTCACCACGATCGACGCCGACGGCACACCGCTGCGGATCTACCGCACGGGCGATCGCGGCTACGTCGACGAGCACGGCGACCTCGTCGTCGCCGGCCGGATGGACGCGCAGGTCAAGGTGCGCGGCATGCGCATCGATCCCACCGACATCGAGCGCGCGCTCGGCCGCCTGGAGGGCATCGTGGAAGCCGCCGTGGTGGTCACCCCCACCGACTCCGGCGAGGTGGAGCTGACCGCGTTCCTCGTCCCCGGCGAGGACGGCGTCGCCGAGGACGACGTACGCGCCGGCCTGCTGCGGACCCTGCCGCGCAACATGGTCCCGGCCCGCTTCGTGACCATCGCCCGTATCCCGCTCAGCCCGCACGGAAAGGTCGACCGGCAGGCGCTGGCCGCCTCACTGCGCGAGCAGCTCGCCGACAGCGCAGTGAGGCACTGACCGGCGGACGGACGGCCGGCGGACCAGGATGACAACCGAGAGGACTGTGATGATCGCCGACAGCGTGCACGCCATATGGCGCCGCGAATTCCAGCGCGACGACATATCCGTCGACGACGACTTTTTCGCCCTGGGCGGCCATTCCGTGATCATGGTCAAGATTCAGGACGCCTTTATCGAGGAACTCGGCGCCGAAGTCCCGATGGACCAGATGTTCCTCAACCCGACGGTGGCGTCGATCTCCGCGTACATCGAATCCCTGGGCGCGGCGGCCCCGTGACGAGCGGCCCGGACGGTGCCGTGCCGTGTCTCGCCGGCGGGACGCGGCACGGCGCCGACGTGCGGTTCCGTCCAACGGTGAGGTTTCTGCCGCCCGTTGGGATCCACTAGCATCGAATGCGCGCCCGGCAGCGGCCAATTCACCCGCTGCGCCGAATTGCGCTTATCTACCACGCCTGTTCTCCGGTTACGGCGGCGTCGGGTCAAAAAACTATCTGGGTTAGAGAGGCGCCATGTACGACGTGATTGTCATAGGTGCCCGTTGTGCGGGATCGCCGACGGCCATGCTCTTCGCGCGGCAGGGTTATCGCGTTCTGCTCCTGGAGAAAGCGCGGTTCCCGCAGGACACGCTGTCCTCGCACTACATCCACCAGCAGGGCGTGGCCCTGCTCAACCGGTGGGGGCTGCTGGAGCGGCTGCGTGACGCGGGCTGCCGGCCCATCACCCGCCAGAGCTACTCGGGCCCGGGCGTGCGCATCGACGGCTTCTCCCTGCCGATCGACGGCCTGCGCACCACGTACGCGCCCCGGCGCTACGTCCTGGACCCGATCCTCGCCGACGGCGCGGTCGCGGCCGGCGTGGAGTTCCGCGACTCCTGCGCGGTCAACGACCTGATCTTCGAGGACGGGCGGGTGGCCGGCGTGCGCTGCACCACGCCCGGCGGCACCGAGACGAGCGAGCGCGCCCGCCTGGTCGTCGGCGCGGACGGCATGCGCTCGCTGGTGGCCCGCAAGACCGGCGCCCCCAACGTCATCGAGCACCCCCGGATGACCTGCACCTACTACAGCTACTGGGCGGGTGTGCCCGCGCACTTCGAACTGTACGAGCGGCCCGGCCGCTGGATCGGTGTGCTGCCCACCAACGACGACCTCACGCTGCTCATGGCCTACTTCCCGCAGGAGGACTTCGGCCAGGTCCGCAAGGCCGTCGAGCCCGCCTACCTCGACGCCTTCCGCACCACCGCGCCCGAACTGTACGAGCGGATGCAGGCGGGCGAACGGGTGGAGCAGCTGTACGGCACCGGGCACCAGGAGAACTACTTCCGCAAGGCCTACGGCCCCGGCTGGGCGCTGGTCGGCGACGCGGTCACCCACAAGGACTCCATCACCGCCCGCGGTATCACCGAGGCGTTCGTGCAGGCCCAGTCGCTC
Organism: Streptomyces sp. NPDC002306; assembly: GCF_053593435.1. Classification (NCBI taxonomy): domain Bacteria; kingdom Bacillati; phylum Actinomycetota; class Actinomycetes; order Kitasatosporales; family Streptomycetaceae; genus Streptomyces; species Streptomyces sp. NPDC002306. The sequence goes on from NZ_JBSFCK010000030.1 coordinate 9,326, forward strand.
ACCGACCACATCGGCCCGCGCCTGCACGACGATGCCGCCCTGAAGTCGGCGCTGCGCCGCTACGAGAGCGACCTGGGCGACGAGGCCCTCAACCACTACCAGGGCGCGCTGAACGTGGCCGAGCTCAAGCCCGAGGGACGCGCCGAGATGCTGCGCAAACTCGTCGGCCACCAGGAGCTGATCGACCGCTACTTCTCGACGCTGTCGGGGGCGTGCTCCATCGACGACTTCTACAACGACGAACTGCTGACCCTGCTCGACCAGAGCTGAGAGACGACCCGCTCCCTGGTTCCGCCGAATTTGGAGATGGCATGATCCCGTTGTCGTTCGCGCAGCGCCGGCTGTGGTTCGTGGACCGGTTCGAAGGCCCCTCGCCGACCTACAACGGCGCGTTCGCCCTGCGGCTGACCGGCGAGCTGGACGTGGACGCGCTGCGCTCGGCGCTGCGCGACGTCATCGGCCGGCACGAGGTCCTGCGCACGGTGATCGTCGAGGACGGCGACGGCGTCCCGCACCAGCAGGTGCTGCCCGCACCCCCCTTCGACCTGCCGGTCGTCGACGTCACCCCCCAGCAGCGGGAGGCGGCCGTCGACGAGGAGGCCAGGCGCACCTTCGACCTCGCCGCCGACATCCCCCTGCGCGCCCGCCTGCTGCGGTGCGCGCCGGGCGAGCACACCCTGGTCCTGGTGGTGCACCACATCGCCCTGGACGGCGAGTCCCTGGGACCGCTGCTGCGCGACGTGAGCACGGCCTACTCCGCGCGCCGGCACGGCGCCGTCCCGGCCTGGGAGCCGCTGCCGGTGCAGTACGCGGACTACACGCTGTGGCAGCAGGACGTCCTGGGCGACGAGAGCGACCCCGGCAGCCTGGCCGCCCGGCAACTGGCGTACTGGCGCGAGGCGCTCGCCGACCTGGCGCAGCCGCTCGCCCTGCCCACCGACCGTCCGCGCCCGCGCGTGATGAGCTCGCGCGGCGCGCTGGTCCGCTTCCCCCTCGCCCCCGACCTGCTGGAGGGCGTGGAGAAACTGGCCGCGGAGCAGGACACCACCGTCTCGATGGTCATGCAGTCGGCGCTCGCGGTGCTGCTGCACCACCTCGGATGCGGCGACGACATCCCGCTGGGCACGCCGATCGCCGGCCGCACCGACGAGGAACTGCGCGACCTCGTCGGGTTCTTCGTCAACACCTGGGTGCTGCGCGTCGACCTCGCGCACAACCCCACCTTCCGCGAACTGCTGGGACGGGTGCGCGAACGGGCGCTGGCCGCCTACGACCACCAGGACATGCCCTTCGAGCGGCTGGTGGAACTCCTCAACCCCGACCGCTCCACCGCCTACCACCCCTTCTTCCAGGTGATGCTCGCCTGGCAGGAACCCCTGGGGGAGCTGGACTTCGAGGGCCTGGCCGTCCAGTCGCAGACCCTGGAGACCGCGACCGCCAAGTTCGACCTGTTCTTCAACATGATCCCCGACGGCCGCGGCGGCGCGGGCGTACGCCTGGAGTACGCCACCGACCTGTTCGACCGCTCCACAGCCGAACGCCTCGCGCAGCGCTTCGTGCGCGTGCTGGAACGCCTCGTCGCCGACGCCGGACGCCCCGTCGGCGCCATCGACGTCCTGGAGCCGGCCGAACGCGCCCTGCTGCTGCACCGCTTCGACGACGCCGCCCAGGTGCCCGCCCAGACGATCCCGCAGCTGTTCGAGACCCAGGCCGCCCGCACCCCGCACGCCCCGGCGGTGGTGTGCGAGGACCGCACCCTGACCTACCGGGAACTCGACGAACGCGCCAACGCCGTCGCCTGGGAACTGATCCGCCACGGCGCCGGCCCCGAGGACCTGGTGGTGCTGGCCCTGCCGCGCACCGAGGACCTCGTGGCGGGCCTGCTCGGCATCCTCAAGTCCGGCGCCGCCTACCTGCCGCTGGACCCGCAGTACCTGCGCGGACGCGCCCCCGGCGTGCTGGCCGAGGCCGCGCCGCGCTTCGCCGTCACCGACACCGCGACCTGGCGCGAGCTGCCGCAGAGCGGCATCACCGCCGTCGACCTCGACCAGCGCGCCCACTGGCAGCCCGCCCCGGGCGCGCCCGGCGACAGCGACCGCACCACGCCGCTCCACGGAGACCACCTCGCCTACGTGATGTACACCTCCGGCTCCACCGGCACCCCCAAGGGCGCGGCCGTCACCCACGCCAACGTCGTGAGCGGGGTCCGCGAACTCGTGCGCGTCCTGGACGCCCCGCCCGGCTGGCGGATGCTGGCGGGCACCTCCGTCAACTTCGACGTCTCCGTCTTCGAACTGCTCAGCACCCTGTCCACCGGCGGCTCGGCCGAAATGGTGCCCAGCGCGCTGGCACTGGCCGACCGCGACGGCTGGGACGGCCACGTCATCAGCGCCGTCCCCTCCGTGCTCGCCGAACTGGTCGGCCACCTGGACAAGACCACCGACGTCCGCGCGGTGGTCTTCGCCGGCGACGTCCTGCCCGCCCGCCTGGTGCGCCAGGTACGCGAGGCGCTGCCCGCCGCCCAGATCGTCAACTCCTACGGACAGAGCGAGAGTTTCTACGCCACCACCTTCAGCCCCGCCGCGTCCCGGGAGTGGGCCGACACCGACACGGTGCCCATCGGCACCCCGCTGGGCACCATGCGTGCCTACGTGCTGGGCCCGGGCCTGGCCCCGGTCGCGCAGGGCGTGATCGGCGAACTGTACGTGGTCGGCGCCTGCCTGGGCCGCGGCTACCAGGGCCGGCCGGCCCTGACCGCCGAACGCTACGTCGCCAACCCCTACGGCCCCGCGGGCGAGCGGATGTACCGCACCGGCGACCTGGCCCGCTGGAACGCCGACGGCGACCTGGAGTGCGTCGGGCGCGGCGACGGCCAGGTCAAGGTACGCGGCTTCCGCATCGAGACCGCCGAGGTCGAGGCGGCGATCACGGCGCACCCCGGCATCAGCGAGGCCGTGGTCATCAGCCGCGAGGTGCCCGCCGGCGGCCGCCGGCTGGTCGCCTACGTGGTGCACACCGGTGAGGGCGCCGTCGGCGACGACGGCGCCGGCGGCATCGGCGACGTCGACGTGCAGTCCGGCGCCTCGGCCGCCGAACTGCGCGCGTTCGTCGCCGAACGGCTGCCCGACTACATGGTCCCCTCCGCGTTCGTGGCGCTGGGCCGGCTGCCGCTGGGCCCCTCCGGCAAACTGGACCGCGCGGCACTGCCCGAGCCGGAGTTCTCCGGCGAGACCTACCGCGCCCCGCGCACCGAGGCCGAGGCGGTCATCACCGCCGCCTACGCCGACGTCCTGGGCGTGGAACAGGTCGGCGTCGACGACGACTTCTTCGCCGTCGGCGGCGACAGCCTGCGCTCGATCCAGGTGGTGGCCCGCGCCCGCGCCCGCGGCCTGGACCTCACCACCCGGGAGATCTTCGAATGCCGCACCGCGGCCCGGCTGGCCGAGGCCGCCGCCGCCCGCCGCGGCCGGGTGCCCGTCCTCGCCGAGGACGCCGACGGCGGCCTGGGAACCCTCCCGCTGCCGCCGGTCGCACGGCACGTCTTCGCCCACGGCGGCGGCCTGGACCGCTTCGCCATGTCGATGGTGCTCCAGCTGCCCGACCACATCGACGCGGCCGGCCTGGCCGCCACCCTGGACGCCGTCCTCGACCGGCACGACCTGCTGCGCGCCCGCCTCGTCCCCGGCGAGGAGGGGGACGTTCTCACCGTGCCCGCCGCGGGCAGTGTCCGCGCGGCCGGCCTGATCCACCGCGTCGACTGCGACGGCCACTGGCAGGACCCGGCCGCACTTGAGGCCGCCCGCGCCCACCTCGACGAGGCGGTGGGCCGCCTCGACCCGCGCGCCGGGACCATGGCCGCCTTCGTCTGGTTCGCCGCCCCCTCGGGCGAGGGCCGGCTGCTGGTGGTCCTGCACCACCTGGTCGTCGACGGCGTCTCCTGGCGCATCCTGATGTCGGACCTCGCCGAGGCCTGGCAGCAGGTGCGCCACCACCGCACCCCCCAGCTCGCCCCCGTCGGCACCTCGGCCCGCCGCTGGGCGGCCGCACTCGCCGACGAAGCACTCACCGCACACCGGGAAGCGGAGACGGCGTACTGGCGCGACGTGCTCGAAGCCCCCAACCCGCCGCTGGGCACCCGCACCTTCGACCCCGCAGTGGATGTGATGTCCACCCTCGACACCGTGCGCGTGCAGCTGCCCGCCCCGGTCACCGAGGCGGTCCTGACCCGGCTGCCCGCCGCGTTCCGCGCCACCGCCGCCGACGTCCTGCTCGCCGCGCTCGCCGTCGCGGTGGAGCACTGGCGCGGCGCCGGCAGCTCACTGCTGGTGCGCCTGGAGGGCCACGGCCGCCAGGAGGACGCCATCGAAGGCGCCGACCTCTCACGCACCGTCGGCTGGTTCACCAGCATGTACCCGGCCCGCGTCGACGCCGGAGCACTGGACCTGGCCGACATCCTGGCGGGCGGCCCGGCGGCCGGCCGGGCGATCCAACGCGTCAAGGAACAGCTGCGCGCCATCCCCGACAAGGGCCTGGGCTACGCACTGCTGCGCCACCTCAACCCCGAAAGCGCCGACCAGCTCGCCGAACTCCCGGTGCCGCAGGTCGGCTTCAACTACCTGGGCCGCATCTCCGACACCGACGTGCCCGAGCAGCTGCGCGCCCACGGCTGGGGACCGACACCCTGGTCCGCCGAGCTGATCCCGGCACCCGACGGGGACCTGCCCGCCCTGTCCGCGCTGGAGGTCAACTCCGTCGCCACCGACAGCCCCGACGGCACCCGGCTGCAGGCCGCGTTCATGTTCCCCACCACCGTCCTCACCCGCGAGCGCACCGCCGAACTCGCCGACCTGTGGGTACGCGTCCTGCACGGCATGGCCCGGCACGCCGCCCGCCCCGACGCCGGCGGCCTCACCCCCAGCGACGCCCCCCTCGTCACCGTCCGCCAGGACGAACTCGACACCTGGCAGCAGCGCTACGGCCGGCTGCGGCAGGTGTGGCCGCAGGCCCCGGGCCAGTCCGGCATCCAGTTCCAGGCCGCCCTCGCCGAGGGCACCTTCGACGTCTACCACATGCAGTTCGTGCTGCACCTGTCCGGACACGTCGACCCCGACCGCATGCGCGCCGCCGGACAGGCACTGCTGCAGCGCCACCCCAACCTGCGCTCCGCGTTCCTGACCGCCGACGGCGGCGACCCGGTCCAGATCGTCGCCGACCACGTCGCCCTGCCCTGGCGGCACCTGGACCTGGCTGGCCACAGCCCCGAAGAACAGGACGCCGCCCTCAACGACGCCCTCGCCGCCGACCGCGCCGACCAGCTCGACCCCACCCGGCCCCCGCTGCTGCGCCTGGCCCTGCTCACCTGCGGCCCGCAGCACACCAAACTCGTCCTGACCGCCCACCACACCCTCTTCGACGGCTGGTCCTCACCCCTGGTCATCAAGGACCTGATCCGGCTCTACGCCCAGGCACCCGACCTGCCCCCGGTACGCGGCTACGGCGACTACCTGGCCTGGCTGGCACGCCAGGACCGGCAGGCGTCCGCGCAGCGGTGGAAGGACGAACTCGCCGGATTCGACCAGCCCACCCTCATCGCCCCCGACACCCCCCTCACCGGCGAGGCGTCCGCCCTGGGCCGCATCGAGGTGCCGCTCACCATCGACCAGGGACGCGAACTCGCCCGGCGCGCCGCCGAACTCGGCGTCACCCTCAACACCCTCCTGCAGGGCGCCTGGGCGATCCTGCTGTCCAAGCTGACCGGCCGGCACGACGTGGTCTTCGGCGCCGCCGTCAACGGCCGCCCCGCGGACCTGGCCGGCTCCGACGAGATGGTCGGCCTGTTCATCAACACCCTGCCCACCCGGGTGCGCTGCGCTCCCGCGCAGAGCGCCGGCGAGGTCATCACCGACCTGCAGAACCGGCAGATCTCCCTGCTCGACCACCACTACTACGGCCTGGCCGACATCCAGCGCGGCGTCGGCCTGCCCGCCCTGTTCGACACCATCGTCGTGTTCGAGAACTACCCGATCGACCGCGCGGGCATCGTCGAGGCGAACGCCTCCGCGGGCTTCACCATCGACGGCATCCGCCCGTTCGCCGGCTCGCACTACCCGCTCACCCTCAACGCCTCCGACCCCTACCTGCGCCTGTCCCTCGACTACCAGAACAACCTCTACGACCGCGACGGCGCCCAGGCCATCGCCGCCCGCCTGGTACGGGTCCTGGAACAGATCCTCGACGACCCGGCCACCCCCGTCGGCGCCCTGGACGTCCTGTCCGCGCACGAACGCCACCACCTGCTGCGGGAGGTCAACGACACCGCCCGCCCGGTAGCCGCGACCACCCTGGCGGACGCGTTCGAGGCACAGGTACGCCGCACCCCCGACCGGCCGGCGGTGATCGGCGAACAGCAGCGCCTGACCTACGCGCAGTTCAACGAACGCGCCAACCGGCTGGCGCACTGGCTGCAAGAGCAGGGCGCCGGCCCCGAACAGCTCGTCGCCGTGCGCATCCCGCGCTCGGTGGACCTGATGGTGGCGATCTACGCCGTCGTCAAGGCCGGCGCCGCCTACCTGCCCATCGACACCGACCTGCCCCCGGACCGGGTACGGCACATCCTGGACAGCGCCCGCCCGCTGCTGGTCCTCGACCCGGACCTGCCCGACACACACACCCACCCGGCGGGAGACCCGCAGCGCGCCCTGTCACCGGACAACGCCGCCTACGTCATCTACACCTCCGGCTCCACCGGCGGCCCCAAGGGCGTCCAGGTCTCCCACCGCTCGATCATGAACCGGCTCGCCTGGGGCCTTCACCACTTCGACGTCGGCACCGAGGACCGGGTCCTGCTGAGCACCACGGCGAGCTTCGACGTGTCGGTGCCCGAACTGTTCGCCCCGCTGCAGACAGGCGCCGCCGTCGTCGTCGCCCGCCCGGACGGCCGCCGCGACCCCGCCTACCTCGCCGCCCTCATCCAGCGCGAACACGTCACCGGCGCCGACTTCGTGCCCTCCCTGCTGGAGGCGTTCACCGCCGAACCCACCGCCCGGCAGTGCACCAGCCTGCGCTGGATCGAGGTCGCCGGCGAGGCGTTTCCGCCCGCGCTCGCCGACCGCGCCGCCCAGGTGCTGCCCGGCTGCGGCGTGCACAACCTCTACGGCCCCACCGAGGCATCGGTCGAGGTCACCGCCTGGCAGCACGTGCCCGGCACCGACCGGGTACCGATCGGCGCACCGGTATGGAACACCCAGGTGTACGTCCTGGACGCGGCACTGCGCCCGGTCCCGCCCGGCGTCGCGGGCGAGCTCTACCTCGCCGGGACCGGCCTGGCCCGCGGCTACCTGGGACAGCCCGGCCTGAGCGCCGCCCGGTTCGTCGCCTGCCCCTTCGGCGCCCCCGGCACCCGCATGTACCGCACCGGCGACGTGGCCCGCTTCGACGACGGCGGGCAGGTCGAGTACCTGGGACGCTCCGACTTCCAGGTCAAGGTGCGCGGCTTCCGCATCGAACTCGGCGAGATCGAGCAGACACTGCGCGCCCAGCCGCAGATCGACACCGCGGTGGTCGTGGTCCGCGAGGACACCCCCGGCGACCAGCGCCTGGTCGCCTACGTGGTGCCCGCCGCGCAGGCGGCCGCCCTGGACACGCAGGCCCTGACCGGCCGCCTGCGCGCGCACCTGCCGGAGTACATGGTGCCCTCGGCGGTCGTGGAACTGGCCGCGCTGCCCCTGACCCCGTCCGGCAAGCTCGACCGCAACGCACTGCCCGCCCCCGAGCAGAGCGCCACCGCCGCCGGGCGCGGACCGCGCGATGAGCGCGAGGAAATCCTGTGCCGGCTGTTCGCCGAACTCCTCGGCGTCGACGAGATCGGCATCGACATCGACTTCTTCGACCACGGCGGGCATTCGCTGCTGGCCACCCGGCTGACCGGCCGCATCCGCAACGAACTGGGCGTCGACGTGAAGGTCACCACCGTCTTCCGCAGCCCCACCGTCGCCCAGCTGGCGGCCCGGATCGACCAGCTCGCCACCTCCAACCGCCCCCAGCTGCGCCCGATGAACGTGTAGGAGTGCGTCGATGATCCCGTTGTCCTTCGCCCAGCGACGGCTGTGGTTCCTCCACCGCTTGGAAGGCCCGTCCGCGACCTACAACATCCCCTTCGTACTGCGCGTGGACGGGCCGCTGGACACGGCGGCCCTGGCCGCGGCAGCGGGGGACGTCACCGCCCGGCACGAAAGCCTGCGCACCCTGGTCGCCGAGGACACCGACGGCACCCCGCGCCAGCACATCCTGCCCCCGCAGCAGGCACACCCGCCGCTGCGGATCCTCGACACCGGCGCCGACGGCGTGGACGCCGCGATCAGGCGGGCGGCGTGCGAGAGCTTCGACCTGGACACCGAACTGCCCCTGCGCACCACCGTCCTGCGCGTCGGCCCGCACCACCACGTGCTGGTGTTCGTCTTCCACCACATCGCCGCCGACGGCGCGTCGATGGCACCGTTCCTGCGCGACCTCATCACCGCCTACACCGCCCGCCACCAGGGCGAAGCCCCCCGGTGGGCGCCGCTTGCGGTGCAGTACAAGGACTACACCCTGTGGCAGCGCGAGGTCCTCGGCGACGAGGAGGACCCCGACAGCGTCGCCGCCGGACAACTGGACTACTGGCGCCGGGAACTGGCCGGCGTGCCGCAGCCGGTGCAGCTGCCGCTGGACCGGCCCCGGCCGGCCGTCGCCGGCCACCACGGCGGCCACGCCGACTTCGCCCTCGACGCCGACCTCCTCGCCGGGATCGGGAAACTCGCCTCCCAGCACGGCGCGACCGCCCCGATGGTCGCGCAGGCCGCCCTCGCCGTGCTCCTGCACCACCTCGGCGCCGGCAACGACCTCACCATCGGCAGCCCCATCGAAGGCCGCGCCGACGAACAGCTCGACGACCTGATCGGGTTCTTCGCCAACACCTGGGTGCTGCGCGTCGACCTGTCGCACAACCCCGCCTTCGGCGACCTGCTGGAACAGGTCCGCGAACGGGCCCTGGCCGCCTACGACAACCAGGACGTCCCCTTCGAACGCCTGGTGGAACTCCTCAGCCCCGACCGCACCACCGCCTACCAGCCGCTGTTCCAGACCATGCTGGCCTGGCAGTTCGAGTGGTCGCAGATCGAGATGCCCGGCCTGCACCTCACCCCCGTCCCGGCGGGCACCGACACCGCGAAGTTCGACCTGTTCTTCAACATCGTCCCCACCCCCTCCGGCGGCGCCTACGGACGCCTGGAGTACGCCACCGAGCTCTTCGACCACCGCACCGCCCGCGGCCTCGTCGAACGCTACGTCCGCGTCCTGCGCCAGGTCGTCGCCGACCCCGCCACCCGCCTGGGCCGCATCGACGTGCTCACCGACACCGAACGCGCGCGGCTGGCCCGGCTGAACGAGACCGCCGCGCCGCAGCCGGAGGCCACCCTCGACCAGCTCCTCGCCGCCCAGAGCGCCCGCACCCCGCACGCCACCGCCGTGACCTGCGGCGAGACCACCCTCACCTACCGGGAACTGGACGCCTGCGCCGGCCGGCTCGCCGCCGTCCTGCGCGCCCACGGGGTGGGCCCCGACGTCCTGGTCGCCGTCGCCCTGCCGCGCACCGCGGACCTGGTCGTCGCCCTCCTCGGAGTGATCAAGGCCGGCGGCGCCTACCTGCCCATCGACCCCGCCTACCCGGCCGCCCGGATCGACCTGCTGCTCACCGCGGCCGAACCCGCCCTGGTCCTGACCGACCACCGCACCGCACCGGCCCTGGCCGCCTGCCGGCCGCCGCTCCTGCACCTGGACGACCTGCACCCGGACGACCCGCACCCGGACGGCCTGAGCCCGGACGGGCCCGCCCGCGACCTCGCCGAGAGCGGCGTGCGCCCGGACCACCTCGCCTACGTGATGTTCACCTCCGGCTCCACCGGCACCCCCAAGGGCGTCGCCGTCACCCACGCCGGCGTCACCAACGGCCTCCAGGACCTGCGCCGCATCACCCAGGTCGAGCCCGGCTCGCGGATGCTCGCCGCGACCTCCATAAACTTCGACGTCTCCGTCTTCGAGATCTTCACCGCGCTCACCACCGGAGCCAGCGTCGACCTCGTGCGCGACGTCCTCGAACTCGCCGAACGCGGCCCCTGGTCGGGCACCACCATCAGCGCCGTGCCCACCGTGTTCGCCGCCCTCCTCGACCAGATCACCCCCGCCCCCGGCACCGCCGGCACACCGCCGCTGGACGTGCGCACCGTCGTCTTCGCCGGCGAGGCGCTCCCCGCCGACCTCGCCGCCCGGGTCCGCCACACCCTGCCCGGCGTCCGCGTCGTCAACGCCTACGGACAGACCGAGAGCTTCTACGCCACCGCCCACACCCTGCCCGACGACACACCGCCCGAGGGCGCGATACCCGTCGGACAGCCCCTGGCCAACCTGCGCGCCTACGTGCTGGGACCCGAACTCGCCCCGCTCCCGCCCGGCGTGATTGGCGAACTCTACGTCGGCGGCCTGCTCGCCCGCGGCTACCACCGCAACGGCGCGGCCAGCGCCCAGCGCTTCGTCGCCGACCCCTTCGGGCCGCCCGGCACCCGCATGTACCGCACCGGCGACCTGGCCCGCCGCGACGACGAGGGCCGGCTGGTGTACGCCGGACGCGCCGACACCCAGGCGAAGATCAACGGCATCCGCGTCGAACCGACCGAGATCGAGAGCGTCCTCGCCCGCCACCCGGCCGTCGGCCAGGCCGCGGTCACCGTCCGCGAGGACCACACCGGCACCACCCGCCTCGTCGGCTACGTCGCCCCCGCCACCGGCGCCGACGGCACGGCCGGCCACGGCAGCGGCCTACCGGTCGCCGAACTGCGCCACTTCGCCGCCGAACGGCTGCCCGACTACATGGTGCCCGCCCTGTTCGTGGTCCTGGAGCGGCTGCCGCTGACCGCGAGCGGAAAACTCGACCGGGCCGCCCTGCCCGAGCCGCAGTTCACCACGACCGCCTACCGGGCCCCGCGCACCGCGACCGAGCAGGTCCTGGCCGAGGTGTTCGCGGACGTCCTGGACAACACTCGCACCGGCATCGACGACGACTTCTTCACCGGCGGCGGCGACAGCATCCGCTCCATCCAGGTCGTCGCCCGGGCCAAGGCCCGCGGCGTCCTCGTCAGCACCCGCGAGGTCTTCGAACACCGCACCGTCGCCCGGCTCGCCGAACGGGCCGACGCCCGCGCCGGACAGCAACGCGTGAGCCTGCCCGAACTGCCCGGCGGCGGCGCCGGCTGGGCACCGCTGACCCCCACCGCCGCCCACGTCCTCGCCCTCGGCGGAAATATCGGCCGGTTCTGCATGTCGGCCCTGCTGACCCTGCCCGACACCATCGACCGGCCCACCCTGCTGGCCACCCTCCAAACCGTCCTGGACCGGCACGACGTGCTGCGCTCCCGCCTGGACCGCACCACCCCCGGCCTGTGGACACAGCCCGCCGGCCACAGCGACGCCGGCCCGCTGCTGCGCGAGGCCCCCTACGACAGCGACCGCCTGCAGGCCGAACTCGACGCGGCGGCCGGCCGCCTCGACCCGGACGCCGGGACCATGGCCCAGTTCGTGCGGCTGACCTGCGACACACAGCCGGACCGGCTGCTGATCGTGCTGCACCACCTGGTCGTCGACGGGGTGTCGTGGCGGATCCTGCTGCCCGACCTGGTCGCCGCCTGGCAGCGGGCCCGCGACGCCGGCGCCCCCGCGCCCGCCCCCGCGGGCACCTCCGCACGCCGGTGGGCGCACGCCCTGGCCGAGGAGGCCCTCACCGAACACCGCACCGCCGAACTGCCCCGCTGGCAGGAGATCCTGCGCGAGGAGGAACCCCCGCTCGGCGCCCGCCCCGTGGACCCCGCGCGGGACGTCGCCGCCACCGTCGACACCGTCCGCGTCCAGGTTCCCGCCGACGTCACCCGGGCCCTGCTCACCACGGTGCCCGCACTGTTCGGCGGCGGCGCCGACGACACCCTGCTCGCCGCGCTGGCGCTGGCGCTGGCCCGCTGGCGGGCCGCCCGCGGCCGGCCCGCCTCCTTCGCCCTGGTACGGCTGGAGGGACACGGCCGCGAAGAACACGTGGTGCCCGGCGCCGACCTGTCCTCCACCCTGGGCTGGTTCACCGCCATGTACCCGGTGCGCCTGGACGTGACGGGCATCGACGTGGCCGACGCGTTCGCCGCCGGGCCGGCCGCCGGACGGGCCGTCAAGGCCGTCAAGGAACAGCTGCGGGCAGTGCCCGACCACGGCATCGGCTACGGCCTGCTGCGCCACCTCAACCCGCAGACCGCCCCCGTGCTGGCCGGCCGGCCCCAGCCGCAGATCGGCTTCAACTACCTGGGCCGCTCCTCCGGCGCGGACCTCCCCGAGAAGCTGCGCGGCCTGGGCTGGGCCCCGGACACCACCCGCCGCGACCTGATCGCCGCCCCCGACGCGGACATGCCGGTGCTGTCCGCACTGGAGATCAACGCGGTGGCCGCCGACTCGGGCGCCGGCGACGAACTGAGCGCCTGGTTCGGCTTCGCCACCGGCGTCCTGACCCGCGAGGAGGTCGGCGAACTCGCCGCCCTGTGGGTCGAGGCGCTCACCGCCCTGGCCCGGCACGCCGCCACCCCCGGCGCCGGCGGCCTCACCCCGAGCGACGCCCCCCTGCTCGCCCTGCGCCAGGACGAGATCGACACCTGGGAGGCCCGCCTGGGCCGCCTCACCACCGCCTGGCCGACCACCCCCGTCCAGTCCGGGATGCTCTTCCACACCCTGCTGGCCGGCTCCGCCTTCGACGCCTACCACATGCAGCTGGACTTCCACCTGTCCGGCGACGTCGACCCCGACCGCATGCACCGCGCCGCACAGGCACTGCTGAGCCGGCACGCCAACCTGCGCGCCGCGTTCGCCGACCGGGCCGACGGCGAAGCCGTCCAGGTCATCCCGCGCGACGTCACCCTGCCCTGGCAGTACCACGACCTGAGCGCGCTCGGCGAACACGAACGCACCCAGATCTTCGAGGAGTTCCTCGCCACCGACCGCGACACCCACTTCGACGTCGACACCCCGCCGCTGATCCGGATGGCGCTCGTCGTCCTCGAACCCGGCCACGCCGAACTCGTCCTGACCGCCCACCACGTCCTGCTCGACGGCTGGTCCACCCCCCTGCTCATGCGGGACCTGCTGCTGCTGTACGCCTCCGGCGGAGACGCCGGCGCACTGCCCGCCACCCGCGACTTCGGCGAATTCCTGACCTGGCGCGCCGCGCAGGACGAGGAGGAGACCGCGCGGGCCTGGGCGGCCGAACTCGACGGCGTCCAGGAACCCACCCTGCTCGCCCCCGGCGCCGAACGGGCCGTCGAGGACGGCCTCGACCAGGTCGACGTCGCCCTGCCCGCCGAGGAGGCACGCGCCCTGACCCGGCACGCGAGCGAGCTGGGCATCACCATCAACACCCTGGTCCAGGGCGCCTGGGGACTGTTGCTGGGCCGGCTCACCGGCCGCCAGGACGTGGTGTTCGGCGCCACCGTCTCCGGACGCCCGCCCGCGGTCACCGGCGTCGAGTCGATGGTCGGCATGTTCATCAACACTCTCCCCGTACGCGTCGCGTACGCGCCCGGCGACACCCTCGCCGAGATCCTCACCCGGCTCCAGGACCGCCAGGCCCGCCTGCTGGACCACCACTACTACGGACTCACCCAGATCCAGCAGGCCACCGGACTGCCCTCGCTCTTCGACACCCTGGTGGTCTTCGAGTCCTACCCCGTCGACCAGGACGGCCTGAGCGCCGCCACCGAGGCCGCCGACGGCATCGCCTTCACCGGCCTGCGCCCGTGCACCGGCACCAACTACCCGCTGACCCTGATGGCGGCCGCCGACCCGCACCTGCAGCTCACCCTGCAGTACGCCCGCGGCGCCTTCGACCGGGCCACCGTGGAGACGTTCGCGGCCCGCCTGGTGCGCGTGCTGCGCCGCCTCGCGGCCACCCCCCACCTGAGGGCCGCACAGGTCGACGTCCTGGACCCGGCCGAACGCCACTGGCTGCTCTCGGAGTTCAACGACACCGCCGTGCCCGTCGAACCCGCGAGCGTCGCCGCCCTCGTCCAGGCGCAGACGGCCCGCACCCCCGACGCGACAGCCGTGGCCGCCGACGGCGCCTCGCTCACCTACCGCGAACTCGACGAACGCGCCGAACGGCTGGCCGGCGAACTCACCGCCCGCGGCGTGCGGGCGGAGTCGCTGGTCGCGGTGTCCCTGCCGCGCTCGGCGGACCTGGTGGTCGCCCTGCTCGCGGTCCTCAAGGCGGGCGGCGCCTACCTGCCGCTCGACCCCAAGTACCCCAGCCACCGCCTGCGGGCCATCTTCGACGAAGCCCGCCCGCACCTCGTCCTGACCCACTCCGCCACCACCGGCGTGCTGCCCGCCCACCACGCCCCGGACATCCTGCTCGACACCCTCGACCTCTCCAGCGCCGGCGCCGGCACCGGATCGCACCGGCCGCCCCTGCCCGGACAGCTCGCCTACGTCATGTACACCTCCGGCTCCACCGGCAAGCCCAAGGGCGTCGCCATCACCCACGCCACCGTCGTCAACGGCGTGCTGCAACTGGCCTCCCGGGTGGGCATGGAACCGGGCAAGCGGCTGCTGGCGGGCACCTCCGTCAACTTCGACGTCTCGGTGTTCGAGATCTTCACCGCGCTCGCCGCCGGCGGCGTCGTCGACATGGTCCGCGACGTCCTGGTCCTGGGCGAACGCCAGGGCTGGAGCGGCGAGATCGTCTCCACCGTCCCCTCCGCCTTCGCCGAACTCGTCGACCAGATCGCCGGCCGCACCCGCGTGGAGACGGTCGTCTTCGCCGGCGAGGCCCTGCCCGCCTCCCTCGTCGCCCGGACCCAGGACGCCTTGCCCGGCGTACGCATCGTCAACGCCTACGGACAGAGCGAGTCGTTCTACGCCACCGCCTTCACCGTCACCGGCGACATCCGCGAACGGGCCGGCACCACCCCCATCGGCGCCCCGCTGGGCAACATGCGCGTCTACGTCCTGGACGCGGGCCTGGCCCCGGTGCCGCCCGGCACGGTCGGCGAACTGTACGTCGGCGGCAGCGTGGCCCGCGGCTACCACCAGCGGGCCGCGGCCAGCGCCGAACGCTTCGTCGCCGACCCCTTCGGCCGGGCCGGCTCACGCATGTACCGCACCGGCGACCTGGCCCGCGTCGACGAACGGGGCCGCCTGGAGTACGCCGGCCGCGCGGACACCCAGGTCAAGGTGCGCGGCTTCCGCGTCGAGCCCGGCGAGGTCGAGGCCGTGCTCGGCGCGCACCCCGGCGTCACGCAGACGGCCGTCATCGCCCGCGAGGCCCCCGGCGGCGGCCGCCAACTCATCGCCTACGTCGTCCCCGCCGCCGACCGCCCCCCGCACAGCGCTGACAGCCCGCAGGACCGGGAGAGCCTCGACAGCGCGGTCCTGCACCGCTTTATGTCCGAGCGGCTGCCGGAGTTCATGGTGCCCTGCGCGTTCATGGTGCTGGAGCGGCTGCCGCTGGCCCCCAACGGCAAACTGGACCGGGCCGCGCTGCCCGAACCGCAGTTCACCACGACCGCCTACCGGGCACCGGCCACCCCCCGCGAGGAAACCCTGGCCGCCCTGTTCGCCGAGGTCCTCGGCGCGGACCGGGTCGGCACCGACGACGGCTTCTTCGAACTGGGCGGGCACTCCCTGCTCGCCACCCGGCTCATCAGCCGCGCCCGCGCCGAACTGGGCATCGAGATACCCATCCGCAAGATCTTCGACCTGCCGACGGTGGCCGCGCTCGCCGCCTGGTCGCAGGAGTCGGCCGCGCCGCGCCGCCCCAGTCTGCGCCAGACGATCGTGAAGGAGTGAAGCAGTGGTTCCGCTGTCATTTGCCCAACGCCGTATGTGGCTTCTGCACCAACTGGAGCGGGGAGCGGCGACCTACAACATCTCGGCGGCGTTCCGGCTGACCGGATCCCTCGACCAGGCGGCCCTCGTCGCGGCGATCGGCGACGTCGTCGAACGCCACGAGATCCTGCGCACCACCTACACCACCGACGACACCGGCGAACCCCGCTCCCGGATCCTCGCGCCCGCGCAGGCGGCCACCCCCGTGCGGGTGAGCGAGGTGGCACCCGACGAGGTGGCGGACGCGATCGCCGAGGCCGTCGCCCACCGCTTCGACCTGGAGGCCGAACTCCCGCTGCGCGCCGTCCTGCTGCGCTGCTCCGCGCACGAACACGTGCTGGTCATGGTCATCCACCACATCGCCTCCGACGGCAGCTCCAGCGCGCCGATGATGCGCGACCTCATCACCGCCTACACCGCCCGCCAGGACGGCCGGGCACCGGCCTGGGAACCGCTGCCCGTGCAGTACAAGGAGTACGCGCAGTGGCAGCGCGAGGTGCTCGGCGACAGCACCGACCCCGACAGCCTGGCCGCGGCACAGGTCGCCTACTGGCGGGGCGAGCTGTCCGGGGTGCCGCAGCCGATCAGCCTGCCGCTGGACCGCCCCCGGCCCGCGGTCGCCGACTCCCGCGGCGACACCGTCGACCTCAGGGTGGACGCGCAGGTGGCGGCCGGCCTGCAACGGCTGGCCGAGGAGCGCGGCGCGACCATGTCGATGGTCCTGCAAGCCGCCCTCGCGGTGCTGCTGCACAAGCTCGGCGCCGGCGACGACGTGAGCATCGGCAGCCCGATCGCCGGCCGCACCGACGAGGCACTGGCCGACCTGATCGGCTTCTTCGTCAACACCCAGGTGCTGCGCGCCGACCTGGCCGGCAACCCCGCCTTCACCGACCTGCTCGCCCAGGTACGCGACAAGGCACTGACCGCCTACGAACACCAGGACGTCCCCTTCGACCTGCTCGTCGAGGCCATCAACCCGGAGCGCTCCGCCGCCTACCAGCCGCTGTTCCAGGTGATGTTCGCCTGGCAGAGCTACCAGAAACCCGACCTCGACATCCCCGGCCTGAAGGTCAGGTTCGAGCAGGCCATCCCCTCGACCGCCATGGTCGACCTGTTCTTCAGCCTCACCGTCGACGCCACCGGCGCCCTGCACGGCGACCTCCAGTACGCCACCCAGCTCTTCGACCGCGCCTCGGCCGAAGAGATCGCGGCCCGCCTCGTGCGGGTGCTGCGCCAGCTGGCCGACCGCCCCGACCTGCGCGTCGGCGACGTCGACGTGCTCGGCGAGGCCGAACGCCGGCGCCTGGTGCACGAGGTCAACGACACCCGCAACGACATCCCCGACACCACCCTCGTCGAGCTGTTCGAACGCCAGGCGGCCCGGCGCGCCGACACCGTCGCCGTCGTCTGCGACACCACCACCCTCACCTACGGCGAGCTCAACGCCCGCGCCAACCGCCTCGCCCGCCATCTCGTGGAACGGGGCGTGGGCCCGGAGTCCCTGGTCGGCGTCTGCCTGGAACGCTCCGCCGACCTGGTCGTCGCCCTGCTCGCGGTGCTCAAGGCCGGCGGCGCCTACCTGCCCATCGACCCCGACTCCCCGGCCGACCGCATCGCCTACATGGTCCAGGACGCCCACCCGGTCCTGCTGCTGACCACCAGCACCACCGACGCCGTCCACGACCTGCCCCCGCAGCTGCCCCTGCTCCACCTCGACGAGGCGCGGGACCTCACCGGGCACAGCACCGGCGACCTCACCGACGCCGAACGCCGCACCCCGCTGCGCCCCCTGCACCCGGCGTACGTGATCTACACGTCCGGCTCGACCGGCCGCCCCAAGGGCGTGCTGATCCCGCACCGCAACGTCGTCGGCCTGTTCAGCGGCACCCAGGACGGCTTCGGCTTCGGCCCCGACGACGTGTGGACCCTCTTCCACTCCTACGCCTTCGACTTCTCGGTGTGGGAACTGTGGGGACCGCTGCTGTACGGCGGGCGCCTGGTCGTGGTCCCCTACGACGTCTCCCGCTCCCCGGCCGACTTCCTGCGGCTGCTGGCCCGCGAGCACGTCACCGTCCTCAACCAGACGCCGTCGGCGTTCTACCAGCTGATCCAGGCCGACGCCCAGGACCCCGGCCAGGACCTGGCGCTGCGCTACGTGGTGTTCGGCGGCGAGGCCCTCGACCTGGGCCGCCTCGCCGACTGGTACGAACGCCACGCCGACGACGCGCCGGTGCTGGTGAACATGTACGGCATCACCGAGACCACCGTGCACGTCACCCGCGTCGACCTCGACGCGCACTTCGCGGCCCGCCACCGGGCCAGCGTGATCGGCCCGGCCATCGCGGGCCTGCGCGCCTACGTCCTGGACGGCGCCCTCACCCCGGCCCCGGCCGGCGTCACCGGAGAGCTGTACGTGGCCGGCTACGGCCTGGCCCGCGGATACCACGGCCGGCCCGGCCTGAGCGCGGGCCGCTTCGTGGCCTGCCCCCTCGGCGAGCCGGGGGAGCGGATGTACCGCACCGGCGACCTGGTGCGCTGGAGCGCCGCCGGACAGCTGGAGTACGTGGGCCGCTCCGACACCCAGGTCAAGATCCGCGGCTTCCGGATCGAACTGGGCGAGATCGAGCACGTGCTGGCCGCGCACCCGGACGTGGCCGAGGCGGCGGTCGTGGTGCGCGAGGGCCAGGAGGACGACAAGCGCCTGGCGGCCTACGTGGTGCCCGAGCCCGGCGCCCCGGCCGACGCCGCCTTCACCGAGCTGACCGCGTACCTGCGCGAGCGCCTGCCGGCCTACATGGTGCCCGCCACGGTGATCGCGCTCGACGCGATCCCGCTGACCTCGAACGGCAAGCTCGACCGGCGGGCGCTGCCCGATCCGGACACCGCCGCCGCCGCGGCGGCCGGCCGCGAGCCGCGCAACGCCTACGAGCACCAGCTGTGCGCCCTGTTCGCCGAACTGCTCGGCCTGGAACGGGTCGGCGTCGACGACGGCTTCTTCGCGCTCGGCGGCCACTCGCTGCTGGCCACCCGGCTCAGCGTCCGCATCCGCGACCGGTTCGACATCGACATGCCCATCAGGACGATCATCAAGTACCCGACGGTGGCCGAGCTGGCCGCGCTGATGCTCGCCGGCGGCGTCCCCGACGACGACGCCGACTCCTTCGCCGTCGTGCTGCCCCTCAACAGCGACCCCGGCACCGGCAAGTCGCCGGTGTGGTTCTTCCACGGCGGCGGCGGCCTGGGCTGGGCGTACTACAGCTTCGCCGTGCACCTGCAGGACCGGCCCGCCTACGCCCTGCAGTCCCGCGGCTCCGACGGCGTGGACACCCCGGCCGCCTCCGTCCAGGAGATGATCGACGACTACGTCACCCAGATGCTGAAGATCCAGCCGCACGGCCCCTTCAACCTGGTCGGCTGGTCCTACGGCGGCACGGTCGTGCAGGCCGTCGCACACGCCCTCGCCCTGCGCGGCCACGAGGTCGCCCTGGTCGCCGTCCTGGACGCCCAGCCGGGAGGCCACGGCTTCACCGAGGTCCACGCCGGCAAGGAGTCCTCCGACTACCGGGCCGAACTCGAGGACGACTTCAGCCAGTACATCCGCACCGGCAACCGGCAGGGCTTCCTGGACACCATGGCGAAGGTCATGGCCAACAACACGGCCCTCATGATGGATTTCGCCTCGCCCGCCTACCGCGGCGACGTGCTCTATTTCGACGCCACCCTCGAGGACACGTCGTACGCCCACCTGTGGCGGCCCTACGTCACGGGCTCCCTCGAGGTGCACGGCGTGCACGCCACCCACCACGAGATGCACATGCCCGCACCCGTGGCCGAATTCTTCGAGGTCGTCCACCCCAGGCTGGCCTGACGGCGCGACACCGCCCGCTCACAACCGCTTCGGCACACGACAGACGACGAACGACGAACGACACACGACGACGACTGGATGATGGGGGTTGATCGGGGTGACAGAACCCGGCGGGTCCGCGCGGGGCGGGGACCGGACAACACTGCTGTGCGTGCCGTTCGCGGGAGCGGGACCGTCGTTCTTCCACCCGTGGCGGGAACTGTCCGCCGGCCGGTGGCGGGTGACCTCGGTCGAACTGCCCGGCAGGGAACGGCGGATCCTTCAGACGCCGTACCGCAACGTCGTCGAGGCCGCCAAGAACTCCCTCGACGACATCGTCGCCGACCTCGGCGAGGGCACGCGGACCGTGCTGTTCGGGCACAGCCTGGGCGCGGTCCTCGCCTACGAACTGGCGCACCTGCTCGGCGGGCGCGGCGTGCCCGTCGAGCGGCTGGTCGTCAGCGGCTCGCCCGGACCGTGGACCCAGCGCGAGCGGCGCGCGACCGGACTGCCCGACGAGGAGTTCCTCGCCCGGGTCGAGGAGTTCGCGGGCTTTCGGCACGAGGCCCTCGACCACCCGGAGATGCGTGAACTGATCCTGCCCGTGCTGCAGGCCGACTGCGAGATGCACGAGAACTACGTCCCGAGCACCGACGAACCGCTGCCGGTGCCGATCTGCTCGCTGCGCGGCGCGTCCGACGGCCTGGTCACCGCCGAGGAGGCCCGGCAGTGGCAGGCGGCCACCACGGCCGGATTCACCTACCGGGAGTTCCCCGGCGACCACATGTACCTGGTCGACCTCGGCCGGGAGGTGCTGGACGTGATCGAGACGCAGTCCGCCGGCCGCTGACGGCCCGGCGGCAACGGCGCCGTCCCCGGCCCGGGGGCGGCGCGAGCGGCCCACCGCAACAAATGACAGGTTCGTGACAGGCCTCAGGTGCGTGACAGGCCCGGAGAGGAAAGTGGAGGCATGAGGAGTTCAGCGATCGCAGTGGCAGGGCTGCGCAAGGCATACGGCGACAAGATCGTGCTCGACGGCATCGACTTCGAGGTCGCCGCGGGATCGATCTTCTCCCTGCTCGGCCCGAACGGGGCGGGCAAGACGACCACGGTGAACATCCTGACGACCCTGATGAAAGCCGACGCCGGCACGGTCCGCGTCGCCGGGCACGACGTGACGGGCGAGACCCGGCAGGTCCGCGCGGCGATCGGCGTGACCGGCCAGTTCGCCGCGGTGGACGAACTGCTCTCGGGCCGCGAGAACCTCCAGCTGATGGCGGACCTCAAGCGGGTGCGCCCCGGCGACCAGGTCGTCACCCGGCTGCTGGAGCGCTTCGACCTGGTGGAGTCGGCCGACAAACTGGCCGCCACCTACTCCGGCGGCATGCGCCGCAAGCTCGACCTGGCGATGACGCTGGTCGGCGACCCGCGGATCATCTTCCTGGACGAGCCCACGACCGGCCTCGACCCGCGCAGCAGGCGCACCATGTGGGGCATCGTGCGCGAACTGGTCGCCGAGGGCACCACCATCTTCCTGACCACCCAGTACCTCGAGGAGGCCGACCAGCTCGCCGACCGCATCGCGGTCCTCGACCAGGGCCGCCTGGTCGCCCAGGGCACCCCCGAGGAACTCAAGCGCCAGATCCCCGGCACCCACGTCCGGCTGCGCTTCACCGACCTGCACGAACTCGACGCGGCGGCACGGGTCCTGGCCGGCTCCACCCGCGACGACGAGGAACTGACCCTGCGGGTGCCCAGCGACGGCGAGTCGAAGTCGCTGCTGGACCTGCTCAGCCGGCTCGCCGGACACGGCATCGACGCCCAGGAGTTCTCGGTGCACCGCCCCGACCTCGACGACGTCTTCCTCGCCCTGACCGGCACCACCGGCACCGACCGCACCGGCACCGACCGCACCGGCACCGACGGCACCGGCACCGACCGCACCAGCATCGACCACACGAGCAAGGAGGCGATCGCACAGTGAGCACTGTCTCCACGCCGCTGGCCGATTCGGCGATCATGCTGCGCCGCAACCTCAAGCACAACGTGCGCAACCCCGTCACGATGTTCAACGCGGTCCTGTTCCCCATCGTGATCATGCTGATGTTCGTCAAGGTGTTCGGCGGCGCGTTCAGCGTCGGCGACGCCTACATCGACTACGTCACGCCGGGCCTGCTCGTGATGGCCGTCAGCTACGGGCTGGGCGCCACCGCCACGGCCGTCAACTCCGACATGACCAAGGGCGTCATCAACCGGTTCAAGGTCATGGACGTCTCCCGCGGCGCCATGCTGACCGGGCACGTTGTCATCACCGCGGTGCGCTCCCTGGCGGGCTGCGCGGCCATCGTCGCGGTCGCCTTCGCGCTGGGCTTCGACCCGGCCGCGAGCGCCCTCGACTGGCTCGGTGTGATCGGTGTCGTCCTGCTGCTCGGCTTCGCGGCCGGCTGGCTCACCGTCGCCATGGGCCTGGCCGCCAAGACCGCCGAGTCGGCGGGCATGTCCGCCGTGCCGCTGATCATGCTGCCGTTCCTCAGCAGCGCGTTCGTGCCCGCGGACTCGATGGGCGCCGGAGTGCGGCAGTTCGCCGAGTACCAGCCCTTCACCCCGATCATCGAGACGCTGCGCGGACTGCTGGCGGGCGACCCGTCCAGCGGCGACGCGATCGCGGCCGTCGCCTGGTGCCTCGGAATCGCCCTGCTCGGCTACGTATGGGCCGTCTCCACCTTCAAGAAACGCGCCTGAACCCGGGCCGGCCAAGGCCGGCCCGGCCCCCCTTTTCGAGCCGCCTCGGCGAACCCCACGTCGCCGAGGCGGCTTTCGCGCGCCCCCGCGCCCGCCCGGGCCACGGCAACCCGCGCGAGGAGAGGGCGATGCGGTGCCCTCCCGTACGGCAGACAGGCCGCTGAGGCCCTCCCGTACGGCGGCCCGGTGAGGTGCGTCTCGCACGGCGGCCGGGGACCCCGCCCGGCGGGCGGTGCACCCGCCCGGCCCCCGGCCCGCCGGGCGGGCCCGGTCCGCCCGGCGGTGTGGGCATCCGTGTCCAGAGCCTGCCCGCGACGACGACGGCGGCTGTCACGGCCTTCATCGGGCCGTGGCAGCCGCCGTCAGGCGAGCCCGCGGGGTCCGGCCCGCCGTGGCGCGGGCCGGGTCGTCGCGGGCGGGGTCTCAGCTCCGCCGGGCCGGCCCGCACCAGGTGGTGAGGGCGGTGCGCAGCGCGGGCAGGTCGGGCGCGGTGTCGGCGGCCGCCGCCCAGGCGACATGGCCGTCGGGGCGGATGAGGAGCGCGGTGGGGGCGGGGATCTCGCCGACGGCCGGGACGGGCCAGTGCTCGTCCTCGCTGCGCGCCTCGACGAGGTCGACGCGCTGCGACCAGTTCGCGGCGGTGGCCGCGACCTCGGCGCTGCCGAGCAGGTCGAGCAGGACGGGGCGACCGGCGTGCAGCAGCGCGTGGACGCGGGTGGCGCCGTCGGGCGTCTTGAGGTCGGCGTCGGGGACCCGGCGGCCGGTCAGCAGATGGCCGCCGCCGAGCGGGTAGCGGATGTCCAGCGCCGTGAGCAGGTGGCGCAGATACCGGTTGACGTCGTCGAACACCATGAGCGAGCCGAACACCTCGCGCAGCGCGTCCGTCTGCGCGCCGGGGCGGGCCAGCGCCGACTGCGCCCGCGTGTTGTGCAGGACGCGCTCGGCGACGGGATGGCGCTCGGCGTGGTAGCTGTCCAGCAGGCTCTGCGGGGCGTGACCGCGCACCACCGAGGCGAGCTTCCAGCCGAGGTTGACCGCGTCCTGCACGCCCATGTTCAGCCCCTGCCCGCCGGCCGGGAAGTGGATGTGCGCCGCGTCGCCCGCGAGCAGCACCCGGCCCTGCCGGTAGCGGTCGGCCTGCCGGGCGGCGTCGTTGAACCGCGAGACCCACCGCGGGCTGTGCATGCCGTAGTCCGTGCCCGCGAGCCTGACCAGCGACTCCCGCAGCTGCTCGAACGTCGGCGGCTCGTCGCGGTCCGCGACGCGGTCGTACTCGGAGGTGATCACCCGGTACCAGCCCGGCTCGAAGGCGATCGCCGAGAAGTCACCGCCCGCGCAGCGCCGTACCCAGATGTAGTCCTCGGGCAGGCCGGGCAGTTCGACGTCGCCGATCAGGGCGGTCATCGTCGCCTCGGTGCCGGGGAAGCCGATGCCCGCCAGCTTGCGCACCGTGCTGCGCCCGCCGTCGCAGCCCACCAGGTAGCCCGCGCGCAGCGTCGCGGGCTCCGCCCGGTCCGTGCGCACCTCGACCGTCACGCCGGCCGCGTCCTGGCGCACCCCGCTCACCTGCGAGGACCTGCGCACCCGCACGCCGAGCTCGGCGGCCCGCTCCTCCAGCAGCCGCTCGATGGCGGACTGAAGGATCATCAGCGGGTAGGGGTGGCGGGACTCGAACTCGTCGAAGTCGACGTAGAGGCCGGAGAAGTGGCCCACCGGCTGCAGTTCGCCGGCCTCCAGGAAGCGCTCCAGGATGCCGCGCTGGTCCAGCACCTCCAGGGTCCGCGAGTGCATCCCGCCGGCCCGTGACTCGCCCGTGCGCTCGTCGAGCCGTTCGAGCACCACCACGTCGACGCCCGCCAGCCGCAGCTCGCAGGCGAGCATCAGCCCCGTCGGCCCGGCGCCCGCGATCACCACGTCCGCGTCGTCGCCCGTGTGTTCCACGTCGTTTTCCTTCATGTCCTCGCGTCTCCCACGTCGTCACATCGCCGCCGCGTGCGCGCTCACGCGGCGCGGATCAGCCGGTCAACAGACGCCGGCGCCGCCACCAGGGGCGCGCCCGGGCGCGCTCGCCCTGTCCCGCCGGCGGGACGGTCCCACGGACAGCGGACGTTCCGGGGGCGTCAGCATGCAGGCCGGCGGGCCCCCTCTCAACCCCACCGGCTGGCGCGCACCGCGGGCCGGCGACACGGTGTGTCCGGCGCCGCGTTCACAGGACACTCGATCCGGCCATTCACAGAATTTGTCTCGCCGGCGGGACAGCGCACCGGGCCCCGGTGGGCCGTGATGGCGGTGACGGCCCCGGCAAGGGGCCGCAACGACGCGAGCAGGCACTCCCGGTCGGCGGAGGAAGGAAAGACTGGCAATGGAATCGTCGCCGCAGGTCCACCAGCGAGGTGGACACACACAGGCAGCATCACCGCGAGCGGTGCCCCCGGGCGCGCCGGCGGCACTGGTGCGCGACATCGCCCGGTTGTGGGGGGAACACCTCAACTGCCCCGAGGTCGGGGCGGATGACGACTTCTTCGCGCTCGGCGGCAACTCGCTGACCGGCATAAAGATCATCGACCGGGTGTCGCAGGAGTACGGCGTCACCCTGTCCGTGCGCGACTTCTACCTGGCGCAGACCCCCGCCCGGGTCGCCGAACTGGTCGAGCAGGCGAGGACCGGGACGTGAGGCTGACGCCCGGCGCCGCGAGCGACGTCGACCTCGAGGGCCTCAACCTGTTCGACCTGGACCTCTACACCTCCGGTGATCCGCACCCGATCTGGGACGTGATGCGGGCGAAGGCGCCCCTGCACCACCAAGTCCTGCCCGACGGCCGCGAGTTCTGGTCGGTGACCCGTTACGAGGACGTCTGCCGCGTGCTCGGCGACCACCGCGAGTTCACCTCGGAGCGCGGCACGGTCGTCACCCACCTCGGCCAGGACGACGTCGCGGCGGGCAAGCTGCTGACGTCCACCGACCCGCCCCGGCACACCCAGGTCCGCCGGGCGATCGGCGCCCAGCTCACCGCGCGGGCGGTGGCGGCGTGGGAGGAGCGGACCCGGCAGGCGATCGTGCGCTTCCTCGAACCGGCCCTCGACGGCGCGCCCTTCGACCTGGCCGAGCAGGCGCTGCGCCTGCCGGCGGTCATCACGGGCCCGCTGCTGGGGATCCCCGAGCGGGACTGGGACGAACTCGTCCAGCTGACCGCGATGGTGACGGCCCCCTCGGACCCGCACTTCCAGCAGGGCAGCGAAGCCGCGACGCTGGCCATCTCCCACCACGAACTCGTCACCTACGTCACCGAGTGGGTCAAACGGCGCCGGGCGTCGGGGGGCGAGGACGGAAGCCTGCTCGACCACCTCATGAGCGTGCGCGTCGGAGACGCGCCGCTGAGCGACGAGGAGATCGCCCTCGACGGCTACAGCATCCTGCTGGGCGCCAACGTCACCACACCGCACACCGTCTCGGGCACGGTGCACGCCCTCATCGAGCGGCCCGAGCAGTTCGAGAAGGCCCAGGCCGACCCGACCCTGATCCCGAACCTCGTCGAGGAAGGGCTGCGCTGGACCTCCGCCGCCTGCAACTTCATGCGCTACGCGGTCGACGACGTCCACATCGGCGGCGGCACCGTCCCGGCCCGCGGCGCGGTCGTCGCCTGGATCGGCTCCGCCAACCGCGACGCCGCCCAGTTCCCCGACCCGCACACCTTCGACATCACCCGCGCGGGCGCCAAGCGCCAGGTCGCGTTCGGGTTCGGGCCGCACTTCTGCATCGGCGGACCGCTGGCCCGGATGACCCTGCGCGTCTTCTTCGAGGAACTGCTCCAGCGCACCGCCTCGATCGACCTCGCCGGCGAACCGCAGCACCTGCGCTCCTACTTCATCGCCGGCATGACCCATCTGCCCATCGTCGCCCAGAAACGGCGGACGCCATGACCTCGGGCCCCACCCTCACCGCGTCGCCGTGGTTCGTGCGGCAGCCCTCCGATCACCCCGCCCGGATGTTCTGCTTCCCCTTCTCCGGCTCCGGCGCCTCGGCCTTCAGCGCCTGGCCGGCCGCGCTCGGCGACATCGAGATCTGCCCGGTGCAGTTCCCCGGCCGCGAGAACCGCCTCGCCCACCCCCACTACGGCACCTACGAGAACCTTGCCGCCGGCCTCGCCGAACCCCTGGCGCCGCTGCTGGACCGGCCGTTCGCGTTCTTCGGGCACTGCGCGGGCGCACTGCCCGCCTACGAGAGCGTGCTGCGCCTCGACGCACTCGGCCTGCCCGCTCCCGCCTGCCTCTTCGTGTCCGGCCAGCCGGCACCGCACGACGCCTCCCGCGACCGGATGCTCACCATGAGCCGGCCCGAACTGCGCGCCGAGGTCGAGTCGTTCGTCCGCAGCCGGGGGATCGAGCCGCGCCCGGACATGGTCGACCTGGGCCTGACCGTGCTGCTGCGCGACCACGCCGCCGCGGGCGCCTACCGGCGGACCGAGCCGCTCGCGGTGCGGTGCCCCATCGTCGTCCTGCACTGGCGCGACGACCCCGACGTCAGCCTCGACGAACTGCAGGGGTGGCGCCGGTACGCGGACTCGGTCGAGTTCCGGGTCCTCGACGGCGGTCACTACGACTTCATGGACGCGCCGGACGAACTGCGCACGGTGCTGGCCGGCTGGCGGTGACACCGGCCCGGAGCAGACCGCAAGAGCCGAACGCCGAGGCAACCGGAAGGACTTCGTAATGAGTGGCGCAGCCACCGGTATCGCCGTCATCGGGATGTCGTGCCGTTTCCCCGGTGTGCACGGCCTGGGCGAGTTCTGGCGCCTGCTGCACGAGGGGCGCTCGACCGTGGCCACGTTCCCCGCGCAGCGGGCGGCCGACGCACACCACCTGTCCCACCCGGACGCCGCCACCCTGGACGCGGGGTCGTTCTTCGACCGCGTCGACGGCTTCGACGCGGAGTTCTTCGCCACCGGCGCCGCGGAGGCGGCCGCCATGGACCCCGTGCAGCGGCTGGGCCTGGAACTGGCCTGGGAGGCCGTCGAGGACGCCCGCGTCCCGGCGTCCGCGCTCGCGGGCCGCGAGATCGACGTCGTGGTCGGCGCCGCGCCCTCCGGCTACGAACTGCTGCGCAAGCTGTCCGGCAGCGACCAGGACGACCACTACACGGCGCTCGGCTCCAGCGGCGCGCTCATCGCGAACCGCATCTCCAGCCTGTTCGACGTGCGCGGCATGAGTTTTTGCGCGGACTCGGGCCAGTCCTCCTCCCTCGTGTCGCTGGCGCTGGCCTGCGAGCGCATCGCCGCCGGCGCCATCGACATGGCGCTCGCCGGCGGCGTGCACCTCATCGTCGATCCCGAAGCGGGAGCCGGCCTGGCGAACCTGGGCGCCCTCTCGCCCGACGGCCGCTGCTTCACCTTCGACGAACGGGCCAGCGGCTTCGCCCGCGGCGAGGGCGGCGCGTTCGTCCTGCTCAAACGCCTCGACCTGGCCCTCGCCGACGGCGACCACATCTACGCGGTGGTACGCGGCTGGGGCGTGGGCAGCGGCGGAGCCACCACCCGGATGCCGGACCCCAGCCCCGGCGGGCAGGCGGCGGCCGTGCACAGCGCGCTGCGCCGCGCGGCCCTCGCCTTCGACGAGGTCGACTACGTCGAGGCCCACGGCACCGGCACCCGCCTGGGCGACCCGGCCGAGATCGCCGGGCTGCGCGAGGTGCTGCGCGAGAGCGGCCGCAGCCGCCCCCTGGTGATCGGCTCGGTGAAGACGAACGTCGGGCACCTGGAGCCGGCCGCGGGCATCACCGGCTTCGTCAAGGCGGCGCTGTGCGTGGAGCGCGCCGAACTGGTGCCGAGCCTGAACTTCCGCACGCCCAACCCCGCCATCGCCGACTTCCGGCGCGACTTCGAGGTCCCGCACACCGCGCGGCCCTGGCCCGGCGCACCGGAGCGGCCCCGGCGGGCGGGCGTGTCGGCGTTCGGCATGGGCGGCACCCACGCGCACGTGATCCTCGAACAGGCCCCCGCCGGACAGCGGACCCCACCGGGGCCCGCCGGCGAGGACACGGCCCGCGCCGGCGGCCCCGGGGTGCTGCCCTGGCTGCTGTCGGCGCGCACCGAGGCGGCCCTGCGCGAACAGGCCGCCCGGCTGCGGGATCTCGTGGCCGCGGACACCGCGCTGTCGGCGGCCGACGTCGGGCACTCGCTGGTGTCCACGCGCACACAGTTCGCGCACCGGGCGGTGGTCCTGGGCGCCGACCGCGAGGAGGCGCTGGCCGGCCTCGGCCTGCTCGCGGCGGGCGGCGACCCGGCGAGCGTGGTGCGCGGAGCGGCCGCCGCGCCGGCCGGCCCCGTCGTCTTCGTCTTCCCCGGCCAGGGATCGCAGTGGCCGGGCATGGGCCGGCAGCTGTACGCGCGCTCGGAGGTCTTCGCCCGCTCCATCGACGCGTGCGCGCGGGCCCTGGCACCGTGGGTGGACTGGTCGCTGGCGGACGTGGTGAGCGGCGCGGAGTCGGCCGCGTCCCTGGAGCGGGTGGACGTCGTACAGCCCGCGCTGTTCGCGATGATGGTGTCGCTGGCACAGGTGTGGCGCTCGCTGGGCGTGGTCCCCGAGGCCGTGGTGGGACACTCGCAGGGCGAGATCGCCGCGGCCCACGTGTCGGGCGCGCTCTGTCTGGAGGACGCGGCCCGGATCGTCGCCCTGCGCAGCCGGGCGCTGACCGGCCTGGCCGGCCTGGGCGGGATGAGCGCGGTCGCCGCGCCCGGCGCCTGGGTCCGCGACCGGCTCCAGCGGTGGCCGGGGCGGCTCTCGCTCGCCGCGGTCAACGGCCCGGCATCGGTGGTGATCTCCGGGGACGACGAGGCGCTGGAGGAGTTCGCCGCGGCGGCCGCCGCGGACGGCGTGCGGGTACGGCGGGTCAACGTGGACTACGCCTCCCACTCCCACCATGTCGAACGCATCCGGGAACGGCTGCTCGCGGACACCGCGGCCCTCTCGCCGCGCGAGTCGGCGGTGACGTTCCACTCCACGGTCACCGGCGCACCGCTCGACACCCGTGCCCTGGACGGCTCGTACTGGTACGACAACCTGCGCTCGATGGTGCGCTTCGGCGATGTCGTCGACGGCCTGATGCGCGAGCGCGGCGGCGTGTTCGTGGAAGTCAGCCCGCACCCCGTGCTCCAGGTCGCGATGGAGGAGGCCGCCGACGCGAGGCCCGCCCCGCCCCTGGTGGTGAGCACCCTGCACCGCCACGACGGGAGCGAGGCCAGGGTCCTGGCCTCGCTGGCCGAACTGCACGTGCGGGGCGTGCCGGTGACCTGGGAGGCGGCCTTCGCCGGCCACCGCCCGCGCCGGATCGCCCTGCCGACCTACGCCTTCCAGCGGCAGCCGTACTGGCTGAGCGCCCCCGACGACACCGACACCACCGCCGACGCCGTCACGGTCCCCGGCGCGGTGCCGGGCGCGGGCGCGGGTGCGGCGGAGCTGACCTCGCCGTCGTCGGTCCTGACGCTCGTGTGCGCCGAGACGGCGGCGCTGCTGCGCGCCAAGGACCCGGAGCTGACGGCCGCCGCTGTCGCGGCACGGTCGGCCGAGACCTTCAAGGACCTGGGGTTCGACTCCTCGACGGCGGTGCGCCTGCGCAACCGGCTCACCACCGCGGCCGGCGTGCGGCTCTCGGCCACCGTCGCGTTCACCTACCCCACGCCGCAGACGCTCGCCGGCCACCTCTTCTCCCTGCTGCGGCCGCAGACACCGCCCGCGGCGCCGGCACCGGCGGCGCGGGAGAGCGAGGTGGAGAACCGCAGTGACGACGATCTCTACGCACTGATCGACCGCGGATACGTGTAGCAACACCGTTCGTCCAAGCAATCGTTGGGGGAGGCCCTGGTGGAGGATGTCGACAAGCTCCGCTCCTACTTGCGACGCGCCGTCGGCGATGCGCAGGAGCTGCGGGAGCGGGTGCGCGAGCTGGAGGAGTCCGCTCGCGAACCCATCGCGGTCGTAGGAGTGGGGTGCCGCTTCCCGGGCGGGGTGACGTCCCCCGAAGGGCTGTGGGACGTCGTGTCCGGGGGCGTGGACGCGATGGGCGACTTCCCGCGCGACCGCGGGTGGGACGTCGAGGCGCTGTACGACCCGGATCCCGAGGCGCACGGCAGGACGTACACACGCTCGGGCGGATTCCTGCCCGGCCTCGCGGAGTTCGACGCGCCGTTCTTCGGGATCAGCCCGCGCGAGGCGCTGGCGATGGACCCGCAGCAGCGGCTGATGCTGGAGACGTCGTGGGAAGCGCTGGAGCGGGCGGGCATCGACCCGGCCGGGCTGCGCGGATCGGCGACGGGCGTGTTCACCGGGCTCTACGCCGTCGACTACGGCCCGCGGATGGGCGGCGGCGCGGCCGGCGACGTGGAGGGATTCGCGATCGCGGGCACCTACACCAGCGTGGCCTCGGGCCGGGTGGCGTACGTGCTGGGCCTGCACGGGCCGGCCGTGTCGACCGACACCGCGTGCTCGTCGTCGCTGGTCGCCGTCCACCAGGCCGTGCGGTCCCTGCGGTCGGGGGAGTGCACGCTGGCGCTGGCCGGCGGGGTGTCGGCGCTGCCGACGCCGGGGATGTTCGTGGAACTCGCCCGCCAGCGGGGCCTGTCGGCGGACGGCCGGTGCAAGGCGTTCGCCGACGCGGCCGACGGCACCGGTTTCTCCGAGGGCGCGGGCGTGCTGGTCCTGCAGCGGCTCTCGCACGCGCGGCGGGACGGGCGCCGGATCTGGGCGGTGATCCGCGGCTCGGCGATCAACCAGGACGGCGCCTCCAACGGGCTGACCGCGCCCAGCGAACTGGCGCAGCAGCGGGTCATCCGGGCGGCCCTGGCCGATGCCGGGCTGTCGGCCGGCGAGGTCGACGCGGTCGAGGCGCACGGCACCGGTACGACGCTGGGCGACCCCATGGAGGCGCAGGCGCTGCTGGCCACCTACGGGCAGGACCGCGACCCCGGCAGCCCGTTGTGGCTGGGTTCGCTGAAGTCGAACATCGGCCACACCCAGGCGGCCGCCGGCGCGGGCGGCATGATCAAGATGATCATGGCGATGCGGCACGGTGTGCTGCCCCGGACGCTGCACGTGGACCGCCCCTCCACGCACGTGGACTGGTCGGCCGGGGCGGTCGAGCTGCTGACCGAGGCCAGGCCGTGGACCGGCGCGCCGGGACGGCCCCGGCGGGCCGGGGTGTCGTCCTTCGGCATCAGCGGCACCAACGCGCACCTCATCCTCGAACAGGCCCCCGAGACAGCTGAGCCCGTCTCCGGGACCGGCGAACTTGCCTCCGAGGCACGCGAGTCCGCCCCTGTGACCGGTGAACTTGCCCCCGGGACTGGTGAGTCCGCCCCCGGGACCGCTGAAATAGCCCCCGAGGCAGGTGAGTCCGCGCCCGAGGGTGCTCAGCCGGCATCCGTCGTGCGGGCGCCGGCCGTCGCGGGCGAAGGGGAGCGGGCCCCGGCCGGTGCGGCCGAGGACCTCGCCGGCCGGGTGTCGGCCGGCGGCGGCCCGGTGCCGTGGGTGCTGTCGGCGCGGTCCGCGCAGGCACTGCGCGCGCAGGCGCTGCGGCTGCACGAGAGCGTGAGCGCGGACGCGGACCTGCCGGCCGCCGGCGTGGGCCACGCACTGCTGAGGACGCGGTCGCTGTTCGAGCACCGCCAGGTGGTGATCGGCGCCGGCCGCGACGACCTGCTCGCCTCCCTGGCCGCCGTCGCCCGGGCCGAGGACGACGCTCCTGGCGCCGTGGTGTCCGGCGTCGCGCGCCCGACGGACCGCACGGTGTTCGTCTTTCCCGGCCAGGGCGGCCAGTGGGCCCAGATGGGGCGCGAACTGTGGGAGACCTGCCCGGTCTTCGCCGAGGAACTGCGCGCGTGCGCGCGGGCGCTGGAGCCGTGGGTGTCCTGGTCGCTGATCGACACCGTGTGC
The DNA here is from genome assembly GCF_053593435.1 of Streptomyces sp. NPDC002306. NCBI lineage: Bacteria > Bacillati > Actinomycetota > Actinomycetes > Kitasatosporales > Streptomycetaceae > Streptomyces > Streptomyces sp. NPDC002306. The sequence goes on from NZ_JBSFCK010000030.1 coordinate 41,781, forward strand.
GGCGGCCCGGACGCCGCCGACCTGGAGGACATCGACGTCGTCCAGCCGGTGCTGTTCGCGGTGATGGTGTCGCTGGCCCGGGTGTGGCAGGCGCTGGGAGTGACACCGCACGCGGTGATCGGCCACTCCCAGGGCGAGATCGCCGCGGCCTGCGTCGCGGGCGCCCTGTCCCTGCCGGACGCGGCCAGGATCGTCGCCCTGCGCTCCCGGCTGCTGGCCACCGCCGCCGGACAGGGCAGCATGGCCGCGATCCTGCTGCCCGAAGCGCGGGTGCGTGACCTCATGCAGCCGTGGGCGGACCGGGCCGGGATCGCCGCGGTCAACGGACCCAACTCCACGACCGTCTCGGGCGAGAGCACGGCCGTCGAGGAACTCGTCGCGGCCTGCGAAGCCGCCGGCGCCCGCGCACGGCTGATCAAGTCGAGCGTGCCCGGACACTCGCGGCTGATGGACCAGTTCGAGACGCGGCTCAAGGACGGACTGGGCACCATCACCCCCGCGCCCACACCGGTGGCGATCTACTCGACGGTGACCGGCGAGGCGATCGACCCCGCACGCCTGGACACCGCCTACTGGTTCCGCAACCTGCGCGAACCGGTCCGCTTCGAAGCCGCCATGCGGCGCCTCATCGCACAGGAGCCGGGCGGCGCGGTCATCGAGGTCGGCCCGCACCCGCTGCTCGTGATGAACATCCAGGAGATGCTCGACGACACCCCCGCCGCCACCGGGTTCGTGGTGGGCTCGCTGCGCCGCGGCGAGGGCGGCCTGGCACGGCTGTACCGGTCGGCGGCCGAGGCGTTCGTGGCGGGCGCCGCGGTGTCGTGGCAGGCGGCGCTGCCGGACTGGGACGGCCGCTGGGTGGACCTGCCCACGTACGCCTTCCAGCGCCGGCGCTACTGGCTGAACACCCCCGAGGAGGGCACCACCGCGAGCACCTCGGACCACCCGCTGCTCGACGCCGTGATCGACGTGCCCGACGACGGCGGGCACGGCGCGGTGGTGGGCAGCGGGCGCCTGTCGCTGGAGCGGTATCCGTGGCTCGCCGACCATGTGGTCCACGGCGCCGTCCTGGTGCCCGCGACCGCGCTGGCGGAGCTGGCGGTGTGGGCGGCACGCAGGGCGGGCTGCGACGTCGTCGACGAACTCACCCTGGAGACCCCGCTGGTGCTGTCGCGCACCGCCGAGCGGGAGATCCGCGTCGTCATCGACGGCAAGCGGGTGATCAGCGTGTACTCGCGCGGCGCGGGCGAACCCGGCTGGACGCGCAACGCCGTCGGCACCGGCGGCCCGGACACCGGCGCACCCCCCGCGCCGGACGACCTGCGTATCTGGCCTCCCGCGGGAGCGGCCCCTGTGCCCTTCGCGGACGAGTACACCCGCCTGTCCGCGCTGGGCGTCGGCCACGGACCCCGCTCGCGCGCCCTGAAGGAGGTGTGGCGCCGCGGCGACGTCCTGTTCGCCGAGGTCGAACCGCCGGCGGACGAGCGCGCCGCGCAGGGCCGGTTCGCGGTCCACCCGGCGCTGCTGCAGGCCGCGCTGGTCCCGGTCGGCCTGGGCGACCTCGTCGACAACTCCCGCCCCGAAGGCTGGCTGCCGGACCGCTGCACGGGCCTGCGCCTGCCCGTCGCCGCGCCGGGCGCGCTGCGCGTGCGGCTGGCGCCCGCGGGCGAGGACACCCTGTCCGTGACCCTCGCCGACCGGCACGGAACACCCGTCGGCGGCATCGCGTCGCTGCGCCTGCGGCCCGCGGACACCGGGAAGCTGGCCGAGCTGAGCTTCGACCACCAGGACGCCCTGTTCCAGGTCGACTGGACGCCCCTTGCGGCCCCGCCCGGGCAGGACGGCGCCCGCCACGCCGTACTGGGAGCGCCCGACCCGCTCACCGCGGCCCTTGCGCCGGGCGCGACGCTCTTCGCCGGCCTCGACGAACTCGCCGCGTCCGGCGCGGAGATACCCCCGCTCGTCATCGCCGCCGTCGGCCGGGCCACCACGCACGGCGACGACACGCCCGCCGACGCCGAGCACACCCTGCACCAGGTGCTGCGCTGGACGCGGGACTGGCTGCGCGGCGAGCGGTTCGCCGGCTCACGCCTGGTCGTCGTGACGCGGGAGGCGGTCCACGACGAGCACGTGTCCCGCCCCGACCCCGCGGCCGCCGCGGTCTGGGGATTCCTGCGCACCGCGCAGACGGAGAACCCGGGCCGCTTCACCCTCGTCGACACCGACGGCCGGCCCGATTCGTGGGCCCGCGTCCCGGCGGCGGCCGCGACCGCGGAGCCCCAGCTCACGATCCGGGCCGGCGCCCTGGCCGTACCGCACCTGGCGCCCGCCCGCGCCGCGTCGGCCGGCCGCGCTCCCCTGGGCGGGGCGCAGGACGCTCCCGCCGCCGGATCCGGGACGGTACTGATCACGGGCGGCACCAGCGGCCTGGGAGCGATGCTCGCCCGCCACCTCGTGCGGCGGCACGGGGTGCGCCGGCTGGTGCTGAGCAGCAGGCGCGGACCCGCGGCTCCGGCGGCCGCGGCACTGCGGGCGGAACTGGAACGCGCGGGCGCCCACGCCGACATCGTGGCCTGCGATGTCACTCGCCGCGAGTCCGTCGCCGAACTGATCGCCGCGGTGCCCGGCGGGCACCCGCTGACGGCCGTGATCCACTGCGCGGCCGTCCTCGACGACGGTGTCGTCGAGGCGCTGAGCGAGGACCGCGTGGACGCGGTCCTCGCGCCGAAGACCCGCGGCGCCTGGCACCTGCACGAGCTGACCCGGCACCTGGACCTGTCCGCGTTCGTGCTGTTCTCCTCGATCGCGGGCGTCCTCGGGACGGCGGGCCAGGCCAACTACGCCGCCGCCAACGCCTTCCTCGACGCGCTCGCCCAGACCCGCCGCGCCGAAGGCCTGCCCGCCACGTCGCTGTGCTGGGGGTTCTGGGCCGAACGCAGCGAGATGGCCGCCGGCATCGGCGAGGCGGACGTCGTACGCCTGCGACGCCAGGGCGTGCTGCCGCTGTCGTCGCAGGAAGGACTCGCGCTGTTCGACACGGCGCTCACCCTCGACGCGCCGGTCGTGGTGCCCGCACGGCTGGACCTGCCGGCGCCGGGCGCGCCGGAGGCCGCCACCGCGGGGCCGCCGCTGCTGCGCGCCCTGCGCGGGACACCCGCCGGGCCCGGCAGCGCGCAGGGCGGGCAGGCGGCCGGCCCCGACCTGGCCGAGCAGGTGAGGTCGCTGGCGCCGGCCGAGGCGCAGGCCCTGCTGCTCGACGCCGTCCGGACACAGACCGCGATCGTCCTGGGCCACGCCGACACCGCCAGGATCGGTCCCGGCGCCGCCTTCAAGGAACTGGGCATCGACTCGCTCACGGCGCTGGAACTGCGCAACAAACTGGCGGCGGTGACCGGCCTGAAACTGCCCGCCACCCTCGTGTTCGACCACCCGAGCCCCAGCGCCCTGGCGCAGTTCCTGAACGCGGGCCTGGCCCCCGGCACCGGGAGCGGCCCGCCGTCCCCGGCCGCTCACCTGGCCCGGGAGATCGAAGGACTGGGCGCCCGCCTGGAAGCGGCGTTCGCCGAATGCGCCGCCGACGACCAGGCCACCCTCACCGCTCTGCTCGGCGACCTGCAGGGCCGCATCCGTTCACTGGCGAACGCCGGAGCACCGCTCGGCATCGCCGACCAGATCAGTTCCGCCTCGGCTGGAGAGCTTCTCTCGCTGCTGGACCAAGAGCTCGGCTAGGGGAGAGCGATGACGAACGACAAGAACGCCGATGTTCTCGACTACCTCAAGCGGACATCGATCGAGCTGATCGAGACCCGCCGGCGCCTGAAGGAGGTGACGGACGCCGCCGCCGAGCCCATCGCGGTGGTGGGCGTCGCCTGCCGCTTCCCCGGCGGCGCGGTGTCCCCGGAGGCATTGTGGGAGCTGGTGGCGGCGGGCGCGGACGTCGTGTCCGACTTCCCCCAGGACCGCAACTGGGACCTGGACAGCCTCCACGACCCGGATCCGGAGCGGCCGGGCACCTGCTCCACCCGCTCGGGCGGCTTCCTCGACGACGCGGGTGACTTCGACGCCGACTTCTTCGGGATCAACCCGCGCGAGGCGCTGGCCGCCGACCCGCAGCAGCGGCTGCTGCTGGAGACCTCGTGGGAGTCGCTGGAGCGGGCCGGCATCGACCCGCACACCCTGCGCGGCAGCGACACCGGCGTCTTCGCCGGCCTCGCCTACTTCGGCTACGGCAACCACTTCGTCACCCCCGAGACCATCTCGGGCTACGCGCAGACCGGTTCCCTGCTCAGCGTCGCGTCCGGCCGCGTCGCCTACGCGCTGGGCCTGGAGGGCCCGGCGCTCTCCACCGACACCGCCTGCTCCTCGTCGCTGGTGGCGGTGCACCAGGCGGTGCAGTCGCTGCGGCAGGGCGAATGCTCTCTGGCCCTGGCCGGCGGCGTCACCGTCGTGGCGACCCCGCAGGTGTTCCGGGAGATGTCACGCCAGCGGGGCCTGTCGGCGGACGGCCGGTGCAAGGCGTTCGCCGACGCGGCCGACGGCACCGGCTTCTCCGAGGGCGCCGGCGTGCTGGTCCTGCAGCGGCTCTCGCACGCGCGGCGGGACGGGCGCCGCATCTGGGCGGTGATCCGCGGCTCGGCGATCAACCAGGACGGCGCCTCCAACGGCCTGACCGCGCCCAACGGGCCGGCCCAGCAGCGCGTGATCCGCGCCGCGCTGGCCAACGCCCGGGTCCAGGCGGGCGACGTGGACCTGGTGGAGGCGCACGGCACCGGCACCACGCTGGGCGACCCCATCGAAGCGCAGGCGCTGCTGGCCACCTACGGGCAGGACCGCGACCCCGGCAGCCCGTTGTGGCTGGGCTCGCTGAAGTCGAACATCGGCCACACCCAGGCGGCCGCCGGCGTCGGCGGCATCATCAAGACGATCATGGCGATGCGGCACGGTGTGCTGCCCCGGACGCTGCACGTGGACCGCCCCTCGACGCATGTGGACTGGTCGGCCGGGGCGGTCGAGCTGCTGACCGAGGCCAGGCCGTGGCCCAGCGCGCCGGGACGCCCGCGGCGGGCCGGCGTGTCCAGCTTCGGCGCCAGCGGCACCAACGCGCACCTCATCCTCGAACAGGCCCCCGACGACACGGCAACCCCCGACGACACGGCAACCCCCGGGAACGCGGCAACCCCCGGGAACGGGACGGCAACCTCCGGGAACGGGACGGCGTCCGGGGACGGCACCACCCCCGCCGACGCGGCAGCGCCCGCCACGCCCGCCCCGATGCCGGGCGGGTGGGTGCCCTGGACCGTGTCGGCACGCTCGGAAGCGGCCCTGCGCGCCCAGGCGGACAGACTGCGCCAGGCCGCGGCCGCCGAACCGGACACGGACGCGGCGGACATCGGTTGGTCGCTGCTCTCCACCCGCGCGGCGTTCGAGCACCGCGCGGTGGTCCTGGGCCGCGACCGCGACGAACTGCTGGCCGGCCTGCACGCGCTGAGCCAGGGCACGGAATCCTCCGCCGTGGTGCGCGCCACCACAGCGGAACCCGGCGGCTGCGTCTTCATGTTCCCCGGCCAGGGCTCGCGGTGGGCGGGCGTGGCACGGCAGCTGTACGACACCTTCCCCGCCTTCGCCCACAGCCTGGACGAGATCTGCGCCCACTTCGACACCCACCTCCCCTTCGCCCTCAAACCGCTGCTCCTCGCCGACGACCCCGCACAGCCCGAACGCACGGACATCGCGCAGCCGGCGCTGTTCACCCTCCAGGTCAGCCTGTACCGGCTGATGGCGCGCTACGCTCCGCGGCCCAGCCACCTCATCGGTCACTCGGTCGGCGAGATCGCCGCCGCCCACGTGTCCGGGGCCCTCGGCCTGGACGCCGCGACCCGGCTCGTCGCCGCCCGCGGCCGGATCATGCGGACGGTCCGCGAGCGCGGCGCCATGCTGGCGGTGCGCGCCTCGCACGCCGACGTGAGCCCCCTGCTCGCCTCCTACGACCGGATCGGCGTCGCCGCCGTCAACGGCCCGGAGTCGGTGGTGGTCTCGGGCCTGCGCGAGGCGGTCCACGAGCTGCGCGAACGGCTCGTCGCCGACGGCACATCGGCGAAACTCCTCGCGGTCGACCACGCGTTCCACTCCCCGCTCATGGACCCGATCCTGGACGAGTTCGCGCAGGCGATCGGCGAGCTGCCCGCGGGCGAGCTGACGATCCCGGTCGTCTCGACCCGGCTGGGCCGCGAGGCCACGCTCCAGGAACTGACGTCCGCCGCGCACTGGGTGCAGCACGTGCGCGAACCCGTCCGCTTCTTCGACGCGGTCGAGCACGCCCGCACGGCCGGCGCGGACGTCTTCCTCGAAGTGGGCCCGGGATCGACCCTCGCGAGCATCACCCAGGAGGCCTTCGCCGGCGCGGGCGGCCACAGCGCGCTCGTCCTGTCGGCGTCACGGCGCGACCGCGAAGGCCCGCGGGCACTGCTCGACGCGCTCGCCCACCTGCACGTGCGGGGCCAGTCGGTGCGCTGGGACGCCCTGTTCGGGACACGCGAGCGGGTGGACCTGCCCACCTACGCGTTCCAGCGGCAGCGGTACTGGCTGGACTTCCTGGCCGCGATGCGCACGACGGACCTCTCCCGCACCGGCCTGTCGGCCCCCCGGCACCCGCTGCTGGGCGCCGTGGTGGACCACCCGGCCACCGACGAGGTCTCGTTCAGCGGCCTGTGGTCGCTGAACACCCACGGCTGGCTCGCCGACCACACGGTGTTCGGCGCGGCGGTCGTACCGGCGACGGCCTACCTGGACCTCGCGCTGGCGGCGGGCGAACACGTCGGGTGCGCCGCGCTCGAGGAACTCTCCCTGGAAGTCCCCCTGATCCTGCCCGACACCGGCGACGTGCGGATACGGGTCGTGGCCGGCGCGCCCGACGAGAGCGGACGCCGCGGCCTGGACGTGTACGCGCGTCCCGGCGAGGACGGCCCGGGCGCGGCCGGCTGGACGCGTCACGCCCGCGGCACCCTGTCCCCGGCCACCGCGCGGACGGCCGCACGGGACGACGACAGCCGCCCGCTCGCCGTGTGGCCCCCGGCCGGGGCCACCCCGATCGCCATCGACACCCTGTACGACTCCCTCGCCGACGGCGGCTTCGACTACGGGCCGGCCTTTCGCGGACTGCGCGAAGTGTGGCGGCGCGGCGAGGACCTCTTCGCCCTCGCCACCCTGCCCGACAGCGCCCAGGACCCGGCCGGCGCCACCTTCGCCCTGCACCCGGCACTGCTCGACACCGTGCTGCACGCGGTGGTGGCCGGCGGTGTCATCGACGTGACGGGCGAGCAGGGCTGGATGCCCTTCTCCTGGGCCGGCGCGCACCGCACGGGCGCGTGCGGTGCGACCGCCCGGGTCCGGCTGACCCCGGCCGGCGAAGGCGTCGTGTCCGTGAGCGTCGCCGACGGACACGGCCGCCCGGTCGCGCACGTCGAGACGCTGACGTTCCGCCCGGCGAGCGCCGAACAGGTCCGCTCGGCACACGGCCGGCCGCAGTCGCTGTACGCACTGCGCTGGCGGCCCCTCGAACACGACGCGACGGACACCGCCCGCGGACAGTGGGCCGTTCTGGGCGCCCGCCACGGCCTGGCCGCCCGGCTGTGCGAGGCGGCCAAGGAGAGCGCCGAGTGCTACGCCGCCCCGGACGCCGTCCCCGCGCAACAGGCCCCCCGCCACCTCGTGCTGTGCCCGGACGACGCCGCCGCCCCGGGCACCGGCACGCTCGCCGCCGTCGGCGGCGCGGACACCTACGTACTGGAGCAGGTGCAGCGCTTCCTCGCCGAGGAGGCACTCGCCGCGTCCACACTGGTGGTCCTCACCCGCCTGGCCCTGGACACCGGAGGCGGGGACAGCGTCGAGAGCCTGCCCGGCGCGTCCGTGTGGGGCCTGATCCGCTCCGCGCAGACCGAACACCCCGGCAGGCTGCGGCTGGTGGACCTCGACGACGAGGACACCTCCTGGGCGCGCCTGCCGCAGGCGCTGGCCACCGGCGAGGACCAGCTGGCCCTGCGCGCCGGCGCCTTCCTCGTCCCGCGCATGGCGCCCGCCGCACCGGCCGCACACCGCCTGGAGCCGCCGGCGCCCGGCCCGCACCGGCTGGGCATCGTGACCCGGGGAACGCTGGAGAACCTGACCTGGGTGCCGTGCCCGCAGGTGCAGGCACCCCTGACGAGCGGACAGGTCCGCATCGCCGTCCAGGCCGCCGGCCTGAACTTCCGGGACGTCACGATCGCCCTGGGACTGGTGCAGCGCACCGCGATCGACGCCGGACTCGGCAGCGAGGGCGCCGGAGTGGTCCTCGAGGTCGCCGACGACGTGACCCGCCTGGCACCGGGCGACCGGGTGACCGGCATCTTCACCGGCGCCTTCGGCCGCGTCGCCGTCGCCGACCACCGCCTGCTCATGCCCGTCCCCGACGGCTGGAACCACGCCGAGGCGGCGTCGGTCCCCAGCACCTTCCTCACCGCCTACCACGCGCTCTTCCACGTCCACCAACTCCGCAAGGGGCAGCGCATCCTCATCCACGCCGCGGCGGGCGGCGTCGGGATGGCCGCCGTACAGCTCGCCCGGCACGTAGGCGCCGAGATCTACGCCACCGCGAGCCCGGCCAAGTGGCCCGCCCTGCGCGCGCTGGGCCTGGACGACGCGCACCTGGCCTCCTCCCGCGATCTGGACTTCGCCGGCAAGTTCCTCGGCTCCTCCGGCGGCCGCGGTGTCGACGTCGTACTGAACTCCCTCGCCCACACCTTCGTCGACGCCTCGCTGACGCTGCTGCCCGAGGGCGGACACTTCATCGAGATGGGCAAGACCGACATCCGCGATCCCCGCCAGGTCGCGGCCGACCACCCCGGCGTCGACTACCAGGCCTTCGACCTCTACGAGGCGGGCCCGGACGCGATCCACGACATGTTCAAGAACGTCATGCGGCTGTTCACCGACGGCCCGCTGCGGCTGAACCCGGTCTCCGTGCGCGACATCCGTGACGCGCGCAAGGCGTTCCGCGAGATGAGCCAGGGCCGCCACACCGGCAAAATCGTCCTCGACGTCGGCGGCGGCTTCGGCGGCGGCACCGTGCTGGTCACCGGCGGCACCGGGGGAGTGGGATCACTCCTGGCCCGCCACCTCGTCGCCGAACACGGCGTGCGCAGCCTGCTGCTGGCCGGCCGCCGCGGGCCGGGAGCCGACGGGGTCGCCGAACTGGTGGCGGACCTGGAAGCCGCGGGCGCGCACGTCCAGGTGGCGGCCTGCGACGTCGCCGACCGGGCGGCCGTCGCGGACCTGCTCGCCGGCATAGCGCCCCGCCACCCGCTGACCGCGGTCGTGCACGCGGCGGGCGTACTGGCGGACGCCACCGTCGAGTCCCTCACCGCGCAAAGCCTCGAACAGGTACTGCGCGCCAAGGTCGGCGGAGCCCTCAACCTGCACGAACTGACCAGGAAACACACCCTGTCGGCGTTCATCCACTTCTCCGCCCTCGCCGGCACGCTCGGCACCGCAGGACAGGCCAACTACGCCGCGGCGAACGCCTTCCTGGACGCACACGCGGCCCAGCGCACCGCCTCCGGCCTGCCCGGCACCTCGCTGTGCTGGGGCTGGTGGGAGCAGAGCAGCGGCATGACCGAGGACCTCGACCGCGCCGACCTGTCCCGGCTGCGGCGGATGGGCATCGCCGCGATGCCCACCGCCGAGGCACTGGCCCTGTTCGACGCCGCGTGCGCGAACGGCGGCCCGGTCCTCATCCCGGCCCGGGTGGACGCCACCACACTGCGCACCACAGCCGCCGGCGAACTGCCGCTGCTCCTGCGCGACCTCGCCGACAGCGCCCGCCCCCGCCGCGGCCGGGCCCCCGCCGCCGGCGACGCCGGCGCACCCGCCCTGTCCGCCCGACTGGCCGCCCTCGCACCGGACGAGGCACAAGCCGCCGTCCTCGACTGGGTCCGCGACCAGGTCGCCATCGTCCTGGGGCACCCCTCCGGCACGGCCGTCGACGCCGAACAGGCCTTCACCCAGCTCGGATTCGACTCGCTGACCTCCGTCGAACTGTGCAACCGGCTGGCCGCCGCGACCGGACTGCGCCTGCCCACCACCCTCGTCTTCAGCTACCCCACACCGGCCGAACTCGGCGCACACCTCGCCGGCCTGCTGCGCCCCGCACCCGCCCCGGACACCGGCCCGGACCAGGACACACACATCCGGGAACTGCTGCACACCGTCTCGGTCGACCGCCTGCGCGAGGCGGGCCTGCTGGAACTGGTCCTGGCCTGCGCCGCCCCAGCGCAGCCCGGCCCCGCGGCCCAGACCACGGACACGGACACCGGTGCGGACGAACTGTCGGACATGGACCTGGAAGCACTGGTCGACCTGGCTCTGGAGGAGAGGTGAGCGGCGTGAGCAACTCCGCGGACCACACGGCGGACGGCGCACAACGCGTCCAGCGGGCGCTGCGCACCCTGCTGGAGGAACGCGACCGCCTCCGGCAGGAGAACGACGCCCTCAAGGCCGGCCGCGGCGAACCGGTCGCCGTGGTGGCCATGGCCTGCCGCTACCCGGGCGGCGTCACCACGCCCGAGGACCTGTGGGACATGCTGCGCGAGGGCCGCGACGCCGTGGACACCTTCCCGGCGGACCGCGGATGGCGGGACGTCTACGACCCCGACCCCGACACCGCCGGCAGCTCGTACGTACGGCACGGCGGGTTCCTCACCGACGTGGCCGGCTTCGACGCGGACTTCTTCGGCATCAGCCCGCGTGAGGCACTGGCGGTCGATCCGCAGCAGCGCCTGCTGCTGGAGACGTCCTGGGAGGTCTTCGAACGGGCGGGCATCGTGCCCGCCACCGTGCGCGGCAGCGACGTCGGCGTGTTCACCGGGGTGAGCTCCACCGAGTACGGCTCGCGTTTCCTGGACGGCGCCAAGAACGAGCTGGAGGGCTACCTGCTGCACGGCAGCACGCTGAGCGTCGCCTCCGGCCGGGTGGCCTACGAACTGGGCCTGACCGGACCGGCGGTGTCGGTGGACACCGCGTGCTCGTCGTCGCTGGTCGCCCTGCACCTGGCGGTGCAGTCGCTGCGCGCGGGGGAGTCCTCGCTCGCACTCGCGGGCGGCGCGCTGGTGATGTCGACGCCCGAACTGTTCGTGGAGTTCTCCCGCCAGCGCGGCCTGGCCGCCGACGGCCGCTGCAAGTCCTTCGCCCGGGCCGCCGACGGCACCGGCTGGGCCGAAGGCGTCGGCGTGCTGCTCCTGGAGCGCCTGTCCGACGCCCGCCGCAACGGCCACCCGGTGCTGGCCGTCGTGCGCGGCAGCGCCGTCAACCAGGACGGCGCCAGCAACGGACTGACCGCCCCCAACGGCCGCGCCCAGGAGAAGGTGATCCTGAAGGCGCTGGCGAACGCGGGCGTCGCGGCCCGCGACGTCGACCTGGTCGAGGCCCACGGCACCGGAACCGTGCTGGGCGACCCCATCGAGGCGGGCGCCCTGCTGGCGACCTACGGCAGGGACCGCGCCCAGGACCGGCCGCTGTGGCTGGGCTCCATGAAGTCGAACATCGGCCACGCCCAGGCCGCCGCCGGCGTCGCCGGGGTCATCAAGGCCGTGCTGGCCCTGCGCCACGGCTACCTGCCCAAGACCCTGCACGTGGACACACCCTCCCCGCACGTGGACTGGTCCTCGGGCGGCATCGAACTGCTGGTGCAAGGACGCCCCTGGAGCCCCGCGGAGGGCCCGCGCCGGGCCGGGGTGTCGTCCTTCGGCGTCAGCGGCACCAACGCACACGTCATCCTCGAGGAGCAGCCCCCCCAGGAACCGGCCGGCCCGCCCACCCCCACCCCCATCCCCGCCCCCGCCCCCACCCCCGCCCCCGCTGTGGCCGGCGGCCTGGTGCCGTGGCTGGTGTCGGGCAAGAGCGAGGCAGCCCTGCGCGAACAGGCGGCCCGACTGCGCGACTTCGCCGCCGCCGACCCGGACACCGACGCGGCCGACATCGGCTGGTCGCTGGTCTCCAGCCGGTCACGGTTCGAGCACCGCGCGGTCGTCCTGGGCCGCGGCCGCGACGAACTGCTGGACGGCCTGAGCGCGCTGAGCCAGGGCACCGACTCCGCCGCCGTGGTGCGCGCCACCGCCGCCGGCCTCGGCGGCTGCGTCTTCATGTTCCCCGGCCAGGGCTCGCAGTGGGTCGGCATGGGCCGGCAGCTGTATGACACCTTCCCCGCCTTCGCGCACAGCCTGGAGGCGTGCGCGGCCGCCCTCGCCGAGTGGGTCGACTGGTCGCTGCTCGACGTGGTGCGCGGCACCGAGGGAGCGCCCACCCTGGACCGGGTGGACGTGGTCCAGCCGGCACTGTTCTCGGTGATGGTGTCCCTGGCCGCCCTGTGGCGCTCCTGGGGCGTGCAGCCGGCCGCGGTGATCGGACACAGCCAGGGCGAGATAGCCGCCGCCCACGTCTGCGGCGCACTCTCGCTCAGGGACGCCGCCAAGACCGTGGCACTGCGCAGCAAGGCCCTGGTGGACCTGATCGGCCACGGCGGGATGGCCTCGGTCGCGGAGTCCGCGGACGTCGTGACGCAGCGCCTGCTGCCGTGGAGCGAACGGGTGAGCGTCGCCGTCGTCAACGGCCCCCGCTCCGTGGTGGTGTCCGGTGAACCCGACGCACTCGACGAATTCGTCGAGAAGATGAAGGCCGACGGCGCCCAGGCCCGCAGGATCTCCGTCGACTACGCCTCCCACTCCCACCAGGTGGCCCGGGTCCGCGACCAGGTCATCGGCGCGCTGTCCGACCTGCGCCCCACCACCTCGGCACTGCCCTTCTACTCCACCCTGTACGGCGAGATCATCGACACCGCACGGCTCGACGGCGACTACTGGTACACCAACCTGCGCGAGAAGGTCCTCTTCGAACCGACCGTGCGCCGGCTGGCCGAGGACGGCCTGCGCGTGTTCATCGAGATGAGCCCGCACCCCGTGCTGACCGTCCCGGTACAGGAGATCACCGAGGACGTGGACGGCGCGCTGGTCCTGTCCTCGGCACGGCGCGACCGGGGCGAGGCACAGGCCGTACTCGGCTCACTGGCCCAACTCCACGTCCAGGGCGGGACGGTGGACTGGGACGCCCTGTTCACCACGCGCCGGCGGGTGGACCTGCCGACGTACGCCTTCCAGCGCCGGCGGTACTGGCTGAACTCGACGCACACCGCCGCCGAGGCGCAACTGCCGCAGGCCGGCCCGCCGGCCGACGACGACACCCTCGTCCCGCTGGCGGAGCGGCTCGCCGGCCTCCCCGACGACGACGCCCGGGCCCTCGTCCTCCAGCACGTCCTGGAGAAGGTCGCCGTCGTCCTCGGACACCCCTCCACCGCGTCCATCAACCCCGACCACGGCTTCAAGGAACTCGGATTCGACTCGCTGCTGTCGGTCGAGCTGAGCAAACGCCTGACCGCGTCGAGCGGACTGAAACTGCGGGCGAACCTGGTCCTGCGCCACCCCTCACCCCGCCTGGTCGCCGCGCACATCACGTCCTCGTTCCCCCCGCGCGGCGCGCACTGAACCCACCTGTCCCGGGCGCTCTCGCGGCCCGGGAATGTCCCGCCGGCAGGACACCGCAAGCCCCACAACGGCCCGTCCCGCCCCGGCACCGACCTGTCTTGACCGGCTGATCCACCGTCCGTGACGGTGGGGCGATCTGCGAATTCCTCCGATTTCCGGACCTGTTCATTCGAGGGGTTGATCCGTGTGCGTTCGTTCGGCGCGTCGTCTGCGCATCAAGGACTGTGGCTGGCGGAGGAAGTCTCCGCGGACACGCTGAACCATGCGCTGACCATGTGGGATGTGGACGGCGAACTGGACGCGGCCGTCATGGAGTCCGCGTTCCTGCACGTCATGGACGAAGCGGAGGTACTGCGCGTCACCTTCGCCGACGACGGCGGCGGACTGCGCCTGACCCCGCGCGAACTGGGCGACTGGCGCCCGTTCTCATGGGACTTCAGCACCGAGACAGACCCCGAGCAGGCGGCCCGCGAAGCGCTCGCCGCCATGGTGCGCACCCCCTTCGACCTCAAGCGCGACCTGCTGTTCCGCATGGGCGTCGTCAAACTCGCCCCGGCCCGCTCCCTCGTGGTGATCGCCTACCACCACCTCATCTCGGACGGGTTCGGCACCGGCGGCCTGCTCTCGCGCCGCCTCGCCGAGGTGTACACGGCGCTCACGCGGGGCGAGCGGCCGGCGCACCTGCCGCACCCGTGGGACGCCGAGTCCTTCGCGGCCGAGGCCACCGGCTACCAGGCTTCCCCGGCGTTCACCGAGGACACCGCGTTCTGGCGCGACTACCTCGCCGACGCGCCCGCACCCGCGCGGATCCCGCGCGTCGCCCTGACCGAGACGATGCGCGCCGCGCTGAGCGAACCGATGAACAGCGCCGACCGCTGGGGCGAGCTGACCGAACCCATCGGCATGGTCAGCCGGACACTGACCGTCGCGCGCGCCGAGGCGGACACCTGGACCGAGACCGCGAAGTCCCTGGGCGTGTGGATGTCCACCCTGCTCACCGCGGCCACCGCGGTCTTCCTGCGGCACCGCTGCGACCGCCCGGAGTTCCTGCTGTCGCTGGCCGTCGGCAACCGGGTCGGCGTCGCGAGCAGGACCCCCGGCCTCGCGGTCAACGTGGTGCCGCTGCGCGTGGCCGTGCCGCTGGGCGCGACCTTCACCGAGATCGCCGACACGCTCGTCGACGAGACGTACGAGGTCTTCGGCCACACCGCCTGCCACTACTCCGACATCCAGCGCGCGAGCGGCACCGTCCTGAGCGAGCGCGGCAGTTTCGGCGCCGTCATGAACGTCGTCGAGTTCGTCCAGCAGCTCCACTTCGCCGACAGCCCCGCGCGCTACCTCGGCGGCACGACCGGCGCCTTCGACGAACTGGCCATCGGCGTCTACACCGACGGCAGCCCCGACAGCGACCTGTTCATCCGCCTCGACGCCCCCGCCGCCCTGTACTCCCGCGCCGAACTGCGCTTCATCGGCACCGAACTGATCGCCCACATCCGCGCCGTGATCGCCGACGCCGGCCGCCCGGTCGGCGCGCTGGACGTACTGGACGCCTCCGAACGCGAGCGGGTGCTCACCGCGCCGAACGACACCCGCGCACCCCTGCCGGGACTGACACTCGGGCAGCTGTTCACCCGCCAGGCACGGCGCACCCCCGACGCCGTCGCCCTCGTGTCGGACGGCACGACGCTCACCTACCGGGAACTCGACGAACGCTCCGGCCACCTGGCCCGGGCGCTGCGACGGCGGGACATCGGGCCCGAGACGGTCGTGGCACTCGCACTGCCCCGCTCGGCCGACCTGGCCGCCGCCCTGCTCGCAGTCGTCAAGGCCGGCGCCGCCTACCTGCCCCTCGACCCCGCCCTCCCCGCCCAGCGGATCCGCTCACGGATCGCCGACAGCGCGGCACGCGCCCTGCTCACCGACGCGGCCACCGCCGACGCGCTCTGCGGTGACCTGGACATCCCGGTGACCGTCTTCGACGACCTCCCCACCCACACCACCGACGCCGACACCACCGACGGCGCCGACCTCACCGGTGCGCCGCAGGCCCGGCCGGACAGCCTGCTGGCCGTCCTGCACCGCCCCGCACCGGGCGCGCCCGGTGCGCCGGCCGATACGCCCGTCGCCGTGACCCACCGCGCCATGGAGCGCTTCGTCATGGACCGCCACTGGCAGGAGCACGGCCCCCACACCGTGCTGTGGCACACCCCGCCCACCGGCGACACGCTCGCCCTCGAACTGTGGGCGCCGCTGCTGGGCGGCGGCCGGGTGATCGTCGCCCCCGCGGGCGACCTGGACACCGCCACCCTCGCCGAGGCACACACGGCGCACGGGATCACCAGTGTGTGGCTGCCCGCCGCCCGGTTCACGGCGATCGCCGCACAGCACCCCGAACACCTCGCCGGGCTGCGCGAGGTGTGGACCGGCGGTGACCGCGTGCCCGCGGCCGCACTGCGCCGGATACGCGAGGCCTGCCCCGACCTGAGCGTCGTCCACGGCCACGGCACGGCGGAGACCACCGTCTTCGCCGCCGCCCACCACCTGGCCCCCGGCGCACCCGCGCACCCCGCGGGCGCACTCGGCCGCCCCCTGGACAACACCGCCCTGTACGCGCTGGGCCCGGGACTGGCACCGGTCCCCGCCGGCGTCACCGGCGAGCTCTACGTGGCCGGCCCCGGCATCACGCGCGGCTATCCGGGGCGGCCCGGACAGAGCGCCCAGCACCTCGTGCCCTGCCCGTTCGGCCCGGCCGGCACGCTCATGTACCGCACCGGGGACCTGGTCCGCCGCGACAACGACGGCCTGCTCACCTACGTGGGCCGCACCGGCACCCAGGTGGACGTCCACGGCGTGCGCGTCGAGCCGGCCGAGGTCGAGGAGGCACTCGCCGAACACCCCGCACTGGCGCAGTCGGCGGTCACCGTCCGCCAGGACGGCACCGGGCAGCAGCGGCTGGCGGCCTACGTGGTCCCGGCGGCCGGCCGGCCGGTGACGGGCGAGGAACTGCGCCGCTTCGCCGCCCAACGACTGCCCGAGCCCATGGTCCCGCACGTGTTCACCGTGCTGGAGCGCCTGCCGGTGACGGCCGACGGCAGGGTGGAGAAGGCATCGCTGCCCCAGCCCGAGTTCGACGACACGACCTACCGCGCACCGCGCAACGACACCGAGCGGGTCCTGGCCGCCGCGTTCGCCGACGTCCTGGAGCGCGACCGGGTCGGCATCGACGAGGACTTCTTCGACCTCGGCGGCAACTCGCTGCGGGCGATCAGGCTGGTCGGCCTGATCCGGGCCGAACTGAAGCAGGAGGTGTCGATCCGCGGACTGTTCGCGGCCCGCACCGTCACCGGCCTGTCCGACATGTGGAAGGACCTCGCCGCCCAGTCCAGCAGGCCCACGCTGCGCAGGCGCACCAGGGACGGCGCGGTCCTCTGACACCGTGCGCCGGCCGCCGCGGCCTGCGCGGCGGCCGGCACACAGCGGGCGGCGGCGGGCGGCGCGCGCCGTCCGCTCCCGCGGTCACAGGGGTCTCGGGTGCGGTCCGGCCGGCAGCGGCCCTCGTTTGCACTCTTCATTGATCTGCCGTGCGACACGGTCCTCTCCTGTGGCCACTGCAGAGCGGGAAGGAAACCATGGATTCACTGACCCAAGCCCTGCTGGCCGGCGCCGGCCCGGACGAGATCGGCGGGCACGACCTTCCGCCCGACTACGAGGCCGCCCATCTCCTCGCCTCGGATGTCGCCATGTTCGACGGCGTCCACGACAAGGACGTCCGCAAGTCACTGCACGTCGGCCGGGTCCCGATGCCGGACCTCGCCCCCGACGAGGTGGTCGTCGCCGTCATGGCGAGCTCCATCAACTACAACACCGTCTGGTCGGCCACCTTCGAACCGGTGCCCACCTTCGACTTCCTGGCGCGCCACGCCCGCCAGGGCGGCTGGGCCGCCCGGCACGACCTGCCGCACCAGGTGGTCGGCTCGGACGCGGCCGGGATCGTCGTACGCGTCGGGGCGGGGGTGCGGCACTGGAAGGCGGGCGACCACGTCGTCGCCAGCTGCGTCCAGGTCGACGAGCAGGAGCCGGCCACCCACGCCGACGCCATGCTCGGCACCGGGCAGCGGATCTGGGGCTACGAGACGAACTTCGGCGGCCTCGCCCACTACGCGGTGCTCCGCGCCAGCCAGCTGCTGCCCAAACCGCCCCACCTGACCTGGGAGGAGTCGGCCGGTGTGCTGCTGACCGCGGCGACCTCCTACCGGATGCTGGTCGGCGCCAACGGCGCCCGCGTCAAACAGGGCGACATCGTCCTCATCTGGGGTGCGACCGGCGGCCTGGGCGCGTTCGCGGTGCAGATGGTGAAAAACGCGGGCGGTATCGCCGTCGGCGTCGTCAGCTCCCCGGCCAAGGCCCGCGCACTGCGCCGGCTCGGCTGCGACGTGGTCATCGACCGAGGCGAGATCGGCCTGGGCGCCGACGGCGCGCTCACCCCCGAGCGGACCATCGAACTGGGCAAGCGCCTCGGCCGGGAGATCCGCCGGCAGGTCGGCGAGGACCCGCACATCGTGTTCGACTACGTCGGCCGGGCCACCTTCGGGATCTCGGTGTTCGTCGTCCGCAAGGGCGGAACCGTCGTCACCTGCGGGTCCAGCACGGGCTACGACCACCACTTCGACAACCG
Organism: Streptomyces sp. NPDC002306; assembly: GCF_053593435.1. Classification (NCBI taxonomy): domain Bacteria; kingdom Bacillati; phylum Actinomycetota; class Actinomycetes; order Kitasatosporales; family Streptomycetaceae; genus Streptomyces; species Streptomyces sp. NPDC002306. The sequence goes on from NZ_JBSFCK010000030.1 coordinate 60,021, forward strand.
CTACCTGTGGATGAACCTCAAGCGGATCCTGGGCAGTCACGCCGCCAACCTCCAGGAACAGGCCGAGTGCAACCGGCTGTTCCGGCTGGGACACCTTTCCCCCGTCCTGTCCGAGGTGTTCCCGCTCAAGGACGTGGGCGAGGCCGCCCGCCTCGTCCAGCTCAACCGGCACACCGGGAAAGTCGGCGTGCTCTGCCTCGCCCCCGAGGAAGGGCTCGGCGTCACCGACCCCGTACTGCGGGAGAAGATCGGCGCCGCCCGGCTCAACCCGCTGCGCGCTCCCGCCGCACCCGACCTCGCCGAGGTGACCTGACATGGCGACCGGCATCCTGTCCACCGGCTCCTACCTGCCCAAGCACGAAGTGGGCAACGACGAGATCGCCGAACGCGTCGGCGTCAGCGCCGAGTGGATCGAACGCAAGACACAGATCCGCACCCGGCGCTACGCGGCCCCGCACGAGGCGACGTCCGACCTGGCGGTGAAAGCCGCCGAACGGGCCCTGGCACAGGCCGAACTGACCCCGCGGCAGATCGACTACCTCATCGTCGCCACCTCCACCGGCGACTTCCCGCAGCCGCCCACCTCCTACCTGGTCCAGCACGCCCTGGGCGCCTACGGCGCGGCCTGCTTCGACATCAACGTCGTGTGCAGCGGCTTCGTCTACGCCCTCACCCTCGCCCACAGCCTGCTCGCGGTGCGGCCGCAGGCCCGCGCGCTGGTCATCGGCGCCGACATCTACTCGCGGATCCTGGACTTCACCGACCGAAAGACGGCGATCCTGTTCGCCGACGGCGCCGGCGCCGCCGTCGTCGGCGCACTGCCGCAGCCGTACGGCATCCTCGCCACCGACCTCTCCAGCCGCGGCGACGCACACCACCTGATCCGCGTCGAGGCCGGCGGCAGCCGCACCCCCGCCTCGGCCGCCACCCTCGCCGAGGGCGGCCACTTCTTCCGGATGGACGGCCGCGCGGTACGCGACTTCGTCACCGAACACGTCCCGCCCGCCCTGAACGCACTGGCCCACAAGGCCGGGATGGACATCAGCGCCGTCGACCACTTCGTCCCGCACCAGGCCAACGGCGTGATGCTCGACGAGGTCGTCACCCGCACCGGCCTGGGCGCCGCCCGGACCCACCACACACTGACCCGCTACGGCAACACCGGCGCCGCCTCGGTGCCGGTCGCCCTCGACGAAGCCCACCGCACCAAAGCGCTGGCACCGGGGGATGTGGTGCTGCTCGCCGGGTTCGGCGGCGGCATGTCGATCGGAGCATCACTTCTGGCCTGGGGGGCCGAACAATGACCACAACCACACAGAACACCGCCACGGACCTCGACCGGGTGGGTGTCGTCGGCAGCGGCATCATGGGCACCGGCATCGCCGAACTGTGCGCGAAAGCCGCACTGGACGTACGCGTCGCGGTGTTCTCCGAGACCTCCCTGCACACCGCGCCGCAGCGGCTGGCCGCCTCCCTCGACCGGGGCGTGGCGAAAGGCAAACTGACCGCCCAGGAACGCGACGCCGCACTGGGCCGCGTCTCGTTCACCCGCGACCTCGGCGAACTGGCCGACCGCCGCCTGGTCATCGAGGCGGTCACGGAGGACGAGCAGATCAAACTCGACCTGTTCGCCACCCTCGACAAGACCGTCAAGGACCCGGACGCGATCCTGGCGAGCAACACCTCCTCGATCCCCATCGCCCGGCTCGCCGCCGCGACCCGCCGCCCCGGCCAGGTACTCGGCATGCACTTCTTCAACCCCGTACCGGCGCTGCCGCTCGTCGAACTCGTCACCTCGGTCCTCACCGAACAGACGGTCAGCACCCGGGCCCTGCTCTTCGTCCGCGACGTCCTGGGCAAGAAACCGATCGCCTCACCGGACCGGGCCGGCTTCCTCGTCAACGCCCTGCTCTTCCCCTACCTGCTGTCCGCGATCCGCATGGTCGACTCGGGCCTGGCGAGCGCCGAGACCGTCGACCAGGGCATGGTCCAGGGCTGCTCGCACCCGATGGGCCCGCTGCGCCTGGCGGACCTGATCGGCCTGGACACCACCGTGTCCATCGCACGGGCCATGTACGAGGAGCACAAGCAGCCCCAGTACGCGCCCCCGCCGCTGCTGCTGCGCATGGTCGAGAGCGGCCTGCTGGGCAAGAAGTCCGGCCGCGGCTTCTACACCTACACCTGACCCCCCGGCTGCGGCGCCGGGGACCTGACACCCCCGCCGCCGCAGGCGGGGACCTGACACCCCCGGCTGCGGCGGCGGGGAACCGTCCCCGCCGCCGCAGCCGCGCACCTTCTTCCCTTCGCTCAGCGGGCCTGCTGGTCGTGGGCGGCCGCGATCTCGCGGACGGCCTCGGCGACGGCCCCGAAGTCCTTGCGCAGGACGTGGGAGTGGTTGCTGGCGACCTTTGCGCTCACCTTGATGTCCGGGTTGCGGGCGAGCACCGGATCGAGTGAGGCCCGCATCCGTTCCATCTCCTCCTGGCCCCCGCCGAGGCTGGCACCGGTGGCCAGGATGTAGCGCACCGGACAGCTCACGCGGTCCAGGACCGGCGCGATGGCGGCGTTGACCTCGTTGGCCTCGATGTTGATGTCGGCGTGCTGGTCGGCGCTCATCCGCGCGGCCATGCCCAGCGGGCGGAACAGCGGCAGCACCGGCCGCATCCGGCGGAACAGGCGCCGGATCCGTGCCTGGCCCTCCGCGCCGGTCAGGCCGTAGGGGATGGCGCCGTCCACGGCCACCACGCCCACGACGCGCTCGGGACGCTGCTCGGCCCAGTGCACCGCCAGGGCCGCGCCGTAGGACCAGCCCACGAGCAGCGGCCGCTCCACCCCGGTCGCCTCGAGGACGGCGTCGATGTCGCGCAGGCATGCCTCGAAGGAGTAGTCCGCCGACCGCTTCGAGCGGCCGCGGGCCCGCTCGTCGAAGGTGATGTGCCGCCATTCGGTGCCGAGTTCGGCGATCAGGGGCCGCCAGGGACGGTGGTCGGCGTAGGAGCCGTTGAGATAGACGATGACGCGGCCGGGGCCGCGGGTGTCGGTGACGGCCAGGGCGGTGTCGTCGACAGGGACCATGCCGGTCCAGGCCGAGCGAGGAGAACTGGTCATGCCCTCAGCGTCCACCCTGACCCCAGGTCCGGGTCAACCCGCGACATTGAGCCAGACCACCGCCCCCGGGCCGCCGCGGAACCCCGTCCTCCTGACGGCCGGCCAGGGCGCGCGCTCAGGAGGACGGGGCGTCGGCGAGCAGCCCCCCGGTGATCGTCGCGGCGACCTCGCCGACCTGGTCGGCGAGGTAGAAGTGGCCGCCGGGGAACACCTTCAGGGTGAAGTCGCCGCTGGTGTGCTCCCGCCAGGTGTGGGCTTCCTGGACCGTCACCATCGGGTCGCTGTCCCCGACGAGGACGCTCACCGGCGTGGTCAGCGGCGCGCTCTCCTGCCACCGGTAGGTGCCCAGGGCCCGGTAGTCGGCGCGCAGCGCCGGCAGCACGATCTCCAGGATCTCCGGGTTGTCGAGCATGCTCTGGTCGGTGCCGCCCAGCCGGCGCACCTCGGCCAGCACCGAGTCGTCGTCGTAGAGGGGGGCGTGGACGCGCGCGGACGGGCCCGGCGCGCCCCGCCCGGACAGGAACAGCCGCTGCGGGGCGGGCAGTTCACGCCGGGCGAGCAGGCGGGCCGTCTCGTAGGCGACGAGGGCGCCCATGCTGTGCCCGAACAGGGCGTACGGCCGCCGGGGGTCCGCCGCCAGGTCCGCCGCCAGCTCTTCGGCCACCGCCTCGACGAGCGGTGCCAGCGCCGTGAACGGCTCCTCGCGGTAGCGGTCCTGGCGTCCCGGGTACTGCACGCACACCACGTCGAGGTCCGCGGGCAGCGTGCGCGCCAGCTGCGTGTAGGCCGTCGCGGAACCCCCCGCGTGGGGGAAGCACACGAGCCGCGGCCCCTGCCCCGCGACCGTGGTGAAGCGCCGGAACCACGTGCTGTTCACTCGGTGTGTCCCTTCGTCGGTGCCGGCCGCCCGGTCAACCGCTCGGACCGGCCCGGCAGATCGAGCGTCTCGAACCGCCCGGCGCCGCACCGCCGGGCCTGCCGCCGGAGCGGGGGCGCCGGGCCGGAACCGGCCAACTCCGCGCCCGCCGAGCGTAGTCATACCCGCCCGCATCCGGCACTGGACAGTTGAACACCCCGGCCGCCCGCCGCGGTACCCCGCCCGCCCCCCGCGGCACCCCGCCCGACGGCGGCGGACCCCCGCCCGGAACGCCTTTTGGCGAGGTGAACGCCCATAACAGTGCCGTCCGCGGTCCCGGCCGGACCGCCCTCCCGCGGGCTCCCGCGGGCGCACACCGGCGCTCTGGTCAGTTGAACCTCTGTCATGAATCGTTCGCCGCACGGCGCGAAAGCGCTGCCCGATGCCAGGGTTGAGCTCCCGTACGCCCGACGCACCCGACCGTGGCCCAACCGACCCTCCTGGAGAGCCATGTCCCCTCGACATCCCGCCTCGGAGTCCGTCACCGAGGGGCACCCCGAGCAGAGCACCGGACAGATCCGGCGGCTGGACCGGGTGATCATCCGCTTCGCGGGCGACTCCGGTGACGGAATGCAGCTCACCGGGGACCGCTTCACCTCGGAAACGGCGTCGTACGGCAACGACCTGTCCACGCTGCCGAACTTCCCCGCCGAGATCCGGGCGCCCGCCGGGACCCTGCCGGGAGTGTCGTCGTTCCAGCTACACTTCGCCGACCACGACATCCTCACCCCCGGCGACGCGCCGAACGTGCTGGTCGCGATGAACCCCGCCGCCCTGAAGGCGAACATCGCCGACGTGCCGCGCGGCGCCGACATCATCGTGAACGAGGACGAGTTCACCAAGCGCGCGCTCGCGAAGGTCGGCTACGCCCTCTCCCCGCTGGAGGACGGATCGCTCGACGGCTATCACGTGCATCCCGTGCCGCTGACGACGCTGACGGTCCAGGCGCTGAAGGATTTCGCTCTGTCGCGCAAGGAGGCCGAGCGCAGCAAGAACATGTTCGCGCTGGGGCTGTTGTCGTGGATGTATCACCGGCCG
>NZ_JBSFCK010000031.1:0-61226 GCF_053593435.1 Streptomyces sp. NPDC002306
ATCCTCACCAGCAAGGCTGAAAGCGCCGGCAGGGAAGTGATCGCCGTGGACCCCCGCAACACCTCCCGGACCTGCCCCGCATGCGGGCACACCGCGAAGGAGAACCGGCCCACACAGGAGAAGTTCCACTGCGTTTCGTGCGGCCACCAGGCGCACGCGGACACGGTGGGCGCCCTCAACGTTCTACGGGCCGGGCTGGTCCATCGCGAAGCCGCACCGGCATAGCGAGAAACCCCCTACGAGGGGGAGGAGTCACGGACGTGACCTCATCGGTGGCGGTGGTGCTGCCGGCTGCCCCGCCGTCGAGCGGCTGGTGGGGTTGTTCCGGGAGGATGACACATGGACTACGCCGCGTCCTTCGGAGCCGGTCTGGTCGTCGGCATCATGTACGCGCTGCTCAGGGTGCCCTCTCCCGCTCCGCCGTTCATCTGTCTCGTCGGTCTGGCCGGCATGCTGATCGGCTTCGCCCTGCCGGGGTGGCTGGCATGAGGAGCGAGTCGAAGATCTGGCTGCGGAGCTTCTTCCTGTCCCTCGCCGTGGGTGTGCTGGCCGGTCTCCTGTACTGGGCCATGGGTGTCAGATCCCCGGCCCCGCCGTGGATCGCCTTCATCGGGCTGCTCGGCATCCTCATCGGACAGGGCGCGACCCGCCGACTCCTGGGGCACCTGCGCAAACGTCGCTCCGCCACCGCGGAACACTCTGAGGCCGGCCCGTAGGGATGCCGCCCCGGCGAGACCACGGCGGAGACCGGGAGGCCGGTGACGCGAGGCCCGCGCGGCGACGAGGAGTCACCGTCCCTCGGCGAGCGGGCGGCACGGCAGGGCTCGCTCCGTCGATCCGCGCTCCCCGTCCGGCTCGACCCGGTACAGGCGGGCTCGTGGCGTGCGGCTCACCGCCTCGGTCAGGAGGCCGTCCGTGAAGAGAGCGCCGACGCCGTCCTCCAGCGCCCACCCGGCGGCGAGGGTGCTGGTGGCCACGGCCGCCCGGTAGGAGGAGCGGCGGCCCGGTTCGGTGTCGTAGTGCGGGCAGACTGAGCCGGGCAGCAGACCCAGCCCGTCGGGCAGGAACGTGAGCGGTCCGAAGGAATCGGTGTGCGAGCCCTCGGCCCAGCAGTTGGCGCCGGCGCTGATGCCGCACAGGAGCGTGCCACGGTCGTAGGCCTCACGCAGTAACCGGTCCACTTCGTGCACGCGCCATGCCGCCAGCAGGTTCGCGGTGTTCCCGCCGCCGACGTACACGACGTCCCGGGACAGCAGGAACGTACGCAGGGCGTCGTCGTCGAGTTCTCTTCGGAACAACGGCAGGACACCGGCCTCGCACTCGCGTGAGCGGAACGCGGCGAGAAACCGCTCGACGTAGGCCGAGGCGTCCCCACTGGCGGTGGGGACGAAACACACCTTGGGTCGGGGGGTGCGTGCCTGACCGAGCACCCAGTCGTCCAGCAGGCCGTCGTCGTCCGTGGAGAAGCCGCCGCCGAGGAGAGCCAGCCGACGCGGGGGAACGACAGTCACGGGAACGCCTCCTCAGGCTCACGAGCCCACGAGAGTGTACGGCGCCGCGAACAATGCCGGGCCGTCGGCCGCCTCCGCGATCGCGGGGCACGGACGGCCCCGGACTCATGCTGAGGACGAGTGATGGCTCCGTGGGCTTCGTGGGTGAACCCTGATCCCCCGTCCGCGCGGCTGACGGCAGGGGCGGCGCCGGCTCAATACCGTGACGAACGTGCTGCTGAGCTGTGCATTCGTCAATCTGAAGCCCGGAGTCGGGAAGACCACCAGTGCTGTCTGGCTGGCTCACGCCCTGTACGAACTGGGGATGCCCCCGCTGCTCGTCGACGGCGACCCGGCCGGTTCCGCGCTGCGCTGGAGTGAACTCGCCGGCGGCTTCCCCTTTCCCGTGATCGCCCTTCCGGTGGGCGACGTGCATCACCGCGTCGACGACTTCCTCGGTGGGCGCCGAACGGTGGTGCACGACGCCCCGCAGCTGGAGGACCACGCCCGCATCTCCCGCAGCGTCATGCGCCACGCCAACGAGTGGATCGTGCCCGTCACCCCGGCGCCGATCGAACTGGACCGGATGGCGCCGATCCAGACCGAGATGGCCGACGTACAGTCGCTGCGCACCCGGCCGGCGCGTACCGCCGTGCTGCTCAACCGCACCAACCGCCCCGACGCCACCCGCACCGGTCCCGACGCCGACGCCCGGGAAGTACTCGCGGAACGCGGCTTCGACGTGCTCGACACCCAGATCGCCCGGCTGGACCTGTACTCCCAGTCGTTCGGCGGCCCGGTCCGTGTTCAGGGAACGGCATACATGGACCTCGCCAACGAACTCCTCAAGCGTCAGGAGGCCGAGGCCGCATGAACCAGCGCAAGAACAACTACCGCGCGGCCCTGCAACGCGACCAGGCGGAACCGGCGCCGCGCACCGCCAAGGTGACCACGCTCAACGCGGGATTCGTCCGTGTCACCATCGAGGTCGAACCGGACGCGCTGCGCAACCTGGACCGCTGGACGGCACCGGCGATCGCCCTGCTGGCCACCACCTGCACGACAGCCCTGCACCTGCTGACCGCGTTCACCCCCAGGACACCGTCACCCGGCGCGAACCGCCGCACCTGACGCCGCGTGGCGGTTCCGGACCTACGCGCGGGCCGTGACTGATGTCGCCGAGCGAGGGCGAGGCAGCCGCGATGACCTGTGCTACCGGGACCGCGCGTGCAGGTGCTGTCGTTCCTCCCACCGCCGAGGGTCGGTCTCCAGATCGGCCCGGTCCCAGTCGCCGCACTGCGCGGCGGCCGCGTAGGTGGACTGGAGGAACTCCATCAGGACGGAGTCGGGGTCAGCGCTCGCGCGTACGGCCTCGTAGGGCAGGATGAACTGGCCGTACTCCCCGCTGTAGAACGCGTCGGCCGGGGATACCGGTGACTTCGCGAAGCCGTCCGGTTCCGGATAGCCGTAGGAGTAGAACGCGCCCTCCTCGCCACCGCCCGGCCAGAAACCACAGCTGCTCAGCTCTCGCGAGTAACTCTCGATCATCACCCAGTCGCCACAGCTCGGTATGCCGCCGGGGTGCTGGGGGGCCGGACGTCCGGAGAACCGTGTGCACGCCAGATCCATGGCTCCCCAGAAGAAGTGCACCGGGCTGACCTTGCCGGTGAAGTACGCGCGGAACTCACCCATGACACGGTCGGCCTGGAGCAGTTGTCGCCAGAACAGATGGGCGGCGGTGGCGTCGTAGGAGGCGTGGCGGTGATCCTCGGCGAAGGGGATCGCTCCCTCGACTTCGTTCGGGTGCGGCTGGATGACCGCGTCTATGCCCAGTTCACGCAGCGCACGCATGGTCTCGTCGTAGAACCTGGCCACCGACTTGGGCTCCATGCGCACGGTGCGGGTGGCGCCGCCACTGTCGCGTATCCGCATCTGGTGGTCGACGAAGTCGAACTCGATGTCGAAGGCGCCGAACCGGTGCGGGATCGCGGAGGTCCCCAGTCCGCGCGGAGTGACGTAGAGCGTCGCCTGCCACCAGTGGTTGACGAGGGGAGCGTAGGCGAGACGTACCTTGCCCACGATCTGCGTCCACATGTGCAGGGTGTCCCGGGTTTCGACCCAGTCACTCACCCGCAAGGGCGGCCACGCCTGATCCTTCGACCGTTGAATTGCCATGTCCGTGTCTCCCAGGCCGCTGTCCGGTCTCCGCCTGCCGCAGGGCACCGTCTCCATCATGCGCTCCCGCCTTCGTTCGCGCGCGGTGACTCGGGGCGCCCGGCCTCGGGCGAATGGCGAAGCGTCAGGGTGCCCTTTAGCGTGGAGCTGTCGATCGGCGCCACGGGAGGCTCAGTGGATGATCTCCAGTACAAGATGGTCATGGCGTTGAACGCCGCCGACATCGGCACACCCCTGTGTGAGCAGGTGGCCGGGATCTGCGCCGAGATCGCGGATCAGCACTGCGCTCAGCTCCATGTCGACGCCCGTACGTCCGGTGACGTCGTGCCCGAGATCCCGATGCCGGTGGCGTCGAGGAGCAGGCTGTGACGGGCCACGCGGGTACGGCGAAGGCTGTGGAGGGGGAGTCGCGGTGACCTCGGCCATGCAACCGACCGTCGATGTGCGACGCGCCGACGATCGCTTCAAGACGGAGCTGTCGTGGCTCGACTCGAAGCACTCGTTCTCCTTCTCGCGCCACTTCGATCCCCAGAACACGCATCACGGTGTGCTGTTGGTGAACAACGACGACATCGTCACCGCGGGGACCGGATTCGAGACGCATCCCCACCAGGACATGGAGATCGTCACCTGGGTTTTGCAGGGGTCCTTGGTGCATCAGGACTCCACCGGACACTCCGGACTGATCTATCCCGGCCTGGCTCAACGGATGAGCGCGGGCACGGGAATTCTGCATTCGGAGAAGAACGACTCGTGGCGTCTGGAGGGCGGCAGCACCCATGCCGACCCCGTGCACTTCGTGCAGATGTGGGTGGTCCCGGACGAGGCGGGAATCACGCCCGGCTACGAGCAGGTGGAGATCGAGGACGACGTGCTGAGCGGCGGCCTGACCACGGTCGCCTCCGGCATGGACAAGCACGCCGACTCCTCCGCCATCCGCATCCGGAACAAGTACGCCGCGCTGCACGCCGCACGGATTCCCGCGACCGGTTCCGTCACGCTGCCCGAGGCGCCCTTCCTCCATCTGTTCGTGGCCCGCGGGGACGTCATGCTGGAAGGTGAGGGCGCGCTCGCCGAAGGTGACTCGGTGCGCTTCACGGCGACCGGCGGCCAGAAGGTGTTCGCCGATCAGCCCGCGGAGATCCTCGTATGGGAGATGCACGCCAGTGTCCGGGACTGGTAGCCGGGGCGCGGGACTTCCGGGCCGCAGGGCTCTGCTCGTCGGCGCGGTCGCGGGCGCCACGACCGCGCTCGCGGGCTGCTCGGCGACCGGCGCCGCCACATCGGCGACCATCGCCACGCCGGAGCCGATGGCCAGCAGCACGTCGAATGCCGGGCAGCTGACGCCCGCGGCGGCGTTCGCGAGACTGATGGAGGGCAACGAGCGCTGGGTGAGCGGAGACCTCCAGCACCCTGACCGGGACCCGACCCGGCGTGAGTTCGTGGCCCAGCGGCAGGAGCCGTTCGGGGCGATCCTCTCGTGCATCGACTCCCGGGTGCCGCCCGAGCTCCTTTTCGACACCGGGCTCGGGGACCTCTTCGTGATGCGCACGGGCGGCGAGGCGATCGAGCCGGTGGTCACCGGTTCCGTCGAGTACGGACCCATGACCGGTGGGACCCCGCTCGTCGTCGTTCTCGGTCATCAGCGCTGTGGCGCCGTCGAGGCCGCGTACAAGTCCCTGCGTGACGACAAGCCGCTGCCCGGCAACCTGCAGGCGATCGTCAAGGCTCTGCGGCCGGCCTACGAGGAGACGGTCCGCCGGGGCGGGGACGACCCGGTGGAGACGATGGCCCGGGCCCAGGTCGAGCTGGCCGCGAACGAGCTGCGCTCCAACCAGGATCTCGCCCCGCTCGTGAGCAAGGGCGCCCTCGCCGTGGTCGGTGCCTACTACTCACTCGACACCGGCAAGGTGGAGATCCTGGCCGGCGCCCCGTCCTGACCGACCCCGTTCCCCATCGAGCCTCGTTCCCGATCAACCATCGCTCCCGATCGAGCCGAATCAGGCAAAGAGGGCAATAGGGTCGAAGGGTTGATATCTTCTCCGTGGTCCATCAGGAACGGGAGCAAACTGTGAGTGTTCGTGTCGCGGTGATCTACTACAGCGCCACCGGAAACGTCCACCAGCTCGCCCAATCGGTGGCGAACGGTGCCGCGAGCACCGGAGCGGAGGTGCGGCTGCGGCGCGTTCGCGAGCTCGCGCCCGACACCGCGATCGACGGGAACCCCGCCTGGCGTGCGCACGTGGACGCGACCAAGGACTCCGTGCAGGAGGCGACCCTGGACGACCTCGCCTGGGCGACCGCCTACGCCTTCGGCACGCCGACCCGTTTCGGCAACGCGTCGGCGCAGCTGAAGGAGTTCATCGACAGGACCGGCGGCCAGTGGCAGGCCGGCGTCTTCCACAACAAGCCGGCCACGAGCTTCACCTCGGCCATGAACCGCCATGGCGGGCAGGAGTCGACGGTGCTGTCCTTGAACAACGTCTTCTACCACTGGGGCTGCGTCATCGTGCCGCCCGGTTACACGGATCCGCTGCTCTTCGCGGCGGGCGGCAACCCCTACGGAACCAGCTGGCCGAGCGGTGGCGGGGAAGGCCCCGATGAGGCGACGCTCGCCGCGGCCGAGTACCAGGGCAGGCACCTGGCGGACATCGCGCGACGACTGAGCGACTGAACCGACGACGTCCCGCGCCGGTCACGGTACGGCCGCCCACCGTCCGATGGGGGTCGGCGGACGTGAGACCGAAGCCCCAGCTCACCGGCCCTCTGGGTGCTTCACGGTGCACAGTTAACGTGACCTGAATGGATGCGGTCCGGCGGCGCATCTGATGGTCATCTGTGCCACGCGGAATGGAAACGTGCGGTCCGCCCTGCGGGTGTGCGGTGTTCGTGCACGTCGGTGACCCACCGGCGTGTATGCCCGTAGGAAAGCACGTAATGACACCTCAGACGAAGAAAACGAAGAGAACCATGGGGGTCGGCCTCCGCCGTACCGCCGTGGCGACCGCGGCGGCGATGACGCTCGCCGGTGCCGTGGCCGGAGCGGGAACCGCGTTCGGTTCCGCCGAGGACCCGGCCGCAGACAGCCAGGCGGCGGGGCGGAACTGGCTCCCGGACACCCCGGAGAACTGGCCGCTGGTGGTGGACCACACCCGCACGCCGGCCGAGACCGTCACCCGCGGCCTGAAGCACTACAGCGAGACGTACGACACCGTCGGTGGCCGCCAGCACATGCAGGTGCTCACGGCGGACCTGCGCGACCCGAACCTGCGGGTCGGCATGGTCGAGGCCGGTGACACCATCACCAACCCGGCGGACGAGACCCCGTCGTCGATGGCCCACCGCACCCACGCGGTGGCGGGCGTGAACGGCGACTACTTCGAGATCCACGCCAGTGGCCGTCCGCTCGGCGGCGTCATGGTCGACGGGCACCTGCTGAAGAGCCCGAAGCCGGGCTTCGCCTCCCAGCTCGGCGTCAAGCCCGACGGCAGCCTGGTGATGGGCCCCGAGACCTTCTCGGGCACGATCACCGCGGGCTCCGCGACCCACGCGCTCACCTCGGTGAACACGGTCAACGACCTGACCTCCGGCGGCATCACCGAGGTCACGCCCGACCTCGGCGAGACTCCGGGGCTGGCCAAGCCCTCCACCCTGGTGCTCGGCCACACCACCGACGGCGGCTTCGTCGTCGACAGCGTGCAGAGCGCGGTCACCACCGTGCAGCGCCTCGCCACCGGCCGGCTCGGCCTGCTCGGCGCCGGCGAGGGCGGTCAGTGGCTCGCCGACAACCTGCACGTCGGCGACACGATTGGCCTGACCACTCAACTGTCTCCGGATAACGATGTCACCCAGCTCATCAGCGGTGTCGACACCCTGGTGAAGGACGGCAAGGTCTACAAGGACCCGACCGGCACCCCGCCGGGCGGCGCCAACCCGGAGACGGCCGTCGGCATCACCAAGGACGGCAAGCACGCCATCGTCGTCGCCATCGACGGCCACGGCGGCGCCTCCACCGCCTTCGGCGTGACGGCGGACCAGGCCGCGGGCTACATGGTCGCCCACGGCGCCTACACCGCCATGCTCTTCGACGGCGGCGGCTCCACCGGCATGGTCAGCCGCGCCCCCGGCGCCGACCAGGCCGAGGTCGTCAACACGCCGTCCGACCTGCCCGGCAACACCGAGCGCCCGGTCGCCAACGGCATCTTCTTCTACTCCACCGCCAAGGAAGCCGGCCCCGCCGTCAAGGTCGTGGTCAACGGCGGCAAGACGGTCACCACCGTCGCCGGCGGCTCCATCCCGCTGCCCGTGCACTCCCTCGACCGGTTCGCCAACCCGGCGGCCGGCCAGGTGCACGTCGAGATCTCGCCCGCGTCGCTGGCCTCGTACGAGGACGGCAAGCTCACCCCGCACCGCACGGGTGAGGGCCGGATCAACGCCTTCAACGGCAAGAGCTGGACCTCCGAGAAGCTCGAGGTCGTCAGCAAGCTCCAGACCCTCACGGTCTCGCCCGACAAGGCCGACCTCGACAACGGCGCCACCCAGCAGCTCGCTCTGACCGGCACGGTCAAGGGCGGCGACGAGGTGCAGATCCCCGCCGAGGCCGCCAAGTGGCAGGTCACGCCGGACAAGCTGGGCACCGTCGACTCGCACGGCCTGTTCACCGCGAGCGCCGACAACGGCGGTCTCGCCGAGGTGAGCGCGCAGGTCGCCGGAGCCACCGGCACCACCTCCATCGCCGTGGGCAGCGTCAGCAAGGTCATCGACCCGGTGAGCAGCCTCGACAACTGGCGGCTCAGCAATAACACCACCGGCAAGCCCGCCGCGCTGGTCGCCGACCCCGGCGTCGTCCCGCCGGGCTCCACCGAGTCCGGCTCGCTGCGGCTCGACTACTCGATGCCGGCCGCGTCCGGCGTCAAGCAGCTGGTGCTCTCGCCCCGGGTCACCCTGAAGACCGACACCAACAACGGTCAGGTCCCCACCGCCATCGGCGTGTGGATCAAGGGCGACGGCAACGGCATCGAGCTCGCCGAGAAGTACATCGGCGTCAACGGCTCGTCCACCACGCTCTACCCGACGTTCGTCACCTGGAAGGACTGGCACCTGGCGGTCGCGCAGCTGCCGGCGGGCATGCAGTTCCCGCTGACCATCAGCTTCATCGACTTCCTGGCGATCAGCCCGAGCACCGCCTACAGCGGCTCGCTCAACGTCGCGGGCCTGCAGGCGCTGTACTCGCCGCGACCGGTCACGGCGCCGGAGTACCAGGCGATCCCGCAGAACCCGAAGTGGCTCTCCTTCGAGCAGGACTCCGCGGACTTCGCCAAGCGCGGCACCACGATCCTCACCGGTGACGACGCGCACATGCTCGCCAGTGACCCGGGTTCGGTCAGCAGCAACGTGATGGACTCCATCGCCAAGCGGCTGCCCACCCTGACCCCGCAGGCGCGCCCGGACTCCGCCCAGTTCCTCGGCGACATGCCCGACGACGGCAAGCTGGCGGACCTGCAGTTCGCCAAGTCCAAGATGGACGCCCTCGGCATCCCCGAGCGCGACATCGTCGGCAACCACGAGATCACCCAGGGCGCCGACTCCGAGAACGGCAACTTCAGCGACACGTTCGGTGAGACCCACTACGCCTACACCCAGGGTGCGGCGCGGATGATCGTCACCGACAACTCGCACGGCAGCCTGCAGTCCTCGGACCCGTTCCAGAACCCCGAGGGCGTGCAGTACCCGTGGCTGGTCCAGCAGTTGACGGACACCACGGCCAAGGACGTGCTGGTCATCACCCACATGCCGGCCTACGACCCGCACCCGGCCGCGAACAGCCAGTTCACGGACCGCTGGGAGGCGCGGATGTACCTGCGCCTGGTGCAGCGCTTCCAGGAGACGCACCCGAAGCAGCACGTGATCATGATGTACGGTCACGCCCGCGGTTTCGCCGAGCAGATCCTCAATCCCGAGGGCGAGCACGTGACCACCGCCGAGGGCGGCATCCCGCAGTTCACCTTCGCGGACCTCGGCATGCCCGCCTACGCCCCGGCCGACCAGGGTGGCATCTACCACTTCGGTCTGGTCCGGATCGGCGACGACGGTGACCTGCAGTACACCGTCGAGCCCGCTCTCGCCTCGATCAAGGTCAAGGGCCCCAAGGACCCGATCACCCGAGGCGACCGCGTCACCCTGACCGCGACCGGTGACCAGATCGCCGGCGACAACATCGCACCGCTCACCATCCCGATCGCGAACCCGGCGTCCCACGTCTGGAGTTCCAGCAACCCCAAGGTCGCCTCGGTGGATCCCTCCACCGGCGACCTGACCGCCCACCGCTCCGGCACCGTCACGATCTCGGTGACGTCCGGCGGCGTCACGGGCGGCGCCCAGGTCATCGTGCAGTGATCTGACCCGATCAGGCGGGGTGTCCGGATGATCCGGGCACCCCGTCGGTGCTTCGCGGGACGACCGGCGGCACCGGCTCGCACGCGGTCCGCCCGGAGTTCACGGCAGCCGTCCGTCGGCAGCGTCAGCGGAATCCGCCTGCTCCGGCGCCTTCTTGCCGAGTTCGGCGGTGAACTGGGCGCCGGTGAGCAGCGCCAGGTTGGACAGCCACAGCCAGATCAGGAAGACCACGACGCCCGCGAGGGATCCGTAGAGCCTGCTGTAGGTGCTCAGGGCGGAGGCGTAGACGGCGAAACCCGCGGAGACGGCGAGCCACAGACTGGCCGCCAGGGCGCCGCCCGGCAGACTGCGCCGGCGCGCCGGTACCGGCCCGGTGTGGAAGACGATCACGACCAACAGCCCCACCAGGCACAGCAGAAGGGGCCAGCGCAGCACTCCCCAGACCCACGCGGCCACCACGTCGAGCCCCATCAGGCGGCCCACGGCCTCGGCGACCGGACCGGTCAGCAGCAGCAACAGGGCGCTGAACAGGAGCAGTCCCAGCAGCGCGAGAGCGGTGAGCACGATGCGGTGGGCCTTGCGCCAGGGGGAGCGGTGGTCGCTCACGTGGTGCATCCGGTGCAGGGCGCGGCGGAAGACGGCGAGATAACTGCACGCGGACCACAACGCGCTCACGGTGCAGGCGGACAGCAGCGTCCAGGCGGCGGAGCCGTCGTGCAGTGTGCGGGTCAGTACGTTGTGCAGCTCGATCCCCGACTGTCCGGGGGCGTAGGTGGTCACCTGCGTGATGAATTCCACGGCCGTGTCCGGGCTTATCAGGCTGAAGGCGATGACGACGACCAGCAGGGAGGGCAGCACGGCCAGGATGGAGTAGTAGGTGAGGGCGGCCGCGTAGTCGGTGATGTCGTCGCGCCACATCGACACCGCCGTACGGCGCAGCACGGGCCACCAGGTGGCGGGTCGTCGGATGCGGCCGCGGGCCGGCGCGAGCGCGGCCAGGGCGGGCGGACGGTCGGCCGAGGCGGACTGGGACTCAGCGGACATGCGACCTACCGTGCTGACTCGTACCGATCTGGACATGGGTGTGCATCGTACGGGCGCTCGTCGCGGTTTCGGCCTGTGTGGCGAGCGTGGCGAGCACGGGCGGGGTGGTCGGCGCGAAGGCGGGCCGTTCGGGGGCCTGTCCGGCTGAAACGACCACGGTTCGCTCCTTCCGGTGGACCCCACGCCGTGTCTGTCCCACCCTCCGGCGTCGCAGTGGTGCCGACCGGAGTGCGCGGAGCCTCGCCGCCGCGGGGATAGGGGTGACGAGGCTCCTTCGTGCGTGTGCCCCGCCTGAGGTCGCTCAGTCCCGCTCCGGCGGTCGCGTCGCGCCTGCGTCCGCCGGTGTGCGTACGCCTCACAGATCGATCATGCGGGCCACGAAGAACGCGGCGATGAGTGCGCAGCCGATCACGATCAGCGACAGCCAGACAAACGGGTGTTCCCACAGGCCGCCGTCCGGTCGCTCGGTGTGGGCCTCGGCGGTCGATCCTTCGACGGGCGGTGTCTCACCGGGAGGGTGCAGTTGTTCCGTCATCGTTCCACCTCTGACGCTGGGTCGATTCCTGGACGTGCTCGGTCCTCCGCCCTGCACGGTTCCGTGGATTCACTTCAATCTACTCATACCGCACTATTCGGCTCCGGGGTCGCGATCGGATGCGGCGGAACGCTCCGGCTGTCGGGGCGCCCCTGTGTGACGCCTGATCGATACGGTGACTTATTGCTGTTAGCGTGCAGCTGCACATCATTCGCAATTAAGTCGGAGGACGTTGGACATGCCGGTGTACACGCTCCCGGAGCTTCCGTACGACTACTCGGCGCTCGCCCCGGTCATCAGCCCCGAGATCATCGAGCTGCATCACGACAAGCACCACGCGGCCTATGTGAAGGGCGCGAACGACACGCTGGAGCAGCTCGCGGAAGCGCGGGACAAGGAGTCGTGGGGCTCGGTCAACGGCCTGGAGAAGAACCTGGCCTTCCACCTCTCCGGACACATCCTGCACAGCATCTACTGGCACAACATGACCGGCGACGGCGGCGGCGAACCGCTGGCGGCGGACGGGGTGGGTGAACTCGCCGACGCCATCGCCGAGTCGTTCGGCTCCTACGCGGGATTCAGGGCGCAGCTGACCAAGGCCGCCGCGACCACCCAGGGCTCGGGCTGGGGTGTGCTCGCCTACGAGCCGCTCAGCGGGCGGCTGATCGTCGAGCAGGTCTACGACCACCAGGGCAACGTCGGCCAGGGTTCCACCCCGATCCTGGTCTTCGACGCCTGGGAACACGCCTTCTACCTCCAGTACAGGAACCAGAAGGTCGACTTCATCGACGCCATGTGGGCAGTCGTCAACTGGCAGGACGTGGCCAGGCGTTACGCCGCCGCCAAGGAGCGCGGCGACAGCCTGCTCCTCGCGCCGTGACGCCGTAGCCGCGCCTTCTCGGACGACCGATGTGGGGCTCCTCCAGGCCATGTGCCCGGAGGAGCCCTTCCGTCGTTGCCGCCGGTCTGCCGGTCTGCCGGTCTGTTGTGGGGCAGGCGGGGGCTCGCGGCTTCGGCAAGTGGGGTGGTCCGCGTGTGAGCGAATGGCGCGCCGGACCAATCCGCGGGGGCGATCGGCTTCGGACCATGAGTGAGCGGGTCGCAACGGCCGGACGTCACTTCGGAGGCGCATCGCATGATCACCCTGATTCCGCGTCGGGCTGCTCGGCGGGCTGATCACCGCCGTGCCCCCTTGCCGGCGGAAGGCATTCGCGTTCACGTTCGGACAGGCCGGTCGGACGCGGCCGGGTCGGGTGCCACCGGTCAGGTGCCGCTGGTCAGGCGCCGCGCGATGCCCAGCCGCGCGTCCCGCTGGTGTCCCGCTCCTGTCCACTCCCGCCGCGCGTCGGTGGTGAGTGCCCCTGCCCGTGGTGATGTCTGACATCGTCATGCACAGCAGTGCCGGGGCGCGGCCGAGCCGTCGCCGCAGCGGCGACGGCTCCCCCCCCGGGGGTCCGTCGGTGTGAGGGCCTGCGCGCGTCGAAAGAGAACGAGGGATGACATGCCCGGATACCCGGTCGCCGGCTCGGAGCCGAGAACCGCCCTCGTGGTGCGGCATCGCCCGGAGACGGTGCGCGCGGCGGT
Organism: Streptomyces sp. NPDC002306; assembly: GCF_053593435.1. Lineage (NCBI taxonomy): Bacteria > Bacillati > Actinomycetota > Actinomycetes > Kitasatosporales > Streptomycetaceae > Streptomyces > Streptomyces sp. NPDC002306. The sequence continues at coordinate 13,225 of NZ_JBSFCK010000031.1, forward strand.
GTTCACGCTGCACGGGGGACGCCCGGACAGCCGGCAGGTCTCCCGGCCCTGGCATCCCGAGGCGCTGCGGATGCGTCCGGTGCTGCGCGCGGCGGCGGAGGGGCTTCCTCTGAACCATGTGCTGCTGGGCCAGGTGCGCTACCGCTACCGCGGCTGGAACGGCGGCGACCCGGTCGAGGACGCCTTCGCCGCCCTGTCGTCCCTCGGCGTGCTGAGCGGGGACGTCCCCGTCGTCCTGGTGGGGCATTCGATGGGCGCCCGTGCCGCGCTGCGGGCGGCGGCCCATCCCGCGGTCCGTGGCGTCCTCGCGCTCGCTCCTTGGGTGCCGCCCGGTGAACCGGTGCACCATCTCCGGGGCAAGAGCGTCGTCGTCCTCCACGGCGACCGGGACCGGGTCACCCGGGCCGCCGATTCGACGGACTTCGTGTTCCGCGCACGGGACGCGGGAGCCCGGTCCGGCGTCGTCCTCATCCGCGACGGCGATCACGCGATGCTGCGCCGCTCGCGCACCTGGCACCGGTTGACCGCGCAGGTGGTGGGCGATCTGATGCGTTCCGACGCCAGGTTCGGGGGTGTCGCCGCGACGAGCTTCGCGGCCACCGTTCCCCTCGTCCTCGACCAGTGGAACCGCCGTGGTGCTGCCCCGGCGGTACCACGGTGAGCCTTCCGGCACTGGATCGTCCGTCGAGCTGACAACTGGCCGGCCACAACAACTTCGTTCACCGGTTGGGCCAAAGGCGTCACAAGGTGACCACCGCTGCCTACACTCAGTGCCTATGACTGACCTCGTAATCGATTACCTCCACCCCGGACCGTTCACCACCATCGACCCAGGTCAGTTCTGGCTCCTCCAGGGCATGACCCACGACCCCTTGGCGATATGCGCAGCCGCGCAGGCCCTGGTCGTCGCGCCGGGCGAGGCGACGGCGTTCGGGGTTTCCGAGCGCCGGACGGAGGATCAGGGCGTCCGGCCGGTCCGCGATCTCCTGGCGATCCTGGCCCAGCGCCTGCCCGAACCCCTTCACCACCCGCGTTCGCCCGCCGCGCGAGTGGTCGGAACGAGCAGGCACTCGGCCACGCTCGCCTGCGCGTTGTTGCAGTCCAAGGGCTATGCCGCCCGGGTCAGATGCGGCTTCGGCACCCGACTCGGCCGGGGAACGCTCGACGACCTATGGAGTACGGAGTTCTGGAATGCCGGTGAGCGACGCTGGATCCGCGTGACTCCGGGCCGGCCGCGAACCGACACGGCTGTCGAAGTAGCCTCTGAGCAAGGGTTCTTGACGGGTGGTGAGGCATGGCAGCGCTTCCGCGGCGGAGGCCTCGACGCGACGGAGTTCGGCGCCGAAGGGGACGGCTCCGCGCGCGACTCCGCCAGGATCAGCGAGAGTACGGTTCGTGATCTGGCGGCGCTCTGCCAGGTGGAGATGTTGCCCGGGGACACCTGGGGCCGGATGGCGGAAGCCCGCCAAGGCCGCATGTCCGTGGCCTACGACAACCTGATCGACGTCGTCGCCGCCGTGTGCGCCCGGGGAGAAGCGGCGGACCTGGCACGCCTCTTCCGCGCTCCGGACCTCGCTGTTCCCCCGCATCTGATCGGCTGATCGAGCCGATCAGCCGCGCGCGAGGGCGGTTCGGTGGCGAAGGGACTTTGCGCCGTGTGCCGCCGAGGACGGTTGCGCGCGCACCACACAGGGGCCGGGGCGATCGCCCCGACCCCTGGCCGTCCCCGTCGCGGGAGTCGGTCCGCCGGGCAGGGCGTCAGCGCAACACTGGCCGCCCGGCGAACCGGTGGCGCGTCAGCTGGCGGGCATGAGCACGCTGTCGATGATGTAGACGTTGGCGTTGGCGGTCTTGACGTTGCCGCAGACCACCTTCGCCGAGTCGTTGACCATGTAGGACTCGTCGGCCCCGGAGGTGGTGAGCTTCGACTTCTCCAGCGTGTCGAAGGAGCCGTTCTCCAGGTCCTTCGGAGCCAGTTGCTCGCCCACCACGTGGTAGGTGAGGATCTTGGTGAGCTGGGCCTTGTCGTTGAGGACCTTGTCCAGGGTGGCCTTCGGGATCTTCGCGAAGGCGTCGTTGGTCGGTGCGAAGACCGTGATGTTCTGGGCGTTGTTGAGGGTGTCGACCAGACCGGCCTTCTTCACCGCGGCGACCAGGGTCGACAGGGCGGGGTTGTTGGAGGCGGCGGTGGCCACGGGGTCCTGGGCCATGCCGTCGAACGAACCGGCACCGTCCTTGGGCACGGCCGAACAGGCCGAACCGAACGGCTGGTCCGCCGAGGCGGCTCCGGTCGAACCGTCCATGCCCTCGTCCGTCGCCGACGCGGTCGCCTTGCCGGAGGAGTCGGACTTGGCGGAGTCACTGCTGTTGTCCGAGCAGGCGCTCAGAGCCAGCGGCAGGACGGCGACCGCGGCGAGGGTGATGGCGGTACGACGGATGCGGGTGTTCATGGTGTTTCTCCTGTTGATCGATGCGGCAATGGTCGCCGGTGCACGGGAAGGTCGGAGGACGGAAATTCCTGGGACCTGTAGGAAAAGACGCCGACACCACGGGAATTCCGCACGGGAGTCCGGTTCGTCAGCGGTGTCGAAAGCGTGAGGAGAGCGATCGGCGACGCGGAGCGCGGCGCATTTCGCCGGTACGCCGTGCGCGGCGCCCAGGTGGCGGGGCGTCCGGCGGCCCGGGAGGCGCGGCGTGTTCTCGTCGTCTGTCACGTGGGGAATCCGGTTCCGGAAGGCCACCGGATTGGTCGATCACCACATCGGATGAACTTGTTTCCCAGACCAATCCGCACCCGCTTCGGCTACGGATATCTGTCCAAAGAGGTATTCCGGCCGGGCCTTCCGCGCGGATAGATGTGGTGGCACGGTCTTTTCGGATTCCGGCAAGACAGGGGGGTGCCCGGCGGCGCGGAATTCCCATCGCCGCACGCGACCGATGTCGCGAGCGGGTGGCAGGGCCGGGGACGGCGTGGACGCGCGCAGGACGGTGACCGCCGGCCAAGGCCGGCGGTCACCGTCCTGCGTCCGCTGTCGTAGCAGCCGACGTACTGGGGTGGTTCAGCTCAGGCGGCAGTTGGTGAGGAGCGTCGCGGGGTCCGCCTCCGCCGGGCGCTCGACGGTGTGGTTCGCCGGAGGGAGGCCGTTGCCGCTCAGCCACCGTTCCAACGCGGTGAACGCCGAGCGATGGCAGGGGACCATCGGCCGGAGCCTGTCGGGGAAGACGTCGACGAGGGAGTCCGTATGCGTACCGTCCGCGATGCGGTAGTAGCGCGACAGGGCGCCCCGTCCGGACCGGCGCACCATACGGGCGTAGACGTCGGAGTCCTGACTGATCGGCAGCAGCACGTCGAGTGTGCCTTGCAGCGTGATGAGAGGCTTCCCGATCCGCCCGGTCAGGGCGATGCGGTCGACGGCACGGTGGACCGAGGGCGGCCGGGTCGCGTAGTCGTAGTCGGCGTCGCAGGACGGGGTGCCCGGGGCACAGAACGGGGTGCCCGCCTCGGTCGTACCGTCGAAACCGGGGTCGATCTCCTCCCGGTAGACGCGTTGCGTCAGATCCCAGTAGACCTGGTGGTGGTACGGCCACAGGAACTCGGAGCCCGCCGGGTAACCGGCCTTGTGCAGGGCCGCCAGGGCCTCGTCGGCGCCGGGACCGCCGGCGGCGTAGACGGGATAGTCGCGCAGCGCGGGCGGCAGGAAGGTGAGCAGGCCGGGGCCGTCGGAACGCCAGAGGGTGCCTTCCCAGTCCACTCCGCCGTCGTACAGCTCGGGATGGTTCTCCAACTGCCATCGGACCAGGTAGCCGCCGTTGGACAGGCCCGTGGCGAGGGTGCGGGCAGGCGGCCGGTGGTACCGCTGCGTGACGGCGGCGCGGGCGGCCCGGGTGAGCTGGGTGAGGCGCGTGTTCCACTCGGCGATGGCATCACCGGGCCGGCGGCCGTCGCGGTAGAAGGCGAGGCCGGTGTTGCCCTTGTCGGTGGCGGCGAAGGCGTAGCCGCGCGAGAGCACCCAGTCGGAGATCGCCCGGTCGTTGGCGTACTGCTCGCGGTTGCCCGGTGTCCCGGAGACCACGAGACCGCCGTTCCAGTGGTCGGGCAATCGGATGACGAACTGCGCGTCGTGGTTCCAGCCGTGGTTGGTGTTGGTGGTCGACGAGTCCGGGAAGTAGCCGTCGATCTGGATTCCCGGCACACCGCTCGGCGTGGCCAGGTCCCGGGGGGTGAGACCCGCGAAGTCGGCAGGGTCGGTGTGGCCGGAGGTCACCGTGCCGGCCGTGGTCAGCTCATCCAGACAGGCGGCCTGCTGGTGGGCCGCGCCCGGTACGCGCACCGGGGCGCGGCCGCCGCAGTGGCCGTCGTCCGGCGTTCCCTGCGCACCCGCGGTCGGTGATGCCACGGGGAGCAGTGAACAGGCGGCCGCGAGCGACAGTGCTCCGAGGGCGGCACGCCGCCTGAGCCGTCTGCGCGGTGGAGTGGTGGCCGTGCGCGGTGGGAGCATCCGATGCCTCCGAGTCGAGTCTGGGTCGGGTTCGAGTTGTGGGCCGGGTTCGGGTCGGGTTCCGGTCGTTCTGGGGCGGGTGCGAGTGCCCGGTCGGGTTCTGGCTCGGGAGCCGGGTCGGCTTCCGGGACGAACGGCGGCCAGGCCGGAGGCTGGAGGCACGGTGACCGCGGGGACCATGTGTGGGCCCACCATGGCCGCGGTCCGGACGGAAGGGGCGCACACCATGGCGGGCCGTGTCACCTCACCGAACGCGACGGATGCGGGCGCGCGATCAGGGGCAGCCGCTGTCGGCGATGGTGTAGTAGCCGGTGGGCGACTCTTTCAGGGTGTGGGTGACGAAGGTGTTGTACAGACCCATGTTCTGGTTGGACCCCTTGGCGTAGGTGTAGCCGCCACTGGTGGTGGCTCGTCCCGCCTGCACATGGGCGTAGTTGCTGCCGCCGTAGCAGGCGGCCGCGCTGCCGCTGGTGGTCGCCGTGACCGTCCCGGAGCGTGTTCCCGCCGTGCCGCCGGTGTCCCGGGCGGCGACCGCGTACGAGTGCGAGGTTCCCGCGCCGAGGCCGGTGTCCGTGTACGACGTGCCGGTCGGCGTCGCGACGGCGCTGCCGTCGCGGTAGACGACGTAGTCCGCCGCACCGCTCACCGCGTTCCAGCTCAGGCCGATGCTGGTGTCCGTGACCGTGGTCGCTCTCAGCCCGGTGGGCGCGGGCAGCGTACCCGGCCCGGGGCCGGAGCCGTCGAGACCGAAGAACCGGGCGATCCAGTGGCTGGAGCAGATCGAGTCCAGGAAGTACGGAGCTCCGGTGGCGCCGCACTGTTCGCTGCCGGTGCCGGGATCGACCGGGGTGCCGTGGTTGATGCCGGGGACCCGGTTCACCTCGACGGCGACCGTGCCGTCGGAGGCCACGTACTCGTCGTGCCGGGTCGCGTCGGGCCCGATGGCGGAGGTGCGGGTGGGGGTCTGGGACAGCCCGTGCAGTGCCGTCCACTGGTCGCGCAGTTCGGTGGCGTTGCGCGGCACGACCGTCGTGTCCTGGTCTCCGTACCAGATGGCGGTACGTGGCCACGGCCCCGTGTACGAGGGGTACGCGTCGCGCACCCGTTGGGCCCACTGGCTCGGGCTGAGGTCCACCCCCGGGCTCATGCAGGTGTAGGGACTGTTGTCCTTCGTGCAGTTGTAGGGCAGGCCCGCGACGACCGCACCGGCGGAGAAGACGTCGGGGTAGGTGGCCAGCATGACCGCGGTCATGGCGCCGCCCGCGGACAGACCGGTGACGAAGACACGTCGAGGATCCGCCCCGTACGTGGAGACGGCGTAGCCGGCCATCTGCCGGATCGAGAGCGTCTCGCCCTGGCCCCGCTGGTTGTCGGTGCTCTGGAACCAGTTGAAGCACGAGTTGAGGTTGTTCGAGGAGGTGGTCTCCGCGAGCACCAGCACGAACTTGTCACGGTCGGCGAGCTGGACCAGCCCGGAGTTGTCCGCGTAGACCTGAGCGTTCTGTGTGCACCCGTGCAGGGCGACGATCACGGGCGGGTTCGCGGGCAGCGACGCCGGCCGGTACACGTACATGTTCAGCGCGCCCGGATTCGACCCGAAGCCGGTCACACGGGTGAGCGTGACCGCGGCGTCCGCGGTGGTCACCGGACCGGCGAGAGCGGCACCGAGTACGAGCGCGACGACAGCGAGGAGGCGAGGCACGAGGCGGCCCCACCGGCGCGGTGGCCGTTTCCGAGAGTGCGGCGGGTACATGGGCGGCTCCTTCACCGGATGGGTGCCCGGTGCTCCTGAGGTCGCCTGCGCATCGCTGTGCGCCGGCGACACCGGGCGTGGCGGAACCGTAGGGTCTGGTGTGCGACGACGGCATGGCGCGGGCAACCACAGTCGCACGCCCACCAGTTGGCATCAGGAGGGTTGTGGGGCCGCCGACGCCTCTGCTACGAGCCGTGGGTCTTCTGTGATGCCGCGGGTCATGAGCTGTCGCTCGTCGGAGAGGAGCGTGGATCCGGCTCGGACGGCTCCCCGTTCGCACGCATCTCGTCGGTCGAGGAGCGAAGGAGTTCAGTCGCCCGCGTCAGCCAGTCGGAGAGCACCGCGATCTCGTCGGGTGTGTACCGCGCGAACAGCTCCGCGAACTTGCGGTAGTTGGGCTCGTACACCTCGTAGAGCCGCTGGAGAGCGGTGGGGTCGACGACGACACGGACACGCCTGCGGTCGGCGGGGTCGTTCTGGCGGTGTGCGTAGCCGGCCCGTTCGAGGCGCGTGATGACGCCCGTGATGGCACCGGTCGTGAGGTTGGCGCGTTCGGCGAGAGCGCCCGCGGTGAGCGGCTGGTCGGCGGCTTCGATGATGAATCCGAGGCAGGTCAGGTCGGTGACGTTGACGCCCAGGCGCTGGGCGACGTCGTGCTGCGCGAGGATGCCGAGTGCGATGAGGCGATCCATCTGGGCGTGCGCCTGCTCCGCCGTGGCGCCGGGGCGCACCTTGCCATGCATCAAGACCCCTTATGATCCGAAATCTTCACCGTGAAACACCAAGCCTGCGGCATCCTGAGGCTATCCCCAGCCGGAGTCCGCGACCGCGAACCCGCCCCGCGGGAGTGCGGGCGCGAGCGACGGCGCCCATCGGGTCGCCACGGTGGCGACGAGGCCACGGTTCCGGGAGTGCGGAGTGCGGAGTGCCGGAGTGGCGGGGCACTGGGGTGCCGGAGCGTCGGAGACAGGCTTGTCGGCGGGTGAAGTGGTGGTCTTGTCCTGGTGATCGATGGAACCCGGCGGCTGTCTGCCGGCCCGGGAGGGTCTGATTGCCTCTGCTGGAGGACGCGAAAGGGGTGACCCGGCTCGCGAGCGGAGCCGGATCACCCGTGTCGTGCGGTGGCGGTGGCGGTGGCAGTGGCTGTGTCGGGGGTAGCCGTAGCGGCGCTTGATGCCCCTACGGTCGTCGCGGTTCCAGAGCGGTGAGCACGGGCGCGGGTGCGGATGCCGGTGTGGCGGCGACAGCGGTGGAGGCGGCCCCGCCGGTGCGGCCTGCCAGTCGGCAGCCCATGCAACCGGGATGACCCTGACGAGCACTGAGATCCCGTACGCGCCACGACCACTGGCTCTGCGGGCGGGGGCCGCTGGGTTTCCCCCAACCGGTCAGGTGGAGAAGCCAGGTGACGAGCACGGCCGCGGCGATCACCAGCAGACCGCTCAGGGCGATCGCGAGCGAGACGGTGACGACGGCGAGACCCAGGACCGTGCATCCGATCACCGCGACGGCCGTGCCGGTCCACCCGGCCACGGTGTGGCCGAGATCTACATCTCCGTGTGCGCTCATGAGTGATCCTTCGGTGCGAGAGTTACCTTAGCTTCTAAGTTATTTAGATGCTAAGAGATTTCGATCGTTGATCGCAAGACGCATCGGAGCCGCGCCTCGGTGGCCGGGTCACCGCGGCCAGGGCGCTGCTGCCGGATCACTGGGGCCAGGTCGCTGCGGCTGGGGTATCGCGCAGGGGAGGAGCCCCGGGAGCCGGTCGCCGAGAGCCGGGAACCCTCGTGGTTCCCGGTGGCCGGGCGCTCATCCTGCCGGGGAGCCTCCGCGCACATGATTCGTTGGCGGACCGCGGCGGACTGCGGCGGACTGCGGCGGACTGCGGCGGACTGCGGCGGACCGCGGCCGACAGCGGCGGACTGCCGCGGTCGCTGCTTCGATCCGCTCCGGCCGTGCTGATCCTGACGGCCCGCAACAACGTCCTGCCCGAGGGGTAGGCCCGGCTGGTGGCCCGGGGCCCGGCGGACCGCGCCCGTACGGCTACGCGGTGGCCTCCATCGACGCCGCCGGGTGCGGTGACCGGCCCCGTTCCGCCGCCGTCGCTGCCCGAGATCGGCGGCCCGGTCGGGCACTCGGGGTGTACCGCCCTCGGTATTCGGCGGCGGGCGGTGGCCGAGCCGCGCATCGCGGCCGCCGACTTCCTCGCCGAGGGTCACGTGCCCCGCGCCCAGCGCGAGGAGGCCCGGCGGCCGCACCATCGCCCCGATCGCGGCGGTACCGGCCATCGGCGGTACCCGTCATCGGCCGTACCGGCCGGTCGGCGCGGCGCTCGGACCGTGGTCGCCCGGCCGGCCTTGTGCGACAGGACCTCGGTGGCGGCCGGGCGGGTACGCGGCGGCGAAACAGCCGTCCTCGGTCTTCAGCCGTCCAAGGGATCCAAGGGAGCCGTCGTCCACGACACGACCCGAACTCCGCCAGCCCCCGGCCAGGGCTGCGCTCAGGTGGACTGCGGCAGCCTGCTCGTCAGGTCGCGGGCGTCGGACTTGTACGCGGGTGGGAACGTGAGCTTCAGTCCGTGGTCGCCACCGGCGACGCCCAGCACGGTCTTGAGGCCCAGGCCGAGCAGGGCGCTGCTCGGTGGCTCGACCGTCAGCAGTTGCCGCGGCAGGTCCATCACGGGCTGCCTGCCCGGCTTGCCCCCGAGCGGGTCCGGGGCGAAGAACAGCAGGCGCTGCCGGGTCAGGGCGAAGTACAGCGGACGCGGCTGAGCGACGGCGATGAGGGAGCCGCCGCTGAGAGCCGCGGCCAACGTCGTGGTCAGCAGGCGCCGTTGCACCGAGACCGAGCCGACCTTGGCGAGACCGACACAGTCGATCTCGTCGCCGGACGCGAGGAGCGGTGCCGTCACGTCGGACACCTGACGTGTGCGTCTGCTGTTCATGCTCTTCGCGCTTCCCATGAGTCGGTGATCCGGCCGGATTCGGTCTTGCGTTCCGGACGGTTCATCAACGCATGACGGGACACGGCGGAAACAGAGGCCATACGCATCCATTGCGCAGACTTGGACTGTCGATGACCGGCCGTCCGGCCACCCCCGACCCGGTAAGAACGCATCCAGTGCCGGACCTTCGGTGTCGGTCGTCCGGGAGGTGCGGTGACCGGCTCTGCCGGTCAACTGGGCCCATCTGGCGGCCCGTTCGGCCCAGTGGCACCGCCTCGAACACGCCACCCCGCGGGCACACCGAACCTATTGACCACTCCTGGCAACTCTCGTACGGTGCGACCGTACCCAGGGATTGAAACGTTTCAACCCATTCCGCCCCCATCCCGTTCCCATCCGTTCCCCTCCCTCCGTGTCCCTCCGCCGCCCGTCCCTGTGCCCCAACCGGCCGCCCGCGTCCGCGTCCACCGCGCGGTCGAGCCGTCCTGCTTCGCCCGACCCGTGTGAAGGAGTACTCCGTTGGCCAGTCAGACCACCCCCCACGGCGCCGACTCACCCACGCCCCAGGACCGACCCCCGTTCAGTCGACGTCACTTCCTCGGTACCGGATCGGCACTGGCCGCGGGCGTCCTCGCCGCGGGGGCCGTCGGAGCGTTCTCGGGCCGCGCGCAGGCCGCCACCGGCGCACCGCGCGTGCGGCCCGTCGGCCTCTCCCCGGCCCACTGGATCTGGTATCCGGAAGGTGCTCCGGGCGCCGACGCCCCCTCCGGATACCGCTACTTCCGTACGGGATTCACCGTCGCCCCGGGCGACGTGAGCGATGCGCAACTCGTCGTCACGGGCGACGACTCGGTCGACGTATGGCTCAACGGGAAGCCGCTGGCGGGATCGCCCAGGGACGCCGACTCGTGGCGCAGGGCCCTGTATGTGGACCTCGGGTCCGCTGTGAGGGCGGGGGCCAACACCCTCGCGCTGGCGTGCCGCAACACAGGTGGCCGCGCCGGTGTCATCGGGCGGCTGCGCGTCGTGACCGCCGGTGGCACGACGGACCTCGTCACCGACGGCAGTTGGTCGGCGGGCAAGGACGTGCCCGAAGGATGGGAGCGGTCCGGCTTCGGCGACGGCGGCTGGCCCGCCGCCCGGGACCTCGGCGCCTACGGGATCGCCCCCTGGTACACCGCTGTCGCCGCTCCCGACCTCGCGGCCGCGTCGCCGCTGAGCGTGGCCGGCTGCACCGTGGAACACCACGCGGCCCCGCTGGGGGTCGACACCGCGCGGCCGCGGTTCGGCTGGCGGCTCGACTCGACCCAGCGGCAGCAACTACAGGCCGGCTACCAGGTCCAGGTCTCGTCCACGGCCACCGGTGGCGGCGACATGTGGGACAGCGGGCGCGTCCCGTCCGACCGGCAGATCGACATCGCCTACGCCGGCCGGGAACTGACGAGCCTGACCCGCTACTTCTGGCGCGTGCGCGTCTGGGACACCCAGGGCCGGCTGGGCTCGTGGAGCGAGCCGCAGTGGTTCGAGACCGGGCTGCTGACACCCGCCGACGAGTGGCGTGCCGCGTTCATCGGCCTGCCGTCGGGCCCGGATCTGTCGGGCGCCGGCTGGATCTGGTACCCCGAGGGCGATCCCGCGGCGGGGCGTCCCGTCGAGACCCGCTACTTCCGGCGCACCTTCACGCTGACGAACGCGCCCGCCGCCGCGACCCTGGTCGTCACCGGCGACGACACCGTGGACGTATGGATCAACGGCACTCTGGTGAGTGCCTCGCCACGCGTGACCGACTCATGGAAGAGCGCCGCCCTGGTCGACATCACCGCCCACCTCACGACCGGCGGCAACACGATCGCGATCGCGAGCGGCAACACGACCGAGTCCCCGGCCGGACTCATCGCCAAGCTGACGATGACCGGTGGCCCGACCCTCGTCACCGACGCGTCGTGGAAGTCGTACCAGAGCGCGCCGACCGGCTGGCAGACGTCCGGCTACGACGACGGTGACTGGCCCGCGGCGCGGGTGGCCGCCTCGTACGGCGGTGGTCCGTGGGGATCCGGGGTGCGGATCGTCCGGCCGGCGCCGCTCCTGCGCAGGAGTTTCACGGTGACCAAGCCGGTGGCCTCCGCCCGGCTGCTGACCACCGCGCTGGGCCTGCACGAGACGTCGCTCAACGGGACGAAGGTCGGCCAGGACGTGCTGGCCCCCGGATGGACCGACTACACCAAACGCGTGCAGTACAAGGTCTTCGACGTCACCGCCCGGATCCTGCGGGGATCCAACGTGCTCGGCGCCTGGCTGGGCAACGGCTGGTACTCCGGCAGCCTGGGCTTCGCCGGCAGCCAGCGGTACGGCACTCAGCCGTGGTACGCAGCGCAGCTGCTCATCACCTTCACCGACGGCACCACCCAGTGGGTGACGACGGACGACAGCTGGAAGGCGAGCACGGGCGCGATCACCGCGGACGACCTGTACCACGGGGAGAGTTATGACGCGCGTCTGCACATCGACGGCTGGGACGGTGTCGGCTTCGACGACAGCGGCTGGGCCGGCGCCGTCGTCCACGACGGGACCGCACCGCATCTGATCGCGCAGGTCGACGACGGCGTCACCGTCCAGCACGAGTTCCGTGCCGGGTCGATCACGCAGCCGCGGCCAGGTGTGTGGATCTTCGACCTGGGACAGAACTTCGCGGGCTGGAACCGCGTCGCACTGCGCGGCGAGGCCGGTACCACGGTCAGCATCCGGCACGGTGAGGTACTCAACCCCGACGGCACGCTCTACACCACCAACCTGCGAGCGGCCCAGGCCACCGACCGGTTCACCCTCGCCGGCACCGGCGGGGTCGAGACGTACGAGCCCAGGTTCACGGTTCACGGCTACCGGTACGTCGAGCTCAGCGGCGTGCCGAGCGGCTTCAGCCCAGACGACGGCACCGTGACGGGGCGCGCGGTGTGGACCCATGCCGCGCAGCCGGGGACGTTCCGCACCTCGGACGCGCTGCTCAACCAGCTCCAGCACAACATCGTCTGGGGCGAACGCAGCAACATGCTCTCGATCCCGACCGACTGCCCCCAGCGGGACGAGCGCCTGGGCTGGACCGGAGACATCGCCGCCTTCTGCGCGACGTCCACCTTCAACCTGAACACCCACGCCCTCCTCGCCAAGTTCGCCGACGACCTGACGGACGCCCAGCAGGCCGACGGCGCCTTCACCGATGTCGCGCCCGCGGTGATCGGGGGCTCCGGCACGGCCGGCTGGGGAGACGCGGGGACGATCGTCCCGTACACGCTGTGGCAGCGGTACGGCGACCTTGGCGTCGTCGACCGGCACTTCCCGGCCATGGCGAGATGGGTCGACTATCTGCGCGGCACCGCCGGCAGCGACCTGATACGCGACCGGCAGACCTTCGGCGACTGGCTCAACGTCAACGACAACACGGCGCAGAACCTCATCTGCACGGCCTACTTCTCCTGGTCGGCGCGCCTGGTCTCGCGCATGGCGGCGGCCACCGGCCGCGCGGCCGAGGCCACGAGCTACGGGCGGCTGGCCGACCAGGTGGCGGCGGCCTTCACCGCGCGGTTCGTCACCGGCGACGGAAGCGTCCGCGGCGACACCCAGACCGGCTACGTGCTGGCCCTGGCCTTCGAGTTGCTGCCCGCGTCCCTGGTCCAGCCGGCCGCGGACAAGCTGGCCGCCAAGGTCGCGGCGTCGAACGGGCACCTCAGCGTCGGCTTCCTCGGCGTCGAGAACCTGCTGCCCGTGCTGGCCGACCACGGGCACGTCGACACCGCGTACCAGATCCTGTCGCAGCGCGGCTTCCCCGGCTGGGGCTACATGATCGAGCGGGGAGCCACCACGATCTGGGAGCGCTGGGACGGTATCCGTACCGACGGCTCCTTCAACGACCCGGGCATGAACTCGTTCAACCACTATGGTCTGGGCTCGGTCGGCGACTTCCTCTACCGCAGCGTCGGGGGTCTCGGCCCCGGGAGTCCGGGCTACGCTTCCCTGCGCGTCGCACCCCGGCCCGGCGGCGGCCTGACATCCGCCGAGAGCACCTACGACACGCCGTTCGGCAGCGCGGCGAGCAGGTGGTCGATCTCCGGCGGACGCCTCGAACTGCGCGTCACCGTACCCGTGAACACCTTCGCCACCGTGACCGTGCCCACCTCACGGCCGGAGTCGATCGTCGCCCCGGCCCAGGCCGTCCCGGCGGGCGTGGCGAGCTACCACCTGCCGGCGGGAAGCTACACCTTCGCCGCGGCGAACTGACGGGGGCGGGGCGGGGACGACGAGGGGGCGGCGGAGCGAAGGCGGTTGCGGGGGTGGGGCGTTCGTGCCCCGCCCCGGAGCCCGTCGCCACCCGTCGTCACCCGTCCGTGCCGGCGGCCACCCCCGTGCCCGCCCGTCCGTGCCGGCGGCCACCCCCGTGCCCGCCCGTCCGTGCCGGTCGTCACCCCCTCGCCGCCCGTCCGTGCCGCTCGCCCCCGCCGGCTCGTGCTCCGGCGCTTCACGGCACCTGCGTGGTCAGCCGGTCGACGAGTTCGACCGGCCGCGACAGCAGGGCGAGGTGACCGCCGGGGATCTCGTCCACGTCGAGCCCGAGGCGGTCGCGGGCCACTCGGCGCTGGAACTCCAGGGGGAAGAAGCGGTCCTCGACCGCGGCCAGCACCTGTGTGGTCACCTCGGGCCACTTCTCGATGTCGCAGGGCTGGCCGAACGCGATGTCGGCCTCAGGCCCCTGATGCGCCTCACCGGCGGCGGCGACCTCGGCCGGTACGTCGTGGAGGAAGTAGATGTCCAGGTCGACCTCCGTGGTGTACCCACCCGCCTCCGCCGCGGAGATGCGGGCCGCAGACGATCCGGTGTTGTCCCACCACTGTCCGGGCGTCTCGCCCGGGAGCGGGATCATCGCGTTGACCAGCACCAGCCGGACCACCGGCACGCGAGCGCACACCATCGGCGCGACGAAGCCGCCCATCGACTGGGCCACCAGTACGACGTCATCGTGACCGCCGATCGCGTCGGTCACCACGTCGGTGTACTCGGGCAGCCCCGCGGACGCGTCCGCGCCGGGCAGATCGACAGCGACCACCTCGTGACCCCTGGCCCGCAGCCCGGACACCACGCGATGCCAGTACCAGGCCGCACCCCCGGCCCCTGGAATCAAGACGAACCGACTCATTCCTCGCCCTCCGCTTCCTGTTCCGTTTCACGCTACGGACCCTGAGACCGTGGGGAACGGCGAGAATCATCGGTGGCCCCTGCTGGCACGCAGCCCCGATGCGGGGGGAGAAGGCCTACGGCACCGACCGCGACGGAATCGCTTCGCCCCGCACGATGGTCATGTGACCACCCCCGAGTCGGCCGGATCCGCCACCGTGCGCGCCTTGGTGAGGGAACTGCGGGCCCGGTCCCTGCGAGAGTGGCCGGGGCAACCACCCTGTGAGGCAGCTGAGTTCGGCCGTGTAGATTCCCTCTCTCCGGGCCCGGGGCGACTGAGTGAGCTGCCCTTCTGCGGGTCCGTCATGTCTTGATCCGACGGTGCATGGGGTGGGCTGCGTGAAGCGGCGTGTGGTGTGGGGGGCGGTCGCTGTGGCGACCGCGGTGTCAGCGGGAGTGTTCGTCGTCCAGACCCGGGACGATGCCGGTTCCGGCGCGGACGCGAAGGCGGCGGAGGGGCCGGTCGCCACGCATGTGCGGTCGACCGCTCTGCGCGCCGATGACGCCGGCGGTGTCTCGCTGAGCCGGCCCGACGTGGAGCCGTTCAGCATGCTGAGGCTGTCGTGGGACGATCCGCGCAAGCGTGTCCGGGGCACGGTCGAGGCCCGGGTCCGCAGCGTGGGGACGCGGAAGTGGTCCTCGTGGGCGACGCTGGGCCCTGATGGCGGCGGCGGGGAGGACACCCCGCGCACGGGTATGCGGGGAGCCACGGAAGCGGCCTGGTTCGGTCCGTCGGACGGGGTGGAGATCAAGGTCGCCGCCGGCGGTACGCTGCCCGGCGGCCTGCGGCTGGACGTGGTCGATCCCGGCGTCTCCCCCCGGACGGGGATGGAGCAGGCGGCCTACGTCGTGGAGGGCGAGAGCCCCGAGCCGGACGACACCCCGAGCGTTCCGGTCGACTCGCCGACGCCCTCCGTCGGGACGACCGAGTCCGCCGGTACGCCGACCACGACTCCGAGCGCGACCTCGGCCGCTCCCACGGCCACCGCCACGGCGTCGACGGCTTCACCGTCGTCCGGTGCGACCTCCGCGACGTCGGGGCCGCCCACGGCGTCGGCGAGTGCGACGGCCGGACCGACTTCCACCGTCCCCCAGCCGCCCGTCGTGAGCCGGGCGGGCTGGGGAGCGGACGAGTCCCTGAACAACGAGGCTCCCCAGTACGGGACGACCATCAACGCCGTCTTCGTCCATCACACCGCCCAGACCAACACCTATTCGTGTGCCGACTCTCCGGCCATCGTCCGGGGCATGCGCGCGCTGCACCTGAACCAGAACTGGAAGGACATCGGCTACAACTTCGTCGTCGACAAGTGCGGCACGATCTTCGAGGGGCGCAAGGGCGGCATCGACCGGCCCGTCATCGGTGCGCAGGCCGAGGGGTTCAACACCAACACCACGGGCATCGCCGTGATCGGCACGTACACGAGTGAGGACGCGCCCCTCGCCGCGAAGATCTCCATAGCGCGTCTCGCGGCCTGGAAGCTCGGCCAGTACAAGAGGGATCCCCTGGGGAAGGTGACGCTGACCGCGGGGATGGCCAACGGCAAGTTCGCCCTCGGGGAGTCCGCGGTCTTCAATCGGATCTCCGGCCATCGTGACGCCTACGCCACCGAGTGCCCGGGTACGACGCTGTACAACCAGCTGCCGACCCTGCGCACATGGGCAGCGGGCCCCGTGGCCGGACTCGCCATCAAGTCGGTCACCGGCGCGAGCCTGTCGGGGAGCACCTACCTGACCAAGGGAGCGCTCACCGTCAACTGGTCCGCCACGACACCGGCTTCCCTCATCACGAAGTTCGAGGTCCTCGTCGACGGCAGGAGCACGGTCACCAAGACCGGCACCACGACCTCCGCGGCCGTCACCCTCGCCGCCGGCAGCCACACGGTGCAGGTCCGCGCGACCCACCAGTCCGGCAGGACCAGCACCTCGCCGAGCGTGGCGGTGACGGCGGAGACCACCCCGCCCGTGTTCACCACCAAGCCGACGCTGTCCCTGCGGACCGGAACCGTCGACACCACCGCCGTCCCGGTCACCCTCGCCTGGAAGGCCACCGACAGCGCCGGCCTGAAGGAGGTCCGCCTGACCGCTCCTTCGGCGAAGACCTACGGGCCCACCACGACCAGCGCGCAGCTGACCGCCAAGTCCGGCGTCGCCACCACCTTCGGTCTCACCGCGCAGGACCTGGCGGGCAACACCGCCACCGCCACGGCGTCGGCCGGTCCGGTCATCGTCCAGGAGACGTCCGCCACCAGGACCGGCACCTGGACCAAGAAGACGTCCACCAGCTACCTCGGCGGCGCCTCACTGAGCAGTTCGGCGAAGAACGCGTCGATGAGCTGGACGTTTACCGGCCGTTCGGTGGCCTGGATCGTCTCGCGGGCCGCCACCTCGGGGCAGGCCGTCGTCTACGTCGACGGAACCAAGACCGCGACCGTCGACCTGAAGTCGACCACCACGGCCTACCGCAACGCCATCTGGACGAAGAACTGGTCCGCCGCGGGCAAACACACCATCAAGATCGTGGTCAGCGCGACGACCGGGCGCCCCGCCGTCACCACCGACGGCATCGCCTACCTGCGGTAGAAGCCGGAGGGCAGCGCCGCACCCACTGGCTGGGCAAGCCAACTGGGGCTCGTACCCGTCTCGCCTGGGTACGAGCCCCTTCGGGTCCCGCGCCCGGGCGGACCTGTCTCAAGGGCAGGACGTGAGGAACTCGATCAGGGCCGCGTTCACCTCGGCCGGGCGTTCCTGCTGGGTCCAGTGTCCGCAGCCCTTCAGCACGAGGGGCTCGCGCCGCAGGCCGGGCATCCGCTCGGGGAGGCTCGCGATGAGCTCAGGTGTGCCGGGGAAGGCGGGAACGGGATCGCGGTCGCCGTAGACGTACAGGGCGGGAGAGGTGATGACGGCACCGTCCCACGGGGCGGTCAGCTCCCAGTTGCGGTCGAGGTTGCGGTACCAGTTGAGGGCCCCGGTGAAGCCCTTGGAGAAGCTCTCGGTGACGGCGTCGAGATCGGCCTCGGTGAACCATTCCGGCAGTACCTCGGGGTCCGTCATGGTCGCGAGCCAGCCCCGTTCGAGATCGACCAAAGGCTGCTCGACCTCACCGGGAGCCTCGCCGGCGGCGGAGTAGAAGAACTTCCGCAACGTGGTGCGCGTGTCCTTCGCGAACTCGGCGTCGGCGACCCCGGGGCGGTTGAAGTAGTTCCAGTAGAAGCGGCCGCCGAACCTCTCCTGCATGACGGCCAGTGGAGGCTCCACGCCCCGGAAGGGGGGCGGCACGCTCAGGCCGGCCACCCCGAGCACCATGTCCGGCCGCAGCAGAGCCGTGTGCCAGGCCACCGGCGCGCCCCAGTCGTGCCCGACGACGTACGCCTTGTCCTCGCCCAGCGCCCGGATCAGGCCGACGACATCGCCCACCAGGTGCATGATGCTGTACGCGTCGACGTCGTCGGGATGGTCGCTGCGCCCGTATCCCCGCTGGTCGGGAGCGACCACCCGGAAGCCCGCCGCGGCCAGGGGAGCGAACTGGTGGTGCCAGGAGTGCCACGACTCGGGGAAGCCGTGCAGGAGCACCACCAGAGGGCCTTGGCCTTCCTCGGCGAGGTGCAGCCGGATCCCGTTCGCTTCGACCATGCGGTGCCGGACCATGCACACGAGCGTACGCGTCATGATCGGCACCGGCAGCTTCGCCGCTCGGCGCCTTCCGGCGCGGAGTCGGTGCGTGGCGGAACCGGTCCTCGGCCGTCAGCTCGTTCCGCGACCGGGGTTCGGGTCGTACGGCGGGGAGCGTCGGTTCCAGACGGCGTCCGACCGGGCGACGATGCGGCGGAGTTCGCGGGCGCTTCGGGGTGAGAGGGCTCGCGTCATGGTGTCGAGGAGGGCGCGGGCCTCGAAGGGGTCACCGCAGCAGTCCCAGTGAAGGTCGCCGTAGTCGTGGTCGTCCCAGAGCCGGCGCTCCGGACGGTGGACGTAGTCCTTCCACAGGCGCAGGGCGGTGCGGACGTCTCCTGGGTCCAGGCCGGAGCGGGCGCGTTCGAGATGGCTGATCTCGGACTGCGCGCGTGCGGACAGGCCGTCGATGACCGGCTTCGCGTCGCGCGACCGGTGCCGGGCGAGACCGGACCGGACGTGTCCTGGCCGACTACGCGGCATGGACCTTTCGGTTCGTTGTCATGCCGTGGATGCTGCCACGATCCCGATCGTCGGCACCAGCGGATTCTTTTGCGGCGGGGGACTCGCCGGACCGCCGGGACCCGGTTGGCCCGGGTCCCGGACGGCCGGTGAGGTGGTGGAACCGTCCGCCGTGAGCGGAGGAGGTCAGCAGTATCCGGCGTACAGGAAGTCCCGTCGGCCGGGTCGGCCGAGGTCCAGCGGGAGGTTGACGTGGCTCGGGAGCTCGTCGAGTTCGGAGTTGGGGAGGATGAACTCCCTGCCGGTGTATTTCTGCAGTACCGACTGCTTGGCGGCGGGTTCGCAGACGAAGGGATTGGCGTAGGTGTTGTAGCCGAGTCCGGTACCGGTGTTGAGGAAGCCGGCGTCCTGGCACTGGAACAGCGCACCGCGCAGGGCGGAGGCGTTCCGGGGGCCCTTGTACCGGGTGTCGAAGTTGTGGAAGCAGGACTTCGACTCGCCCGTCGTGTACGGGGAGGGGCCGGCGGCCGCGAGCGCGTCGAGGAAGGATCTGTCGCAGCCGATGGCCGCCGAGGGGTCCTCTCCCTTGAGCAGGGCGTTTCGTTCGCACCCGGTCACGGCCTGGAACGAGTGGACGACGTCCTGACGCGGACCGAGCCGGGAGTAGGTGTGGACGAGGCTGGTCTGGGCCGCGAGCGGGTAGGCGCGGGAGTCGCCGAACTCCTCGTCCAGCAGCCGGAACCATGTCTCGAAGCTCGGCACCTGCGCGCGGACACCCGGCGGCACGGTGTACACGGCGAGGTCCGTGGGGGTGGACCAGGTGTCGAGGCCCGGGTAGCCGACGTACGACAGGATCCCGATGCCCACCTTCGACGGGGTGTCGCCGTAGCTCCTGCGCAGTTCGAGGTAACGCTCGAGGTTGGTGTTCGAGCCGGCCCAGGCGTACCAGAAGCCGCTGGGGTAGAGCGACGTGCTGCCGCGGGCGTGGGTGGTACCGAACAGCCTGGGCGAGACGCAGCGGACCTTCCGCGCCAGCCAGGCGGCCTTGTACTGGGCGGGCGTGGAAATACAGTCCGTCCCGCGGCCGCGCGGTGCGGGGTCGTCGGAGTCGGAGAGCGCGGCGGGCGCGGTCACGAGCACCAAGGCAGCGGCGGCGAAGGCGAGAAACGGTCTCCTGCCCCTGCCGGCTCTGGAACGCTTGAGGTCCATGATTCCTCCTGGGGATCGGCTCGGCTGTTCCTGCGGGGCGGCCCCCGACGGCACGGTGCTTCACCGGCGGCCCTCGTGCCGAGGCGGCGGTGCCGGCCGAGCGCCGCGACGGGGTCCGGGCGGGAAGGCCGGGGGGTCTCGCCCGGGCCGCCCGCTCCGACGCGCCTCCGGTGGACATGTCACTCGGCCGGACGGGCGATCGATGCACGCCGGGGTGGTTCGCGACGGTGCAGGCCTGAGCTTCGCGCCGGTGATCGCCGTGGTGGCGCACCGACCGAGGTGACGAGGGCGAAGATCACTCGTTTGACCGTATGAACGGATCTCACCCGTACACCGGAAGAACGAAGCGATCATGTTGATGCGTCGGCGGACGACCCCGGACAGCGCGCTGCGCGTGCTCGATGTCGAGCGGGCGGAGGCCGCTCTGGTGGAGCACTACGCCAGACTGGTCCGCCTCGTCTACGTCACACTGCCCCGGCGCCCGGGCCGTCACCGGCGGGTACTGGCCGCACATGGCCTCGTGCAACGGGCCCTGCCGCGCCGCGGACTGGTCGTGCCGGGCCAGCGGCAGGCGGTCGACGGGCGGACGGACGGAGCGCACGAGTACGACGCGTTACGGACCCGCGTCCTGCGGGCGGCGCTGTCGGAGGACGCGCGGCGTGGCCGGCGGTCCCGCGCGTGGGTACGGCGGCCGGGGCGCCCGGTGCTGCCGAGGGTCTGGGGCCTGCGTGTCTTCCCGCAGGCGGGAGGCGCCGACGAGCTGGCTCTGGACCACGCCCTGGCGGAGGCCGGGTGGCCGGTGCGCGCGGCGTGCGCGCTGCTCGTGCTGGAGGGACTGCCGTCCAGCGAGGCGACCGGCGTCCTGCGGGACGTCGGTGTCGTGGAACCCGAGCGGGCCTTGCGGGCCGCGCGCCGGCTGGTCGCCGAGGCCGCGCCACGGGACACGCGTGCGGACGAAGGCGCGTCCCCTGCCCGGTCGAAGGACGCCGGCCCGAACGCGGTGGGGCCGCCCGGCATCGCCCGGGGCGAAGCGGTTCCCGGGAATGCCACGCCCGTCGCGGCCACCGCGGCGCCCGCCCTGCTCGCGCCGGAGTTCGACCCGTGCCTGCTGCACGCTCGCCCGACCGATCTGCTGCGGCGCAGGCACCGTGTACGCGCCACGGGGGCAGCGCTGTTGGCGGGTGCCGTCGCGCTCGGCCTGCTCTGCCTCTCGGTCGGCGGCGACGACGGGGGCAGGACCACGACACGGCGGTCCGGACCCTCCCGCGCGACGGACGTCGGCCTGCTGACCCGCACGCCGGCCGACGCCTGGGCCGACACGGCACGGGTCGACTTCACCGCCTGGCCGGCCCGTGGCGGGCGCACCGGCGACCGGGTACTGCTGGACCGCGCCCTGCGGGCCTGGTCCGACCCGGCGTGGCAGGGCCGGCGGGTCACCGAGCCGGGCGCGGCGCCCGTCGGCTCCGGCCGGGCGCCGCGGCTGCTGTTCGCGGGCGACGTCGACGACCGCGCGGTCGTCGTCCTCCTCGACGGCCTGAACACGGTGCGCTACAGCGAACCGCTGCGCGGCGACGGGCCCCCTCCCGAGCTGTCGTCCGCGCTCACCGAGGGAGCCGACGTGACGACGGCCGCGGCGATCGTCGTCGCGCGCACCCCCCGGTCCGTACGGCTGCTGCTGGCGCCCTGGATCGCCGAGGCGGACGTCCGTGACCTGCTGGCGCCGGACACTGCGGCCCGCGCCGTGCACCGTTTCGCCGACGGCCTCACGGAACCCGTACCCCTGCCGCCGGCCGCGGGCGACTGCCGTGAGCGGTTTGTCGTGCAACTGCGGTCCTCACCGCGCATCGTGGAGAACCACGCGTTCCTGCTCGCCGACCTCGGAGGGATGTCACCCGCCCATCTGACGTACATGCCTCCCCCGGAGCCCGGGGTACGCCCTCGGTCCCCGCGCGAGGCCACCGGCCCGGCGGCGCTGCGGGGCTGGGCACGAGCGGCCTGCCGGCTGGACGGCCTGCGCGGTCAGGGCGTACGCGCGGTGAACCACTGGGTGTTCGCCACCCAGACCCTGCCGGAGAGGGCCGGCAAGACGACCTGGGTATGCGCGCGGGCCGACACCTGGCAGGGCCCGGGCCGCGTGGAATACCTCTTCCTCGGCCCGGACACGAGGTCGGCGGCACGCGCCGTCGGCGGCCGCCGGAACACCGCCGAGTGCAGCCGGTTCGGGCAGGACGTGCTGGCCCACACCGACTGGCGGGCTCCGTCCGGCACCCGGTACCTGCTCGCCGCCGGAAGCAGGTCCGTCACCCGCGTCGAGGCGTCGGGGTCGGTGCGGGCGGCCGCGCAGGGCCCCCTGCTCGCCGTACGCGGCACCGGCGGCGCCGACGCGAAGGTCACGGGGCGGCTCCGGGACGGGAACGCGATCCCGTCCGCCGAGTGAGCTCACCACGGCGGTCCGTGGTGCCGCTGTCCGGCCGCCCGACGGACAGGTGCTGCCGCGGTCCTGACCGAACGGATGGCAGCCGAGCGGAACGACGGTCGCTCGACGCCGTCGACGCTCCGAGCACCGGATCGGTGCCCGGGCCGGTCAGGGCTCCGACCTATGTCCGCCACGCGTAGGTCGCCGGAGGCGCCGTACGGCCCGGAGCCGAGACGGGTCGGTCGGCGGCGCGACACGGCGTCCCCGCCGCCGCGCGCCCAGTCGTCAGGAGTCGGGTCGGTCGTCGTGGTCAGGCGCGGGGTGGGGCGTCGGCGGCCCGGCGGCGAGTTGGGGGAGCAGGTCGCCGAGCGGGGTTCCCTGGGCCCAGCGTCGGAGCGCCGGGCCGTCGAGGAGCAGCGTGTTCTCCTGGCGGTGCGCCCAGCGGATGTCCCGGGTCTGGAAGCTGCCCCGGTGCACGACGAGTTGACGCAGTGGCTTGGAGCTGTCCCGGTGCGCGTGCGGGGGTGGTGGGTCCTCATCGGGCAGGGGCTCGGCCACGGGCCGGAAAGCGACGTGGAGTTGGTGGCCGTCCGGGGTGCGGGCGCGCAGCCGTGGCCGGTCCGGAGCGGGCAGCAGCCGTACCCGCCAGCCGTCGCGCCGGAGCATCCGCGCCACCGCCAGCGCGAGGCCCTGGGTGTCGAGTGCGAGGAGTTCCTCGGGGGTGTAGTGCCCACGGCGGCGGCGGGCGTTGGGGCGTCGTCGCCGGATCCCGATCGAGACGGCGACGACCATGAGGACGATCGCGGTGACAGGGACGCCGATGCCGGCGGTGCGGTAGCCCGCGGTGAGTGCGGCGGTCACCGCGCACACCGCTATGACCACCCCGATGAGGGCGGGCAGCACGTCGCGGAACCTGGGGCCGTTGAGGTCCTGAACTCGCGCGGGGCGTGCGGCGAGCCGTTTGGGCGGGTGCGGTGATGACGGGCGGATCGTCCACGACAGGCGTGCCACCGTGTCAGCCCCCCATGCTTCGCCACTACCGGTGCTGGACGCATACCCAACGCGCGGCCGGGCCGTGCGGCCGGCGGAGGTATTCCGGCCACACGTACCGGCGCACGGGAGCGTCGGACGGCGCGTGGAACGCCGGTGACGGTGGCTGGAGGGTTTGCCGGGGACCGAGTGCCGTAGGCAGCAGGGGAATTCACGTACTCCGCGGTGGTCCGATCACCGGAAGACGGCCTCCAGATGGGCCTGATGACGACGGGGTGGCACGGATGGCCTCCCAGGCGCGGATGCGGCGGTCGAGGAGGGGCCTCCGCGCGTGGTCAAGCGTGCTCGGCCGTCCTGGTCTTCCACTCGGCCGCCGTCATTCGCCAGATGACCACGGTCCCCGTTTCGCCCGGAGCGGTGGGCTGCCCCTCAGGTGCTCGTACGCGTTCGACCTCGGTGAAGCCCAGGCGGCGGGCGATGGCCCCGCTGGCGGGGTTGGCGGCATCGTGATGGATCTCGATGCGGTCGATGCCCGGCAGCCGGAAGCCCTGGCGGACCAGCGCCAGCGCGGCCATCGTGGCCAGACCACGGCCGGTCCACCGGGGATGGAGCCAGTAGCCGATGTCGAGCCCGCCCGCACCGATGCGGCGCATGAGGCCACAACTGCCGATCACCGCGGTGCCTGAGGTGATGGCGAAACCGAAGGCTTGTCCGGTCTCCCACTCTTCCTGGTTCCGGGCCAGGAAATCGGAGGTGTTCTGCCGGCTGTGCTGGGCCGCCCAGGGCATCCACGGCACCAGGTGGTCCAGCGACTCGTGGATCGCCCGTTCGAGGGCGTCGACGTCGCCCATGCGCCAGCGGCGCAGTTCGACCTGGTCAGAACGGAGATTTTCGGCAGGCTCGTCCATGCACCGGATGCTCTCTCGTTCCACAGGGGCTGACAAACGTATAAACGGCTGCTCGTGGCCCCGGCTCGGGAGATCCTGGCGCGGCCCGGATCGGTCAGTGCCCGGCGGACGCCGCCGCGGCGACCCGCTCGACGGCCGGCCGCCAGTGGGCCAGTCCCGGCACCCGTAGACCGATGACCTTGCCCGCGTCGTCGGCGCGGCGCAGTGCCACCGCGGCCTCGAAGTCGGGGTCGGCCTCGAAGGCTGCGACCTCGGCCTCGGTCATCGCACCGCCCTGGCAGCCGAGGGTGCGGGCGCTCTCCGGGGAGAGTGTGAGCCGCGGGTCGGTGGCCGCCAGGTACCGCTTCGCCGGGATGTGCAGGGCGACGAGTCGCGCGGTGCGCGGTCCCAGCAGGGCCGCGACGGCCGCCCCCGCGTGCTCTCCGTGGCCGGCCTCGTCGCCGGGCAGCAGGTGGTGGCCGATGTCGTGGACCAGCCCGGCCACCTGGAGCTCTTCGTCGTCCGGGTGCCGCTGTGCCAGGACGGCCGCGACCTGGAGCCCGTGGTCGAGGATGTCCACCGGATCACCGGACCTGTCCGGCGTGTCCCAACTGTCCTCGCAGTCGGCGAGCAGAGCCATGAGCCCGTCCACGGAGTCGACAGGGTCCACGCGGTGCACGGGGTCCATGGCGTGCGCGGGGTCCACAGGGCCCTCGGGGGCCGTGGGGTAGTCGTTCATGTCGCCAGGCTGATGCACTCGACGGTACGGAAGGTGGAGCCGAGGTGACATGTGGGGGCGGTGGCTGTGGGCGGGCGACGGGCGCACGCACCGCGAGGCCCGCGGGGAGCCGGGCGGTACCGGGAGAAATTCGTTGAGTGATCACCGCCGAGGCTCTCTAGGATCACGTCCGGGGCGTCCATGGCGAAAGCGGGGGAGGGTTCGATGCGTCGGGGTCGCGTTCTCGCGACGAGGACGGTGACGCCGGCCGAAGCTCCAGAGCGACGTCATGCGCTCAAGCCATAGCCACGAGGGGAGACCCGGACACGTCCTGACAGTGAGCACTCGCGCCGACGTCAGGCGACCCGCGGGTCTCGGAGAACCGATGAAACTGCACCTCACCATTCACCAAGCCCGCCTCGGCGCACGGGAGTTCAACGTCATCCGGCCCGCCCGGCCGCTGGCCCACGCCGTGCTCGTCGACCACGATCGACACCTGGACGCCTACGCCGACCAGGACGAGGCGCGGCGGATCGGCGGCCTGTGGACGCTCGCCGCCTCCTCGCCTCGTTCACTGATCCACCTGCCCCTGCGAGCCAATCGGCCCCCTTCCCACGAACTGCCCCACGACGGCACCAGGCGGCTCGATCTCGTCCTGTCGCATCACTCGCTCCAGTTCGCGCCCGCACGCTGGAAGGAACTTCGCGGGCGACTCGGTCCGGGCCGTCCGCGGAGCGTGACGCTGCCCGACCCGGGACACACGGACACCGCGGCCATCGACCCCGGGACCCGGCATCACCGCGAGAACAGAGACCTGTTCCACCAGCACCTCCACGCCGAGACGCTGTTCATGACCGGCAGCGAGAAGGTTTTCCGCGATACCGCCCGGCACTTCCTCGACGTCGCGCGGAACGGACCTGGCTACGTCCCCCTCCATCCGAACTACCCCCGCTATTGCACGGAGTTGCACTCCGGCGACGGCATTCTCGGCAACGCGCGCGAGATCCATATCGAGTACTGCGACCAGTGGGACTCATGACACGGCACAACGGCCGCCCGCGGTCCGGCCGAGGCCGCGGCCGTGGCCCCGGTTCCGCGACGGAAACCGGTGGGCGCGCCTTCTCGCCTGTGCCAGTCTGCGGTGAGACCGGTCTGCGGTCTGCGGCAGGGGGTTGCGGTGGGTGTCGGTGACTTGGTGCGCGCGGAGTTGGAACGACACCCGTGGGATGTCCTGAGGTGCGGCTGCGGTGAGAGGGCCGAGCACGTGCCGATGATGTTCGAGGTGATCATCGAGGCCGAGACGGCCCGCGACATGATCGGATACACCCTCGACGATCACCTGGAGCGCGGTACGAATCTCTTCGAGGCTTCCGTTCCGGCGGTCGGTGTGATCCTCGCCGCGCTGGCGGGGGAGCTGTCGCCCATGGCCCGACGGCACTTCTTGGACACCTTGTGGCGCATGGTGAGTGGCGAGTCCTGCGCGTCGGAGGCGTCTCTCGGGCGTACACGGCTGGGCGATGAGTGCCGTACCCGGTGCCGTGAAGGTCTGTGGGTCGTCGTACAGGTCGGCCTCACCGGCGGCGCCGACGAGGCCGGGACGGCCGCGGACATCTTTGAGTTCGTGGACCCGGACGAGGCGAGGTCGGCGGCCTACCAGTCGCTCCTGCGGCGCCGTACGGAGGCCAGAACGAAGCGCCGGAAGGCCGCCGACAGGTGATCCGGCGTCGATGCCGCGCGCGGCCGAGTGCGGACCGCGTGCCGTAGGAAGCCGAAGGGGGCGCGCGCATGCGTCGCCTCGGTCCATGTCCCGCGTGCGGTGGTCACGTGGTGGCGAGTCGGTGGTGGCGAGCTCTTTGCGCAGTCCAGCCTGCGCAAGTTAACCTGTAAGTATGAGCGAGATCGCTGACACCTCCGGCGTGTCCGAATCGGCCCTGCGGGCGGCGCGTGACGTGCGTGTGGTGTTCAGCAGGCTCCGCCGCCGCATGCGCGAAACCTATGACCCCGGCGACCTCACGCCGTCGCAGACGTCCGTCCTCAGCCGGCTGGACAAGGACGGCGAGGCGTCGGTCAGCGACCTCGCGGCCGCCGAACGCGTGCGGCACCAGTCGGTGGCCTCCACCGTCGCCGTACTGGAGGAACGCGGCCTGGTCTCCCGGCGTCCGGACCCCGGCGACGGCCGGCGGCAGTTGGTCTTCGTCACGCACGACGGTCACACCTTCCTCGAGGACCGCCGTCGCGCCGGCGAGGGCTGGCTCACCCGCGCCCTGGAGGACCGGTGCACGGAAGCCGAACGGCAGACCCTCATCCAGGCGGCGGCCGTACTGGAACGGATCGTGCGGTAGTGAGCGGCAAGGTGACCCGCGGCCTGCGCCGGCTGCGCCCCCGCTCGGCCAAGACGTCGGGCGGGACCTTCGACCGGCGGCTGCTGGCTCCGATGATGCTGGGCTCGGCACTCAACCCGATCAACTCCTCCATCATCTCCGTCTCACTGGTACCGATCGGTGCCGCCTTCGGCGCACCTCCCTCCCGAACGGCATGGCTGATCTCCGCCCTCTATCTGGCCACCTCCATAGGCCAGCCGGTCGTGGGCCGGCTGATCGACCTCTTCGGGCCGCGCCGCCTGTTCCTGGCCGGGACGGCGCTGACGGGTGTCGCCGGTGTCGTCGGCATGCTCGCTCCCGGCCTCGGCGTGCTCATCGCCGCGCGCGTACTCCTCGGCTTCGGCACCTGCTCCGGCTATCCCGCCGCCATGTACCTCATCCGCAGCGAGGCCCGACGCACCGGACAGGAGAGCCCCGCCGGGGTCCTCACCGCGCTCGCCGTCACCACCCAGACCATCGCCGTCATCGGACCGAGCCTCGGCGGCCTGCTGATCGGTGTCGGCGGATGGCGCGCCACCCTGGCCGTCAACATCCCCCTCGCTCTCGCCGGCCTCTACCTCGGCGTCCGCCGACTGCCCGCGACCCCCGCCGCCCGCCGCGGCGCGGACCGCCATCCCGTCGCCGCCCTGGACCTGCCCGGCATGGCGCTCTTCGCCACGGCCCTGGTCTGCCTGCTGCTGTTCCTCATGAACCCCGGCGGCGGCCACTGGTACCTCCCGGCGCTGACCGTCGCCGCGGCAGCCGCCTTCACCTGGCGCGAGCTGCGTACCCGGCAGCCCTTCATCGACCTACGCGTCCTCGGCGGCAACCTGCCGCTCCTCGCCACCTACGCCCGGGCCCTGCTCGCCTACATCGTCAGCTACGCGTTCCTGTACGGATACACCCAGTGGATGGAGGAGGGCCGAGGGCTGTCCGCCTCTCAGGCCGGACTGGTCCAACTCCCGCTCTTCGCCACGGCCCTGGTGGTGTCCACCCTGACCGGACGCCACCAGGCGATCCGCGGCAAGCTGCTGGTCGGTGCCGTCGGTCAGACAGCCGCGTGCTCCCTGCTGCTGGCCCTGCACGCCGACAGCGCCCTGTGGCTGCTTGTGGGCGTCGCCGTCGTGCTCGGCGTCCCGCAGGGTCTGAACAGCCTCGCCCTGCAGAACTCCGTCTTCCACCAGGCCGACCCCGACCGTATGGGTTCCTCCGCCGGTCTCCTGCGCACCTTCGGCTACCTCGGTGCCATCGTCGCCTCCGCCGCCGACGGGGCCTTCTTCGGACCGCGTGCCGACACCGGCGGCCTGCACGAACTCGCCTGGCTCCTGCTCGCCGTCAGCGTCCTCTTCCTCGGCGTGACCGTCGCCGACCGCTCCCTGCGCCGCGT
Source organism: Streptomyces sp. NPDC002306 (assembly GCF_053593435.1). Taxonomy (NCBI): domain Bacteria; kingdom Bacillati; phylum Actinomycetota; class Actinomycetes; order Kitasatosporales; family Streptomycetaceae; genus Streptomyces; species Streptomyces sp. NPDC002306. The sequence goes on from NZ_JBSFCK010000031.1 coordinate 41,739, forward strand.
CGGAGCCGCGCGGGACGACGACACCACCACTACCGGCCCCCGACCCAAGGAGGCCGGCCGGTGACGTGACCGATGCCGCCGCCGCGAGGGACATGATCCGACGTCACCACGTCACCACGTCGACACATCGACGCGTCACCATGTCGATGCGCGGGCGGGGCGCGCCGCGGTCACCTCTCCGTGCACCGGGCGGTCGAACCGGTCAGCTCACCTGGTCGTACCGGCCGAGGAAGCCGAACTTCCCGTCCTTGACCTGGAACAGGAAGGTCGTGTTGTCGGGCGTGAGGCTGTGGGTGAGGTCCTGGGTGAAGCTGATGGGCTTGGCCACGCCGTCGTAGCTGAGCTTGAAGAGGCGTTCGGCGACCTGCCCCGGGGTGATGTCGTCGCCGCCCAGGGCGGTCAGGGAGGCGGCGATCAGGCCCACGGCGTCGTAGGCCTCGGCGGCCCAGCGCGCGGGCGGCGCGCCATAGCGTGCGCGGTACGCGGCGGTGAAGTCCTTGGCGGCCTTGGCGCCGGACGCCTGCGGTACGCAGTAGGGCGCCTCGAACACCCAGCCCTCGGCCGCCTCGCGGGCGGCTTCCGGGAAGGCCGGGCGCATGACGGGTTCGAAGCTCACGCGGGGCCCGGTGAAACCGGCGGCGGCCAGAGCGCGGGCGCAGGCCGCGGCACGGGACGGCGAGATGCCGGCGTAGACGACGGCCTGCGGGTGCGCCGCCAGCGCGGCGGCGACGACCGGCCGGACGTCGTGCGCGTCGGACGCCAGGGGGTGGACGGTGCTGGTGCCCTCGCTGGGCGGTGTCTCGCGCAGGCTGCGCGCGATGTCGGCGGCCCGGTCGCCCGCGGCCAGGTCCTGGATGACGGCGGTGCGCTCGACCTTGTGGACCCAGGTCAGGTAGGCGAGCACCGGAATCGTCCGGTAGGTGGTCGGGGCCGTGGTCACGCCGAGGGTGCGGATCGTGGCCGAGGACAGGCCCATCGCCTCGTAGTCGACCGAGAGGGGCAGGACCGGCATGGACGCGGTCCCGTACAGGGGGACCGCGGCGCGGGCGGCGGCGACCGTGGTGGGGCCGATCACCCCGCACAGGGACCTGTCGGCGAGCAGCCGGCGGGCTCCGTCCTCGGCCCGTGCGGCTTCCCCGCGATCGTCGTACGTGGTGAGGGCGAGCCGGAAGCGGGTGTCGTCGCGGGCGTTGTGGGCCGCCACGGCGAGCCGGGCGCCGTGTTCCTGCGCCAGCCCCGCCTCGCGCTGATCACCCGTCAACGCGGCCTGTAGAGCGATGACATGGGTGGGCGGGTCCGGGGCCGCGCCGTCCTGGGAACCGCCCTTGCCCTTGGCCAGCAGGACCGCGGCGCCGGTGCCGGACGCGGCGAGTACCGCGACGGCCGAGCCGCCGATGGCGAGGATCCGGCGACGGGAGGGCCGACGCTCCGCGCCGACGGGGCTCCGTTGCACGGCGGTAGGGGTGGTCTGCCGGGGCGGGGGGTCCAGCGCGCGGGTGGAGTGTTCGGTCACCAGGCGCAGCGCCACGGACGGCAGCCAGTCGGCCGTTCGGTCGGCGGCGCCGGTGAACTCCGGTTCCCAGGCGCGGTGTTCCCCAGGCCCGGTCGTCGTTCCGCCCGCATGCTCGACCGCGCCCAGGATGTGGGCGAGTTCGGCCGCACCGGGCCGCTCGGCGGGGTCCTTGGCCAGGCAGCGGGCGATGGCCGCCCGCAGTACGGGCGGGAGTCGGTCGAGGCCGGTCGCGTCGGGCGCCTCGTGCACGGTGCGGTACAGGACGGCGGCCGGGTCACCGGTGCCGAAGGGCCGCCGCCCGGTGGCCGCGTAGGCCAGCACACAGCCGAACGCGAACAGGTCGCTCGCGGGAACGGCCTCGCCACCCGTACGGATCTGCTCGGGAGCGAGGTAGCCGGGGGTGCCGATCAGCGCGCCGGGTTCGGTCAACGCCGTGGCGCCGTGGGCCTGGGCGATGCCGAAGTCGATCAGCCGGGGACCGTCGAGGGCGAGCAGGACGTTGCCGGGCTTGACGTCCCGGTGCACCAGCCCGGCGGCGTGCACCTCGTCCAGCGCCTCCGCCAGTCGGGCGCCGAGCGCGGCGACGGCGTGCGGCGGCAGCGGGCCGTGTCCGTCGACCAGTTCGGCCAGCGAGGGGCCGGGCACGAACGCCGTGGCCAGCCACGGCTCGCGGGCCTCGGCATCGGCGGCGGTCACCGGAACCAGCCAGCGGCCGGTGAACCCTCGCGCGAGCCGCGCCTCGCGACGGAACCGCTCCCGGAAGGCCCGCTCGGCGGCGTACTCGGCACGGATGACCTTCAGGGCGACCAGGTTTCCGGCAGGGGTGCGCGCCAGGTAGACCACACCCATGCCGCCCGCACCGAGCCGGGCGAGCATTCGGTGCCCGCCCAGTTCGTCCGGGTCCTGTGCGTGCAACGACCGCATCGGCGCCCTCTCCGGTGTCAGGTTCCGGAGATGTCCAGCGCGCCACCGTAGGCGAACCGGCCGTCCGTGACGCGGAATCGGTGCAGTCGCCGCGCCTTCATCTGCTTGTCCGCGTCGAAGGCGTACGTCGCCGCCACCCCGGTGAACCGGGCCCCGGCGACAGCCTGGGTGAGCCGCTCGTGAGAGGGCCGTCCGCCGCCCTTCGGCGCGAGGGCGGTGAGCCGGTCGGCGAGCAGGCGCGTCACGTCGTACGCCTCGGCCGACCAGGGACCCGGCGCGTCGCCGTACCGCTTGCGGTAGGCGGCGGCGAAGTCGCGCACCGGGGCGGCGTCCGGACCGATGTACGACGTCAGCGTCTGCCAGCCCTCGGCCGCCTGCCCCGCCCGGGAGACGAAGGCCGCGGTGGCCGAGGCGGGATCGAGGAAGCGGGGCCCGGCGAAGTTCCGCTCCGCGAGCGTGCGGGCGACGGCGGCGGCGCGTTCAGGGGTGCCGACGTAGAAGAATCCGTCGACGCCGTGACCGATCATGTCGTCGACGACGGGTTCCAGTGCGCTCGTGCTCGCCAGGGCGGGCACCACGCGCAGATAGAGCGACAGCCGGCCGCGCGCGGCGGTGTGGGCCACGATCACGGACTCCATCCCGGCGAGCCTGCCCGCCCGGTCGCCCAGCATGCCCAGGCTCTTCACGCCCGCCACGCCGAGTGAGGTCACGGTGGTGAAGGCGCCGTACGCGGACAGGCAGGCGGCACGGAAGTAGGCGTGCGGGACGGTGCTGGCGAGGGCCGTCCGCGCGGCACTGGTCGACAGCTCCGACACGGTCAACAGCGGCATCCTGGCACCGTCGTAGACCTCCAGCGCGGCCTGCGTCGAGGTGTAGTCGGTGGGACCGAGCACGGCCACCACGTCGGCGGCGCCGGTCAGCCGCCGAGCCGCCCGCACCGCTCGGACGGCCTCACCCCGGTCGTCCTCGGTGCGCAGGGCGAGCGTGAAGGGCCTGGTCCTGCGGGCGTTGAACCGCTCCACCGCCAGCCGCGCTCCACGCTCCTGCGCACGCCCGGTCTCCCGCTGCGGGCCGGTGAGATCCGCGTGCAGTCCGATGACCCAGGAACTTCCCGCGCTCCGCGCCGGCGGGGAGTCCGGGTCGTCGCGCAGTGCAGCCCACAGCGCCGCGCCGCCGCCCGCCGCGAGCAGGGCAGCGCCGCCGCCCAGGGCCAGGATCCTGCGACGGCCCGGCGCCCGCGACGCGGGCGGCTCCGACAGGACGGTGGGCTCGATGCCCGGCAGGGCGAGCATCTCCGCCGACCGTTCGGCGATCATCCTCACCACCGGGTCGGGCAGCCAGTCGACGGTGCCGGCGGGGGCGTCCTCCACCAGTTCGGCGTCCACCTGGGCGGCCGTCGGCCGCCGCTCGGGGTCCTTGGCCAGGCAGCGGTCCAGCAGCGCCCGCAACTCGGGGTCCGCGACACCGTCCAGTACGGGGGTGTCGTGCACGGTGCGATAGAGCAGCGCGTCCGCCGCGCCGGTGCCGAACGGCGGGCGGCCGGTCGCCGCGTACGCCAGGACGCACCCCAGCGAGAAGACGTCGCTCGCCGCCCCCACCTGCCGCGCCTGAGCCTGCTCGGGGGCGAGGTAGCCGGGGGTGCCGACCACCATGTCCTGCGAGGTCAGCTCCGTCTCGTCGGCCGCTGTCGGGCGCGCGATGCCGAAGTCGATCAGCCGGGGACCGTCGAGGGCGAGCAGGACGTTGCCCGGTTTGACGTCCCGGTGCACCAGATCCGCCTCGTGCACGGCGGTCAGGGCGCGTGCCAGGACCTTGCCCAGCACCCGTACCGCACGGTCCGGCAGCGGGCCGCAGGCCGCGACCGCCTCGCCCAGGGAAGGCCCGGGCACGAACGCGGTGGCCAGCCACGGCGCCCCCGCCGCCGTGTCGGCGCCGAGCACCCGCACCACCCAGGGGCTGTCGACCTGCCCGGCGGAGGTGGCCTCGCGGCGGAACCGGGCCCGGAACTCCGCCTCTTCGGCGTACTCGGGCTGGATCACCTTCACCGCGGCCAGCTCGCCGGTCTCGGTGCGGGCGAGGTAGACCACGCCCATGCCGCCGGCGCCCAGCCGCCCCAGCAGCCGGTTCCCGCCCAGACGCGAGGGGTCGGTGGCAAGCAGCCGTTCCATCACGCGCCTCCCTCGGCGTCCTTGGCTTCCGGACTCTCGGCGGAGGACGACGGATCCGGTTCCGGCGAGGCCGAACCCGCTCCGGTGGGGCTTCCGATCGCCGCCTGCACCCGCAGCAGCATCCTGCTCGCCACCTCCACCTCGCGCAGGGTCTGCCGGTGCCCTCCGCACACGGAGGCGCTGATCACGACCGAGCCGAAGAGCGCCTGTGTCCACGAGTAGACGTACGGCCCGCCCCGGGTGTCGCTGACGCACTCGCCCGACTCCGACAGGGAGTCGTCACTGGTCACATTGCCGCTCTCACCCCATGCGACGGCCGTCGAGGCGAGACCGGTCAGCCGTTCGCCGGGCCGCAGGGTCTGCTCGGGGCAGCCGACCGCCTCCTCCAGCATCCCGGCCTCCTCCCAGGCCGCGTCCAGTGCCGTGCGGTGCACCGTGACCGTCGTCGACAGCCGCACCGCCTCCTCGGCACCGTCGGCGGGCACTTCGAAGTGGCGGGTCAGAGTCGCCAGGATGTCCCGCGGCAGTTCCTGCCGCTGCCATGCGCAGTCCGCGCCCAGCACCGCCCAGGTGCGCGGGTCGCTCTCGTACGGCGTCGCCCGCGTCGCCCCCGACCCGACCAGTTCCGGATCGGCGATCATCTTCCGTACGAACGCCTCGGCCTCGTCCACGGTGTGCGGCTGCTTCGCCGGATCCGCCTGCTCCGTCGGCGACACCGCGGGTAACGCACCGGCCCCGGTACCCGCGTCCGTGCCGGTGCCCGCTCCTGTGGACGCCCCGGTCCGCGCGCCACCGGCGCTGCGGCCCGCACCAGGGCTCGACTCCCGCGACGTTTCCCCGCCCGGTGCGCCGCCTCCGTCCGTACAGCCGGCCAGCAGCGCCGCGCACACCGTCACGATCCCGCAGACCGACCGGGCTCTCGCATACGTCACGGTCCCTCCTCCCACGTCGAGTTCTCACCTTGCGCAGTGCTTCGCTCGCGGTGCTCCGGCCACGGGGCTCCGGTCACAGCCGCTCCATGTGACCGCCGCCGTGTACGCCGTGGACGCGTGTGGTTCGGATACGCGGTGTACGGGTGTCGTCCGGGCGCGGTGGACACGTCGTGTCATCGGCGGGCTCGTGCCTGTACCGATGCCACGCCGGCATCGCGCGGTTCCTCCAACATCCTTAATTTTCAAGGTAGTTCATCATGCACCAGGGACAGGGCACTTCGCATGGTGTGATCCCGCGGGACGCGATGCCCGGCGCGGCGGCGGGGCGCCGAAACCGCGGTGGCGGCTGTCGGCCGACGGCTGTCGGCTGTCGGTGTCAGCGGCGCCGGGGCGCGGCCGTTGCGCGACCTCCTCGCCGTCCGTGACTCATCCCGACGGGAGTTCGTCACCTCGACCGGAGTTGCCGCGTGCCCACTGTGCGGCCTGGACGGTGCCCGCCTGGATGTCCCGCTGGGGCAGCCGAAGGCCGAGTGCGCTATCCAGGGCGTGGAAATACAGCTCGAACTCGTCGGTCAGTTCCGGGTGATCCAGTTCGGCGCGGCGTAGGGCCCGGTTGAGGAAGTCGAGTTGACCGCCCCGGTAGTAGGGGGCGTGACCCCGCTTGTACCAGATCAGTTCCAGGGCACCCCAGTCGTCGTCGACGCGGCGGCCCTCGCGTGTGTAGCCGAACGTGTAGATGGCCTTCGCGGCGCAGGCGCTGAGCCGCACGGTCTCCGTGACCCCGAGCCGGGCAAGAGCCGCGCTGTCGGCTCTGATGCCGGGTGGCGTCTCGTGGTACATCAGGAAGGCCCAGTCGCCCGCCTGCCCGAAGCAGCAGCTCTCCCACTCGATCTCCCATTGGTCACGGCCGGTGCCGTCCATGGCGCGCAGGTCCGACAGGCGTGTCCCGGCGGCCGTCTGGCCGGGATCGGCGCCGTGGAGCAGGGCGATCCGCTCGGCGCTGATGTCCTCGCCGCGGAAGAACGCGAGGTTGGTGTAGGGGTCCTGATCGCGCCATGTGCCCGCGATCCAGGCGAGGTGCTCCAGCGGATCGCGGCGGCACGGCCGCGCCGTCCGCGTGCCGTCCACGCCGCCGTCGCGGAACCTGCTTCCCCAAGCGGGGTCGATCTCGTCCAGCATCCCGGCCTGTCCGGTGACGAGATCGGTGACCGCGCCCTGGCCGGGGGAGTGGGCCACGATGTGCTCGGCGAGTCTGCCGACCGCCTCCTCTGCGGCGAAGTACAGCACCTGGTCGAGATCCCTGGTCGCGAAGATCTCCCGGTGCGGGCCCCGGTAGCCGCGCACGGTGCCGTCCTCGTCCACGACGAGGTAGAGGCCCCCGGGATCACCCGCCCGCTGTGCGTACTGGCCGGGTGCGGAGCCGATGGGCGGCAGCATGACGTCGTCGAGCAGGTCGGAGTCCGCGACTGTCCGATGCCATGCCCGCCTGATCGCGTTCTCCGTCATTCGCATGGGCGTCAGTATGCGGCGGGCCACTGACACGACCTGGTCCGCGACTGAACGCCCAGGAGCGCATGGGGGTTCTGCGATCTGGACTCGTGACGAAGCGCCGAGCGCGGGCACTTGAACGGCAGCCGTGTGGATGCGGGATGCCGGGGCGATGAGTCACTCGGGGTCTCGCCGGGCACGATGCTCACCGCGCCGCCGCCGCCCACGCGCCGCCGCCCACGCGGTGGCGGCCGCGACGACCGGGTGACCGACCTCCAGGCCGGTCGGGCGATCCGCTCACGGCTCCGGGTCGTTCACCGAGCGGACCCGTCGGAGGGTTTCGTCCGTCAGACGGCGAACCCCCGGAAGACGCCCTGCGGATCACCTTCGGCCGCTTCCTTGAAATCGCCGAAGGACAGATTGGCGATCATCAGGTTCGCGTGGATCTCGTGGACCCCGACGGCTACGGTACGGAACTCACCGCCGTCCGCCTCGAACTCCTCGTCGCTGTCGCACTCTTCCCTGCTCAGTACGGCCACCGCCAGCAATGTGCCGGGCCGGTCACGCATGGAGTCACGGTCGGCGAGGAACACGACGCCCGACTCCTCGTCGGCGGACGCCGTGGCGAGGAGCTGAGCCGGTGTCCATCCCGCCCACTCCGGGCCGTCGGCGATGTGCACGTACGGTTCGAAGTCCCCGTCTCCCCAGGGTGTCATCAGTTCCGCCCGCAGAGCGGCCCATGCCGCTTCGTCGCTGTGATCGGTCCTGATGATCAGCGCCGCGTCCCGATCGCGCTCTGTCGGCCACTCCTTGTGGTCACTCACGTCGCCGCCCCCATCCGCGCGGGTCACGGCCCACGCCTCCGCGCGGAGGCTACGCGAGACCAGTGACACCCCCGAGCGCCCGGCTCCCGCGTCCGTCGGCCAGGTCGCGGCCGAGTTCCGGGAGGAGGGGCGCTGGGCGCGGGCGAAAGGTGGGATGACGGGCAGGATCGTGCAAGAACGAGAGAGGATGAGTCTACTGTTTTCGCAGCTCAGGGCGATTCAATGGGATGACGAACTCCTCTACGGAGCAGGAACGTGCCTGTCGGTCCGTAGATCCCACCACCTCACCCGGAGCACACACCATGAAGACCATCCTGATCACCGGCGCCTCTTCCGGCTACGGACGCGAGACCGCCCGCTACTTCCACTCGCAGGGGTGGAACGTCATCGCCACGATGCGGACGCCGCGCGCCGGAGTCCTGCCCGAGTCGGACCGGCTGCGCGTCATCGAGCTCGACGTGACGAGCGCCGAGTCCATCGCCGCCGCGCTGGAGACCGCCGGGAGCGTCGACGCCCTGGTCAACAACGCGGGCGTCCCCTCGATCAGCGTGTTCGAGGACATCCCGATGAGCAGGGTGCGGGACGTCTTCGAGACCAACACGTTCGGCGCGATGGCGATGACACAGGCGGTGCTGCCCCGGTTCCGCGAGCGCGGATCGGGCGTGGTGGTCAACGTGACCTCCAGCGTGGTGCTGGGCCACATGCCGCTCTCGGCCGTCTACAAGGCGAGCAAGATGGCGGTCGAGGGGTTCACCGCGTCCCTCGCGCTCGAACTCGCTCCCTTCGGCGTGCGGGCGAAGACGGTTCAGCCGGGCGCCTGCCTGACGACGAACTTCGCGGGCAAGGCGACGAACGGCGTACCGATGGAGGAGCTGGTCTCGGCGCCGTATGCGCCGTTCGTGGAGAAGGCGATGGGTGACTTCATGGGCCAGGACGTGTTCACGACGGAGAGCGATGTCGCCGAGACGGTCTGGCGGGCCGTCCACGACACGACCGGGCAGCTGCGTTTCCCGGCCGGCCCCGACGCCGTCCGGCTCGCGCAGGCGAAGTGAGCCGACGCCGTCGGGCCGCGCGCGTCGAGCCCGTCCCCGGCGCGGAGTCAGGGTGTGGCATCGCATCCGTCACGTCCGGTCGGGTTCGCTCGTTGTGCCGGACATGAGCGAACCTTCATTCCAGGACGACGTGCTAGACGAGCTCGGCGATGACAGGCTGACGGAGATCGCCGCTCTGCTCGGCACCGACGCCACCGGCGCACGCCAGACGATCGAGGTCACGGTGGGCACCATGACCGCCGACCTCCAACAAAAGGCCGACGTGGAGGACGACGAGGTCCGCCAGGCGGTCGCGGAGGTCGCCGCGCCGCCGCTGCAAGGCGTGGCCACCCTCGGTGGAGGCCTGTTGGGCGGCGGCCTGATGGCCGGGGTGCTCGCCAAACTGAGCAAGCCCGTCGCCGCCGCCGTGTCCAGGAAGACCGGCATCCCCGCCGCCACCGTCAGCCGGGTCATCGAACTGCTGATCCCGGTGCTGATGGCCGTCTTCGCCAAGCGCGCGGCCGGGGGCAAGGCCACCGCCGCGGGAGCGGGTGGCACACCGGGTGCGGGCGGCGGGCTCGGCGATCTGCTGGGCCAGATCCTCGGCGGTGGGAAGAGGCAGTAGACGGCCGGTCCTGAGCCGGCGGAGGGTTCCGGTGACGTGAGCGCCGGAACCCTCCGTACCGGCGCGCGGTCATACCGGGAAGCGGGAGGGTCGGCAGCATGGGTTAAGCTTGATCCTGAGCTGGTCGCCGGAACGCAAGGCGACAGGCGCTGCGTTGGTGGTCCAAGGAAAGACGCCCCGCTTCCTGCGGGGAAATGCAGGTGCAAGGCCTGCCCGGCGCTCGATCACGGGGCCCGTTCCGCACGATGTGCGGGGCGGGCCCCGTGCGTTGCCGAAGCTCACCGGGATCCGGACGGTGTCGTGGAGCCTTCGAAGGTGACTACTCGGGCAGTGGCCGGTCCTGGACGACGTTCTTCATGACGAGGGTGGACGTCAGACGCTGGACGCCGGGGAGCTTGGCCAGCCGCTCGTCGTAGAGGTGCTGATAGGCCGTGAGGTCGGCGGTCGCGACACGCAGGAGGTAGTCGGGTTCGCCGAACAGGCGCTGGGCCTGGATGACGTGGGGGATGGCGGCCACGGCCTTTTCGAAGGCCTCGACGGTGTCGCGGTCCTCCCAGCGCAGGGTGGCGAAGACGAGTGCCTCGAAGTCCAGGCCGACGGCGCTGGGGTCGACGACGGCGCGGTAGCCGCGGATCGCCTTCTCCCGTTCGAGGTCACGCACGCGGCGGTGGCAGGGCGAGACACTCAGCCCCACGCGGGCGGCGAGCTCGGTCACCGTGAGGCGGCCGTCCATCTGCAGCTCGGTGAGAATCTTGTGGTCCATGGCGTCCATGAAGAAGATTCTTCCCTGATGACACGGTCATGGTGGACACGCGCAAACACCTTCGGGCATATCACCCTGATCTTCCCTGACGAGTCGGCCCCGCCACTCGCCCACGCCGTGCTGCCTGTCGAAGGAGAACACATGGAAGACCGGACGCGGCAGGAAGAGGCGAGCCCCGAGGTGCGCCGACGCATCCAGGACAGCTTCGGCAGCCAGGGGCTCATGAGTCACCTCGGTGCGCGCCTCTCGCACATCGCGCCCGGCCGCGTGCACATCGTGCTGCCCGGCAGGCCCGAAGTCACCCAGCAGCACGGCTACTTCCACGCGGGCGCCACCAGCGCCGTCGCGGACAGCGCCGGCGGCTACGCGGCCTACACGCTGTTCCCGGAGGACGCCGAGGTCCTCACCGTCGAGTACAAGATCAACCTCCTCGCGCCCGCCGTCGGCGACCACATCGAGGCGATCGGCACCGTCCTGAAGTGCGGCCGTACCCTCACCATCTGCCGACTGGAGGTGTTCGCCGTCCAGGACGGACGGCAAGAACTCGTCGCCACAGGGCAGCAGACACTGATCCGCGTGAACAGGCCCGGGCAGTGAGCGCGCAGCCGCTGCCGTCCTGGGTGACCTGGCGGCAAAGGCCCTTTCCCGACGCCAACTTGCTCCTGCTGCACGGGCGACAGCCGGCCCTGGTCGACAGCGGGTTCGTCGGCCACGCCGCACAGACCGCCGCCTGGGCGCACGCACACGCCGGCCACATCGACCTGGTCGTGAACACTCACTGGCACTCCGACCACGTCGGCGGCAACGCGGCGCTGCAGGCGAGCGGTTCGGGTGTCGCGGCCCACGTCGTGGAGGCCGACGCGATCACCCGCAGGGACCCGGGCTGCTGCGCGGCCGAGCATCTCGACCAGCCGGTCGCCCCGTACACGGTCGACATGGCGCTCGACGACGGCCAGGTCCTGCGCCTCGGGGACGCCGACTGGGAAGTCGTCCACACCCCCGGGCACACCCCAGGACACCTGGCGCTGTGGCAGCCGGACGAGCGCCTGCTCGTGGTCGGTGACGCCCTGTCGGACTACGACGTCGGCTGGGTCGACCTCGCCCTCGACGGCCCCCGAGCGGCCACCACGGCACTCGGCTCGCTGAAACGTCTGGCCGCCCTCACTCCCCGCGTCATCCTGCCCTCCCACGGGCCGATTCCGGCCGACACCACGGCGGCGTTCACCACCGCGCTGCGCCGGGCCCAGCGACTCGTCGACGACCCGGACGGCGCCGTCTGGTACGGCGCACGGCGCGTCTTCGCCTTCGCCCTGATGATCCGTGACGGGATCCCGGCAGCCGAGGCCGAACCGTACCTGCACGCGCGGGCCTGGCTGACGGACGCGGCACGGCTGCTGGGCCGCTCGAGGGAGGTGCTCGCCGCCGAGTTGATCGACACGATGCTGGGCAGCGGCGCCGTCGTCCTGCGCGACGGACGCCTCCACGCGGCAGCCGAACACACGGCGCTCGCACCGGAATCCCTGCGCGTGCCCTACCCCCGCGCGTGGCCGGCCGCGCGGGGAACGGGTGTTGCCGAGGGACGGTGACCGGCGCCCGCCTCTTCGACAGGGGCAGACCGGACAGCAGGGGGCTGCCAGGTGACGCCGGTGTTCCGATGCCTGGCCGCGCTGCCCTCCAGGCCGCCGACCGGTACCCTGGTGGCAGGCGGCCCGACGTGACCGTTGAGCGGTGGTGGGGCTCGCCGTACCCGAACCGCGGCACCGGTGCCGCCGACAGTCCCTACTTGTGACACAGCGCGCCCGCGTGCCGAGGCGCCGCACGAGTAGGAGGCGTACGCCGATGACAGCCCCGCGCGACCGGAGGACCGGGCCGCCGCACCCCGAGGCCGCTCCACCGGCACCCGTCCGACGCCGCGAGCCGGCCCGCGGTCAGGCACCCGTGATCGCCGTCGTCGCCGTGGGCGGTGCGCTCGGAGCCACGGCCCGCTACGGGGGGTCGCTCCTCTGGCCCACCCCCACCGATGCCTTTCCCTGGACCACTCTGCTGGTCAACACGGTCGGCTGCGCGGTGATCGGCGTGTTCATGGTGATCATCTCGGAGGCGTGGGCCGCGCACCGGCTGGTGAGGCCCTTCTTCGGCACCGGTGTGCTGGGCGGCTTCACCACGTTCTCCACCTACGCCGTCGACATCCAGCAACTGGTGCGGAGCGGCCATGCCCGCACCGGCCTCGCCTATCTGGTGGTCACCTTGCTCACCGCACTCGCGGCGGTGTGGCTGGCGGCCGCGGCGACCCGCCGCCTGATCTCCTGGAGGACGACATGACGCGGTCGCACGGCTCCGCACTCCGGATGACGATCTTCATCGGGGAGTGCGACACCTTCCACCACAAGCCGCTCTACAGCGAGATCGTCCACCGCGCCCACCGGGCCGGGCTGGCCGGCGCGAGCGTGTTCAAGGGGATCGAGGGCTTCGGTGCCTCCTCTCTGGTCCACACCAGCCGCCTGCTGTCGCTGAGCGAGGCCCTGCCGGTCGCGATCGTCGTCGTCGACGAGGAGACCCGGATCCGCGCTTTTCTGCCCCAGCTCGACGACCTGGTGACAGAGGGCCTGGTGACCCTGGACGAGTGTGAGGTCATCCGCTACGCCGGACGACACACGGACAAGCGGAGCAAGAAGGGCAAGAAGGGCGACGTGAGCAGTGGGGAAGAGGGGGAGGCCAAGTGACATGGCTTCTCGTGGTGGTCGGCGCGATGGTGGGGGCACCACTGCGCTACCTGACCGACCGCGCCGTACAGGCCCGGTACGACACCGTCTTCCCCTGGGGCACCTTCATCGTCAACGTCACCGGCTGCCTGATCCTGGGGCTGCTGACCGGCGCGGTCACCTACGGGGCGGCCTCCGACTCCCTGCGGCTGCTGCTGGGCACCGGCTTCTGCGGCGCTCTGACCACCTACTCGACGTTCTCGTACGAGACGTTGCGTCTGGCCGAGGGCGGGGCGCGGGTTCTCGCCGCCGCCAACGTGATCACCAGCGTGGTCGCCGGGCTCGGCGCCGCCTTCGCGGGCGCGGCCCTGGCCCAGGCCGTGTGGGGATGAAGCGGACGGGCTGGTGTCAGCGCTATGGAGCGGGGACGCGTCCGGGGGGCTCGGGTTCCGCCGAGGGCAGGAACCGGCTGATCACACTCTTGTACAGGGCCCCGCCGATGAGACCGCCGACCAGCGGGCCGAGGATCGGCACCCAGAAGTAGAGATTGCCGTACTGATCCCGCCACGCTCCCCGGTAGCCGGTGATGAAGCTGGCCAGCCGCGGGCCGAAGTCGCGGGCCGGGTTGATCGCGTAGCCCGCGTTGGTGCCCCAGGCCATGCCGATGCCCACCACGACCAGACCGGTGATGAACGGGGCCAGGTTCGCACCGGGCGGTGTGTTGAGCAGGTCGGTGATGGCCAGGATGAGCAGCAGCAGGAGAGCGGTGCCGATGACCTGGTCGCGGAACGCGCCCCACTCGTGGACCGGAAGGTTCGGGTTGCCGTTGGCGGGCAGCGTGGAGAACACGCCCTGCGTCTTGATGGTGTGGCCGGGGTCGGCCTTCGCCAGCGCCTCGGTGTAGTTCCAGCGCACGAGGAGTGCGGCGACGAACGCGCCGACCGTCTGGGCGACCACGTACGGCGCCACCTTGCGCCACGAGAAGCCCTTGAACACGGCCAGCGTCACCGTCACGGCGGGGTTGAGGTGTGCGCCGCTGAGACGTGCCGCGACGTAGACACCCATGGTGACGCCGATCCCCCACGCCCAGGAGATGCTGTCGTGGTCTCCGAGGCCGCCGGGCGGAGTGGTGAGCGCACCGCCGGCGGCCACCTGGGCCACCACGCCGGCGCCGAAGAGAATCAGCACCATGGTGCCGAGGAACTCGGCGGCCATCTCACCGACCAGTCCCAGCTGTTTGAACCGCTCCGTCATGGGAGCCCGCTTCCCGCCGGCTCAGGGCCGGCCGTCGACTGACCGAGTCTTCCCGACCTCAGCATAGGTCGATCATGAGATACACGCATTTACAGCCAGATAACGGGCGTCACAGCAGGTCACCGCTGGCGGCGACGGCGACCGTCCAGGAGCGCGAAGGTACCCAGGGGATCGGGAGCGACGGTGGGCTCCCCACCCCGGGAACGGTCCGCCGTGTGACCGGCGTACGCGCAAGCGATCATCACCTCTACCCTTTGGCTGTTCCGAAGACGCGTGTATGCGGGACCAACGGGGGGGAAGCACATGACATATCGGCGTGCGGTGATACCGGCACTGGTCGGAGGCCTGTCGATCACGTTGTTGCTGTGGTGGGCGGGGGCGAGCACACCGGCACTGGAACTGCGCGGCGCCACCGGCGTGTTCGACATCCAGTCCGTCAGCGAACTCCGGCGATGGCTCGCACCCTGGTCGTACGACTCCCCGACCACCCCGCTGTCCGACGGGACCGCGGACGCGGGCACGGCCGGCTCCCTCAGCGGCACCGGCGAGTACGCCGCTCTGTACAGCACCGCGATGCAGATCAGGTTCGTGGCGGTCTTCGTGTTCTTCCTGGCGGGCGCTCTGCTCCTGTTGCGCAGGATTCCACCCACGCGGGGCCGCACACCGGCCACGCTGCTCGCGCTGTGGGCCTGGGGCCCGGTCGCCGGCACGCTGGCGGTGACGGTCTCCGCGCCATGGCTGATCGCATCGCGTGGACGCGGCAGCTACCGGGTCCTGCCCCAGCTCGCGAACGAGATCGCGTCGAGTGGGCCGGTCACCGTGTTCACGGCGCTGCTGACCGCCGGGATCACGGTGATCGTGGCGCGTGTCACCGCCAAGGGCGAGGAACCGGTGCCCCGGCGGAGTGTGCCGCCACGCGCCGCCCGCCTGGCCGCGAGCGCCGGGACCACGGTGATCGCGCTGTCCCTGGTCGTCCTCTCGTACGACTCGGTGGCGGCCCGTATCCAGACGTCGTTCGGCGGCGGAGGGCTGCTGTCCGAGCCCGGCGACCTGCTGCGGCAGTGGCTGCTGCTCGGCGGCTGGGCGGGCCCGGCGACCACACCCCTCGGCGACTGGCTGCTGTACCGAGCCGCCGACGTGGTCATGCTGGCCGTGGTGTGGTGGGCGCTGCGGCTGCTGCCCGGCCTGCTCACCCGGACCACGGCGCCCGCGATGGCGATCGGCGCGGTCTGCGCGACCGTGCTCGGACTGCTGGCGAGCCAAGTGCTGCACATGGCACTGGACGACACCGTCGGCGTGTGGGGTCCCGTGCACCTGTTCTCCGCGCTCGGTCAGGGTGTACCCGCCGCCCTCACCTTCGGCAGCGTCGCCGGATTGGCGGCCCTCGCGACACTGCGCCTGGCCGGGGATCGTGACACGGGCGAGGTTTCCCAGGTGACGGCAGGTGCGGCGGCGTGACGCGGGCGAGGTTCCCCTGGTGACGGCACGGGCCGCGTGACACGCGGCGATCTCATCGCGCGCATGTGGCGTGCCGGCGGCCGCCCCGGGCGACCGCGCCCCGGGCCGCGACCGACCGGACAGGAGTCGCCTCTTCGGACGCTTCGGCCCTGGACGGCCGGAGTTCGGCGCGCCGCGGGGCCCGGTCGGAGGGGGCCCTCCACGGACAATGTGCCGGGCGCCCGGTGCTGCGTGATCCTGTAGGGGTGTGGGGTGCCGCGGCCGGTCGGATACGGGCGGCCTACGTGGCTTCGGGCCGCCGGGCCGTACGCGTGACCCTGGTCGCCACGACGGCCTTCTCCTTCTTCCGTTACGGCCTCGACCGCCCTGTCGCGGCCACCTACGCGCTGTTCGCCGCTGTGGCGCTGGGCGGTCTCTCCAAGATCCCCGGCGCCGGGCGTCAGCGCGCCGTGCTCACGTCGCGCCTGCTACCGATGTGCTGGGTGCTGGTGGTCGTCGGAACCTATCTGTCCGTACGCACCTGGAGCGCCGTCGTCGGGATGCTAGTCGTCGGCTTCGCGCTGGCCTTCGCCGCCGTGGGCGGGCCACGCCTGGCGGGGGCGGCACCGGGCCTGCAACTCCTCTACATCCTGCCGTCCTTCCCCCCGTACGATCCCGGCTCGCTCGGCGACCGGCTGATCGGGACGACCACCGGACTGGTCCTCTTCATCGCCGCCGAGGCGCTGATCCTCCCCGAGCCGGCTCCGCCGCCCTACCGGGAGCGCGCCGCCCGGGCCGCGCGGACCGCCGCGCACTGCGCGACGCTGCTCGCCGAACCTCCGTACGCCCTGAAAGGGGCGGACCTCCGGGCGGCCCGTGACCTCGGGTGGTCGCTACGCTCCCTGACCGTGCCGGAGGCGGAACGTCCCGCGGGACCGGGAGTGCGCGACCGTGCCCTCGCCCACACCGGGCTGGCCACCCGCACCCTGCTCGACAGACTGGCGCACCTGTCCGGCACGCCGGGCGACGATCCGGGCCCCGGCGTGACCGCCGTACTGCACGCGGTCGCGGAGGTGGGTACGGCGACCGCGAGCTGTCTGCGGCAGGGGCCGTCGCCCGTGGCCGCGTACGAGGAGCTGGTCGCGGCCCGTGCACACCTGTCGCGGCTGTCCGGTGGTGCCGTTTCCCCGCCCCCGACGACATCCGCCGCCGTGCTTGAGGACGGGACGGCTCCCACGGCCACGACGCCATCCACGGCCGCGCACGCCGACGACACCGTCCCCACGCCGGAGTTCCCGCCCGCCGTACTGTGCCGGCATGCCGCCGTGCTGGAGATCGCCGACGCGGCGCTCGCCATGGGCGCGGCGGCAGACCTGGCGGTACATGGCCGGCGGGCGTCGGTGGAGGTCTCGCCGAGTCACTTCTGGTACGCCCGGGTCCGGGCCCCGTACCTGTGGTGGCACCGGCTGCGCGGCCACGGCGGACGCCGGTCGGTGTTCTTCCAGAACGCCGCTCGTCTCGCCGTCGCCCTGACGGCGGCCCGGCTCGTGGCCGGGGTGGACACCCTGCCGCACGGGTTCTGGGCCATGCTGGCGACCCTCACCCTCACCCGGACCACCATGGACGAAACCTGGAGAACCATCCGGGTGGCACTCGCGGGCACCCTGGCCGGGGCGCTGGTCACCGCGGTGCTGCTGACTCTGGTGGGCACCGACACCGCCGTGTACGCCGCCGTACTGCCGGTGTGGATGCTCCTCGCCTTCACGGTGGGGCCGGTCAAGGGCGTCGGCTGGGCGCAGGGTCTCTTCACCGTGCTCGTGGCCCTGGTCTTCGCCCAGTTGGCGCCGCCGACGTGGCGGCTCGCGGAGGTCCGGTTGCTGGACGTCCTGGTCGGCAGCGCGATCGGCGCCGTCTTCGGCCTGCTGGCCTGGCCGCGCGGTGCTCACGACGAGCTGCGCAACGCGGCGGCGGAACTCCTGCGCAGGGCGGCCGAGATCGTGGTGGCGACCAGTGCCTCGATGGCGGCCGGGACGGCGGCCACACCGTTCGGGGCGCCCACCCATCGTTCGCTACGGCAGGCGGTGATTCTCGCGGAGTCCGCGTACGCCCAGTTCCAGAGCGAGCCGACACCTTTCGGGGGGTGGGGGAGAGGGCGCGGCGACGCCCTGCCCGGAGTGGACTGGCAGGCGACACTGATGGCCGGTCACCACACCCTGTGGGGATCGCAGCGCCTGTTGGAACCACCGCTCGCCAGGCTGGTCCCGGCGGCCGCCGAGTCCGTCAGCGGGCTGGGGGACCGGGTGTGCGGGCGGATGCTGCTCGTCTCGGCGGCCCTGGACCCCGGCGGCGACACACCCACCGCCCCCGTGCCGCGGATCGCCCCCGCCGTCGAGGGATTCACCTCGGAACCGCCCGGCGCACCGCGCCTGTACTACGCGACCGTGTCGTGGCTGGACTCCCTGATGACCGACCTGGCACGGATCGCACGCGGGGGACCCGAACCGAGCGGAACGTCTCCTGAGCAGCGGCCGACGCGGGGACTGGGAGGCATCTCCTCCTAGGTGAGAGGCAGCCCGTCGTGGCATCGGCGCTGTTCACGGCGCATGATGGCCGAACACCCATGTGGAAACGCCGTTCCGCGTCCCCCGGGGCACGTGCGACGGTGCGCACCACGACGCACGGCCCGGAGGCACCCGATGAACCCCAAGCACACTGGTACGGGCCCGCTCACCGTGACGGTGTTCGTCTTCCCCGGGGTGCGCCTGCTCGATGTGACCGGTCCCATCGAAGTGTTCACCTCGGCGAACGAGTTCGGCGGCCACTACCAGGTGCGGACAGCGTCCGAGGACGGGGCACCGGTGGTCACCTCCGCCGGCGTCAGCCTCAGTGCGGACCTCGCCGTCGACGACGTAGACGAGCCGTACGACGTCCTGCTGGTCCCCGGCGGCCCGGAATGGGAAACGCTGATCAAGGACGACGCGCTCCTCGACGTCGTTCGGCGACTGGACGAGAAGGCCCGTCGTACGGCATCGGTCTGCACGGGAGCCTTTCTGCTGGCCGCGGCCGGACTTCTGGACGGCCGCCGCGCCGCGACCCACTGGCGCCACACACGGCAACTCACCCTGCGGTTCCCGTCCGTGCGGGTCGAACCCGACGCCATCTTCGTGCGCGACGGGCGGATCCTGACGTCGGCGGGTGTCAGCGCCGGTATCGACCTGTCCTTGGCGCTCGTCGAGGATCACTACGGCGCGGAAGTCGCTCGGGCGGTCGCCAAGGACATGGTCGTCTTCATGCAACGACCCGGTGGCCAGTCCCAGTTCAGCGTCCGCGCCCGGGCTCCGCACACCCGTCAGGAGATGCTCCGCCGGGTTCTGGACGAGGTCGCCGAGAACCCCGGTGCCAACCACACCCTGTCCGCCATCGCCCGCAGGGCGGGCGTCAGCGTCCGTCACGTGACCCGCCTCTTCCACGAAGAGGCGGGAACCACTCCGGCCCGGTATGTGGAGCAGGTCAGACTGGAAGCCGCCCAGGTGATGCTGGAGACGGGCGACGAGCCGATGGCGGCGGTGGCCCGGCACACCGGGTTCGGCTCGCCGGAATCGCTCCGCAGAGCGTTCGTGCGACACCTGGGGGTGACGCCCGGCGCGTTCCGGGCCAGCTTCCGCACGACCGGCGTGGGCACGCGGGACTCGGCGGCTGAAGCGCTCTCGTCGTAGCCGGGTCCCCGCAGGCCGATTGCCCGTGCACCGTCGGCTTGCGCGGCTGCCCGTAGTGAGTGGGGGGGGGGGGGGTTGGGGGTCGAGGGGGGGCCCCACCCAAACTCCCCG
>NZ_JBSFCK010000032.1:0-750 GCF_053593435.1 Streptomyces sp. NPDC002306
GTTGATAGGCCGGATCTGGAAGCCCAGTAATGGGTGGAGGTGACCGGTACTAATAGGCCGAGGGCTTGTCCTCAGTTGCTCGCGTCCACTGTGTTAGTTCTGAGGCAACGACTGTTGCCGGCTTTGAGTTGAACACACAATTAAAGAGTGTGCTTGTTCGCTCGAAACCATTAGGGTTTCGGTGGTTATAGCGTGAGGGAAACGCCCGGTTACATTTCGAACCCGGAAGCTAAGCCTCACAGCGCCGATGGTACTGCAGGGGGGACCCTGTGGGAGAGTAGGACGCCGCCGAACAATCTTTGGAAGGACCTTTGGTCCCAGCGTTCAGCTGGGGCCGAAGGTCCTTTTTTTGTTTTTCCGGAGCGCGCCGGGTACTCGGCTGCGCGAGAATGACTTGCGGTACCGAAGACAGGAGTCACCGATGTCCACCAACTCTCCCGACGATCGACCGGAGCGCGACCAGCGGCGACGGGACAGTGGTGACCGCGGCGACCGGGGTGACCGCAGCGGTCGCCCCGGGGACCGTGGAGACCGCGGCGGCTTCCGTCGAGACAATGACCGTGGCGGGGACCGCGGTGGGGATCGGGGCGGTTTCCGTCGCGACGACCGCCGTGGTGACGACCGCCGTGACGGCGACCGTGGCGGCGACCGCGGTGGTTTCCGCCGTGACGACAACCGCGGTGGTGGTTACGGCCGGCGTGACGACCGTTCCGGCGGGCCGCGTCGTGACGACCGCGGTGACCGTCCTCC